>JADCFN010000003.1 GCA_020249505.1 Roseomonas sp. | reverse complement strand
AGCACGGCCAAATTATCCCCGTAGAACAGCCTGTTTTTCATGCGCCTTTGTTACCCAGCATGGACTGCTGCCACCATGCCCTTATCGCGCCGATATTGCCAATTCTGGCACCCGGTCCCGGCGGGGTCCGGGGTGGCACGGCCACCCCGGTGGGGGCTCCGGGGGCAAAGCCCCCGGCCTCCCCCCCTCACCCCTTCCCATTTGCCTCAGCTACTGCGAGCGCGGTCAGGTTCAGAATGCCCCGCGCGGTCACGCTTGGCACCAGCACATGCACGGGTTTTTTCATGCCGAGCAGGAGTGGCCCCAATTGCAGCCCATCGGTGGCAGCCTTGGCCAGGTTGAAGGCGATATTGGCGGCGTCAATGCCGGGCATGACCAGCAGATTGGCCGCGCCGGTGAGTTTGCCATCGGGCACGGCGCGGTCGCGAATGGCCGGCACCAGCGCGGCATCGGCGTGCATTTCGCCATCCACTTCCAAGCCAGGATCACGCGCCTGAATAAGTTTGAGCGCTTCGCGCATCCGCCGGGCGGATGGCGCGTGGGAAGCGCCGAAGGAAGAATGCGAAAGCAATGCCACTTTCGGCTGCAAGCCAAAGCCGCGCACCTGTTCGGCGGCGAGCAAAGTCATTTCCGCGATCTGCGCGGCAGAGGGTTCCACGCAAAGATGCGTGTCCACCACAAACATATGCTCACCATTGCGGGTGATCAGGCCGGATACGGCGTAAACGCGCCCGACATCATCGCGCTTGCCGATAACATCCAGCACGTGGTGCCACTGATCCATCCAATCCTGCGTGCCGCCACACAACGCGGCATCCACCAGCCCGGCTTCCAGCAGAAGGGAAGCCGCGACGGCATTGCGCGTTGCCACGCGCCGCCCGGCGGCATCCGGCGGCACGCCGCGGCGCGATACCTTGCGGCGATAAAGTTCCACCAGCGGGTCGAAGATTTCCGCATCGCGCGTGGGGTCCAAAACCTTCACGCTTTCACCCACCGACATGCGCAGGCCCAGCGCTTCGCAGCGCGCGGCAATCACATCGTCGCGGCCGATCAGGAAGGGCTCGGCAATGCCTTCATCCAAAACGGATTGTACGGCGCGGAGGGTGCGTTCATCCTCACCTTCCGCATAGGCGATGCGGCGTGGGCGTTTGCGCGCGGCTTCGAACACCGGGCGCATGAGGTTGCCGGAACGGAAGACATTACGCTCAAGCTTGCGGCGATAGGCGGCGAAATCTTCAATCGGGCGCGTGGCGACACCGCTTGCCATGGCGGCGCGCGCCACGGCGGGCGCGACTTCCAGAATCAAGCGCGGATCAAAGGGTTTCGGGATGATATAATCCGCCCCGAAAATCGGTGCCTGCCCTCCATAGGCAGCCGCCACCACTTCGGATGCCTCAACGCGCGCAAGTGCGGCAATGGCATCCGCTGCCGCGACTTTCATTTCTTCATTGATGGTGGTCGCACCCACATCCAGCGCACCACGGAAGATGAAGGGAAAGCAGAGGACATTATTGACCTGGTTTGGATAATCCGTCCGCCCCGTTGCCACAATCGCATCCGGGCGCGCGGCGCGCACCGCTTCGGGCAGGATTTCGGGCTCAGGGTTCGCGAGTGCCAGCACCAAGGGATTGGGGGCGAGCAGCTTCAGCCATTCCGGCTTCAGCACGCGCGGCGCGGAAAGGCCAAGGAAGATATCCGCGCCGGGCAGGGCATCTTGCAGGGTGCGGGCGTTCGTCTCGATCGCCCATTTGGCCTTATAGGGGTCAAGATCCTCGCGCCCCTTATGCACCACGCCGCCAATATCGCAGATGGTGACGTTTTCGCGCTTGAGGCCCATGGCTACCAGCAGATCAAGGCAGGCCAAAGCCGCCGCACCGCCGCCAGTATTGACCAGGCGCACATCTTCCAGCCGCTTGCCTTGCAGCAACAACCCGTTGCGCACGGCAGCCGCGACAATAATCGCCGTGCCATGCTGATCATCGTGAAAGACCGGGATGCGCATGCGTTCGCGCAAGCGGCGTTCAACCTCAAAACACTCAGGTGCCTTGATGTCTTCCAGATTGATCGCGCCGAAGGAAGGCTCCAGCGCGGCAATCACCTCGATCAGCTTGTCGGGGTCGCGTTCGTCAATTTCGATATCAATCGAATCAATGCCGGCGAATTTCTGGAACAGAACCGCCTTGCCTTCCATGACGGGCTTGGACGCCAACGCGCCAATGGCACCAAGGCCAAGTACCGCCGTACCATTGGAAATCACCGCCACCAGATTGCCGCGCGCGGTATAGTCAAAGGCAGCGCTTGGGTCGGCGGCTATCGCCTCACACGCCGCCGCCACGCCTGGCGAATAGGCCAGGCCCAGGTCGCGCTGGGTTTCCATCCGCTTGGTTGGCGTGATGGAAAGCTTCCCGGGGCGGGGCAGCCGGTGGTAATCCAGCGCGGCTTTGCGGAAATCATCATCCATGAGGGAAACCTTACCCGGCAGCGCCCAAAAAAGGGGTGAATGGTGCGGCCAAGAAGATTCGAACTTCCACGGGGTTTCCCCCACCAGCACCTCAAGCTGGCGCGTCTACCATTCCGCCATGGCCGCAAACCAGGTAGAAGGCGGGCGCTATAGCCGATGAATGCGCTGCCATCAACGCCCGCCCTTGAATGGGAAACCCTGCCGGGCCTTACCCCCTATGCCGAGACACTGGCACGCATGGAAAGCCGCGCCGCTTTCATACGTGCGGGGACGGCGGGGGAGGCTGTTTGGCTGGTGGAACACCCACCCAGCTATACGGCTGGTACCTCGGCGCGCGCGGAGGATTTGCGCGATGCCCGCTTCCCAGTGTTTGAGGCCGGGCGCGGCGGGCAATGGACCTATCACGGGCCGGGGCAGCGCACGGGGTATGTGATGCTGGATTTGCAGCGCCCGCATGGCAGCCTCCCGGCGCGCGATGTGCGCGCCTTTGTTGCCGGGTTGGAAGATTGGATGATCCGGACGCTGGCGCATTTCGGCGTGCAGGGCGAAAGGCGCGAAGGCCGGGTTGGGATTTGGGTGGCGGATCGCGCTACCGGGCAGGAAGCCAAGATCGGCGCCATTGGTGTGCGCGTGACGCGCTGGGTGTCCTGGCATGGCGTGGCGTTGAATGTGGCGCCGGATCTCGGCCATTTCGGCGGCATTGTGCCCTGCGGGATCGCGGAGCATGGCGTGACCAGCTTGCACGCGCTTGGCGTTCCGGCCAGCATGGCGCAGGTGGATCAGGCGCTGCGCCAGGCTTGGGGCCAGGTTTTCGGCTGATACCCAGGCTGCGAATCGCGGGGGTTTGGGTTAAGGGGAAGGCTCCCGGTTCACGGAGTACCCCCCATGCCTATCCCCATCGCCTCTGACCATGCTGGCCTGCCGCTGAAACAGGCGTTGAAGGCCGCCTTGGAAGCCGAGGGGCTGAGCTTTGATGACCTCGGCACCCATGGACCTGAATCGGTGGATTATCCGGATTTCGCCCATGCGGTGTGCGAACGCGTGGCGGGGAGCGAGGGCTTCGGCATTCTGGTCTGCGGCACCGGGATTGGCATGGTGATGGCGGCCAATCGCCACCCCGGCATTCGCGCTGCCGTCTTGCATAACGCGACCGAAGCGCGGCTGACCCGCGCCCATAACAACGCCAATATCGCCTGCCTCGGCGCCCGCACGACGGGGATTGAGGTCGCGCTGGATGCCATCCGCGCCTTTCTGGCCTCACCCTTCGACGGCGGGCGGCATATTGGGCGGGTGGAAAAGCTCGATACAATGCTTGCCAAGCAGGGGGCGGCAGGCGCAAAACCATGGGCATGAAAACCCCCCTCCCCGCCCTGGTCCGTGCGCCGGAAGGCCTCGGCGCCGCCCCGCCCCCTGCTGGCTTCTTCACCGCAAGCCTGGCCGCAGCCGATCCCGAAATCGCCGCCGCCGTGGCGCAGGAATTGGAACGCGAACAGGATGGGATTGAGCTGATCGCGTCAGAAAACATCGTCTCCCGCGCTGTGATGGAAGCGCAAGGGTCGGTGATGACGAACAAATATGCTGAGGGTTATCCGGGCCGGCGCTATTACGGCGGGTGTGAGGCGGTGGATATCGCCGAGAGGCTCGCGATTGAACGCGCCTGCAAGCTGTTTGATTGCGGCTTTGCCAATGTGCAGCCGCATTCGGGCGCGCAGGCCAATCAGGCCGTGTTCCTGGCGCTGTTGCAGCCCGGTGATTGCTTCATGGGGCTTGATCTGGCGGCTGGTGGGCATTTGACGCATGGGTCACTCGCGAACCTATCCGGCAAATGGTTCAAGCCAGTGCCCTATACGGTGCGGCGCGAAGACCAGCAGATTGATATGGCGGAAGTGGCGCGCATAGCGCGTGAAGCCAAGCCGAAGCTGATCATCGCCGGCGGCAGCGCCTATGCGCGTATTTGGGATTTCGCGGCCTTCCGCGCCATTGCCGATGAGGTCGGCGCCTATTTCATGGTGGATATGGCGCATTTCGCGGGGCTGGTGGCGGGTGGTGTGCATCCCTCGCCCTTCCCGCATGCGCATGTCGCGACCACCACCACGCATAAGACGCTGCGTGGCCCGCGTGGTGGCATGATTTTGACGAATGATGAGGCGCTGGCGAAGAAATTCAACAGCGCTGTCTTCCCTGGCCTGCAAGGCGGGCCGCTGATGCATGTGATCGCGGCCAAGGCCGTTGCATTTGGGGAAGCGCTGCGTCCGGAATTCCGCAGCTATTCGCGCCAGATCGTTGCCAATGCCAAGGCGCTGGCGGGTGAATTGCAGGCGCAGGGTTTGGATCTGGTGACGGGTGGCACCGACAATCACCTGTTGCTGGTTGATCTGCGCCCGAAGAAGCTGACCGGGAAGGTCGCGGAAGCCGCACTCAATCGCGCGCATCTGACCTGCAACAAGAACGCCATTCCCTTTGACCCTGAAAAGCCGATGGTGACATCGGGTGTGCGCCTTGGCACCCCCGCCGGCACCACGCGCGGCTTTGGTGAGGCGGAATTCCGCCAGATCGGCAAGTTGATCGGCGAGGTTTTGGACGGCGCCGCGCGGGCCAATGATGAAGCCGGCAATGGCGCGGTGGAAGCTTCGGTGAAGGCGCGGGTGATGGAGCTTTGCCATCGCTTCCCGATCTATCCGGCATGAAGTGCCCCTTCTGCGGATTCGACGATACGCAGGTCAAGGATAGCCGCCCGGCGGAAGATAGCGCGGCCATTCGCCGTCGCCGCGCCTGCCCGGAATGCGGCGCGCGTTTCACGACCTTTGAACGAGTGCAGCTACGCGAAATTACCGTCATCAAAACCGATGGCAGGCGGGTGCCGTTTGAACGGGAAAAGCTCGCCCGGTCCATCCGCGTTGCCTTGCGCAAACGCCCGGTGGATGAGGATAGGATCGAAAAACTGGTGAATTCCATCCAGCGCCGGCTGGAAACCGAAGGCGAAAGCGACATCGCTTCCCATAAGATCGGGGAGATTGTGATGGAAACGCTGAAGGAATTGGACCAGGTGGCCTATGTGCGCTTCGCCAGCGTCTATCGCAATTTTGGCGAGGCCAAGGATTTCCAGTCGTTTCTCGGTGAATTGGGGAGAAAAGATTAGTGCTTATCTGGCGCTGACCCAGATGATGCCGCGATGATGGATGATCTGCTGCATATGCGCGCGGCGCTCGCCTTGGCACGGAGAGGGCTTGGCAATGCCTGGCCGAACCCGGCCGTGGGCTGCGTGCTGGTGAAGGATGGGCGTGTGATTGGCCGTGGCTGGACCCAGCCCGGCGGCCGCCCCCATGCGGAAACCGAAGCTTTGCGCCGCGCGGGTGATGCAGCGCGCGGTGCCACCGCTTACGTCACGCTTGAACCCTGTTCGCATCATGGCCGCACGCCGCCCTGTTGTGAGGCTTTGGCTGGGGCCGGCATCGCCCGCGTAGTGATGGCGATGCGCGATCCTGACCCGCGCGTGAATGGCCGCGGCCTTGCGATGCTGCGTGGTGCGGGCATCGTCGTAGAGGAAGGGCTTTTGGAGGCCGAAGCCCGCGCGCTGAATGCCGGGTTTTTCCGCCGCATCCAGGCGGGCATGCCGGTGGTTACGCTGAAGCTGGCCTCCACACTCGATGGCCGCATCGCGACGGCTTCCGGTGAAAGCCGCTGGATCACGGGGGCAGCCGCGCGGCGCGAAGTGCATGCGCTGCGCGCGCGGCATGATGCGATCCTGGTGGGGTCCGGCACGGTGCTGGCCGATGACCCGGACCTGACCTGCCGCATCCCAGGCATGGAACGTGTGCCCATGCTGCGCGTGGTGGCGGATGCCAGGCTGCGCACGCCGCCCACTGCCCGGCTGGTGCAGGGTGCGAAGGCGGCGCCGGTGCTGATCATCACCGCGCCCGGCCATCCGCCGGCGGCGCAGGCCCCGTTCATCGCCGCCGGGGCGGATATTGTGACGGTGCCGGCCCATGCGGCTGGCGGGCTTGATCTGCCATCCCTGCTGCGCGCCCTTGGCCGGCGCGGCGTGACGCGCGTGCTTGCCGAAGGCGGCGCGGGGCTGGCGGCGGCGCTGCTCCGCCAGGGCCTGGTGGATCGGCTGGTCTGGTTCCACGCGCCCGCCGTGATGGGCGGCGATGGGCATCCGGCGCTAGAGGGCTTGCGTCTTGCCGCGCTCAGCGCCATGCCTCGGTTTCGACGCACGGCGCAAAGGGCGCTGGGCGATGATATGCTCTCTGAATTCGAACGCATTGGGGATTAGCGCCATGTTCACCGGCATCATCACCGCCCTTGGCACGGTCAGAGAGGTGCAGCCGATCGGCGGCGGGCATGATTTGCGGCTCGTGATGGGCGTGACCCCCGATTTCCTGCTGCAACCAACACCGGCTGTCCTTGGCGCTTCCATTTGCTGTTCGGGCGTGTGCCTGACGGTGGTGCAGCTTTCGGCGGATTCCTTCAGCGTGGATGCCTCGGCTGAGACGGTCGCCAAAACCACTTTGGGTGGCTGGAAGAAAGGCTCCAAGGTCAATCTGGAACGCGCGCTCAAGCTCGGTGATGAATTGGGCGGGCATTTGGTCTCGGGCCATGTGGATGGCGTGGCGGAGGTGATTTCGGCGATACCCGAAAATGCCTCGGTCCGCTGGCGCTTCCGCGCGCCGCAGGCCTTGGCGCCTTTCATCGCGTCCAAGGGATCGGTCGCCCTTGATGGCGTTTCGCTGACCGTGAATGAGGTTGACGGCGCGACATTCGGCGTCAACATCATCCCCCATACCGCCGCGATGACGGGCTTTGGCACCTTGCAGCCCGGTGATCGCGTCAACATCGAAATAGACACGCTGGCCCGTTACGTCGCCCGCATGCTGGAGTTCAGGGCATGACTTCCCATTCAAGCAATACCGCCGTCCGTACATCCTTCGCTGACTTCATCTCGCCGACCGAGGAATTGCTGGAAGAAGCGCGCCGCGGGCGCATGTTCATCCTGGTGGATGATGAAGACCGCGAGAATGAGGGCGATTTGGTGATCCCCGCGCAATTCGCGACCCCGGATGCGATCAATTTCATGGCGCGTTATGCGCGCGGCCTGATCTGCCTTTCCATGACGCGTGCGCGGGTGGATCAGCTGGGCCTGCCGCTGATGGCGCAATCCAATGGCACGCGGCATCAAACGGCCTTCACCGTTTCCATTGAAGCGCGCGATGGCGTGACCACGGGGATTTCGGCGGCGGATCGCGCGCGCACGGTCGCGGTTGCGATCAATCCTGAATTGGGGCGTGAGCATATCGTGACGCCGGGCCATGTCTTTCCGCTGGTGGCGCGTGAAGGCGGCACTTTGGTGCGTGCGGGGCATACGGAAGCGGCGGTGGATTTTGCACGTCTTGCGGGGCTCAATCCCTCCGGCGTCATTTGTGAGATCATGAATGATGACGGCACCATGGCGCGCATGCCGGATCTGGTGGCCTTTGCGCAGCATCATGGGCTGAAGCTTGGCACCATTGCCGATCTGATCGCGCATCGCCGCCGGACAGAAAAACTGGTGCGCCGTGTGCAGGAAGGCGAAGTTGAGCAGGCGATTGGTGGCACCTGGCGCGCCATTGTCTATGAAAGCACGGCGGCACCTGGTGAGCATCTGGCGCTGGTGAAAGGCGATGTTAGCACCGATGCGCCGGTACTGGTGCGCATGCATGCGGCGTCCTTGTTTCGCGAAATTGTCTCCGGCCGTGGGCTTGGCGATTTGCATGCGGCGATGCGCTTGATTGATGCGGCCGGGCGCGGTGTGGTGGTGCTGTTGCGCGACCCTCGGCCCGATGCGCTTTCCGTTCGGCTCAAGCGCGGCGCCACGAATGCGATTGCACCGGAAATTCGCGATTACGGCATAGGCGCGCAAATCCTGGATGATTTGGGCGTGCGGCGCATCATTCGGCTTTCGAATAATCCACGCCCGCTGATCGGGCTGGAAGGTTACGGGCTGCAAGTGCTGGAAACCCGCCCCCTTCCTTCGGAGAAAACGCCATGAGCACGATTAATTCGCCGACACGGGGCCGCGCGCATCTGGCCGGCGATGCGCCGCGCATTCTGGTGATCCAGGCGCCCTATTACCGCAATGTTGTCGAAGGCATGCGCCTTGGGGCCATGGCGGTATTCCAGGATTTGAAGGCCGAGGTGGAAACCGTGGATGTCGCTGGCGGTTTTGAATTGCCGGCGGCACTGCGGATGGCGATGAAGGCCAGGCGCCGCTGGGATGGCTATTTGCTGCTGGGCTGTGTGGTGAAGGGTGAGACGGACCACTACACCTTCATCTGTGATGCCATCTGCAAGGGTGTGATGGATATCGCGGTGGAAAGCGGTGCGCCGATTGGCTTTGGCTTGCTGACGGTGGACAGTTTGGCGCAGGCGGAAGCGCGTTCGCGCCCTGACCGCATGAATAAGGGCATTGAAGCCGCGCATGCGCTTGTCGCGCAAATTGCCGTGGCGCGGAGCTGGGGGCTGGCATGAAAGCCGAAAGGCGCGCGCCTGCGCGCCCACGTACCGGCGCCCGCGTTGCCGCGGTGCAGGCGCTTTTCCAAAGTGAGCATACGGGTGAGAGTGTTGAAACAGTCGCGGATCAATTCATCCGCCATCGTATTGGCGCGCCAGCGGGGTCGATTGAATTTGAAGAAGGCGGCGTGCCGGAGGCGCATATTCCGCTATTCCAGGCTATCCTGAAGCAGGTGGCCGATCACGCCGAAGTGGCCGATGCCGCGATCATGGATTGCCTGCAAAAGGGTTGGACTCTGGATCGGCTTGATCCCGTATTGCGCGCGTTGTTGCGCGCGGCGACTGGCGAATTGATGCAGGCGCATGAACCGCCGGCGCGTGTGGTGATCAACGAATATCTGGATATCGCGGCGGGCTTTCTGGATGAGGAAGCCACCCGCTACGCCAATGGCATGCTGGATACGCTGGCGCATCGGCTACGCCCGGCGGATTTCGCGCCAGGCGCCTGAAGCGCGCCATGGGCCTTCCCCGCGAGTTTGCCCTGATCGCGCGGCATTTCCGCCCTCTCGCAGGCGATGGCGCGCTTGATCTCAGTGACGATGCCGCGCTGCTGACGCCGCCCACCGGGCAGCAATTGGTGCTGGCCGCCGATGCGCTGGTTGAGGGCGTGCATTTCCTGCCCAATGATCCGCCGGGCATGATCGCGCGCAAATTGCTGCGGGTGAATCTGTCGGACCTGGCGGCGATGGGCGCGGCGCCGCTGGGGTATCTGATGACCACGGCGTTTACGCGCGGCACGCCGGATAGCTGGATTGCGGATTTCGTCGCGGGCCTCGCCGAAGATCAACAGCGTTTTGGCTTGGCGGTTTTGGGCGGCGATACGGTGGCCACACCTGGCCCCGCCTGTTTTTCGCTGACCATTATCGGGATTGTGCCGCCAGGGCAGGCCTTGCATCGGCGCGGCGCGCGCATTGGTGATGAGATTTGGGTCTCCGGCAGTATTGGCGATGGCGCGCTGGGGTTGCGGGTTTTGCAGGGTAAGTTGACGGGTGATGCGGAAGGGTATTTGGCGCAGCGCTACCGGCTGCCGGAACCGCGTTTGGCCTTGGGGCAGGCGTTGCGCGGCGTGGCGCGGGCGGCGATGGATGTCTCGGATGGGTTGGTGCAGGATTTGGGGCATCTCTGCCGCGCGGCAGGGTGTGGGGCAGAGATCACCGCTGATGCTGTACCGCTTTCCGCCGCCGCCAGCGCAGCCTTGGACGTTGATGCCGCGCTGCTGCCGCTGATCCTGACAGGCGGCGATGATTACGAATTGCTTTTCGCCGCTGCGCCGGAAGATGCGGAAGCCGTGCAGGCCGCCAGTGTGAAGGCCGGCGTGCCGGTGGTGCGGCTTGGGCGTTTCACTGCCGGAGAAGGCACTATGGTGCGTGATGGCTCAGGTGCCGCCATCACGCTGCCACAAGGTGGCTGGAGCCATTTTTAAGCGACGCTACTTATCCTTCTGCCCAGGCGCGTAACCACCGCCATCGGTGGGGCGCAGCGCTTCGAACATTTCCGTCACCGCCGCGTAATCGCGATAGCCGCAGCGCGCCAAAGGCTGCGCCTTGGCCGTGTCAAAGCGGCCATTGGTGATATAGGCCTCATCGATGTGAACGCCGACCACCTGGCCGATGATGATCCAACCCTTGACCGGCGCGCCATGCATATCCTGCAACTGCATGGAATGCGTCACCTTGCATTCCAGCGCGGCCGGGGAGGCTGCGACGCGCGGAGCCTTCACCACGCGGCAGGGCGCGGTGGCGAGCCCGGCGGCTTCGAATTCACTCACACCTTCCGGCAGCGTGTCTGAGGAGATGTTCATCGCATCAAACAAGGGCCGGGTGCAGAGGTTGAAGACAAATTCCCCGGTGGCGATGGCGTTAGCTGCACTGTGCTTCATGCTTTCGCTGGTGAAGGCCAGCATGGGCGGGCTGGAATGCACGGCGTTGAAAAAGCTATAGGGCGCCAGATTGGGCCGGCCTTGATTGTCGAGGCTGGAAATCCAGCCGATTGGGCGCGGCGCGATAATGGCCTTGAAGGGGTCATGCGGCAGGCCATGGCCCAGATGCGGTTCGTAGAACATGCGAAAGCCTTTCTTGCGGTTACACCTGCTGTAACCCTGACGGCGGATTGAGGAAAGCGTTCAGGATTTCCGACCAAGCACCTGGGTGATCCAGCTAGGCTGTGCCTCGTTCACATTTTTGCCAAGGTGCAAATGGTGACAAAGGGGACCTCTCCCCCTAGCTCTACAGTCATGAGCGCCCAAATCCTTCTCATCCGCCACGGACAATCCACTTTCAACGCCATATTCGATCAGACCAATGTCGACCCGATACACTTCGATGCGCCGCTCTCGCCCCATGGCCGGCGGCAAGTGGATCTCGCCCGACAAAAATTGGCAATGCTGCCGCCACCAGACTTGGTCATCTGCTCGCCACTCACGCGGGCAATAGAAACTACGCTTGGGCTTTTCGGGGATTCTAAAATACCCATCACCGTAACCTGCCGTCATCGGGAGCGATTGGGAAATAGCTGTGATGTCGGGCGCTCGCCCAGCGTGCTGGCCACCACGTTTCCAATGCTATCATTTGAGCATTTGCGTGACCCATGGTGGCATCAAGGCGAACCGGATGTACGGGGAGTACCCGTCGAGCCCGAGGAGATTTTTTTGCGTCGTGTAGAAGAATTCCGGACTTGGATGGGCGCCCAGCAGGGACGCTTGGCTGTCATCGGACACGGGACGTTTTTCCATCGGCTCACTGGACTGCATTTCGAGAACTGTGAGATGAATGATTGGAATCCAACGGTCTAACTGTCCAGTCTAGGCACTTTATCGCACTTTGACCCGGCAGACTGACTAAACCACATCAACTGATCGTATTTCTCGTACTCATGAACGATTTTGCATGGCTTGAAATTGCTCAAGGGTGCAAAGGGGGGCGATGAACCCGAAACTCATCCTGGGGCTGGCCTTCGGCCTTGCTTCTGCCCTGATCTGGGGCGGCCATGCGGTGGTGGCGCGCCCCGTGCTGGCGGATGGCAGCTTCGGCAGTTTTGATCTGGCGGCGTTTCGCTACGGGGTTGGCATGATGGCGCTGCTGCCCTTTGCCTGGGCGGCGCGAGCCACGCTGCTGCGGCTTGGGCTCAAGCGCATTCTGTTGCTCGCGCTGTTTGGCGGCGCGCCCAATCTGCTGCTGTTCCTGGTGGCGCTGGTCTATGCGCCGGCATCGCATGGCGGGACGATTGCGCCCATGACCTCACCTATTGTGGGGGCGATCCTGGCGATACCGCTGCTGAAGGAATGGCCGACGCGCGGGCGGGCCTTGGCGCTGACCATCATGGTGATGGGCGTGCTCATGATCGGCTGGGATGGTGTGATGGGGGATTACCCCGGCGCCTGGCGCGGCGATTTGCTGCTGATGGCGTCTGGCGCCACTTGGGCGGTGTTTACGCTGCTGCTGCGCCGCTGGCAGGTGCCGGCGATCCCCGCCACCGCCGCCATCACCATTGTCTCTGGCTTGGCGATCCTGCCCTTTTGGCTGCCGCTGCGCGCGGCCGAGGTCTTTGCCATGCCGGCGGGGCTCGTGCTGTTCCACCTGATTGCTCAGGGCCTGGTGCTGGGCTGTGTGGCGATGTTCTTCTTCGCCCGGGCGGTGGAACTGCTGGGGGCGACACGGGCGGCGACGCTTTCCGTCATGGTGCCGGTGGTGGCGCTGCTGCTGGCGGGGCTTTGGTTGCGTGAACCACTATCCCTGCTGCAAATTCTGGGGGCGGGCTTGGCGGTTGCCGGGATGCTCGCCGCGGTGCTGTTCACCGGAAGGAAAAGTGCATGAATGCCATTACCACCCCGATGCCCCCCAGCCTTTGGGCCGCCACGGCGCCTGCGCCACCCGCGACGGAACCGCTGCTGGGCGAGGCGCGTACGGGCGTTGCGGTGGTGGGCGCTGGCTTCACCGGGCTATCGGCAGCGCTGCATTTGGCCGAAGCCGGCGTGCCGGTGACGGTGCTGGAAGGTGCAGAAATCGGCTGGGGCGCTTCCGGGCGCAATAACGGCCAGGTGATTCCCAATATGTCGCGCCTCGATCCCGACGCCATTGTGGCGAGTGTCGCGCGCGAACACGGCGGCCGCGACAAGGGCGAGGAATTGGTTGGCCTCATCCGCGACAGCGCATCATTGGTATTTGACCTGATCCGCAAGCACGACATCCAGGCCGAGGCAGTGCAAAATGGCTGGATCCAGCCGGCGCATCGGCCTTCACGCATGAAACTGGCGGCATCGCGCGTGGAACAATGGGGCCGCCGCGGTGCGCCGGTGCGCATGGTGGATCGCGCGGAAATGGCCTCCCTCGCCGGGACGGATTACTGGCATGGCGGGTGGGAGAATAAGACCGGCGGGCGGATCAATCCGCTGGGTTATGCGCGCGGCCTGGCAGCGGCGGCGATGCGCGCGGGGGCGGTGGTGCTTACTGGCAGCCCTGTGCGGGCGATCCGCCAGGTGCCGGGCGGCTGGGCGGTGGAAACGCCGCGGGGTGTGTTGCATGCGGAACGCGTGATCATCGCAACCCATGCCTATACCGGGGATTTCTGGCCGGGGCTGAAGCATAGCATTGTGCCGGTGCGGTCATACCAGATGGGCACATCGGTACTGTCCGATAATGTGCGGAAATCCATCCTGCCGCAGGGGCATGCGCTTTCGGACACGCAGGGCGATCTGTATTTCTATCGCTTCGATGCAAATGGAAGGCTGGTGACGGGGGGCGGCTTGATCGTGCCCTTCGGCTGGGAAGGGCGCATTCGCGCGCGCATCACGGAACGGGTGAAGCGCGTTTTTCCACAAATTGGCGATGTGCAATTCGATTACATCTGGTGGGGTTATGTGGCGGCCACCGATGACAAGATGCCGCATGTCTATGAATTGGCCCCCGGCGTTCTGACCTGGACCGGCTGTAATGGCCGCGGTGTGGCTTTGGCGACCGCACTCGGGCGCGAATTGGCCAAGGCGAGCAATGGCACGGCTTTGGCCGATATTGCGGCGCCGGTGGAAAAGAAGCTCCGCCGCATTGCGGGCCATGAATTCCGCGCCTTTGGCATTGCCTGGACCATGGCGCAGAATCGCTTGCGTGATGCCAGGGATTGAAGGTTTGGCGGTTTTCCGCCGCTGCTGGTAAAAGGTTCCTAGAAAAACGCGGCCCTGACGCTGCGAATAGGTTGATGGTTGGAGAAAGCCAATGACACCGCCGCTTGATGCCGCCGCCCCGGCGCGCCCGGAAAATTTCCGCTATTCGCCCATGTTCCCGCTCGGCGCCGATACCACGCCCTGGCGTAAGCTGCCGATTGAAGGCATCTCCACCATGCAGGTGGATGGCAAGACCGTGCTGAAGGTGCAGCCCGCGGCACTGGAAGCCCTCGCCTTCCAGGCCTGCAAGGATGTGTCACATCTGTTGCGCCCGGCACATCTGGCGCAGCTTGCGAAGATTTTGCAGGACCCGGAAGCGAGTGCGAATGATCGCTTCGTGGCACTTGACCTTTTGAAAAACGCGAATATCGCCGCCGGCGGCGTTTTGCCCATGTGCCAGGATACCGGCACCGCGATTGTCTTCGGCAAGAAGGGCCAGCGCGTTTGGGTGGAAGGCGATGAGGAAGAGGCGCTGTCCTACGGCGTGCATCGCACCTATACGGAAACCAATCTGCGCTATTCGCAAATGGCGCCGATCACGATGTATGAGGAAAAGAATACTGGCAATAATCTGCCGGTTGAATTTTCCATCATGGCACAGCCTGGCGATCATCATGCCGATGAAATGCATCTGATGTTCGTGCTGAAAGGCGGCGGTTCCGCGAACAAGACCTTCCTGTTCCAGCAAACCCGCGCCGTGCTCAATAAGCCAAAGCTGCTGGCGTTTCTGGAAGAAAAGATCAAGACCCTCGGCACCAGCGCCTGCCCGCCCTATCACCTCGCGATTGTCATTGGTGGCACCAGCGCGGAAGCGACACTGAAAACCGTGAAGCTTGCCAGCACGAAATGGCTGGATGCATTGCCGACCAAGGGCGATCTTTCCGGCCATGCCTTCCGCGATACCGCATTGGAAGCGGAGGTGCATGAGCTCACGCAAAATCTTGGCATTGGCGCGCAATTCGGCGGCAAGTATTTCTGCCATGATGTGCGCGTGGTCCGCCTGGCGCGGCATGGCGCGAGCCTGCCGATTGGCATTGGCGTTTCCTGTTCGGCTGATCGGCAGATCAAGGCGAAGATCACGCCTGAGGGTGTTTTCGTCGAGGATCTGGAACACGACCCAGCGAAATATCTGCCGGAAGCAACGGCCGATATCCTGAATGGGGAGGTGGTGAAGATAGACCTGTCCCGCCCTATGAGCGATATTCGCGCGACGCTTTCCAAATACCCGGTGAAAACGCGCGTCAGCCTGACCGGCACCATGGTGGTTGCGCGTGACATTGCGCATGCGAAATTGCAGGAGCGGCTGGATGCCGGGCAGGGTCTGCCGCAATATATGAAGGATCACCCGGTCTATTACGCGGGGCCAGCAAAAACACCGACCGGCATGGCAACAGGTTCCTTCGGTCCTACCACGGCCGGGCGGATGGATTCCTATGTGGAAGCCTTCCAACGCGCCGGCGGTTCCATGGTGATGCTGGCCAAGGGTAATCGCTCCAAGGCCGTGTTGAATGCCTGCAAGAAATATGGCGGTTTCTATCTGGGCTCCGTGGGCGGACCCGCGGCACGTCTGGCGCAGGACTGCATCAAGAAGGTCGAAGTGTTGGAATACCCGGAACTCGGCATGGAGGCTGTCTGGCGGATTGAGGTTGAGGATTTCCCAGCCTTCATCGTCATGGATGACAAGGGCAATGATTTCTATGAGGGGCTGGAGTGAGCGCGACGGGCGACCGCCGCCTGCCGGCGCGCTTCATGCTGCCGGTGACGGGCTTCATCCTGTCCGGGATCATGACCATCATCATCTCCGGCATCTCGACGCTGCTGGCTTTGGGGCCAGGGGCAGAGTTTCTGGCGCGTTGGTCGGTGGCCTGGATTTCCTCCTGGATCATTGCCTTCCCGACCGTGCTGGTGGTGCTGCCCATCGTGCGGCGGATTGTCGCGCGCATCGTCGCCCCGCCCTGAAAGGACAAAGCCGATGCTGGCATTGAGACCCAATTGCGAATGCTGCGGGCGCGATCTGCCGCCGGAAAGCCGCGATGCGCTGATTTGTTCCTTTGAATGCACCTGGTGCGTAGATTGCGCGCGCACCAAACTGCCGGGCGGGCTTTGCCCGAATTGCGGCGGGGAATTGCTGCGCCGACCGATCAGACCTGCGGATAAATTAGCGAAATTTCCAGCCTCCACCGAACGCAAATTCCGCCCGGAAAAATGCGGCGGACCTCTCACCGCGTGATAAGGACATAACGCCATGACTGAGCGCCGCTTGATTTCCTCCGGTTCCAAATTCGAGGCGGAGATTGGCTATTCCCGTGCGGTGGTGGATGGCGATTATGTCTGGGTGTCCGGCACCACGGGCTATGATTACGCCACCATGACCATCGCGCCTGATGTGGTGGCGCAGGCGGAACAATGCTTCGCCAATATCAGCCGCGCCTTGGCGGAAGCCGGCTGCACGCTGGATGATGTTGTCCGCGCGCTGACCATTGTGCCAAGACGAGAGGATTGGGAACCCTGCTGGCCAGTCTTCCGCAAGCATTTCGGCAAGGCGCGCCCAGCTTCCACGCTGATTCATGCCGGGCTGCAAACCGATATCATGCGCATTGAAATCGAAGTGACGGCGCGTTTGCCGAAGAAAGGCTAAGCATCATGCGTTTCGCCGTGGATCGCCTGGATCATCTGGTCATTACCTGCCGCGATGTGGAGATTTCCGCTTCCTGGTATCAGCGCGTCTTGGGGATGGAGCGGGAGGAATTCGGCCCGCATCGCCGCACCTCACTCCGCTTCGGGGGGCAGAAAATCAATCTGCGCCCAATCAGCGCGACCCAGGAAGAATGGTTCACGGGCGCGGCCGGCGGCGTGCCGGGGACCGATGATCTTTGTTTCGTGGTGACGATGAAATCGGATCAAGTCGCGGAATATCTGCGCGCCTGTGGTGTTGCGGTGGAAGTTGGCCCGGTCGCGAAGGCCGGTGCGCTCGGCCCGATCATGTCCGTTTATTGTCGCGATCCCGATGGCAATTTGATTGAGATCGCGAGTTATTCGGGTTGAGTACGCAACCCGGACGCTGGCAGCAGATGCCGTGAAAAGCCATTTGATCAAGCGTTCCTTCCGCCTGGCCGGGCACGCCACTTCGGTGGCACTGGAAGCAGATTTCTGGGCCGTACTTGAAGCGGCAGCCGCAGATAAGGGCGAAAGCCTGGCGGCGCTGGTCGCGGAAGTGGATAATGCGCGTGCCGCGCAAGACTTGCCGCTTGCCAGTGCGCTGCGCCTTGCCGCACTCAGCCATGCGCGCGTCAGGTAACAGGCATCGCGCCATGTTTTTCCTTGTCACGCAGCGTAAAGCCAGGTGATGCTACAGCAAAACTCCGATGCTTCGGATGAAAGCAAAATCCGGCGCCATACGGGCCAATAAATAGAAGAAATGGAGGATAGGCTGAATGGGACCATTGCATGGCGTGAAAGTTTTGGAATTTGCCGGCATTGGCCCTGGGCCCTTCTGTGCCATGCTGCTGGCCGATCTGGGCGCTGAGGTCATCCGCATTGACCGCCCGAATGGCCCGGAAGCGGACCGCCTTGATATCGTCAGCCGCGGGCGGCGCTCCCTCGCGCTCGATCTGAAAAACCCGCAGTCCATCGCGGCCTTGCACCGTATGATTACGGAATTTGATGTGCTGATCGAAGGCTTTCGCCCCGGCGTGATGGAACGCCTCGGGCTTGGCCCCACGGAACTGCAGGCGCGCAACCCTAAATTGATCTATGGCCGCATGACCGGCTGGGGCCAGGATGGGCCGCTGGCTCTGCGCGCTGGCCATGACATCAACTATATCGCCCTGACGGGCGCGCTGCACGCCATGGGAAGGCCCGACGCGCCACCCGCCCCGCCGCTTAATCTGATTGGCGATTATGGCGGCGGCGGCATGTTGCTCGCGCTCGGCATTCTTGCCGCGCTGCTGGAACGCGCGCAAAGCGGTCAGGGGCAAATGGTGGATGCCGCCATGGTGGATGGCGCAGCGCTACTGATGGCGCCGATTTTCGGCATGAAGGCGCGCGGCCGCTGGCATAGCGCACGCGGCGGCAATCTTCTCGATGGCAGTGCATCCTTCTACGATACCTACGCTTGCGCCTGTGGCGGCTTTGTCGCGGTGGGGCCGATTGAACCGCAATTCTTCTCGGAAATGCTCACGCGCCTGGACTTGGATGAGGCAGAATTCCAGGATCGCATGAATCCTGCACATTGGCCGGCACATAAGGCAAAACTCGCGGCAGCCTTTCGCACACGTAGCCGCGATATCTGGGCAGAGATCTTCGCCGATAGCGATGGATGTGTTGTGCCCGTGCTTTCCATGGATGAAGCGCCGCATCATCCGCATAATCAGGCGCGACAGAATTTCCTGGTTAAGGATGGTGTGGCGGAACCCGCACCGGCGCCACGCTTTTCGCGCAGCCAAGCCAAACACAGCGCTGCACCTCCACTACGGGGAGAACACAGCGAAGCGATATTGCGTGAATTCGGCTTTACGGAGGCCGACATAACGCAATTAATGCCAAAAACTTGATGGAAGAACACAAGGGGGTAAGCATCATGGACACAATCAGCAGTGAAGCCCAGGCCGCAAGGCGTCGCATCTTTACTGCGGAGCATGAATTGTTCCGCGATCAGCTTCGTCGCTTCATCGCGCGCGAAATTGTGCCCTTCCACCGTGATTGGGAACGTGCGGGGCAGGTGCCACGCGACCTTTGGGTGAAGGCCGGCGCGCAAGGTTTTCTCTGCACCATGCTGCCCGAAGAATTTGGCGGTGGCGGCGGGGATTTCGGCCATGCCGCTGTGGTGATCGAAGAATTGGCCCGCGTGAATGCCTCGGGCGTTGCCTTTCAACTCCATTCCGACATCGTCGTGCCCTATATCCTTGCCTATGCGCGCCCGGAACATCAGCGCGCCTGGCTGCCCAAGATGGCAGCGGGCGAGATGATTGGCGCCATCGCCATGACCGAACCTGGCATGGGTAGTGACTTAAAGGCGATCCGCACCTCGGCCACGCGTGATGGTGATCATTGGGTGATCAATGGCGCCAAGACCTTCATTTCCAATGGCCAGAATGCCGGGCTGGTGATTGTGGTCTGCCGCACGGACCCGCAAGGTGGCAGTCGCGGTCTTTCACTGATTTGCGTGGAAGAAGGCACGCCTGGCTTCACCAAGGGCCGCAATCTTGAGAAAATCGGCCTGCATGCACAGGATACCAGTGAGCTTTTCTTCCAGGATGTGCGTGTGCCGATCACGCATCTTTTAGGTGCGGAAAGTGCGGGCTTCCGGCAATTGATGCATCAGCTGCCGCAGGAACGTCTGATTATCGCCATACGCTGCGCGACCAGCATGGAAACAATGCTGCAACAGACCATCGCCTATACGAAGCAGCGCGAAATCTTCGGGCAAAAGGTTTTTGATTTCCAGGTACATCGCTTCAAGCTTGCCCAGGCCAAGGCTGAGATTGCCATGTTCCGGGTCTATCTGGATGACTGCATCGCGCGCCACATGAAAGGCGAACTCACCGCCGAAGAAGCGGCCGCGGCCAAATTGCTGGGTACCGAAATGCAGAACCGCCTGCTGGATGATTTCCTGCAAATGCATGGCGGCTATGGCTATATGGCCGAATATGATATTAGCCGGGCCTGGGCGGATGCGCGGGTTGGGCGCATCTATGGTGGGTCTTCCGAAGTCATGCGGGAAATCATCGCCCGTACACTCTGATCATTTGGTCGAAGAACACAAAAAACAGGGAGCAAAAACATGAAACGCCGGCAAATCCTTCTTACCGCACTCGCCGCACCTGCCATCGCGCCAGGTCTTGCGGCGGCGCAAAGCTTTCCATCGCGCCCCATTACGCTGCTGGTGCCCTTCCCGCCGGGCGGCGCCACCGATGTGCAAATGCGCGGCTTTGCCGAAGCCGCATCCCGCGCCTTTGGCGTGCAGGTGCTGACGGAAAATCGCCCCGGCGCAGGGGCGACACTTTCCGCCGCCGGCGTCGCCCGCGCGCGGCCGGATGGCTATACCATCGCGCAATTCCCGCTGCCGGCCATGCGCCTGCCCTTCATGCAGCGCATGCCCTTCAATCCGCGCACTGATTTCACCGCGATCATGCACCTGACCGGCTATCTGTTCATCATGTGCGTGCGTGGTGATGGCCCTTACAGAACTTGGGCTGATCTGGTGGCGGATGCGCGCCGCCGTCCCGGTGAGGTGCGCATCGGCAATACAGGCGCCAATGGCACGCCGCATCTCGCGAATATTGACCTCGCCACGCGTGAAAACCTGGATATTGTCCATGTGCCCTTCCGCGGTGAAGGGGACGCCATACCAAGCCTGCTCGGCGGTCATATCGAAGCCTGCTCGGCCGGCTCCGGCACGCTGCCCATGATTACTGAAGGGCGGCTCCGTGCGCTCAATGTCTGGACACGGCAGCGCAGCCGCAAGCTGCCCGATGTGCCGACGCTGCTTGATCTTGGCTATCAGGATATGGTGATCACCTCACCCTATGGGTTGGTCGGACCGGCCGGGATGGACCCCGATATTGTCGAAAAGCTGCATCAGGGCTTCCGCACGGCGCTGAACGATCCCTCGCATCTCGCAACGCTCGATCGGCTGGATATGCCGGTCGAATATCTGAACCCTGCCGATTACGCGGCCTTCATCAAGCGCACGATTGATGAGGAAGAAGCGCGCGTAAACCGGCTTGGCTTGCGCGGGTGAAGCGAAACCGCCGAGCCAAGCTGCCTTTCTTGGCTCGGTAGCTTCCCCGTTCTTTCAGTTTGCAGTGACGTTATTGTCGCGCACCACTTGGCGCCAGCGCGCGACTTCGCGGCCGACAAAAGCCGCAGTCGCAGCCGGGTCAAGGTTGGTGCCCTCAACGCCCAGTTCCACCAGCCGGTCACGCACTTCAGGCATATTCAGCACTTCGCGCAATTCCTGCAGCCAGCGCGCGACAATCGGCTCCGGCAGGCCAGCCGGGCCGCAGAATCCGAACCAATTCACGCCTGTCGCCTCGGCCAAGCCAATCTCGGTGAAGGTCGGCACGTCAGGCAGCACAATTGACCGCGTGGCGGAGCTAACGGCCAGCGCGCGCAACCGCCCGGCGCGAATATGGCCAAGGGCTGCCGGCAGGGTTTCGATGATGCATTCAACCGTGCCGGCGAGCACATCCACAAGCGCCGGACCAGCACCGCGATAAGGCACGAAGGTTGGCGAAATGCCGGCAGCGCGATGGAAGATCAGGCCGATCAGATGCGAAGCCGTGCCATTGCCGCCATAGGCCATGTTCAGCGCGGCCCCGCGCTGGCGCGCAAGTGCGATGAATTCCTGAATATTCTGGGCCGGCAGGTTGGGATTGACCGCAATCACCATCGGCAGCGCGCCGAATAGTGCCATATGGGTGAAATCCCTTTCCGCATCATAGCCGATATTGGCGAAAAGACTGGGCGAGACGCCATGTGGCGCGAAATTTGACACCATCACGGTATGGGTATCGCCGCGCGCCTGCGCGACTATAGCACCTGCCAGCGTGCCGCCTGCCCCGGCGCGGTTATCCACCACCACCGGCTGACCAAGCCGTGCCGCGACCCGTTCCGCCAATAGGCGGGACAGGATATCGGCCGTACCCGCGGGCGGGAAGGGAACCACCCAGCGGATTTGCCGCTGCGGCCAAGCCCCTTGGGCGTAAAGGGGCCGGGCGATAAGGGGCGCTGCCATGCTGGCCGCCACAAGGCTTCTGCGGGTAAGGCGCATTCATCATTCTCCTGCCAAAGGTGAAATTTCGGAAATCGTTTAGAGATGTTTGGCGCCCTTGGCACGTCAGCAACCGACAGCCAAGCCATGAACGACGTCGGCCTCGGACGGGCTGCATGTAAACAACTGATCCAAATGAATTTGTCTTTTCCTGGCGCAATCCAGCCAGCAAAGGATATGGCGCCCTGCTCAGCGATAGCCGCTTACAGATAGCGTTCCTTCAGTACCCGGCGGAGCAATTTTCCTGCCTCACTGCGCGGCAATGCCGCGACAAACTCAACCGCGCGCGGCTGCTTCGGCCCGGCCAATTCGGCGCGGCAAAGCGTCAGTAATTCCTCCGCCAGGGCGGCATCTCCGGCGCCATCTCGCGCCACCACAAGCGCGCGCGGTCTTTCGCCAAACTCGGCATCCTGCACACCAATCACCGCTGCTTCGCTCACGCGCGGATGGGTCATCAGCACGGCTTCGATTTCAGCGGGATAGACATTAACGCCGCCTGAGAGAATCAGATCAGCCCGCCGATCAGACAGGAACAGAAATCCTTCTTCATCCAAACAGCCAAGATCATGCAGCGTGGCCCAGCCGTGCTCATTATAGGCTTCCGCCGTCTTCAGCGGATCATTGTGATAGGCAAAGCGCGCGCCGCCTTCGAACCAGATGCGCCCAATTGCGCCTGGTGGCAGCGCTTCGCCGGCATCATCCAGGATATGCACGCGGCCATAATCCGGGCGACCAACGCTGCCCGGCTTGCGCAGCCAGGTGGCGCTATCAATAACGCATGTGCCGATACCTTCGCTGCCCGCGTAATATTCCCAAATAATCGGCCCCCACCAATCCAGCATGGCCTGCTTTACCGGCACCGGGCAGGGTGCCGCGGCATGGATGGCGCAGCGATGGCGCGATAGGTCATACGCTTCACGCTGTTCCGGCAGCAGGGCCAGCAGTCGCACAAACATGGTTGGCACCCATTGGCTATGCGTCACGCCATATTCTGCCATCACGGCAAGGCAGCGCGTAGCATCGAATTTGCGCAGGATAATCGCTGTGCCGCCCAGGTTGATCGTGCGCTGCACATAGCGATTGGGCGCCGCGTGATAGAGCGGCGCGGGCGAAAGATAGATGGTGGCTTCATTAAACCCGTAAAGCTGCTGCCAGCTCATATCGAATTCCGGCGCCAGGCGATCGGCATAGGCAATCAGCGGGCGGCGGATGCCTTTTGGCAGGCCCGTGGTGCCGGAGGAATAGAGAAACTCCCGCCCAATAGGCACTTCGCCCGGGGGCCAGACGGTGGCTTGGCCAGCCATCAGCGCTTCCAGTGGCACAAAACCGGGCAATGCGCCGGCGACAGCAAAAAGATGCGCCACGCCGTCAAGATCAAGCTTCGCGACCAGCGCCGCAAGGGAGGCATCCGCCACCAGCACAACGGCACCCGAATCGCGCAGCACGTGCAAAACCTCATTCGGGCGCAGGTGAATTGATAGCGGCGTTACCATCAGCCCAGCGCGTTTTGCGCCATAGGTCAGGATCAGGAACTCAGGGGTATTTTCCAAAAGCAAGGCAATAGCCTGGCCCGGCGCAAGGCCCAGCGCCAGAAGCCCATGCGCCACCTGATTGGCGCGCGCATCCAATTCATGAAAGCTGAGCGCTGCGCCGCTATCGGGAAAAATGGCGGCTGGCTTGTCGGGGCTGGAAGCGGCCCATAGCGCAAGTTGCGGCATAGCAATTCCCGGTCACGCGGCACGGGCATGCTTCACTTGGCGGCCGGGCACGTCAAGCGCTAACGCCTTGCGCCTGCGCCCTTAGGCGCCGGGCGCCACCAGCGTGCAATTCCCGGCTGAGCGCAGCTTCTGGCAGGTCTGTTCGGCTTGGGCGCGTGTCAGCCCCTTCACCCGTGCGGTGAAGGCAGCGTTATTGCCCTGCGCGACCCGCACCACCTCCGCCTGCCCATTGCCACCGGCCGAAGACCGCGCCGATGAAGCCGCGCTACGCGCCAGATTTTCCGAGGCAAAGCGCCCAAGGCTCACTGCCCAGCCATTGCCGCCACTGCTCGGCGCGGGCACGGACCCGGGGCGGCCCAAGGCTGAAGCCGGCGCTGCCTGGGCAGAGCTGATAAGCCCAAGGCCACTGCGCGATGGTGCGGCGGCCGGTGCCTGACGTGGCGCGGGTGGCGCCACGGAAGCCGAAGCGAGCGCTGAACTACCGGAATCAAGCCCGGCACGCCGACGTTCTGCAGGGGTGAAGGTACTGCCATCGGGGATGGGGTCCATGCGAACCACATTCCCAAGGCTTGCCACCTGCGTCCCCGTCGGAGCAGCCGGGGCTGGGGCGGCGGCCTGGGCGACTTGCACCGTTGGCGCTGGGCTGCGCTGTTGGTTCAGCGCCACCATCGTGCCGCCATCCATCCGGCGTGGTCCGCGCGGGATGCTCGTGCCGATATCTGCCGCAGCATAAACCTCGGCCGGGGCGCGGCGCGCTGGCGCCGTGCTCGCGATGCGTGGCCCGACGCGGGCGACGTAATTGCGCGTTTCATCCGGCAGGCCGCGTCCGCCCCACAAGTAATCCTCCAACCGCCTCGGCCCGGCATTATACGCCGCTAGAAAGGCTGGGTTGCCATAAAGCTGATACATCTCACGGAGATAAGCAGCACCCGCCTGCAAATTATCATATGGGTGATAGGGATCAGGCCCCAGATTATAGCGCTGCGCCAATTCCCGGTAGGTGCCGGGCATCACCTGCATCAGCCCCATGGCGCCCACGCGAGAGGTCGCACCTGGCCGGCCACCGCTCTCCTGGCGCATCACTTCGCGGATCCAAAGGTCAGGCACGTCAAACCGGCGGGACGCATCGCGAATCCAAGGCCCCCAGGGATCACCGGGCGGTCCGGGTGGGGACGTACTATCAGGGCGGTTATAGAATGGCCCATTGGCGTGGCGCCCGCCGCCATCAGCGCAAGCCGAAAGCACTGCCAGCAGCAGCCCTATTAACAGAAAACGGCCATAGCCCAGTCGAAACCCGTGCATCCCCTATAAACTCCATCGGGTCTGGGATTTGCGCCCCGAAACGGCCCCCCAAGAGCCCCGCCGATGCCCCCGCATCAGCCAAGCCCAAACCGTCCCGCTGACCACGCCCTGGCTGCCAGAAACATCCAGAAACACAATCGCGACAATTTCGCCTATGCCATTTGAACAGGGCAGGTCAAGCGTTACCCGATACCCACAGCATGTGGGGTATTTGCCACGGCAATCATGACAAGATTTAGGCAGAAGTCTGATAGAATCGTTCGATGAATCAAAGCTTTCGCGCCTGAAGCTCAGGTAGGAATCCTGAGACCCGTCACCGATGGGTCACAGGCTGACGATCTGCCCAGCGCCAACGGCCGCGAGAAAACTTGCCACCCCAGCCCGTTCCACCCCAGGGGCAAAGGGGGCGGCGCCCAAATCCTCGGCCTTAAGCCCGGCCTCACACACCATGCGCTGCACGCCAAGGGCGCTGATGGCAGACAGCAGTGTACCTATCCCAGCCACGCCGCGCGCCGCCAAATGGGCTTCACGCGGGTCTTGCAGTAGCGGGCAATCGGCCAAAAGCAGCCGGCAGCCGCCATTGGTGGCGAAAAGCACCACATCGCGGCCAAGGGCGGCCGCGCCGCTCGCCATCACCAGGGCGTAATGGGCGCGTTCATGCCCGCCATCCAGCAGCAAAATCCCAAGCGGGGGGCGCTTTTCGCTCATGCGTGGCAGGCCGGCGCGGCCGCGTTTTCATGGGCGGAAAGATCGCGGATGGTCGCTTCCGGCCCACAAAGCGCACAGGCCGGGTCGCGCTTCAGCCGCACCGTGCGAAACCGCGCATCAAGTGCATCCCAAAGCAACAGCTTGCCGATCAGCGGATCGCCAATGCCAAGGATCAGCTTCAACACCTCGGTCGCTTGCAGCGTGCCCATTACCCCCGTTACGGCGCCAAGCACGCCCGCTTCGGAACAGGTCGGCACCAGGCCGGGCGGCGGTGGTTCCGGGTGCAGGCAGCGATGGCAGGGGTTCGCGCCATCATGGCCATGAAACACCGAAAGCTGGCCTTCAAAGCGGAGGACCGCCGCACTCACCAAGGGCTTGCCGAGCAAATGGCAGGCATCGCCCAATAGAAAGCGCGTCTCGAAATTATCCGTCCCGTCGCAGATCACATCATAATGGGGGATCAAATCGCGCGCCGCCGTCGCATCCATCCGTCGCGCATGGATATCCACCGCCACTTCCGGGTTCAGCGCCTTGAGCGTCTCGGCCGCGCTCGCGGCTTTGTTCTCCCCAATCCGCGCGGTGGTATGCGCCACCTGGCGCTGCAAATTCGAAAGCTCCAGCGCGTCATGATCCACAAGGCCGAGCGTACCAATCCCCGCCGCGGCCAGATAAAGCGCCAATGGCGATCCCAAGCCCCCGGCGCCCACAATCAGCACGCGTGCGGCACGCAGCTTGGCCTGGCCAACCGCGCCCACTTCACGAAGCAGGATATGGCGGGAATAGCGCTGCAATTCCGCGCGGGAGAAGGAGAGCGACATCCGCCTCATATGGCCGCGATGCCCCTAGGCGCGCAAGCTTTCCGCTTGCGATAGCGCAGCGCTTGGCGCCTTATGGCGCGATGGGCACTGAGGAGCTGATCCATCGCCTGGCCGCCGCCCTTGCCATTGGTTTGCTGGTGGGCACGGAACGGCATTGGCGCGAAAGGCAGGAAGCGCCGGGCAGGCGTACCGCTGGCGTGCGGACCTTTGCGCTGACCGGGCTTTTCGGCGGCGTCATGGCGGCGCTGGCCGCAGCCCTTGGGCAAGCGGGGGGCGCGCTGCTGCTGGGCTTTGGGCTCGCGGCGTTGCTTGCCGCGCAATTGCCCTTCGCGCTGCGCGAAGCGGAGGCTGAGAACAAGGTCTCGGCCACCAGCCTGGTCGCCGCGCTTGGCACCTATGGCTTGGGTGCGCTCGCGGTGCTGGGAGATATGGCCGTGGCTGGTGCGGCGGCTGTTGCCATGACCGCCATCCTGGCCTCGCGTGAGAGCCTGCATGGGCTGATGAAGCGCATCACTTGGTCCGAGTTGCGCTCCGCGCTCATGCTGCTGTCCATGACCTTGCTGGTCATGCCGCTGATCCCCGATGAACCGATTGCCCTGCTGGGTGGCCTGAACCCGGCCAAGATTTGGCGCTTCGCCATTCTGCTCGCGGCGATTTCCTACCTGGGCTACCTCGCGGTCAGGCTGATGGGGCCGGAACGCGGCTTGCTGTTCAGCGGCGCGGCGGGGGGCTTGGTGTCGTCCACGGCTGTCACGCTTGCCAATGCGCGCGCGGCAGCGTCAGGGGGCGCGGGTTTGGCGCTGGCTGCTGGGGCGCTCATGGCGGGCGCGGTTTCCTGCCTGCGCACCATCGGCATTGTGGCCTTCATCGCGCCGGCCGTTGCGGCGTATTTGTTTGCCCCCCTGGGCGTCGCGGCGCTTGGCATGGCCTTGGCCGGTTTTGTCCTGGCGCGGCGCACGGGGGCGGATGGCGCCGCGGCCAGCATGCCTGACAATCCCTTCGAACTCATTGCGGTGTTGAAAATCGCCCTGCTGCTCGCCGCCGTGGTGCTGATTTCCAAATTGGCCGCCGAGAGGCTGGGGCCAGAGGCGGTATTGGCCGTGGCGGCCATCACCGGCCTTGCCGATGTGGATGCGGTGGCGCTTTCCGTGCCACTGCTGGCGCCGGGGACGATCAGCCTGGAATTCGCCGCCCAGGCGGTACTGATGGCGGTTGCGGTCAATATCTGCGCCAAAGCTGGCTATGCCCTTGCCTTGGGTGGTGGGCGCTATGGTGTGGCCTATGCTGGGCTTTCCTTGGCGGCCGGCGCTGTGGGGGCGCTGGCGTTCTTCTTTCTTTGAAGACAACCCCTTGCCGCAAGGGCGCGCTGGCGCCACCCTGCCCCCGATTGCAGGAGGAAGACGCGATGCCCGCCGAAGGCGGCCCTTTGAGTGCCGTAAACCCCGCCGCCAACTTCGCGGCACTAGATGCGATGATCCGCCCGCGTTCCGTTGCCGTGATTGGTGCTTCTGATGACGCCACCCGCATTGGCGGACGGCCCATTGCCTACATGCAAAGCCAGGGCTTCCAGGGCCGGCTTTTGCCGGTGAACCCGAATCGCCCGACCGTGCAGGGCCTGCCGGCCTTTGCTTCCGTGGCCGCTTTGCCCGAAGTGCCGGACGCCGCGATCATTGCCGTACCAGGTGAGGCCGCGATCCAGGCCATGGATGATCTGGGCGCGCGCGGCTGCAAATCCGCCATTGTCTTCACCGCCGGCTTCGCTGAGGTGGATGAGGCTGGGGCTGCGATGCAGGAAAGGCTGGTCGCTGCCGCACGGCGGCATGGCATGCGCATGCTGGGGCCGAATTGCCTTGGCCTGTTCAATGCCGCGATTGGTTTTTATCCGATCTTCTCGCTTTCCTTCGAACAGGGCTGGCCCATTCGCGGGAATATCGGCATCGCGTCCCAATCCGGCGCCTATGGCACGCATGTGTTTGCCGTGGCGCGGCAACGCGGGCTTGGCACAACCGTATGCGTGACCACCGGCAACGAAGCTGATGTCTCCTTAGGTGAGGCAATTGGCTGGATGGCCCAGGCGCCAGAAGTGGAAGTGATTTGCGCCTATGCGGAAGGCATTCGCGAAAGTGCGGGCTTTGTCGCGGCGCTTGATCTCGCGCGGCGCAATCGCAAGCCCGTCATCATGATGAAGGTCGGCGCGAGCGCTTTGGGCGGTGCTGCGGCGAAATCCCACACTGCCTCCATCGCGGGTGATGATGCCGTGACGCAGGCCGTGCTGGATGAATTCGGCGTCTTGCGCGCGCGCACGACGGAAGAAATGCTTGATATCGCTTACGCGGCATCGCGGCGCATTTATCCGGCCAATAATTCCCTTGGTGTGCTGACCGTAAGTGGTGGCGCTGGTGTGCTGATTTCCGATGCATCGGAAGCGGTCGGCCTGCCCATGCCGGAAATGCCGCAGGCAGCACAGGACAAGCTGCGCGGCCTGATCAGCTTCTGCGCCCCGCGCAACCCGGTGGATTGCACAGCGCAGGCGGTGAACCAGACCGAGCTTTTCGGCGATTTCCTGGAAGCGACCGCGGGTGATGGCGGCTATCCTTCCGTACTGGTGTTCTTGACGCAGACAGGTGGTTCAACCTCCATGGCGCCAAAGTTGCGGCCCTTTATGCGCGATGCCATCGCCAAACGGCGCGATCGGCTTTGGGTGCTGTCGGCGATTTGTTCGCGCGAGAAAGTGCGCGAATATGAAGAAGACGGCTTCCTTGTTTTTGAGGACCCAACGCGGGCCGTGAATGCCATTGCCGCCATGGGCCGCTTCGGCGCTTATTTCGTGCGGCAGGAAGCGGGTGCTGTGGGCGCGCTGCCGAATGTGTCCTTGCCCGCGCAAACCCCAACGGAAGCCGAAGCCAAGCGCCTTTTGGCCGAAGCGGGCGTGCCTGCGGTGCCAGAACAAGCGTGTGCTAATGTTGAAGATGCGGTGCGCGCCGCCGATGCCATGGGTTATCCGGTGGTAGCGAAAATCCTCTCCCCCGATATTCTGCACAAGAGCGAAATCGGTGGTGTGATTTTGAATATCGCGGATGCCGCCGCGGTACGTGAAGCGCATGCAACGCTGCTGGCGCGTGCTGCTCAACATGCCCCAAAGGCGCGCCTGGAAGGCGTATTGATTGCGAAGCAGATCAATGGCGGCGTGGAAATGGCGTTTGGCGTGCTGCGAGACCCCGTCTTCGGTCCTGTGGCCATGGTCGGGCTTGGGGGCGTGTTCATTGAAATACTAAAGGATGTTGCCTTCCGCCGCTGCCCCTTCAATGAAAGCGAAGCGGACACCATGATCCGTTCGCTGAAGGGCTTTCCGTTGTTGGATGGCGCGCGCGGCAAACCCAAGGCCGATGTGAAGGCGCTTGCGGGCGCACTTGCTGCACTATCGCGTTTCGCCGTGGCCGCCGGGCCGCGTTTGGCATCGGTTGATGTGAACCCCATGCTGGTGCTGCCGGCAGGGCAGGGCGCCTTTGCCGCGGATGCGGTGATTGAAATTGAGGAAGGGCATTGAAATGCCAATCATCTACGAAAAGCTGCTGAATTATCCCATCCCGGAAATGCGCCAGCATCTGCGCTGGCAGGATGTGGCGATGTATAATTTCTCTGTCGGGCTCGGCCAGGACCCTATGGATGAACAGCAGCTCGATTTCCTTTATGAGCCTCGGTTGAAAGTCATGCCTTCCATGCCCGTGGTGCTGGGCGCGCCAGGGTTTTGGTCACGGAATCCCGATACCGGTATGGATTGGGTGAAGATTGTCCATGGCGAACAGGGTTTGATTCTGCACAAGCCCTTGCCGACAGAAGGCGAAATCATCGGGCGTTCGCGCGTGACGGGCTTGGTGGATCGCGGTGAGGGTAAAGGCGCGCTCATGTATTCCGAACGCCAGGTGATTGACGCGAAGACGGGCGATTTGCTGGCCACACTCACCAGCACATCCTTTCTGCGCGGCGATGGCGGTTTTGGTGGGCCGAGCGGGCCGGTGAAGCAGCCACACGCTGAACCGGACCGCGCGCCGGATATCACGCTTGATCTGGCGACGCGTCCGGAACAGGCGCTGATCTATCGGCTAAACACGGATTTGAACCCGCTGCATATAGACCCGAAAATCGCCGCTGCCGCTGGCTTCCCGCGCCCGATCCTGCATGGGCTTTGCACCTTCGGCACGGTCTGCCATGCGCTGCTGAAGACGCTTTGCAACTACGACACGTCGAGCTTTGGGAAGATGGATTTGCGCTTTTCTTCCCCGGTTTATCCTGGTGAGACGATCCGGTCCGAGATTTGGCATGAAGAAGGTGGTGCCGCCTTCCGCGCGCGCGTCGTGGAACGCGACAAGGTTGTGGTCAGCAATGGCTTGTTTCGTTTTGCCTGAATGATGATGGGAAAAGACGCATGATCAACAAGATTGTTCAATCCATGGCCGATGCCATGGCCGGCATCAAGGATGGATCAACCGTTCTGATCGGTGGCTTTGGCGCCGTGGGCCAGCCTGACCAATTGATTGAAGGGCTGATCGAACAGGGCGCGACAGACCTGACTTGCGTGGCGAATAACGCTGGCACCGGGCGGGTGGGCCTCGCACGGCTGATGGAATTGGGCCGTGTGCGCAAGATTATCTGTTCCTTCCCGCGTTCCGCCGGTTCCGTGGTGTTTGAAGAGCTTTACCGCCAAGGCAAGATCGAGCTTGAGATTGTGCCCCAAGGCACCATGGCCGAACGTATGCGTGCGGCGGGTGCCGGCGTGCCGGCGTTTTTCACCGCAACATCGGTTGGCACCATCCTCGCCAATGGCAAGGAACAGCGTGAATTCAACGGGCGCAACTACGTTATGGAGCATGCGCTGAAGGCCGATGTGGCGCTGGTGGAAGCCTGGGAAGGGGATCGTTGGGGTAACCTCACCTATCGTTCCAGCGGGCGGAACTTCAACCCGGTGATGGCAATGGCGGCCGATATGACCATCGCGCAGGTGAGCCACATCCGCGAATTGGGTGAGATTGTGCCGGAAAATGTGCATACGCCCGGCATTTTCGTGAAGCGCGTATTGCATGTTGACCGCGGCCCGGCATGGGCATGAGCAGGCAGGAAAGAAGGGGATCAGACCATGAATGGCTTTGACCGTAAGCAAATGGCCGCCCGTGTCGCTGAAGACATTCCGGAAGGCTGGTTCGTCAATCTTGGCATCGGCATTCCGACCATGATCGCGAATTACGTGCCGCTGGAACGTGAAGTAATTCTGCATTCGGAAAACGGCATTCTAGGCATGGGTCCAGCGCCCGCGCCGGATAAGGTGGACCCTTGGCTGGTGAATGCCGGCAAGCAGGCCGTCACGCTGCGCCCTGGTGGTTCTTATTTCCACCACGCCGATAGCTTCGCCATGATCCGTGGCGGGCATATTGATCTTTGCGTGCTGGGCGCTTTTGAAGTGGCCGCGAATGGCGATATCGCCAATTGGGCGACCAGCGAAAATGACTCAGCGCCCGCCGTGGGTGGAGCGATGGATCTCGGCGCCGGCGCCAAGCGGCTTTGGGTGGTGATGGAACACACCACCAAGGAAGGCGGCCACAAGATTGTGGAACGCTGCACCTATCCGCTGACAACACCTGGTGCGGTCAGCCGCGTCTATACCAATCTTGGTGTGCTGGATGTGGTGCAGGGCAAGGGTTTTGTTGTGCGCGATTTGGCGCCCGGTGTGACCTTTGATCAAATCCAGGCCGCCAGCGGCTCCAAGCTGCACACGAATTAGAAGGGTGCCCCTGCGGGCAATGAGGAAATGGGCATGAGTGAGGTTTTGGAAGAACGCGCGGAATCCATCCGCATGATCCGCGATAGCGCGGGTGCCGTCGCGCCGCGTGGTGGTGACAGCAAGCGCGTGCGCGGGCTGCGCTTTGTCGCGCCTGGTTTTGACAAGCGCGTCTTTGCGCAAATGGGCGAATTTGGCTGGATTGGGCTTGCGGTAGATGAGGCCGCCGGCGGCGCCGGGCTTGGCGTTTCGGAAGCCATTGCGCTTACCGAAGAACTCGCCGGTGGCTTGGCGCCGGAACCGCTGATCCCGACGATGCTGTCCGCGCGTTTGCTGGCGGGCGCGGATGATCAATCGCTGCTCGGGCCTTTGCTCGCGGGCCAGCAAGTGGTGCTGACGGCGTGGCAGGAACGTGCTGATACCCTGGCCGCGCCTGGTAATGTTGATGCGCCGCGCGTCTTCATCCCGCAAGCCGGCGGTGCTGATGTGTTTTTGCTGCCGGTGCGGGAAGGCGCTGGCTTGGCGCTTTACGCCGTGCCGGCGGCGGGTGCTGATCTCGCCTTGGAAAAAACCATGGATGGCGGGTATTTCGGCACGCTCCGCGCCAATCTCGCGAAAGAGCAACCCATCGCCGCCGATATCAGCGCTGTTTTGGATGACGCCTTGGATGAGGCCGCACTGATGACGGCAGGTGCCATGGTTGGGCTGATGGAACGCGCCTTTGACATGACGCTGGCCTATCTGAAAACCCGCCAGCAATTCGGTCGTATCATCGGCACTTTCCAATCCTTGCAGCATCGCGCGGCAGATCTGAAAATCCATCTCTCGCTGACACGTGCTGCCGTGGAAGCGGCGGCAGCGGCCTTGGATGGCGGCGTGGCAGGTGATGCGCGCAAGGCCGCGGTTTCCAAGGCCAAGGCGCGCGCGGGTGAAAGCGGGCTGATGGTGCTCCGCCAATGCATTCAACTTCATGGCGGCATTGGCTATACGGATGAATATGATGTCGGGCTTTATCTCCGCCGCGGCATGGTGATCGCCAATCAATTCGGCTCGGCTGCACTGCATCGCCGCCGCTTCATGGCGCTGGCGCCGGAGGATGCGGAATGAGCGCCGCCGAACCCTTGCGTCAGCGCATCCTGGAACAACGCGATGGCGCGGTGCTGATCGTCACTATTGATTGCCCGTCCCGAAAGAATGCCATCGCGCCCGTACTGCGCACCGCGATGGAGGAGGTAATGGAACGCGCCCATGGCGATGATACGATCCGCGCCATTGTCGTGACGGGCGCCGAGGGCACTTTCTGCGCCGGTGGCGATATCTCCTCCATGGATATCGACAGCGCTTTGGCGGGGCGGGAGCGGATGCGCCGCACCCATAAGCTCGTGCGCCTCATGGCCAAGGGCGGCAAGCCTGTGGTGGCCGCCGTGGAAGGCTGGGCGGCGGGGGCGGGCATGGCGGTTGCCTGCGCCTGTGATATGATTGTGGCGGCCGAGGATGCACGCTTCACGGCTGGTTTTCACAAGATCGGTTTGATGTCCGATATGGGCCTGCCGCATTTCCTGCCTGCGCGTGTCGGCATTGGCCGCGCGCGGCGCATCTTGTTTTTCCATGAGGTGATTGCCGCTCCGGAAGCCGAACGCATCGGCCTGGTGGATTACATCGCACCACCCGGTAAGGCTTTGGAAGCTGCTTTGGAAAAGGCGCGTTTTCTTGCGGCCGAAGCGCCAGGCCCCATTGCCTTCACCAAGCAAATCTTCGCCGATGGCCTGGATGAGGCTTTGGCGCAGGAACAAACCTATCAGGCTGCGCTTTTCACGACCGAAGATTTCAAGGAAGGCCGCGCTGCCTTCTTCGCCAAGCGCAAGCCGAATTTTACGGGAGGCTGAGGAAATGATTGACCCACGCGAAAGCCAGGATCTGAACCGGCTGGAAGATGAAGCCTTCCGCCTGCATGTGCGGCAATGGATTGAGGCTGAATATCCAGCCGAATTACGCAATCCACCGAAGCGCCTGCATTGGGATGAAAACAAGCCCTGGTATTTCAAGCTGGCGGAAAAAGGCTGGCTTTGCCCTGGCTGGCCGCGCGAATTTGGCGGGCTTGGGCTTTCCCCGGCGAAGCAGATCATCTTCACCGAGGAAATCGAACGCCATGGCTGCGCGCGCACCAATGACCATGGCATTGTCATGGTGGGGCCACTGCTGATCAACCACGGCACGCGCGAACAGCAGCAGCGCTTCCTGCCGAAAATTCTCTCTGGCGAACATATCTGGTGCCAGGGCTATTCCGAACCCAATGCGGGATCGGATTTGGCGGCGCTCCGCACCGAAGCGGTGCTGGATGGCGATACCTATGTGGTGAATGGCCAGAAGATCTGGACCACACTCGCCATGGATGCCAATTGGTGCTTCCTGCTGGTGCGCACGGACAAGAATGCGAAGAAGCAGGAAGGTATTTCTTTCCTGCTCGTGGATATGAACACGCCCGGCATTACAGTGAAGCCGATCATCAATCTGGAATATCACGACGAATTCTGTGAGGTATTCTTCGATAATGTACGCGTGCCCGCGGCCAATCTGGTCGGCACGCCCAATCGCGGCTGGGATATGGCGAAAGCGTTGCTTTCCTTTGAGCGTATCTATCTGGGATCACCCCGGCTTTCCGCCTATGCGTTTTCGCGCCTGAAGCAACTCGCGGAACGGATGGGGGTTTGGGAAGATTCGGTGTTTCAGGATACCTACGCCAAGCTGCGGCTTGATCTGGAAGATCTGAAATCGCTCTATGGTGTTTTCGTGGATAAGGTCAGGCGCGGCGAAACGCTCGGCCCCGATGTGTCCATGCTGAAGGTGTTTCAGACTGAGCTGTTTCAGCGCATCACCGATACCATGCTTGAAATCTGTGGCGAGAATGCTGGCTTGCTCGACCCCATGGAAGGCAATCGCAACCTGAACCCGACCGGGCTTTATATTCAGGCGCGGCCTTCGACCATTTATGGCGGGTCGAATGAGATCCAGCGCAATATCATCAGCAAGAATGTCCTCGCGCTGCCGGGCTAAGGCATTACTCAAAGGAAGGAAGTAACCATGGGCGATTTATGGCGGCTCAGCGCAAGCGATTTGGCGGCGCGCATTCGGTCAAAACAGGTCTCCGCCACGGAAGCCGCGAAGGACGCGCTGGCGCGGCTTGATGCGGTGAACCCCAAGATCAATGCTGTTGTGGATCACCGCCCGGCGGAGACGCTCGCCGATGCCGCGCGCATTGATGCCATGATCGCGCGTGGCGAGGATGCCGGGCCGTTGGCCGGCGTGCCCATCACCATCAAGGTGAATGCGGATCAGCAGGGTTACGCGACAACGAATGGTTTGCGTTTGCAAAAGGATTTGATTGCGAAGCAGGATAATCCGGTGGTTGCCAATTTGCGCAAGGCGGGCGCGGTGATTGTTGGGCGGACCAATACGCCGGCCTTTTCGCTCCGCTGGTTCACGCGCAATTCGCTGCATGGCCATACGAAAAATCCGCGCGACCCCAACATTACGCCGGGTGGTTCCTCGGGCGGCGCGGGTGCCGCCACCATGGCCGGCATTGGTGCGATTGGGCATGGCACGGATATTGGCGGTTCCATCCGCTACCCCGCTTATGCCTGCGGCATTCACGGGCTGCGCCCAACGCTTGGGCGTATTCCCGCCTGGAATGCCTCTGGCGCGGAACGTCATGTGGGCGGGCAGCTGATGGCGGTCAGCGGGCCGCTCGCGCGCAGCATTGCTGATGTGAAGCTTGCTTTCGGCGCCATGTGTGCGCGCGATATTCACGACCCCTGGTGGGTGGAAGCGGCGATGGAAGGCCCGCCTGCGCCCAAGCGTGCAGCGCTTTGCCTCGCGCCGGATGGCATGAAGCTGCAACCCGAAGTGCAAGCCGCTTTGCGTGATGCCGCGAAGCGCCTGGAAGCGGCCGGCTGGACGATTGAGGAAACCGATACGCCGCCCTTGCGGGAACCCGCGCAATTGCAAGCGATGCTCTGGCTCGCGGAAAGTCGCCGCGGTCTCAATAGCGCCTTGCATCAGGAAGGCGATCCGGATGCGAGCTTCATCTTCGCGCAGATGGAAGAACTTTGCCCAACGCCGGACCTGAATAGCTTTATGGATGCGCTGCAAAAGCGTTCCTATTTCGTGCGGCTTTGGATGGAATTCTTCGAACGCTTCCCGGTGGCGATCACGCCCGTTTCCGGCGAATTGCCCTTCCGTGATCAGGAAGATGTCGAAAGCCCGGCCGCCTTCCGGCGCATCATGGAAGCGCAGCTCACGCAAGTGGGTCTGCCGCTGATGGGGCTACCGGGCCTTACGGTCACCACCGGGACGGTTGGGCGCATTCCCGTTGGCGTGCAATTGCTCGCCGGGCGTTATCGGGAGGATTTGCTGCTGCAAGCCGGCGCCGTCATTGAAGCTGCTGGTGCGCCCATCACGCCGATTGATCCGGTACAGTAAAGCCTGATCATCCCTGCATCGCGTCCCTGATGGCGCGGTGCAGGCCGACAGCGTTCAGGTTTTCCGCGCGCCCGTCTCCGGGGCGATCACTGCGCCAGATCACGTAATCCGTTTCCTTCCCCCCCTGTGCCATGGGCAAGGCCGGGCGATGATCCCCAAAGGCCACTACCACAACCGGGCGTGGGCAGGCCTTTGCAGCGCGCATCACCTCACCCAGCATGGCATCACTCGCTGCCATGCACTCCGCCCAGGCGCGCGCTGGATCATCGCCCTGCCATGGCCCATGCGCCGCAACAGTGATCACGTACCAAAACCCCGGTGAGGTCGCCGCAGCAAGATCAGCGACAAGTCGCTGGGCGATGGCAGCATCGGAAACCAAGCCGCGTATACGTTCTGCCTGTTGAAAAGCCGGCGCTGCATCAAAACGCGCAAAGCCAAGTGCGGGCAGCACCTTGTCACGGCCAAAAAAACGCGAGTCAAACGGATGCAGGCACAGCGTTTCATACCCAGCGCCGCGCAATTCCCAAGCCAGGGACCCGATAGGTTGGCGTGCGAACCGAAAATAGGGGTTGAAGCGATCAAGCCCTAGCGCCGCATCCTCCAACCCGGTCAGTACGGCGAATTCCGTGCGCATGGTATTGGCGCCAAAAGCGGAAACTGCCAGTGAACCCTGTGTCAGCGCTGTCTGCGCCAGCAGGTCCTTACGCTGCAAAGGCTGCGCCAGACCGAAGCGGCGCGGATCACAAAAACTTTCCAGTTGCAGCAATAGCAAATGCGGTGCTGGATCAGCCAGGCGCAGCACTGCCGGCGCAGGCGCGTGGCGCGCCTGCCGCGCAGCACGTTCGGTCGCGGCCAGGCGTGCGTGCAGGGCAAAGCAGGCCAAAGGCCCGAAACGCGCTGCATCCACCGCAGGATCACACTGGATTTCTGCCCTTGGCAAAAGGAAAAGCGGCCTCAGGGTTATGCCAAGCAATGCAGTGCCCAAGAAAAGAATAATGAGGCGCATAGCCAAGGGAAGCGCAAGCCCTGCTTCCAACACCAAAATCGCAATGACCAGCGAGATACCGGTAATGATACCCAGTACAAGCGCGGGCCACGGTACAAAGGGCAGGTAAAAGCGCGGATGCACAAATACCTGCCACAGCAGCCCGCCATCAGTAAAAACCAGGCCATCACGCAGCCTTGCGCGCTTCGCGAATTCTGCGATGGAGATGAACAGCAAGGCACCTGCAACCACGCCGCCTGACAGCCAGGGCCGCGCAGTGACGCACAGCAGCAGCAAATACCCGGCAAGCCAAGGCGCCGCATCCAGCATAATCCAGGCACTGAAGCGCGCCGCCACCTGCCAGCGCAGCCAAAGCCAGACCGGCAGCGGGAGCAGCGCGCCGATCAGTGCAAGGGTAAGTGCACCCACCAATTTCAGGCGGTAATGAAAGCCTTGGCCTTGGCGTCGTAATCGCCATAGCCGAGCGTGTGGCGCAATTCCGCCGAAGGCATGGCGCTGGCTGCTTCCGAAAGCCCGGCTTGCAATGCGGCCAGGCCCGCCTTCATCCCCGCCGCCGCGGGTGAAAGCATCCCGGTCGGGAAAGTGCCGATCTTGAAGCCAAGCGCATTGGCTTCAGCCTGCGTCGGTGTGGCGCGCGCCCCACCGGGGGAGAGCACCACGAAGGAAGGCCGCCCCTTGGCGGCAGCAATCGCGCGATGGATTTCCGCGTTATCGGCGGGGCTGTCTAGAAACAGGATATCCGCGCCTTCTTCGACAAACATTTCAATCCGCGCCACAGCCTCATCAATGCCGGCCGTCGGGCGGCAATCCGTGCGCGCCAGAATCAGGATGCCGGATTCCTTCGCGGCTTCAACTGCCGCGCGGATTTTCATGCGTGCTTCTTCGCGCGGCAGGCAGGGCTTGCCGGCAGCCGTCAGCGCGCGCGGCGTGATCTTGTCTTCAATCAGAATGGCGGCAGCCCCGGCGCGGCCATAAGCGCGCACGGTGCGCTGCACATTCATAGCATTGCCATAGCCATGATCGCCATCGGCCAGCACCAGCGTATTCGGCGCCGCACCACGCACCATGTTGAAACTATCGAACATTTCGGCGAAGGAAATCAAATCGAGATCCGGCCCGCCCAGGCGGCTTGCCGCCACGCAGGAACCGGACAGAAAGGCGGTGTCAAACCCTGCCGCCGCGGCCATCTTGGCGGATAGCCCATCCCATACGGCGGGCATGACAACGAAATCAGGCTTGGCGAGCAAGGTGCGCATTCTCTCAGGCGGGGTCATGGTGTTTCCTTGATCAAGGTGAAGATGCGCTACGCTAGATCGGATCGCGCGCGCCACCAAGTGTCGCGCCTTGCTGGCCCAGCATGCACCGCCTAACCTTACGCCACAAAAGCAAGCTCCGAGGAACCGCCCATGCCAATCATTGACGCCCAGGTCCATGCCTATGAACGCAACCACCCCGGCCGCCCCTGGCATGCAGTGCTGCATGGCCCGCCTGAAGTCACTGGCGCGGACATGGTCAAGGCCATGGATGCCGTCGGCGTGGATGGTGCGATTCTGGTTTCCGCCTTCACCATGTATCGCTTTGACGCAAGCTATGCGGTTTCTGTGCGCAATGCCTATCCGGATCGTTTCGCACTGGTGAAGCCCGTTGATCCCAATGATCCCGCAGTTGCTGAGACCATCGCCGATTGGCAGGCTACCCCTGGCGCGGTTGGCATTCGCATCATGATGCGCGGCGATGTTTCCGCCGATCCCGCCGATCCTGGCATCAATCATGTGCTGGCGACCGCTGCGAAGCGTGACCTGCCGGTCAATCTGCTCTGCTGGGGCAGGCTTGATCAGGTGCATGAATTGGCGCGGCGCAATCCGAATACGCGCTTGGTGATTGATCACCTGGGCCTGCAACAGCCCTTCGAGGCGCCGCGGATGGACAATGGCTTTGCCGAATTGCCGAAGCTGCTGGCGCTTGCTGCCTTTCCCAATATCGTCGTGAAAATCACCGGCGCCTGTACGCTATCCCGTGGTGAATATCCCTACGCCGATATCTGGGAACCGCTTGCGCGCATTTTCGATACCTTTGGTATGCAGCGCTGCCTTTGGGGTACGGATTGGACTCGCGCGGTGGAGTTGATGACTTATGCGGAAGGCGTGGATGCCTTCCTGAAATCAGACCGGCTTTCGGATAGTGATCGCGCCATGCTGATGGGGGATGCCACAGCCCGCACCTATCGCTGGTCTCCCGGCGGCAAATAACCCCTGGCGCGGCACGTACAAAGCTGTCAGCCTGAGCCAAATGCCGGGCGAGGAAACCCAGAATGAAGCGACGCCATCATGATGCGTGACAGCCGCTTGGATGGCCGCGCTGCCTGGACACGTTTGGCTATTGCGCTGCTGATCAGCATGATCGGCAGCGCGCCAATGTGGACCGTGGTGGTGGTGCTGCCTGCCGTGCAAGCGGAATTCGGCACGCTCCGCGCCGGTGCTGCGCTGCCCTACACCATGACCATGGTGGGCTTCGTGGTGGGTGGCGTGCTGATGGGCAAGCTCTCTGATCGCTTCGGCGTCATGGTGCCGGTCTTGATCGGCGCCACCTCCATCGGGCTTGGCGGCATCGCGACCTATTTCGCACCCAGCCTTTTCACCTTTGGTCTTGCCTATGGCGTGCTGCTGAGTTGCTTTGGTGCGGCGGCTGTCTTCAGCCCGCTGATCGCCGATGTCTCGCTTTGGTTTGAAAAGCGCCGCGGCATTGCCATGGCGCTGGCCGCTTCCGGCAATTACTTCGCCGGTGCTTTTTGGCCAACGTTGCTGCAATGGGGCATTTCCACCATTGGCTGGCGTCAGGCGCATCTGATTATGGGGATTGCGAGTTTCCTCACCCTCGTGCCGCTGGCATTTTTGCTGCGCACGCGTGCGCCCATGCCAGCGCCAGCCGCGCCTGGCATCATTGCGCCGCGCAATCCCATGGCACTTGGGCTTCCGCCGAATGTCTTGCAGACCCTGATCATCCTGGCCGGCATCACCTGCTGCATCGCCATGGCCATGCCGCAGGTGCATATCGTTGCCTATTGCGTGGACCTTGGTTTTGGCGCAGCGCGCGGGGCACAAATGCTCTCCGTCATGCTCGCCAGCGGGATCGCTTCTCGCCTGATATTTGGCTTTATCATGGATCGTATTGGTGGTGTGCGAACGCTCGTGCTCGCTTCCCTGTTACAAGGTGTGGCTTTGCTGATGTTCCTGCCCTCTGATGGGCTGGCGGCGCTGTTCCTGGTGTCCTTCATGTTCGGCCTGTTCCAGGGCGGGTTGGTCCCCTGCTACGCCATGATCGTGCGCGAGAATTTCCCACCCTCAGAAGCCGGCAGCCGCGTCGGCATGGCGCTGTCTTCCACCATGGTCGGCATGGCGGTGGGCGGCTGGATGGCAGGCGCGCTGTTTGACGCAACCGGCGGCTATACGGCGGCGATGCTGAACGGCATTGCGTGGAATCTCGTCAATCTTTCCATCGCGCTTTGGCTGTTCTGGCGGCTTAATCGCCGCCAACAGGCGATTGCGTGAGGCACATGATCAGGCGGCTTATCCCCAGGCCGCCTACACAAGAAAAAAGCCTGTCTTCTCTGCTTTTAGGGCGCTTATTTCACCTGAAATGGGAAATAGGGCGCGGCACTCTTCCCCAGACTTATCCACAACCTAATTCCGGAGCACGCCAGCCACGCCATAGCGTAACAGGCGTGCTCCTTTCTATGCCAATCGGCGCGAAAACCTTTTACGCCGCCCGCACGCGCTCAAGGAAACCGGCCATGGCGCGTGACAAATCTTCCGAACGCCCAGCCAAGCCCTGCGCGGTGCTCAGCACCTGAGAGGCCGAGGCGGTGCTATCCGTCGCTGTCTTCGCAACCAGCGACGCATCACCCCGAACAGCTTCAGTCAAGGTAGATGTGCGCGAGACATTATGCGCAACATCTGCGATCACCGCATTCTGCTCCTCAATCGCGGAAGCAATGGTGGATGCGATATGCTCCAGCTCAGCAATGGCGGCAGAAATATCCTTGATATTTGTCACCGCTGCGCCGGTAGCACTTTGGATGCCAGCAATCTGGTCACTGATTTCGGCTGTCGCCTTGGCGGTCTGCGCTGCCAAGGCCTTCACCTCACTCGCAACCACCGCGAAGCCCTTGCCGGCGTCACCCGCGCGCGCCGCTTCGATGGTGGCATTCAGCGCCAGAAGATTGGTCTGGCCTGCGATGGAATTGATCAGTTCGACCACACTGCCAATGCGCCCCACCGTCTCAGCCAGGGTATTGATCTGCTCCGTCGTGCGCGCTGTATTTTCGACCGCTTCCTGGGTCTTTGCTGCAGAATTCTGGATGGAACGGCTGATTTCACCGACCGAAGTTGTCATTTGCTCGGTCGCCGCCGCCACACCAGATGCGATGTTTGAGGTTTCCTCAGCTGAACGCAACACGGATTGAGAACGGCCACCCACATCGCCAGCGGAATGCTGCATGGCCTGGGCGGCGCCCGTCATTTCACGCGCATTGTCATTCAGCGACTGAACAATCACCCCGATTTCACGTTCGAATTCAGCGGCGATGGCTTCCATCTCTGTCTTGCGCTGCGCGGCGCGTTCCTGCTCAGCCGCCTGCTTTTCGGCCTCCAACGCGGCAACACGCAGTGCATTATCGCGGAAGACAACCAATGAACGGGCCATATCGCCGATTTCATCGCCACTTTTCAGGTCATTGATGGTGATTGAGGTGTCACCATTCGCCAGGGCGGCCATCGCTTCATTGGTGCGCGACAGGCGCTGAGCGATACGCACATAGAGCAACCAGGCAATGAAGAGCACCGCCGCCAGTCCGAAGGCCGCCACTGCCGAGGTGAGGATCAAGTCAGAGCTTGCCTCTGCCACGGCATTCTGCGCGCTCCGCGTCGCATATTCACTGAAGGCATTGGTATTGGCTTCAACCTGGCCCAGCGCCTCACCGGAACGGGTGAAGAAGGTAGTGAAATCCACAGGGTAATTGCCCGTCGCTGCACCGGAAAGGGCAAGTGACCGCAACGCGCCGTAGTTCTTTTCATAGGCGGTTTCGATGGTCTGCAAGGAAGGCAATAACGCCGCCGGCAGCAGCCGCTGCATGGATTTCAGCGCTTCAAAAGAAGCCTCGGCCTTGCCGGTCAATTCGCTGGAAGACTTCATCGCTGCCGGCGTCATAGGCTGCTGGTTCAGCAGCGCAGCGGCAAGATAGGTGCGTGACTGGCCTTCATATTCCCGTATGCGCCAGATGCGATAGGCTGCCAGGACCGCCTGCTCGGATTTCGCGGTGCGCATCGCCGCAGTATCAATCAGATTGCCAAGCACCACCTGCATATCACGAATGGCCGCAATGATTTCCTGAGGCAAGGTTTCCACATTGCTCGGACGATTCTGGCGCGGTGCGGATACCGCCGCATCCGCCCTGCTGCGCAAGCTCGCCAGAGTCGAACGCGCGGCCTGAAGCCTATTCAAGGTTTCCTGCTTATTGGGCAGTTCATTCGTCTGCTCAAGATGCGCCATCAGGGCATTGAGGTGCTGTTCGGAAACCCTCCTCTGCTCCAGGCGCAGGCTGGCGAATTGCGCCGGCAAGGGGGTTTCCAGCGTCAGACCCACCTGCGTGATGGACCGTTCCAAAGACAGCGGCATGAGCGCCCGATAGCCGAGTTCAAGCGCGGTGGTGATTTCGAGGCCCCTTTTGGCCAGGGTCTTTTCATTCAACCTGTCGTTGATGGCGGTTGCCGAGAGATAGGCGACCAAAATTGTCAGCACGGCACCAATGCCGAGGCCAAGATTGCGAATGGATATACGCACGCGGCGGGTTCCTTCTGCGGGGGTTGGCAAGAAGGGCGCGCTCATAATCTGGTTTTCTGAACATAAAGTTACAAAACGGATACTTTATGAAACACAGCGCAGCGCCACGCCCAGAGCCATGATAACGGTCAGGCGCAAAGGCGCCCTAAGCCGCCGCCGCCAACGCTATCTGCGGCTCAATCCGCCCATCATACAGCGCGCGCCCCAAAATCGCGCCCTCGATCCCAGCGCCCTCAGCCCGCAGCGCCGTAATATCCTCAATCCCCGCCACACCGCCCGAGGCAATCACCGGCAAGCGCACCGCGCGCGCCAGCGCCGCAGTTGCCGCAACATTCACGCCGCTCAACATGCCATCACGCGCGATATCCGTATAAATCACCGCCGCAGCGCCGGAATCTTCAAAGCGGCGCGCCAGATCAGTGGCGCTCACATCACTGGTTTCAGCCCAGCCTTCGGTTGCCACCATGCCATCGCGCGCATCAATCCCAAGCGCGACACGGCCCGGAAAGGCGCGGCAGGCGGCGCGGGCAAAATCCGGATCCTTGACGGCGGCCGAGCCCAGAATGATCCGGCTGACGCCTGCATCCAGCCAGGCTTCCGCCGTTGCCATGGTGCGAATGCCGCCGCCCAATTGCAGCTTCGCCCCCGGCACGGCGGCGATAATCGCGCGCACGGCCGCCGCATTCGCCGGCTTGCCGGCAAAGGCGCCGTCCAGATCCACCATATGCACCCAGGAAAATCCCGCTTCGATAAAGCTTCGCGCCTGCGCTGCCGGATCATCGGCATAGATGGTGGCTTGATCCATCTCGCCTCGTTTCAGGCGCACCACCTGCCCGCCCTTCAAATCAATGGCGGGATAAAGCGAAAAGCCCATTACTGCGTGGGGTCGAGCAAAGCGCCCGTGGCACGACCGCGGCCTGGTTCCAGCGGCTTGAAGTAGTAGCGCCCGGCAACTGTCTGGCCGTTGACGCGCGCATAAAAGGGATGCGTGCCCCAATGCACGTAACCCAGCGCTTCAAAAAGCGCGATAGCGGTGGTTTGCGTCTCCCGCACGTCCAGGTTCAGGACGCGATGGCCGAGTGCTGCGGCGCGTTCTTCAACGCGGTTCACCAACATGCGCGCCAAGCCATGGCCGCGCGCGTAGGGCGCAAGATAGGCATGCGTCAGCGTGGCGCCGAAGGATTGCGCTTCATTATGGCGCGGCGGGCGCACCAACTGGGCGGATCCCACCACATGGCCATCCAAGCGTGCGATGAATAGCTCCCGTTCCGGGACCAGCAGCGTGCCGCGGAAATGCCGCGCGAGTGCCTCCCGCCCCTGGGGCTCCAGCCAACCGAAGCCACCGCCTTCAATGATGGCGGCATCCGTCGCCTCACAGAGGTCGGCCAAATCCGCATCCGAAATCTGGTTGGCGAGTTCCACTGCCAAATCATGGGTGAAGCTCATGGTCATTGCGCTATTCATGGCACCCATTGAAGGAAATTGGCGAGGATACGCAACCCCACCGGGCCGCTTTTTTCCACATGGAACTGAAGCCCGGCAAGATTATGGCGGGCAATGGCGGCAGTTACTGGCCCGCCATAATCAGCGGTTGCGATCACATCCCCTGGCAGCGCCGCGCTAAAGGCATAGGAATGCACGAAATAAACCTGATCCCCGGGCGTGATCCCAGCCAGCAAGGGGTGGCAGCCCGGGCGGAAGGCAAGCGCATTCCAGCCCATCTGCGGCAGCGGTAAAGGCCGGCCATCGGCGCCCTTCGGGTCCATCGGCGCCACTTCACCGGGCAGCCAATCCAGCCCCGGCGTGCTGCCATGTTCCAACCCGCGCGAGGCCATCAACTGCATGCCCACACAAATGCCAAGAAAGGGCACGCCATCCCCGCGCACACGCTGTTCCATGGCCGCCACCGCGCCCGGCAAAGCATCCAGCCCGCGCCGGCAGGCGGCGAAAGCCCCCTGACCGGGCAGCACAACGCGGTCAGCGGCCAGGATATCTGCGGCATCGCGGGTGACGCTGATATCGGCGGCCACGCCCGCCTCCGCCGCCACTTTCTGGAAGGCCCGCAGCACGGAAGCCAGATTGCCCGAACCCGGGTCTATGATCACCAGCTTCATGTCAGCCCGCGTGCCAGATCGGCGCGGCGGTCAGCCAGGTTCAGCACTGCGCCTTCCTCATCGCGTCCCTGCACCACGCCCATCAGGCGAAAACCGCCCCGCTCCAGCGTCCAGCGCTGAAGGTTCCGCGCCTCAAACCCTGTCAGGATTTGCAAAGCGATCATCGCCCAGGGGGAAATGCCGGATGGCAGCACGAAGCCCAAGAGGGTCGCGAGCGCGAAATAGAGCGCCGCCACGATCCAAAGCCGCTTGGCCAGGAACCAGAACAACGGAAACACCGCCGCCAACCAGGAAAAGCCTTCCCGTACCATGAGCGTCCGCGCGGGCTTGCCCGCCATGGCCGGGCGCTGATGAACGGTCCAGACCCGCATCTCAGGCTTCCAGCACGCCTTTGGTGGAAGGAATGGCGCCAATCGCGCGCGGGTCAGGTTCCACCGCCTCCCGCAGTGCCCGCGCCAAAGCCTTGAAGCAGGCTTCCGCCACGTGATGCGCATTGGTGCCGGATTTTTGCGTGACATGCAGCGTGATGCCGGCATTGAAGGCCAGGGCGCGGAAGAATTCCTCGAACAGCTCCGTATCCATCTCCCCAATCTTGGGCTGGGCGAAGCTGACGGACCAGGCAAGGTATGGCCGGCCAGAGATATCCACGGCTGCTTCCGCAAGCGCCTCATCCATCGGGATCACGGCGGCACCGTAGCGACGAATCCCGCGCTTATCGCCCAAGGCTTGGCGCAGGCATTGGCCGATGACGATGCCGACATCTTCCGTGGTGTGGTGGAAATCTATGTGCAGATCGCCCTTGGCCTGCACCTTCAGGTCGAAGAGACCATGGCGCGCCAAAGCGGTCAGCATATGGTCCAGAAAGCCAATGCCAGTGGCGATATCCGCGCGCCCCTCGCCATCCAGGCCAAGGGCGACGGTGATCGCGGTTTCCGAGGTCTCGCGGCTGATTTCCGCGCGGCGGTTCCAGGGCGGGGTGGTCTTCATGCAGCCTAACTACGCTCCGCGGCGGGGGGGATGCAACCGAAAGCGAGGGTGTGGTTGTCTCCGCGCCCCAGTCGCGCCATTTCTGCACCCATGACACAGACACAACACGACCCCCTGGGCTGGCACGGCACCACCATTCTTTGCGTCCGCAAGGGCGGGCAAGTGGCCATGGCCGGGGATGGGCAAGTCTCGCTCGGCCAAACAGTGGTGAAGGGCAATGCGCGCAAAATCCGCCGGATTGCCGGCGGCAAGGTGCTGGCGGGCTTCGCCGGCGCCACGGCTGATGCCTTCACATTGCTGGAAAGGCTTGAAGCCAAGCTGGAACGCTTTCCGGATCAATTGGAACGCGCCTGCGTTGATTTGGCGAAGGATTGGCGCACGGATCGCTACCTGAGGCGCCTGGAAGCCTTGCTGGCGGTGGCGGATCACAAACGATCCTTGCTGGTCACCGGACAGGGCGATGTGCTGGAACCGGAAGATGCCATTATCGGTATCGGTTCCGGCGGCAATTACGCGCTTTCCGCCGCGCGCGCGCTGCTGCCCGTGGAAGGCGTGGAAGCCGAGGAGATTTGCCGGCGCGCGATGAAGATTGCCGCCGATATCTGCGTCTATACCAACGGCAATATCATCCTGGAAACGCTGGCTGCCAGCGCGGGAGACGCGCCATGACCGAAACCGTCAACCTCTCCCCGCGTGAGATTGTCTCGGAGCTTGATCGGCATATTGTCGGCCAGCTGGAAGCCAAGCGCGCAGTGGCGATCGCGCTGCGTAATCGTTGGCGGCGCCAGCAATTGGCGCCGGGGCTGCGTGAGGAAGTGGTGCCGAAAAATATACTGATGATCGGGCCGACCGGCTGCGGCAAGACGGAAATCGCGCGGCGTTTGGCGCGGCTGGCGCATGCGCCCTTTCTCAAGGTGGAAGCGACGAAATTCACCGAAGTTGGCTATGTCGGGCGTGATGTCGAAAGCATTCTGCGTGATCTGGTGGAAGTTGCGATCACCATGGGCCGCGACGCTGCGCGGAAGGGCGTGCAGGCCAAGGCTGAATTGGCGGCGGAGGAAACGCTGCTGACGGCGCTGGTGGGCGAAGGGGCATCAGGGGAAACACGGTTAAAGTTCCGCCGCATGCTGCGCGAAGGCCAGTTGGAAAACCGCGAGATTGAAGTGCAATTGGCCGATTCCGGCCCGGCCATGCCGATTGGCATGATGGATTTGCCGGGCGGCCAGCCGCCGCAAATGCAGAATTTGCAGGATATGTTTGGCAAGATGTTCGGCGGGCGCAGTAAGTCCCGCAAGATGACGGTGGCCGAAGCCCGCACGGCGCTGCTGAAGGATGAAGCCGACAAGCTATTGGATCAGGATGCGGTGGTGCGCGAAGCACTCGCCAATGTTGAAGCCAATGGCATCGTGTTCCTGGATGAGATTGATAAGATTTGTGCGCGCACCAGCGAAAGCGGGATGCGCGGCGGCGATGTTTCCCGCGAAGGGGTGCAGCGCGATTTGCTGCCGTTGATTGAGGGCACCACCGTCACCACCAAACATGGTCCGGTGAAGACGGATCATGTGCTGTTCATCGCGTCCGGTGCGTTTCATTTGGCGAAACCATCCGATCTTTTGCCGGAATTGCAGGGCCGCTTGCCGATCCGCGTGGAATTGAAGGCGCTGTCGCGCGATGATTTCCGCCGAATTTTGACCGAGCCGGAACATTCCCTGCTCAAACAATACACCGCGCTGCTTGGCACGGAATCCGTGGCGCTGGATTTCACGCCCGATGCAGTTGAAGCGATTGCTGATCTGGCCGCGGAAATCAACGCGAGTGTTGAGAATATCGGCGCGCGGCGGCTGGCGACGGTGCTGGAACGGCTGCTGGAAGAAATCTCCTTCACCGCGACCGATCGCGCGGGGGAGACGATTGCGGTGGATGCCGCCATGGTGCGCGACCGCGTGGCACCCTTGGCCGCCAGCGCCGATCTTTCGCGCTACATTTTATAGACATGAGCCTTACGGTCAGCGCCACGCCGCCGCCGCTCGGTCCCCGGGCCGCCGCCGAATTGCGCGCGGCCTTTGAGGCGTTGGAAAATCCCTCCCTCGCCGCGCGGCTTTCGGCAACGGTGGGGACACCGATTGAAGCACTGACCGCGCGCCTGCCAGGCCCCATGCAAGGCGGGCTGCAAGGCGCGGTACGTGCGGCGCTGACAACGGCGATGGCGGCAGCGCTCAAGTCATCGCCGGCGGCGACACCTTCGGTTTTGCCTTCATCCTGGCTGCATCGCGGGCTGGCAGCGGCAACGGGTGCTGCGGGCGGTGCCTTTGGCCTAGCGGGCACGCTGGTGGAATTGCCGATTTCCACCACCGTACTGCTGCGCCAAATTGCCGCCATTGCGGCTGAGGAGGGTGAGGATTTGACCCGACCCGAAATCGCTGCCGAATGCCTGAAGATTTTTGCGTTAGGCGGGCGCGGCAAGAGTGATGATGCGGCTGAGTCCGGCTATTTCGCGCTACGTATTGCGCTGGCCGAGGCGCTGAAGGGCAGCATTGGCGCAACTGTCCTGCCCGGTTTTATTGCCGCCATTGCCGCGCGCTTTGTGGGGCCTGTCGGGCTGAAACTTTCGGCCCAGGCGGCACCCTTGATTGGCGCCGCGGCGGGGGCCGCGATCAACCTGGCGTTTCTGGAACATTTCCGCAGCGTCGCGCGCGGGCATTTCACACTCAGGCGGCTGGAACGCGTGCATGGAGCCGCACAAGTGCGCACGGCTTATGAAGCGCTGGCCGCAACGCGGGATGTGGCGTTTGCGAAGGTTTAAGCGGTAGCGGCCGCTCGCTTCAACTCGCGTCTATCTGCAAGCCTTCCTTCTTGATCACCTCAGCCCATTTGGTGATTTCGCTGGCAACGAAAGCACCGAATTGCTGCGCGCTGCCGATCATCGGCATGCCGCCCAATTCCTCAAAGCGCTTCACTGTCTCAGGCATGGCGAGCATCGCCATCACATCGGCATTGATGCTGTTGATCATCTCGGCGGGCATGGCGGCCTGGCCGAAGACCCCAAACCAGGTATTCACTTCGTAATTCGCGAGTTCCGGCATGGTTTCGCGCATCGCCGGCACATTGGGCAGTAGCGGGTGGCGTTCCTTGCTTGTCACCGCCAAGGCACGCACGCGGCCGGCCTGGATATGGCCCATGATGCCAGTAAGGTTATCAATCAGGAAAGTGACATTGCCGGCGAGCAATTCAATCTGCGCCGGGGCGGAACCGCGGGTTGGCACGTGAATGGCCTGGGCATTCAGCATTTGCAGAAAAAGCACTGGCGAAAGATGCGTGGATTGGCCCACCCCCGTTGAGACATAGGGGATTTCGCCCGGCTTGGCGCGCAGCATGGCGGCAAGCTCAGCCACATTCTGCGCTGGCACATTGTTGTTCACCACCAGCACATTCGGCCCTGCGATGGTGCCGGCGATTGGGGCCAATTGCTCCGGTCGATATTGCAGATTGCGGAACAGCGAATAGCCAATGGCCTGCGGGCCGATATTGCCCATGAGCAGCGTGAGACCATCCGGGCGCGCGCGCACGGCTTCCACAGTGCCGATGGTGCCACCAGCGCCGGTGCGGTTTTCCACCACCACTGGCGTGCCCCAGCGCGGTTGCAAAAACTGGGCAAGCAACCGGCCCATGATATCCGTGGTGCCACCCGCGGCAGCAGGGACGATGATGCGCACCTGCCCCGATGGGCGCCAGGATTGCGCGCGGGCGATGGTAGGCGCCGCAAGCAGCGGCAAGGCGAGCGCAGCGCGACGCGAGAGATTAGTCATGGGCATCCTCCCTTAATTCTTGTGCGTATCATGCCGCCGAAACTTGTTTTCGGAAAGGCGTCAGGCCTGGCGCAGCGCCGCCATGACGCGGGCCAGCCCGGCTTCCCAAGGCGGTAGCGCCACGCCGAATCTGCGCAACAGCTTGTCATTATTCAGCCTGCCATCCGCGGGGCGCTTGGCCTTGGTGGGGTAGTCGGCAGTAGCGATGGCATGCACCTTGGGGCGCGGCGCACCATGGCGGGCGGCTTCGGTGAAAATAGCCTCAGCAAAGGCATGCCAGGTGGTGAAGCCCCCACCGGTCGCGTGATAGGTGCCGGCAAAATGATCGCGCCAGCCATCGGCGCGCAGCTGCGCCAGGATGGAGGCAATGGCATCGGCCAGATCGGGCGCGGCGGTCGGGCTGCCCCATTGATCCGCCACCACGCGAAGTTCCGGGCGCTGTTCGCCGAGTGCGAGCATGGTACGCAAAAAATTCTTGCCCATCGGCGCGAAAACCCAAGCCGTACGCAGCACAATGCAACGCGGATTGGCCGCCTGCGCGGCCCATTCGCCGGCGAGCTTGGTGCGGCCATAGGCACCCAAAGGATTGGGCGAATCACTTTCCAGATAAGGCGCGCCCTTCAGCCCATCAAAAACATAATCGGTGGAAATCTGGATGATCGGAATGCCCGCTTCGCGCGTGAGCCGCCCAAGCAGTGCAGGCCCCAGCGCATTTGCGCGAAAGGCGCCCGCTTCATCATCTTCCGCCGCATCCACCGCCGTCCAGGCAGCGCAATTCACCACGGCATCAGGCTTCAGCGCGTGAAAGGCCGCGATCACCGTTTCGGGCTTGTCGAATTCAAATTCCGGCTGGCCGACCAGCAGCGCCTCAAACCCTTGCGCCGGCAGTGCGGCTTCCAACCCAGTCGCCAATTGCCCGCCGCGACCGGTGACAAGGATGCGGCGCATTACCAAGACCCTTTCGGGAAGGGCGGCGCGATATCGGCAAGCCGTGGTGCCTTGCGGTCCTTGTCAGACAGGATCGGGTTATCCACCGGCCAATCAATGGCAAGCGCGGGGTCATTCCAGGCGATGCCAGCATCGGTTGCCCGATCATAATACGCATCAACCTTATAGAGTACTTCAGTATCTTCTTCGAGTGTCACGAAACCATGCGCAAAGCCTGCCGGGATCCAAAGCTGCTGCCAATTCGCGGCGGAAAGCTCGCACGCCACATGCTGGCCATAAGTGGGCGAGCCTTCGCGAATATCCACAGCGATATCCAGGATGGAACCCCGCACCACACGCACCAGCTTGGCCTGGGCTGTGGGTGGCCGCTGGAAATGCAGGCCACGCACCACGCCCTTCTGACGCGACAGGGAATGATTATCCTGCACGAAATCAGCCGTGATCCCATGCGCAGCCAGCGTACGGCGCGACCAGACTTCGCTGAAAAAACCGCGATCATCGCCAAAGCGTGCTGGTTCAATCAGGATCAGATCCGGAATGGCAAGACGCTCTGCCTTCATGAGAGCCGCCCCTCAGCCAAGTCACGGAAATAAACACCATAAGCGGTCTTGCCCAGCCGATCTGCCTGGGCGCGCAAAGCCGCAGCATCAATGAAGCCCTTGCGGAAGGCGATTTCTTCAGGGCAGCCCACTTGCAGCCCTTGGCGTTCCTGCACCGTCTGCACAAAAAGCGCGGCTTGCAGCAATGAAGCGGGCGTGCCGGCATCAAGCCAGGCGCAACCGCGGCCCAATTGCTCAGCACGCAAGCTACCATCGGCCAGATAGACCTTATTGAGGTCGGTGATTTCCAATTCGCCGCGCGCGGATGGCTTCAAATCCCGCGCCATTTGCGTCACGCGCTTGTCGTAGAAATAAAGCCCGATCACGGCCCAATCAGATTTCGGCTTGGTGGGTTTTTCCTCAATCGAAAGCACGCGCCCAGCCGCATCGAATTCCGCAACACCATAGCGTTCCGGATCGGCCACGCGGTAGCCAAAGACGGAAGCAAGGCCATTTTGCGCATTGGTCGCTGCCGCCTTCAGGCTTTCCACCAACCCATGGCCGTAGATGATGTTGTCGCCCAATGCCAAGGCGCAGGCTTCGCCACCAATCCACTCCGCGCCGATGTGAAAGGCTTGCGCAATGCCATCCGGGCTTGGCTGTTCCGCATAGCTGATGCGAATGCCAAATTGCGCACCATCACCCAGCAAGCGTTTGAATGCCGGCAGATCAGCCGGCGTTGAGATCAGCAGAATATCCTTGATCCCCGCCAGCATCAGCGTACCCAGCGGGTAATAAACCATCGGCTTGTCATAAACTGGCAGCAATTGCTTGGACGCCGCCAAGGTCATGGGGTGCAAACGCGTCCCCGACCCGCCCGCGAGCAGAATGCCCTTCATGCCTTCACCCCCCCAAGCCTTTGTCCCGCATAGCGCTTTTCGCGAATGGGTCGCCACCAGGCTTCATTGTCCAGATACCAGCGAATGGTCTGATCAAGCCCGCTCTCAAAATCATAGCGCGCCTTCCAGCCAAGCGCTGCTTCCGCGCCGCTTGGGTCCATGGCGTAGCGGAAATCATGGCCCGGGCGATCCTTCACATAGGTGATCAGGCGTTCGCGCGGGCCGGCGGGATCAGGGCGCAGCCGGTCCAGCGTCCGGCAAATGGCCTGCACCACTTGCAGATTGGTCCGTTCCTGACGTGGGCCGATGCAATAAGTCGCCCCCGGCACGCCGCGCATCAGCGCCAGCACCAAGGCTTCGGCGTGATCCTGCACATGGATCCAATCGCGGATATTCGATCCATCGCCATAAACCGGCAAAGGCCGGCCTTCCAAAGCATTAAGCGTGACCAGCGGAATGAGCTTTTCCGGAAACTGCCACGGCCCGTAATTATTCGTGGTGTTGGAAACGAAGGATGGAAAGCCATAAGTATGCTGCCAGGCGCGCACCAAATGGTCCGACGCTGCCTTGGAAGCGGAATAAGGGCTGCGCGGATCATAGCGCGTATGCTCATCAAATGGCGCATCATCCGCGCTTTCGAGGGACCCGAAAACCTCATCAGTTGAGACGTGATGGAAGCGGAATTCAGCCTTGGCACTGCCTTGCAGCCCTTGCCAATATTCCCGCGCGGCTTCCAGCAGCACCTGCGTGCCAACGACATTGGTGCGGATGAATTCTGCCGGGCCATCAATGGAACGATCCACATGGGATTCGGCCGCCAAATGCATGACGCGCGCGGGCTTGAAGCGCGTGAAGACATCCCGCATCGCGGCCGTGTCACAAATATCCAGCGGCAGATGCTGATGGCGCGGCGATTTCAGCCAATCGCCAAGGCTTTCCGGGCTCGCCGCATAGGTCAGCTTGTCTATGTTGACCACCATCGCATCGGTGGTCGCAAGCAGATGCCGCACCACCGCCGATCCGATGAACCCCATCCCACCTGTCAGCAGAATGACCATGATGCCCCCCCGCCTTGGGTCAGGTATTCATTGCATCAAAGAAATCCTGATTGGTCTTGCTGTATTTCAGCTTGTCCAGCAGGAATTCCATCGCATCCTGTGTGCCCATCGGGTTGAGAATGCGCCGCAGCACCCACATCTTGGAAAGTGTGCCGCGATCCACCAGCAACTCTTCCTTGCGCGTGCCGGATTTGGTGATGTCAATGGCGGGGAAGGTGCGCTTATCGGAAAGCTTCCGATCCAGCACGATTTCGCAATTGCCAGTGCCTTTGAATTCTTCGAAAATCACTTCATCCATACGGCTGCCGGTATCAATCAGCGCCGTCGCGATGATGGTGAGCGACCCACCTTCTTCGATATTGCGCGCCGCACCAAAAAACCGCTTCGGGCGTTGCAGCGCATTGGCATCCACACCACCCGTCAGCACCTTGCCCGATGACGGCACAACTGAGTTATAGGCGCGGCCCAGGCGCGTGATACTGTCCAGCAAAATCACCACATCGCGCTTGTGTTCCACCAGTCGCTTGGCCTTTTCCAGCACCATTTCAGTCACTTGCACATGGCGTGTCGCCGGTTCGTCGAAGGTGCTGGCCACAACCTCACCGCGCACGGTGCGGGCCATGTCGGTCACTTCCTCGGGCCGTTCGTCAATCAGCAGCACCATCAGGAAGACTTCAGGATTATTCGCCGTGATGGATTTGGCGATGTTTTGCAGCATTACGGTTTTACCCGTGCGGGGCGGCGCCACAATCAAGGCGCGCTGGCCCATGCCGATCGGGGAAATCAAATCAATGACGCGATGCGTATTGTCCTTGGTTGGCCCCTTGGCAACGCTTTCAACCTCAGGATTTTCCATCTTGAGGCGACGGTTCGGATAAAGCGGCGTCAGGTTATCGAAATTGATCCGGTGGCGCAGGCTTTCCGGGTCTTCGAAATTGATCGCATTGACCTTGAGCAGGGAGAAATAACGCTCCCCATCCTTCGGCGCGCGGATCTGGCCTTCCACCGTATCGCCGGTGCGCAAGCCAAAGCGGCGCACCTGGGCGGGGGAGACATAAATATCATCCGGCCCCGGCAGGAAATTCGCTTGCGGGCTGCGCAGATAGCCGAAGCCATCCGAAAGGATTTCAAGCGTGCCTTCGCCGAAGATCGCCTGTTCATTGTCCGCAAAGGTCTTCAGGATCGCGAACATCATATCCTGCTTGCGCAGCGATGACGCGTTTTCGATCTGCAATTCCTCAGCGAATGCGAGGAGGTCCGCGGGGCTTTTCGCCTTGAGTTCTGAAAGATGCATTTTGTGCCTTGGCGTTCCGTGAGGCTTGAGAAAGCAGGACCTGAATCACGATGCAAAACGCAGCACGCGGCGCATCCATGAACGTCCCGTTAACGGGAAGAAGGGAAGTGCGGCAGCGCCGATCAGGGATCGCCGGGGCCGCGAAAGGAAGGGCTTTCTATGTATGAAGCCCGCCGCCCCGCGTCAACCGGTATTCAAACCGTGTGGCGACGCAGGAGGCCGCATCGCTGGTGAAGGCTCCCAGCCCCCTCACGGCCTATTAGGGGAAGGCGGCCTACTCGAGGGCCCTAGGGAAGAGACTTACCGCCCCAACTTTTCGCCAGTTTCTCAAACTCACTGAATGCTTCTTTGCTAGCCTTATCTTCGCCGTTTTCCGGCACACGGGCCGAACGGATAAGTTCATGCGCCGCATTCCAATCACGGACGAAAACTTCTCCCATCCACTCTCTGTAAAACTTCCTGTCGATGATGCCCCTTTCGCACGCTATCGAAACCAACTCATAATGATTAAGGAAATCCAGGCACATGTCACGTTTTTGTTGTGTCTCAAAGTCTCTTTCTTCTGCTAGAATAGCCCGTCGGTTGTTCGCATCTTTTCTATATTCTCGAAAGGCTGCGTAACGCTCTTGGTAGAACTCCTTCGACTCGGAGCCCTCGATCAGGTCCAGCGTTGCCTTGAGACGCGCGATTCGGCGGTTCCAAAAGATAGTGGCGCAGGCAACCAGTATTCCACAACCCACCATGGCGGGGTTAACCCACCAATAAGGAGGCGGAAGCGGCTGGACGCGTGTCGCGTTCCCCACCTCCACCGGCGCAACCTGTCGTCCCAGTTCTAGGTCAGTCCTTGTAGCCACCGCAAACCATGTTTGTCTCACTCATCTCTGTCAGAGAGGTAGTGCGTCGCGCGGGACTTTTCAATCTGAGAAACCGCCTCAAAACGGCTTCACGATCACCATAATGACAATCAGGATCAGGAGCAGCGTCGGCACCTCATTGGCGATCCGCCAGGACCTTTCGCTGCGTGTGTTCCGGTCTTCGGCAAAAAGCCGCCGCGCGCGGGCCAGGTCCATATGGAAGGCCGTCATGCCGAGAAGCCCGAAAAGCTTGCCGTGCCACCAGCCGGCGCGCCAATCCACCACGCCAGGGGTCAGTATCAGCAGCAGGCCAAAGACCCAGGACGTGATCATGGCCGGGTTCATGATGGCGCGCAGCAGGCGCCGTTCCATGGTCTTGAACAGCTCCCCCTGGGCAGAGCCGGGCGGCTGTTGCGTGTGATACACGTAAAGCCGCGGCAGGTAGAAAAGCCCCGCCATCCAGGCGAAAACGCTGATCAGGTGCAAAGCCTTGGTCCAGGCATAAAAGGGGGCGAGGCCCTCAATCACCATGGGTTATTCATCCTTTCCAGCAGGGGCCGGTATCAACCGCGGATGCGGCCCGTCTTCCAGCCGCCAGCGCGCCAGTACCTCATCCCGCACGCGCGCTCGCACCACCTTGCCCTGCGCATTGCGCGGCAATTCAGGCAGCGTGAGCCAGGCGCGCGGGCGCTTATGCTTGGCCAAATCCTCCGCCAGCGGCAGGGCGGCTTTCTCCCACCCCTCCGCCAGCCCCTCGGCCACCGCGATAATCACCTCCCCCCAGTAATCGGAGGGCAGGCCTAAAACGCAAACCGCGCGGCCCTGCGCGGCGGGTTCCAAAGTGGTCTCAATCTCGGCGGGATGGACGCGGTAGCCGCCGGTTTTCATCACATCAGAAGCCCGGCCGGCTAGGCGCAGCCGCCCGCGCGCATCCACCGCGCCCAGATCACCGGTGCGGTGCCAAGCGCCGGCGGGGCGCGGCACAAAGCCATCCGCGCCGATCATGCCGATATTCATATGCCGGGCGCGCAGCCAGATATCGCCGGATGCGCCAGGGGGCAGCGCGGCGCCGGCCTCATCGCGGATGGCGATTTCCACCCCCGTCGCAGGCCAGCCGAGGTTCGCGCCAAGCCCATCTTCGGCTTCTTCCATCGCCGCCGCCACATCCGGGCCTTCCAGCACGGTGATGGGGTTGAAGCATTCGCTCATGCCATAGGTCACGCGCACCACCGGGCCGAATTGCGCCGCAGCGCGGGTGTAAAGATCGCGCGTCAGGGTTTGCGTGCCGCAGAAAATCACCTTCAGCCCCGGCACAGCCTGGCCCGGAAACAGCGCCAGCAATTTGGCCAGCACCGTGGGCGGGGCGAAAATCGCGGCCAGCGCGGGGGCGGCGAGGATCGGCGCGATGCGTTCCGCCCGCACACCATCCTGCAAGACAACCTCTCCGCCATGATCAAACCAGGCATAGGTGATCAGCGCCGCGCCATGGGTGAAGGGCGTCATCAGCAGCACACGCTCCCCCGGTTCGGGCGTGAAGGGCAAAACGGCGCGTTGCAGGATATTGGCAAGGTATCGCCCGCCATGGCTGTGCAGAATGGCCTTGGGCTTGCCCGTGGTGCCAGACGTGAAAATGATCCGCCCCCAGGCATCGGATGGCACGGGGGGCAGCGGCGTGAAGCTTTCATCCGGGGCGATATCTTCCAGCGCGAGCGGGTCGAACCCCAGCCCTGCAAGCCGCGCACAAGATGCTTGCGGTGCGATGGTGCGCTTGAAGCCAGTCAATTCCGCATACCAGCCCAATTCCGCATCGGTGGACCCGGTATTGCACGGCGTTTCCGCCACACCGGCCATGGTCAGGCCATAGCTGACCCAGGGCGCATCGCAGCCATTGGGCACAAAGGTCGCAACCGGCTGGCCGGGCTTGAAGCCCTCCGCCACCAGCCGCCGGGCTAGCCCATGGGCGCGGGCCGATAGCGCGGCATAGGTGATGGTGGCGCTGCCATCGGTCACGGCGATGCGCGGGCCGAAGCGTTGCGCCAGGGTCAGTAGGTCAGACGACCAGGGGATACCATCCTGCATGGGGGCAGAGTCTCGCCAGCCGGGGCGCGCGTCAATGCAGGGCTTGATTGTGGGGCGCGCTTCAGGCGGGATGGGGTGAAGGAAGGAAACACCGCCATGGAACCGCTTAGCTCACCAACCCTGCCACACGGCATCCGCTCCCGCTTTCTGGAAGGTATCAATGGGCTTCGCGTGCATATGCTGGAAGCGGGGCATGAAACGCCGGGGCGACCCTGCCTTTTGCTGCTGCATGGCTTTCCAGAGCTCGCCTATTCCTGGCGGCATGTGATGCTGCCCTTGGCGGCACTGGGCTATCATGTGGTGGCGCCGGATCAGCGCGGCTATGGGCGCACCACGGGGTGCGATACGGATTATGATTCGCCTTTGGCGCCGTTTCGCCTGACCAATCTGGTGCGCGATGCGCTGGGCGTGGTGGCAGCACTTGGCTACCGGGAAGTGGCGGCGGTCATCGGGCATGATTTCGGATCGCCGGTGGCGGCCTGGTGCGCGTTGACGCGGCCCGATGTGTTTCGCCGCGTGGCCTTGATGAGCGCGCCTTTCGCCGGCGGGCCGGATTGGCCAAAGCCAGGGCGGGCATCTGGCGGCTCTTCCGCCATGCCGGGGCTGGATGAGGCTTTGGCCGCGCTGCCGCGCCCGCGTAAACACTACCACGCCTATTACGCCACGCGCCCGGCCAATGCGGATATGCTGGGCGCGGCGCAGGGGCTGCACGCTTTCATGCGCGCCTATTACCACCACAAAAGCGCTGATTGGGCCCCGAATAAACCGCATAAGCTGCGCGATTGGTCCGCTGAGGAAATGGCGAAACTGCCGACCTATTATGTCATGGACCGGGCCGAGACGATGCCGGAGACGGTGGCGCATGAAATGCCAAGCGCTGCCGATGTGGCGCGCTGCGCCTGGATGACGGAAGCGGAAATGGCCGTCTATGCCGCGGAATATGGCCGCACCGGTTTTCAGGGCGGGCTCAATTGGTATCGCACCCGCTTTGCGCCGGAAGTGAATGCGGATTTGGCGCTATTTGCCGGGCGCAGCGTTGATGTGCCTTCGATCTTCATCGCCGGCGCCGCGGATTGGGGCGTGTTTCAGGCGCCCGGCGCTTTTGAGCGTATGCAGGGCACTGCCTGCACACGCATGGCAGCCGCGCATCTGGTGCCGGGCGCGGGGCATTGGGTGCAACAGGAACAACCCGCGCGCACGGTGGATTTACTCAAGGAATTGCTAGCGCTGCCTTTGGGGTAATGGGCGTGGCGTCAGGCGGCCAATAGCGTGGGCAGCTTTGGACCATTGGCCAGCACATCCGCTGTCGCGCTACCAAGCACCAGATTGCGCAGCGGTGCGTGTCGCACCGCGCCCATGACCAGCATGTCCGATTCCGTATCGGCCGCCGCCGCCAAAAGCCGCTCAAGCACCCCACCACTGCCGCGCTGCAAGGCCATAAAGCGTGTCTTGGCGCCGTGGCGGGCGAGCAGGTGGGTAAGCTCGATCCCGGATTGGCCGGGGCGCAATTCCTTGTCATCGGTGATGGTGGCGATGATGGTCTCAGCCGCGCCGCGGATCAGCGGCAACGCGCCATGGATGGCGCGGACCGAAGCGGGGCTGGCATCCCACGCCACCAAAATGCGCTGCGGCAAGCCAGACAAAGGCTGCGTCTGGGGCACCAGCAGAACCGGCCGGCCTGTATCAAAAATCGCTGCCTGCTGAAGAATTTGCGCCGCAATGCCCGGCGCGCCGAGCCCTGTCAGCACAGCCAAATCGCTGACGCGCAGATGATCCGCGAAGGCTTCCCCATTGCCATAGGCAAAGCTGGTGCGCTTCCTGGTCTGATGCGCCACACCGCGACGTTGTGCGGCTGCGGCGAATGCTTCAGCGGCGCGGTCTTCAAGCAACCCTGTTGCATCATCCGCCGGCGTGGGCGCGGGAAGCGCGCTATCCATCGGGAAAATCAGCGCCGTCACATGCGCTGAAAAGGCTTCTGCAAGCGCAAGTTGCGTTATCGTGGCGGCTTCCGCCTCCGTGGCTTTAGCGGGATCAAGATGGGTCAGGATACTGGTGAAAGTCATCAAGGTTTCTCCGGCTGCCGCGCATCTTTCGGGTGACGCACCCGTGATGGCGTTTTGATTGGTTCTGGTGGCAGGCCATAGGGCGCCACCACCGTGACAAGTGGTTATCACCGCGCGCGCAAACCAGCGTTGATATGGGTCAAGAAAAAATAAGGCTGTCGGAGAAGAACCGTATTGTAACAGAAGGCGCAGCAGGCATGGCCACCCGCTGCGCAGTTACAATCAGCAAAGATGATCAGGCTGGCGGCGCCACCGATAGCCCGCGCACCTTATGATCGGCGATGAAGCGCGCCACCAAGCCAGACGCCTTTGCCTTTTCGACGAAATCCGCCAGGAACGCGGCAGCCGCACCATTACGGCGTGACGTACCAATCGCCTGTTGCACGGCGGTGAATTTGCCATCCAGAATCCGCGCGCCAGGCATTTTTTCGATGTCCGAAAGCAGCTTCGGCCGCAGCCCCGCCAGCACTTCCAGCTTCTCGGCAGCGAATTGATCAAACGCGGCATCGAGTGTGGCGGAGCGGATCAGCTTCGCCTGATGGATATTGCGTTCCAGCCACAGATCATAAGCCGCGCGTGCCGTGACCGCGATGCGATTGCCGGGGCGATCCACCTCCTCCATTTTCGTGATGGGGGAACCGGGCGGGACCATATAGGTGGCCTCGATCTCAGCATAGGCGGCGGTGAAGGCGATTTTTTCCGCGCGCTGCGGCTCGGCACCGATCAGGCCGATATCCCAGACATTGCTGTCCACCGCATCGGCCAGATCACCGGGGCGCGCGAAGGGCACGTATTGAACGGGCACGCCGAGCGTATCGGCAATGGCGCGCGCCATGCTCGGCGATACCCCGGCGGGATCGCCATTTTCCGCGCGGCTCGTCACCAGCAGGAAATTCCCCATATTGATGCCGGCGCGCAAAACGCCCGTCGGCGCCAATTCCGCCTTGATTTGATCCATCATGATTTCTTCCCTTTTCAGTACTGCATTTCAGCCGCGCGCCGTGGTGGCCGCACCAGCCCGGCGATTGATATGCCCGCCACCGCCGCAATCAAGGATCGAGCCCGTCATGAAGCGCGCCTCCTCAGAACAGAGGAACATCACACACGCCGCGAAATCCGCAGGCGTACCAAGTGCGCCCATCAAGGACCGCGCGCGAATCGCCTCAGCATAACCTTCTGGCATGGGATTGCCGGCGCTGCCCTCGGCAAAGCCAGGCCGGGCGCTATTCACCCGCACGCCTGAAGGGCCAAGTTCCAAGGCGAAGGCGCGCGTCAGATATTCCAGCGCGCATTTGGAAGCGCCGTAAGGCACGCCATTGCCGCGATGCACTTCGGCGGCCGCTGAGGTGACATTGACAATAGAACCCCGCCCAGCCGCAGCCATGGCACGGCCAATACCCTGCATCAGGCGAAAGGGTGCGCGGGTATTCACGCTGATGATCTTGTCCCATTCCGCACCCATCACTTCGAGTAATGGAATGAAGGGATAAATGCCGGCATTATTGATCAGCACCTGTGGCGCCCCCTTGCTGATGGCAGCCGCAATCAGCCCATCAAGCGCGGCATCATCCGTAAGGTCAGCCGGGTGCAGCACAACGCGCCCCGGCGGCAACGCATTGGCGAGTGCGGCAAGTGCGCCGGCATCGCCATCGGTCAGCAGCAATTGCGCACCTTCTTGCGCAAAGGCTTCCGCCAGCCCGCGCCCGTAAACCCCGGCGGCGCCGGTGATGATCACTTGTTGACCCGCAAAACGCATGACGCTTGCCCCCTTCTCGGCTGCCAGGATGCGCCCTTGCGGGCGGATCGCCAAGCCTATGCCCTTGCCGATAGCGGCCAAGCGGTGCCAGCATCCTGACCAAGAGACAAAGCCGGGGGAAACGTGATGCCGTTGGGCGTTTAGCCGCACGGTGAGCGCTCCCCCATTTTGTGGAGGAAATACGCCATGCTGACTGTCACCAATAATGATTCCGTGCTGGGCGCCACCGTCACCGGCGTTGATCTAGCCAAGCCGCTTTCGGATAAGGATTTCGCTGGCATTCTGCGTGCGCTGGGTGAAAGGGGCGTGCTGCGCTTTCCGGGGCAATTGCTGGAACCGCCGGCCTTGCGGGATTTCTCGCTTCGCTTCGGTAGCATTCAAACATCATTGACCGGCAAGTTTCAGGATCCGGAGGTGCCGGAAGTCGGCATACTGTCCAACATTGTCGAAAACGGGCAGCCGATTGGCTTGGCAGATGCGGGGCAGGATTGGCACACGGATATGTCCTATCGCGATACCATGGGCTTCGTGAATGTGCTGAACGCGCATCAGGTGCCACATCGCGATGGCAAGCCGCTCGGCAATACGGTCTTTGCCAATATGCATCTCGCTTATGAAACGCTTGATCCGGCGCTCAAGGAAAAGCTCGCCAACGCTACGGCGACGCATGATTTCAACAAATTCTGGGACAATATGTGCAAGCGCCCGGGCAGCACCCGCCCGCCGCTGACGCCTGAACAACGCGCCAAGCGCCCGCCTTCCGTGCACCCGGTTTTCATGACGCATCCGATCACGGGGCGAAAGGTGCTTTATTGCAATCCGGGCTATGCCATCCGCATCAATGGGCTTTCGGAAGCCGAAAGCGATGTGGTTTTGGAAAAGCTTTTCGCGCATCAATTGGAAGCGCGCTTCCTGCATACCCATGTCTGGACAGTGGGTGATGTGCTGATCTGGGATAACATTGGCACGCTGCATAACGCGCTGCCGGATTATGGGCCGACTGAGCACCGCCTGATGAAGCGCTGCCAGGTGATGGCGGACCGTGTATTCCAATCTGATTTCATCCAGCGCGCGCTGGCAGCCTAAGGATAAATTGATATGCGCTGGATTCGCTTCACCGCCGAAGACCGCACCCGCTATGGCATTCTGGAAGGCGACCGCATTCTGGAAGTCTCCGGTAGCCCCTTTGATGGCTATGAGAAAACCAGCCGAAAGCATGATCTTGCTGGGGTGAAAATCGAAGTTCCGGTGATCCCGCGCACCTTTTACTGCGCCGGGCTGAATTATGTGGAGCATGTGAAAGAAGGTGCGGCCAAGCGCGGCGAGGTGCCGAATATCCCAACCAAGCCCGATATGGGCTACCGCGCCAGCAATGCGCTGATTGCGCATGGGGAGACCGTGATTATCCCCGCTGATGCCACTGAGAAAATTCACTATGAGGGCGAAGTCGTGGCCGTGATCGGCAAGAAGGCCAAGAACCTGTCGGAGGCCGAGGCACTGAGCTGCGTCATGGGCTGGACCATTGGCAATGATGTCAGTGAACGCACCTGGCAGAAAAGTGACCGTACCTTCTGGCGTTCCAAGAACACCGACACCTTCAAGCCCATGGGCCCTTGGATTGAAACCGATTTCGATATGGAAGCCGCACGTACCAATGTGCGGTTGAATGGTGAACTGACTACGACTTTCGAGACCGGCCATATGCTGTTTTCTACCGCAGTCTTCATCGCGGCCATGACGCGATATCTGACGCTTTATCCCGGCGATGTGATCTGGATGGGTACGGATGGTGTGTCGCCCGATGTGAAATCCGGCGATGTAGTGGATATCGAAATCACCGGCATTGGCCATTTGACCAATCCCTTTCTGCGCGCCAGCGCCTGAACGGGGGCAGCACCATGGATGTCACCGCCGATAAGGTTCGCGCGCAGATTGAAGCCATTCTGCTGTCCTGGGGGATGGAGGCTGATCTGGCTGCCACCACCACAGAAGCCATGACAGAAACTGATCTGTTCGGCGTGGATAGCCACGGCATTTCCATGCTGATGACCTATGAAAAGCGCTTGCAGGAAGGCAAGTTGAAGATCAATGCGCGGCCCAAGATTGAACGCCGCACCGCCTGCACCGCGCTGATTGATGCTGGCGCGGGGCTCGGGCATCCGGTTTCAAGCTATGGCATGAACCTCGCGGTGGATATGGCGAAGGAAGCCGGGCTTGGTGTGGTGGGTGTGCGCAATTCGCACCACTTCGGCGCGGCTGGCGTTTATGCGCGCATCGCGGCGCGGCGTGGCGCGATTGGCCTGGTCACCAGCGCGACACGCGGCGTGACCATGGTACCAACACGCGGCGCCAAGCCTGTGCTTGGCACCAACCCCATCGCCTTTGCGGCACCGGCCGGGCGCAACCTGCCCTTCGTGTTGGATATGGCCACGACCACCACGGCGGCGGGCAAGGTGAAGGTCTATGATTTGAATGAACGCGCCATGCCGGCCGGTTGGGTGGTGGATGGCGCGGGCAATCCGATCACAGATGCCAAGCGCGGCATGAAGATTTTGCATGAAGAACCGGAAGGCGGGCTTTCACCGCTGGGCGGGTCGCCGGAAATGGCAAGCCATAAGGGCTATGGCCTTGCGATGATGGTGCATATTCTGGGCGGCACGCTGGTGGGGTCTTCCTTTTCGCCCATTCGTAACCGTACGCAAAAGCCGAATGATCCTGATGATATCGGGCATTTCTTCATGGCGATTGACCCAGGCGCCTTCCGCGCGCCCGGTGAATTCGAAGCCGATCTGGACGCGGTGATTGATGAATTGCACGCAACCCCGGCGGCTGATCCGGCGAAACCCGTGCTGGTCGCGGGCGATCCGGAAGAAGCCGAACGCCAGCGCCGCCTGAAACACGGCATCCCCATCCCGCCCGCCTTGGACAAGCATATTCGTGCCATCTGTGCCCGTTCAGGCGCGGCCTATTTGCTGAGTTGAAGGAGCCATCTTCATGAAGCGCCTGCTGCTTGCTGCCCTTGTCGCTTCCATGCCGGCCACCGCGCAGAATTTGCGCATGGGGGTGGGTGCGCAAATCACCTCAGCCGATCCGCATTTCCACAATATCTCGCCCAATAACGCCTACGCCTCCATGGTGTTTGATAACTTGCTGGAGACGGATTCAAAGGCGCGGCTTACCAGTTCCTTGGCAGAAAGCTGGAAGCCGGTGGGGGAGGATGCCTGGGAATTTACGCTCCGCCGCGGTGTGCGCTTCCATAATGGATCGGATTTCACTGCCGAAGATGTCGCCTTCACGCTGGAACGCATTCCGCAAGTGCTGAATAGCCCCGGTTCCTTCCGAACCTATACGCAAGCGATTACGGGTGTTGAAATCATCGATTCCCACACGCTGCGCTTTCGCACCAATGGCCCGGCGCCGCTTTTGCCGACTGATCTGGCGCAGGTGCCCATGCTGGATCGTGAAACGCACCAGGGTGCAACGACCGAGGATTTCAACGCCGGCCGCGCCGCCATTGGCACCGGGCCGTATCGCATGATGGCCTATCGGTCCGGCGACCGGGTTGAATTGCAGCGCTTTGAGGGCCATTGGCGCGGCCGCCCTGCCTGGCAAAGCGTGGATTACCGCATGATCACCAATGATGCCGGCCGCACCGCCGCGCTGCTTGCGGGCGATATAGATATCATTGATCAGGTTCCGACATCGGATATTGAACGCCTCAGGCGCGACCCGCGCATTACGATGAGCGAAATAGACAGTATGCGCTTCATCTATCTGGCCATGGATCACATGCGCGATGGGCCAACACCCTTCATCACGGATCATGATGGCAAGCCTTTTGCGCGTAACCCGCTGCGGGATTTGCGGGTGCGCCAAGCTTTGTCGCTTGCCATTGATCGCCCCGCGATTGTGGTGCGCGTGATGGAAGGGGCGGCGAGTGCTACGCGTCAGGTGATGCCGGAAGGCGCTTTTGGCCATGTGCCGGAACTCGCGGTTTCACGCGCTGATCCGGACCAGGCGAAGAAGCTGCTGGCGGAAGCGGGCTATCCCAATGGCTTTCGCCTGACGTTGCATGGGCCAAATGACCGCTACCCGAATGATGCGCGCATTGCGCAAGCTGTCGGGCAGATGTGGACACGGATTGGTATTCGCACCCAGGTGGATGTGGCGCCCTATGCCAGCTTCATTGCGCGTGCCTCGCGCCAGGAATTTTCGGTTTTCCTCGTCTCCTGGGGCAGTTCCACCGGTGAGCCCATGGCGGGGCTCAGATCTATCGCCGCCACCTTTGATCGCGCACGTGGCACTGGTTCCGTCAATCGCGGACGCTATTCGAATCCGGAGTTTGATACGCTGATCGCAAATGCAGCGCGGGAATTGGAACCGGCCAGGCGCGAAGCACTGCTGCGTCAGGCAACGCGTGTGGTGGTGGAAGATGCCGGCATCATCTCCACCCATTTGCAGAAGAATATCTGGGCCATGCGGCGCGGCTTTGCCCATGTTTCGCGCGTGGATGAAAGAACCCGTGCGCAGGATGTAACGCCGGCGCGATAGGCGCCTGGTCAGAGAGGCCGGCGCGCCTTCAAGGCCGCGGCCAAAGTGCCATCGTCCAGCACATCCAAGGCGCCACCAATCGGCACGCCTTGCGCAAGCCGCGTGATGCTAACGCCGCTCGGCTTCAGCCGATCCGTCACGTAATGCGCGGTGGTGGCGCCTTCCACCGTTGCGGGTAAGGCCATGATCACCTCTGCCACATCGCCCATTTCAATCCGTGCGAGCAATGGCTGAATGGCCAAATCCTCAGGCCCCGTGCCGGACAACGCGGAAAGCATCCCGCCCAACACATGATACAGCCCATGATGTGCATGGGCGCGTTCCAAGGCCCATAAATCCGCGACCCCTTCCACGACACACACCAGCTTCCGATCCCGATGCGGATCGCGGCAAATCGTGCAGGGGGAAACCGTGTCCAGATTGCCGCAAACCTCACACGGTTTCACCGCGCTTGCGGCATCACGCAACGCGGCGGCCAAGGGCAGCATCTGCCCATTGGGGTCCATCAGCATCTTCAGGACAGCGCGCCGTGCGCTGCGCCGGCCAAGGCCAGGCAGGCGCGAGAGCAGCGCAATCAAATGCTCAATCGGGTCATTATGCAGCATCAGGCTGCACGCATCCTCAGAAAGGCAGCTTCATGCCCGGCGGCAGGTTGATGCCCGCCGTCGCCTTTTGCATTTCAGCCGCCATGGTGGATTCCACCTTCTGCTTGGCATCGGCATGGGCGGCCACCAGCAAATCTTCCAGCACTTCGCGTTCATCCGCATTCATCAGCGAAGGATCAATCGTCACGCGGCGCAAATCGCCCTTGCCGGTCAGGCGCACCACCACCATGCCGCCGCCGGATTGGCCTTCCACCTCGGTGGCTTCCAGCTTGGCCTGCATTTCCTGCATGCGCGATTGCATCTGCTGCGCCTGCTTCAACATATTGCCCAGGTTCTTCATGGTCTCTTTCGCCTAAAAATCATCGGGAGGGGTTTCGTCATCGCCATAAGCGGGTTCGGCATCGGGTGGCGCGAAATCGCGCGCATCATCATCAGGCAAGGCAGCGCTGCGCGAAAGCCCATAGGCATCGGCGGCGCCATCATGCACCGCTTCAATCGTGGCACCAGGAAACACCGCCAGGATCGCCTGCACCAAGGGATGCGCGCGGGCAGAAGCGAGCCGATCCGCCTCCGCTTCCTTGCCTTGTGCGGCGAGCGTGGGCGCGCCGGCTTCCTGGCTGATGATCACCGTCCAGCGTTGGCCGGTTGATTCCGTCAGCAGCGCGGTCAATTGCGCCGCCAGATCGCGCGGCGCGTCGGGTTCCGGATTGATTTCAAGCCGCCCCGGCGCAATCCGCACCGGATGCACGCTATGGCGAAGCTGTGCGTGCAAAAGCGGCTTCACACCGGAAGCAAGTGCCACAATTTCCTGCCAGGTGCTGGGCTGCGCCAGCGCGGTCACGGGCGGGCTTGGCGCTGCTTCAGCACGCACTGGCGCACCGCCAGCCACCGCGCGCAAGCCGCCGCCGCCACCTGGTGCCGGGCGAGGCGCGGAGCCTATTTCCCCAGCATCGGTCAGGCGCTTCACCAAATCACCCGGCGTTGGCATATCCGCCACATGGGCGATGCGGATCAGCACCATCTCCGCGGCCGCGCGACGATCAGCACCTTCAAGCTGCAATTCGCCGATGCCCTTCAGCAGCATTTGCCAGGTGCGGCCAAGCACCGGCACCGAAAGCCGCTGCGCGAGCGCGGCACCGCGCACACGCTCGGCTTCCGGCAATGACCCATCCTGGCGCAGCGCGGGGGCTGCGCGAAAGCGCGTCAGCAAATGGCAAAGCTCTGCCAGATCCTGCAAAATCACCAGGGGATCGGCACCCAATTCATGCGCGCGATCCATGATGCCAAGCGCTGCGGCAATATCCCCGCCCATCAGCGCTTCCATCAAATCAATGATCATGGCGCGATCAGCAAGGCCCAGCATATCGCGCACCGCTTCCGCGCGCACTTCCGCCGCGCCAGATTGGCCAATTGCCTGATCCAGCAGGGAAAGCCCATCACGCACGGAACCATCCGCCGCGCGCGCAATCATCGCCAGCGCATCGGCTTCCGCCGTCACCGATTCCTTGTCACAAATCCGCGCGAAATGCTGCGCTAAAGCATCCTGCGGCACGCGACGCAGCGCAAAGGTCTGGCAGCGGCTGCGAATGGTGATCGGCACCTTGCGCAATTCTGTTGTCGCCAGAACGAAAGTCACACCCGATGGCGGTTCTTCCAGCGTCTTCAAAAACGCATTGAAGGCAGCACCCGACAGCATATGACATTCATCAAGGATAAAAACCTTCTGCCGGCCTTGGCTGGCGCGGAAGCGGAGCGCTTCGCGCAATTCCCGCACATCATCCACGCTATTATTGGAAGCGGCGTCCAGTTCCACCACATCCGGGTGACGATCCGCCAGAATCGCCTTGCATTCTGGGCAAACCCCGCAGGGGTCCACCGTGGGGCCGCCATTGCCATCCACACCAATGCAATTCAGCGCGCGGGCAATGATGCGCGCCGTGGTGGTTTTGCCGACCCCGCGCACGCCCGTCAGCAAAAAAGCATGATGCACGCGGCCTTGCGCAAAGGCGTGGCGCAAAGTGCGCACCAGCACATCCTGCCCGATCAGATCATCAAAGCTGGTCGGGCGGTATTTTCGTGCCAGGACGCGGTAGCCTGGCTGTTCCGCGGGCTTCGCCACCGGCGCGGGTGCTGGTGCGGGCGGCGGCGTGGGGTCCCCGAATAGTCCAGGCCCTTCTGGCGCCGGCGGCTCAGGCAGGCCCGTTTCTTCCGGCGTGTCATCGCCAGGCGCGGGAAGCGGTGAGCCGAACATATCGGAAGCCATGGCGCGGGCGGTCTCTCGAAAAAGGTGGAAGGCCGGCAAATGACCCGAGCAAGAACCCGTTACGGCTGCTTCCTTCCGGACCTGACCGGGTTGGCGAGGAGCCCGTCCACCGCCGACCTTCCGAAAGCACCATATCATGTCCCGAGGGGCCAATGCCAATGGGGGGGCTTGGTTGCCCAGCGCCGGGCCGCGTGGCAGGTTCATCCCATGCTCTCCATCCCTGCCAGCCGCCCCAACGCCTATACAGGCAGCCCGCTAGACCGGGCATCCCATCGCCGCGAGGACGCCGCCTTCATTGAAGCGGCCCTTGCTGATCCCACCACGGTTTTCGCCCCCGTCTGGCGCGCCCGCAGCCTGATGCGCGGCGTGGCGGAAGGCGCCCCCCAGGCCGTTTTGCTGACGGGGGAGGCCGCCGGCGCGCTCCGCATGGCAGGCGGGCCTTGGGCTTGGCTCGGTGAATGGGAAGGTCGGCAGGTTTTCGCCGTGGATTGCTCCACCGCGGATGACCCGATTCCCCTGCTGCCGGCGGAAATGGGTAGCTTTGCCGATCTGCGGCAGGTGGCCGGGCTGCTGCCGCCTGGGGAGGCCAGCGTGCTGGCGCATGCGCGCGGCCTGATGCATTGGCGCACCAAGCATCGGTTTTGCGGCGTTTGCGGCGGCGTCTGTGAACCGCGCAGCGCCGGCAATGCCATGAGCTGCACGGTCTGCAACACGCAGCATTTCCCGCGGACCGATCCTGCGGTGATCATGCTGGTGGTGCGTGGGGATTCATGCCTGCTGGGCCATTCGCAGCGCTTCCCGAATACCACCATGTATTCGACGCTCGCCGGCTTTGTGGAACCTGGCGAAAGCCTGGAAGAAGCGGTACGCCGAGAGGTTCAGGAAGAAACCAATGTGCGGGTTGGCGCGGTGCGCTACCATTCATCCCAGCCCTGGCCTTTTCCATCTTCCATCATGCTTGGTTTCCATGCTGAGGGGCTGAGCGAGGACATCACCATTGACCCCGAAGAATTGCGCGATGCGCGCTGGTTCAGCCGCGATGATTTGCGCAATCATCAGCAGCTTGGCTTTTCCCTGCCGCGCGTTGATTCCATCGCGCGCCGGTTGATCGAAGATTGGTTGGCATCATGAAGATTGCGGCGGCATTTCTGGTGGCCTTGGCGGTGGCGGGCTGCGCCAGTCAGTCGCGCGAAGATATCTTCCCGCCCGATACCAGCGCAGATGCAGCCGCCTGCCGGGAAGAAGCCCAGCGCGACCCGGCGCTCAGGGATTTGCGGCGCAGCATCTTCATTGGTTTTCAAGCGCAGGAAGAACGTGTCCGCAATGAAATCGTCGCGACGCAGCGCCGTACCTATTTTGATTGCATGGCGCTGCGTGGCCATGCGCGCCAGGGTGGGGTGGAACGCGTCAGGCGCTAAAGATCGCGTAGTTGTGGATTATCGAAATCCGGCCGCCTTGCGCGGGCCAGCGCGCCGCGCAATGCCTCAGCCAATTCAGCCTTTTCCGGCGCCGAAAGATGTCGGCCAATTTCCAAGGTGCGGCCGCGGCTTTTGATCCACAGGCGCCCGCCGCGCGGCGCGGCCTCATTCCATTCCACCTTGGCCCAATAGGCATCCAGCACGGACCGCACCACGCGCCCGCGATGATCCACATGGCGGATGGAAAGCCCGGCATCAGTCAGCAGCACCATTTCGCTAATCCGGCGCGATGCGCGGGCATGCCACAGCAGCGCCGCCAGCGCCGCGCCGACTTCCAGCCCGATAAAGGGCAGCACCGGCCAGGCGCCAAGGGCGAAGAAGACAGCCGCTGGAATAGCCGCCGCCAGAATCAACAGCCCCGCCAAGACGCGAAAGCCCCGCACCGTAAAGCTTTGCGGTGGGGTGGAGATCGCTTCGAATAGGATGGTCTCTCTGGGGGGTGTCATCGGCGCTTAACTTAGGTCAAAATGATCCCATAACACCATGCCCAAAGCGAAGCCCGATCACGGTTCTGCCCGCGCGCCGCGCCGCGCCCGGCTGATGTCGAAAGACCAGGCCGGGGATTTTTTGCGCGCCCTGGCCCAGGGCAACCCCGCGCCGGAGACGGAGCTTTTCTATCAGGACCATTTCTCGCTGCTGGTGGCGGTGGTGCTTTCGGCGCAAACCACCGATGCGGCGGTGAATAAATGCACGCCGGGGCTGTTCAAGGCAGCACCCACCCCCGCCGCCATGGCTGCACTTGGGGCGGAGGGGATCGCCCCCTTCATTCGCCGCATCGGGCTATGGCAGGCCAAGGCGCGCAATGTGGCGGCGCTGGCGGCGCAGCTGGTGGAACGCCATGGCGGGCAGGTGCCAGCCGACCGTGCCGCGCTGGAAGCCCTGCCCGGCGTTGGGCGGAAGACCGCCAATGTCGTGCTGAATGTCGCCTTTGGGCAGAATACCATGGCGGTGGACACCCACATCTTCCGGCTCGGCAATCGCACGGGCCTGGCGCCGGGCAAGACGACCCGGGCGGTGGAAGAAGGCCTGGTCAAGCGCTGCCCGCCCGAATTGCTGCGCGATGCGCATCACTGGCTGATCCTGCATGGACGTTACATCTGCAAGGCGCGGGCGCCAGAATGCTGGCGCTGTCCGGCGCGGACTTTCTGCAATTACCGGGACAAGGTCCTCGCTCCGCCGCCGTGAATTCGATAGCGCGCTATCTATTTGCATCCTAGGCATTCCAGGATTAGCCTTTCCCCCATGTCCGATGGGTCAGATATTTCCCAAGTGCGTTGGCGGCTTGGCGTGGCCATTGCCCAGATTGCGCGGCGCTGGCGCGTGCGGCTGGACCAACGCATCCTGCCCTTTGGCCTGACAGAATCGCGCTGGCTGGTGTTGCTCAGCCTCGCGCGGCGCGGCGATGGCGTGACACAGAAGGACCTTGCCGGGCGGCTTGCGGTGGAAGGCCCCACCATGGTGCGCACGCTGGATTGGCTGGAAGCGCAGGGCTTTGTGGAACGCCGCGCCGCGCCGGGGGACCGCCGCGCCAAGACTATTCATTTGACCGAAGCTGCGCGCCCCGTGCTGCAACAGATAGAAGCTGAAGCCGCTGCCGTGCGCGCCGAAATCTTGGAAGGCATCCCCGAGGAAGATTTGGCCATGTGCCTTGCCGTGCTCGATCGTGTGGCGCAGGGCCTGGCGCGTAGCGAAGGGGGTGCATGATGGATATCGGCCCCGCCAAAACATCGCCCGTTACAACGCGGCCCAATGGCGCCTTGAAGCGGTTGCGTTTGGCCGCTGCCCTGACGGCGGGCCTCGCGCTGATCGCCGGCGCGGGCCATTGGATTTATCGGCATTTCACGCATGTGATTGTGGATGATGCGCGCATCGCTGCGGATATGATCGCGTTAGCGAGCCGCGTGCCCGGCTGGGTGATGGAATTGCCCGTGATTGCCGGCGATGAACCGCGCCAAGGCGCCTTGCTGATCCGCATTGATAGCCGCGATTCCGCACTCACCTTGCAGGAATTGGAAGCGCGGCTTGCGAATATCGCAACGCGCCGGGCAGAGCTTGATGCGCGCATCACCATGGTGGATCGCCTGACCAGCAGCCAGGAAGACGCAACGCGCGCCAAGCTGGAAGCCGCGCGCGCTGCGCTGCCGGCGGCGGAAGCGGATCGCGTTTTTGCCGCCAGCGAATATGAACGCGCAAATATGCTGATCGGCACGGGCAGCGGCACGCGCCAACGGCATGACCAAACCCGCGCCTTGCTTGAATCCGCCACGCAGCGCGTGCTGGCGGTCGCGGCCGATATCCGCACCGCCGAAGCGCAATTGGCCAATGCAGGCGCCGCGCGGGAGGAAATGGGCGTGCTCCGCCATCAGCGCGCCGCCTTGGAACCGCTGGAACGCGAAATCTCCGCCCAGCGCCAGCGTATTGCGATTGATATTGAAGACCGCACCATCCGTATGCCGTTCGATGGCGTGGTGGATCGCGTTTTCGTGGACCCCGGCGAATACGTCACCCCCGGTCAGCGCGTGATGCTGGTGCATGACCCGCGCCGCGTGCGTGTGGAAGCCAATGTGAAGGAAACCGAGATTCGCTATTTCCGCCCCGGGCGTGAGGTGCGGGTGACGGTGGATGCCTATCCGGGGCGCGTCTTTACCGGGCGCGTGGAACGCGTGGGTGCTGCCGCCACCAGCGAATTCGCGCTGCTGCCAAGCCCCAACCCTTCCGGCAATTTTACCAAAATCACGCAGCGCCTGCCGGTGCGTATTGCACTGGAAGATTTGCCGCCAAATGGCGCGCTGCGCCCGGGCATGATGGTGGTGGTGGAAACCCCTGCCCGTGAGTGACGCAACCGCCGGCGCACCCATGCCCCCGCGCGCTTCCTGGGCGGGGCCGGAAATGGCGGTGCTGGCGGCGCGGTTTGGCGATTCCTATCGCTGGATGGTGACAATTCCGGCGATGATCGGCACGATTGCGACGATTCTTTCTTCCACGATTGCCAATGTCGCCTTGCCGGAAATCATGGGCGCTTATGGCATGGGGCAGGATCACGCGCAGTTGGTGGCAACCGCCTTCCTTGCTTCCGTCACCGGCACCATGTTGCTGAATGGTTGGCTGGTGGATCGCTTCGGGTTTCGCTTGACCTATTCGGCGGCGATGCTGATTTTCATCTTCGGGTCGCCGCTGTCGGGCTTTGCGCCGGAAGAAGGCACGTTGATTCTGGGCCGCGTATTGCAAGGCGCGGCGGCGGGCATGGTGCAGCCCTTGGGCATGCAGATCATTTTCATGGTCTATCCGCCGGAAAAACGCGGCTCTGCCATGGGGCTATATGCGGTGGGCGTGGTGCTGGCGCCGGCACTTGGCCCGGCATTTGGCGGGCTGATGGTGGATGGCTTTGGCTGGCGGTCAGTGTTTTTCCTGGCGATCCCTTTCGCCATGATTGGTCTGATTTTGGGCCTGATCGTAATGCCTGGCCCCGCGCGCGAAGGCACCAAGCGGCGCTTCGATGCGCCGGGCTTTATCCTGCTGATCATTGCACTTTTCGCGCTGCTGACCGGGCTTTCCAGCGGGCAGCGCGAAGGCTGGCAATCCGATGCGGTGGTGACGGAACTTTCCATCGCCGCCGCTGCTGCGATTGCTTTTGTCTGGTGGGAATGGCGCAGCCCCTATGCCATGCTCAATCCACGGCTATTCACTGTGCGCGGCTTTGCCTGTTCTTCGTTAGTCGCGCTGGTCTATGGCGCAACGTTGTTCGGTTCGGTCTACCTGCTGCCGCTATTTGTGCAGACAGTGCAGGGTTATTCCGCCACGCGCGCCGGATTGGTGCTGATGCCGGCAGGGCTCATGCTGCTGCTCGTTTTTCCGATCGCAGGACGTATCGCGGACAAGACGGAGCCCTGGCTGCCGCTTGGCATTGGTTTGATCCTTTTCGCCTATTCCACCTGGTTGATGGTGGATGTCGGCACCGATACGCCGTTTTGGACCTTGGCCATTTGGATTCTGATTGGGCGCATTGGCTTTGGCATTGCCATGCCCAGCATGAATGCCGGCGCCTTGCGGTCCCTGCCGCCACAATGGGTCGGGCAGGGCTCGGGCGCGATCAATTTCGCGCGGCAATTTGGCGGGGCGATGGGGGTAAATTTGCTTTCCATTTATCTGGAACGCCAAACGCAGCTTTATGCCCAGGCGCTGACGGCAACGCAGGAAGGACGCGGCAATACCGCCGATTGGTTGCGGGATGCTGAAAGGCTGCTGGCGCAGGAAGGCTTCGCCGATGGCATTCGCCAGGCTTTAGCGCAGGATTACCTCGGGCGCGTGGTGCTGACCCAGGCGAGCATGCTCGCCTTTCGCGATACCTTCACCGTGCTGGTGATGATTTGCCTGCTGGCGCTGGGTGTGGTCGCGGTGATGCGGGGTGCGAAACGGCCTGGCTGATCTTGCCGCCTCAGCGTCCCCGTTCCATTCTGCGCGCAATCTGGAAAGGAATGCCTCATGGAAGCGCCCGTACTTGTTGAAATTGTGGATGACATTGCGCTGGTTACGCTGAACCGGCCCGAATCGCGCAATCCGCTCGATCCCGAAACCCAGGATGGGCTGATTGCCACCTTCATGAAGTTGGATGCGGAGGCGAAGGCGCGTGTGGCGATTCTGACAGGTGCGGGCAGTGCCTTTTGCGCCGGTGGCAATGTGCGCCGCATGGGTGAAGCCGCGAGTGGCAGCACGGAACGCACGCCGGCCCAGGCGCGCGGCTATTATCGCCATGGTATTCAACGCCTGCCGCGGATGTTTGAACAATTGGAAATTCCCGTGATTGCGGCGGTGAATGGCCCGGCGATGGGTGCTGGGTGTGATTTGGCGTGCATGTGTGATTTGCGCATTGCCGGCCAATCCGCGCGTTTTGCAGAAAGCTTTGTGAAGCTCGGCATTATTCCCGGTGATGGCGGCGCCTGGCTGCTGCCGCGCGTGGTGGGCTTTGCCAAGGCGGCCGAGATGTCGCTGACAGGTGATGCGCTTTCGGCCGATCAGGCGCTGGCTTATGGGCTGGTGTCTCAGGTGGTGCCGGATGCGGAATTGCTGGACGCGGCACGCGCGCTGGCGCGGCGCATTGCTGCCAATCCGCCGCAGGCCGTCCGCATGGCGCGGCGCCTATTGCGGGAGGCCTGGAACAATCGACTCGATTCCGTGCTTGAGATGTCTTCCGCCATGCAGGCAGTGGCGCATACCACGGAAGACCACAAGGAAGCGCTGGCGGCGATGCGCGAAAAGCGCAAGCCAAGCTACAAGGGCGCCTGATCCTTGTTCGCGCCGGGGCTGCTTGCTGGGCGGCGCGCGCTGATCACCGGCGGCGGCACCGGTTTGGGGCGCGCCATTGGCAGGCGCTATCTGCAATTGGGCGCGCGGATCGCGATTTGCGGGCGACGCCTTTCGGTTTTGCAGGAAACCGTGGCCGCGCTGCGTGCCGAAATCCCCGGCGCTGATATCGCCGTTCATGGCTGCGACATACGTGATGCCGCCGCCGTGGAAGCAATGCTTGATGCCGTCTTTGCCGAAGGCGCGCCGGACATTCTGGTGAATAACGCCGCGGCGAATTTCCTGGCGCAGACGCACCGGCTTTCCGCGCGCGCCTTGGATGCGGTGCTGGCCACTACGCTGCATGGCGCGGCTTATTGCACCATGGGCGTCGGTCGGCGTTGGATTGATGCGGGGCAGCCCGGCGTGGTGCTGAGTATCCTCACCCTTTCCGCCTTGCAGGGTGCGGCCTTCACCGTGCCTTCCGCCATGGCCAAGGCCGGTGTTTTGGCAATGACGCAAAGCCTGGCGGTCGAATGGGGCCGGCATGGCATTCGGCTGGTGGCGATTGCGCCGGGCACTTTCCCGACCGAGGCAGCGGTGGCGCGGCTTCGCCCCGGTGGTTTGGATCATGCCGATGTGCCGCTGAACCGCGCCGGGCGGCATGAGGAACTCACCGACCTTGCCGCCTATCTGGTTTCAGAAAATGCTGGCTATATCACGGGCGAATGCGTGGTGATTGATGGCGGGCGGCGCTATCTGGGCGGGGCGCGCGCGGGCGTGCGGGACATGTTGGCCTGGGATGATGCCGCCTGGGAAAAACAGCGCGAAAAGACACCGAAGAAATGACCGAAGCCTTCACCGAAATTCTCTACTCAGTTGCGGATCGCGTCGCGACCATCACGCTCAATCGGCCAGAGCGTATGAATGCCTGGTCGAGCGTGATGGAAGCCGAAACCCGCGCTGCCTTTGCGCTGGCTGTCGCGGATGATGCGGTGCGCGCCATTGTACTGACCGCAACTGGCAAGGGGTTTTGCGTCGGCGCCGATGTTTCCGCCATTGCCACACGCGGCGCGGAACGCCCAACCTATGCAGGGGTGACGCCGCCGCCTGGTGAGGCTCCCCCAACCGAGGATTTCGCGCGGCGCTATTCCTATATGCTCAATATCGGCAAGCCGGTGATTGCGGGCATCAATGGCGCAGTGGCGGGGGTTGGGCTTTGCCTGACGCTGTTTTGCGACATTCGTTTCATGGCGGCAGGGGCGAAGCTTTCAACGGCTTTTGCACGGCGCGGTCTGGTGGCCGAACATGGTAGCGCCTGGATGCTGCCGCGCCTGATTGGGCCGATGAATGCGGCTGATCTTTTGCTCTCAGGCCGCAGCGTCACTTCCGAAGAAGCTGCCGGCATGGGGCTGGTGCGCGTGCTGCCGGCGGATGGTTTCCACGCTGCCGTACAGGCTTATGCGGCTGACCTTGCGCATAACTGCTCACCCCGTTCCATGCGCGTGATCAAGCGACAAATGACGCTGGCGCCATTCCAGAACCTGTCAGAGGCGGTGGAACTGGCGGAGGTAGAACAAGACGCAACACGCGGCACCGAAGACCGCCGCGAAGGCGTGGCGGCTTTCCTTGAAAAGCGCAAACCAAATTTCACGGGGCGCTAACAAGTAAACGATTGGTCTTTTCCAGCGCGGCGACCAAAGCCTGAAATTCGCGCGCGAAAACCTCTCGCGCTGAACCATTCTGCGCCAGATCATCGCCAATCTCACCAATGCTGCGCTTGCCATCAATGCGCGACAGGATCGCACTCGCCAAACGCGGCAAGGGCACGGGCACGGTCAGGCCATCAAAAGTCACGCGCAGCACGCCATCGCGCGGCAGGCTGGCCGCCAGCTTCGCGCCATCCAATTCGCGCAAGCACGGAATGGCCGCGGGATCATCCCATGGTGCGGTGACGACGGGCGCATCGGCGCGCACGCAATAGGCGATATGCACGCCCATATTGCCGGTGATCGCCTCGGCCAAGGCAGCGCGCTGCACCACATCCATCGCCTCAATGCGCGGGCGCAGCTTGGGGTCGGAGATATAGGAGAGCGGATCATAACGCAGCGGTTCCACCAGACACACAATCCGTAATCCCGCCGCGCTAATCAGCGCATTGAAGGCCGGCACCGTGAAGGCAACATCGCGCGGGTTCAAAAGCAAATCATAAAGCCCGGCATCGCCGCCCTTTTCATGATCCGCGATCCAGGGATTGTGGCGCAGCCAGGCGGTTTCCGGCATTTGCCGCCACAGCCTTTTCGCTACTTCTACTCGCGCGGCCGGTGCCTCATCGGGCGGCGCCAGCAGGCGCAGCGCATCCTGCGCCATATAGACGCCGGTGCGCCCATGCGGCGCATAAACCATCAGCCCCAAGCCACCGCCCGGTGCCAAAACGGAAACCAACGCCTTCAAACCCTCCAGCGGATCGGGCAGATGATGCAGCACGCCGCAGCAATCAATGTAATCAAATGGCCCAAGCCCACTGCCCGGCAGATCAAGCAAGGACCCTTCCTGGAACACCACATTGCCGAGCTTGCGCGCTGCTACCCGCGCTTCCGCCACGCGCCGCGCCGCGGCTGAACGATCAAGCCAGGTCACATCCCCTGCGCGCCCAGCATTCGTCATTTGCTGCGCCAGCATCACGGTCGCGTCCCCGCTACCACCGCCGGCCACCAAAGCACGCAAGGGCTGGCTAGCCGGTCGGCGGGCGCCGAAGATCCAATGGTCCACCTCCCGCAAATGGCTCGGGCTGCCGATGATCAGGCGCTTGGCCTCATCCCGCGGGTCCCGCTGGGGATAGGGAAAGGCATCATATTGCGCGGCAAGCGCGGCATCGGCGGCGTCTTTCATGGCGCCTTTCTAGCAAGCCCAGGGAAAGCGGAAAGCCTAAGGCTGCAGGTTGCCCCTGAGGCCCGCGCTGCGTATCTAGGGGGGTGATGCCCCGCCTGATTCGCCATTTACCCCTTTGCCTCCTGCTGTTCGCCTTGCCCGCCTTGGCGCAGCAGCGCCAACCTGCGCCTACGCAGGGCGTGGGCCCGCGCCAGCTTGGCACCTTCCGGGATTGGACGGCGGCGACTCATCAGGAAAACGGTCAAAAGATCTGCTACGCCTTTACCCGCGCCAGCAAGACCGAACCGAACCGCCAGGGGGTCGTGCTGACGGTCACACATCGCCCAGGCGGGCGGGATGCGGTGGCGATCACTGCCGGCTATGCTTTTCCGCGGAATGCAGAGGTGACCGTCGTAATCGGCCAAACCAATTTGCCCTTCTATACCGGTGGCAATTCCGCCTTTGCCCGCGATGGCGCGGCGGTGGTGGCGGCGATGCGCGGCGGCAATCGTGCATCATCACGCGGCCCCGGCGCGGGCGGGCGCGGCACCGCAAATGACCAATTTAGCCTGGCTGGGTTTTCTGCCGCTCATGACGCGATTTCGCGTGAATGCCCGGCGCGGAAATGAATAGCGCTGTCCTTGACCTGAACGAAGCGGAACGCGCGCGGATATTGGCCAAGGCCGCAGCCTTTGCCCCGCCCCCATCGACTCTGCCCGATGGAAGGCGCGACCTGATTGGCCTTTCGCGCGAGGAATTGGCGGCAGAAATGCTGGCACTTGGCGAAAAACCGTTCCGTGCCAAGCAGCTTTGGCATTGGCTTTACCACCAGGGTGAAACAGATTTCGCCCGCATGAATACCATCGCGAAGCCCATGCAAATGAAGCTTGCGGAACGCTTCGTGGTGGGCCGCCCGGAAGTGGCGACCCAGCAGGATAGCGCGGATGGTACGCGGAAATGGCTGTTTCGTTTTCGTGATCAGCAGCAGGTGGAAACAGTCTATATCCCCTCAGCCGATGAAGATCGCGGCGCGGTCTGCATTTCAACGCAAGTGGGCTGCACACTTTCCTGCCGCTTTTGTCATACCGGCACCCAGGCGCTGGTGCGCAATCTGGGCGCGGCGGAAATCGTTGGCCAATTCATCGCCGCGCGCGATTCCTATGGCGAATGGCCAAGCCCCAAGGATGGCACGCCGCGCCATCTTTCAAACATCGTCGTCATGGGCATGGGTGAGCCGCTCTATAATTATGAGAATGTCGCCAAGGCGCTGAAGATTGTGATGGATCACGAAGGAATCGGGCTTTCCCGCCGGCGCATTACGCTTTCCACTTCCGGCGTTGTACCGATGATGGATCGCTGCGGGGCGGAACTCGGCGTTGGCCTTGCGGTTTCCTTGCATGCGGTCACGGATGATTTGCGTGATGAGATCGTGCCGCTCAATCGGAAATACCCAATCGCGGATCTACTCGCCGCCTGCCGGCGCTATCCGGGTGCTTCCAATGCGCGGCGCATTACCTTCGAATATGTCATGCTGCGCGGCGTGAATGATAGTGAGGCGGAGGCGCGCGAATTGGTGCGCCTGATCCGCGACATGCCGGCGAAGGTGAATTTGATTCCCTTCAACCCCTGGCCTGGCAGCCCATACAAGACCAGCACATCGGAAGCCATTCAGCGCTTTGCTGCAATTTTGAATGATGCCGGGTATGCCAGCCCCATTCGCCGCCCACGCGGGCGCGATATTCTGGCGGCTTGCGGGCAATTGAAGACAGAAAGCGAAAGAAAGCGCAAAGCGGCCGGATAGCTTAACCTTAAGGCCCACCCATCAGCCGCGCCGTCTCAGCTTCGATCTGCGCTTCCAGCGCTTCCATGAACGGTTTGCGCGTAAGCCCGGCCGGCAAGGCAGGCAGGATTGAAATGGAAATCACCCCCGGCTTCTTGTGAAACGCTCTTCTTCCCCAGTGCCGGCCGCTATTGGTCGCGACCGGATAGCAGGGTACGCCGCTGCCCATCACCAGCGCGGCAACGCCCGGCTGATAGGGAACCCTTTCCCCAGGTGCGGAACGCGTGCCTTCCGGGAAAATGACCAAGGGTCGGCCCTCATCCAGTACGCGCTTGGCATCCCGCACCATGCCACGCAGGGCATGGGCGCCCCCTTCCCGATCCACCGCCACCGCCCCGCTATGACGTGCAACACGTCCCCAAAAGGGCAGATCAAGCAATTCGCGCTTTAGCACGTAATTCGGCTGCTCCAGCAGCGCGAGCCAAACGAAAGTGTCAAAGGCAGATTGGTGTTTTGAAGCGATGATCGCTGGCCCTGGCGTGATGTTTTGCAGGCCAGTCACCTCCAGGCGAATGCCGCAAATAATGCGTAGCAGCCAAAGAAGGCCGCGCGCCCAAAGCCGAATGAAGCGGCGCGTGAACCTAGGGTGAAGGGGCAGCAGGGCCATGGCAATCACGGAAGAAAACCCCGTGATGCTCATGAAAAGTACATTGAAGATGCATGAACGCAGCCAGATCATGTTCGCCTTCCGCCGATGAATGCTGAAAGCCCGGCCTCGGCCTCCAGGAATTTGCAGTATTCGCTAAGCAGCAAGCCCCAATTCCGCCACTGCCATAAGGCGCCATCATTGCGCAGCCGTGCCGGCGTGACGGGGTGCGGCACCACGCGTAATGCGGGCATGGTGCGGCGCAATTCCGTGCGCGCGCGCGGCATGTGATAGCCCGCCGTCACCAGGCGAATGCTGTTAATGCCCCGTGGCTTGGCCCAGGCCGCGATTTCAACCGCATTGCCACGCGTAGACGCCGCCGCATGGCCAAGCTCTACCCGGCCGGCAAGCTTCCCAGGTTCTATGCCGGCACCGCGCGCCAAATCAGCCAACCGCGAATCAGAATGCACGCCAGAAACAAAAAGCCTGGGTGCCACGCCTTCTTCCAGCAGGCGAAAGCCGGTCTCAACACGCTCTGTCCCGCCGGTCAGCACCACAATCGCATCAGTGGCGCCTGCTTCGGCCGCGCTTTCCTGCACAGCGCGCAAAAACCAGATGAAGCCGCCCAGCCATAGCAGCAGCAGCGCCAAGGCCAGCGCCCAAAGCAGACGCAGCTTCATGGCAGGCGCCGCAACCACAATAGAATGCTCGCCACCGTCGCGACCCAGGCGATCAGCGCGGCAGAAACCGGTATCGCGGCAAGGCCCAGCAAAGGCAGGTTTTCTGTGGTGATGTCGGGCAGCATCGGTCCGGCAAGCTGCACCAGCACCCAAACCACGCCTACCGCCAAGGCCACCCCCAGAAGCCCCCCCGATAAGGCAAGCCAAGCGGTGCGCCGCGCGAAACGCCCGGCAATATCGCGATCTGGCGCGCCCAGCATATGCAGCACCATCACGGAATCCCGCCGCGCCGCGATGCCTGCGCGCACTGCAAGGACCACCACACAAGCCCCGACAACCGCCACCAGCAGCATCGCCGCCAAGGCTGCCGCGGAAAGAGCCCGCGCCAAGGCGGCAAGTCGCGCAACAAAAACCCCATGCGCTTCCGTCACCGCACCGGGCACGGCTTCCGCCACCCGATCACCGATCAGCACTGGGTCGGCGGCCAGATCGGCCAGACGCAATTCAATCACGCCTGGCAAAGGCAGCCCCGCAACGTCACCAAGCCAAGGGCGCAGCAATTCCGCCATGCGGCCAGGGTCCACTGCTTGCGCTTCGCGCACTACCGGCAGGGCACGCAACGCCCCAAGCGCCGCTTCCATGCGCGCTGGCGTCGGGTTTGGGATTTGCACCGTGACGGCGGCATTCGCCCCCTGCTGCCAGCGTTTGGCGAGTTGGCTGACAGCCTCATGCCCCGCCAGCGCGCAGGTGGCGAATAGCGCCATGGCAGCAATCAGCGCCACCAGCAGCCGATCGGCCAGCGCGCCGCGCAGGCCGATCGGGTCCCCCCTGCCGCCTGCGTCACGGCGCATCAAGAATGCGCCCTTCTGACAGGGTGATCACACGTGCCGGGTGGCGCGCGGGCAAATCCTCAGAATGCGTGGCGACTACAATCGCGGTGCCAAGCCGGTTCATTTCAACAAAAAGCGCAATCAGGCGGCGCGCTTCAAACACATCCAATTCCGATGTCGGTTCATCAGCGATCAGCAAGGCAGGGCGCGTGATGATGGCGCGTGCGATGGCGATGCGCTGCTGTTCGCCGCCGGAAAGCTCGGCCGGGCCACGCCCCGCCTTTGCCGCAAGTCCGAGCCAATCGAGGATTTCATTGACATCCTGTTTCACCGTAGCTTCTGCCCGGCCCGCGAGGCGCAGTGGCAACGCCACATTATCCCAGGCGGAAAGATGGCCCAGCAGGCGAAATTCCTGATGCACCACGCCGATCTTGCGCCTGAGCGCCGGCAGCGCCGCGCGTTCCGCCTGCCCGATATCTGTCCCCAGCACCGAAACCACCCCGGTTGAGGGTCTGATGGCGGCATGCATTAACCTGAGGATTGAGCTTTTCCCGGCCCCGGAAGGCCCAAGCAGCCAGGTAAAGCTGCCCTCCCCCAGCGCGAAGGAGACATCGCGCAAGGCCGCCTGCCCAGGATCACCCTGGGGGTTTGGATAGGCCAGCCCGACGCGCCCGAATCTCACCATGAGGCTTGTTTCGCATGGCAAGGGTGGGGGGCTCAATCTTTCGCTTGCCCAGAAGCCAGCAGTGACGGAAAATAGGGCCATGCTGATCGAATGCCCCAAATGCACTGCAGGCTTTCAGGTGCCGGAGCGCATGATGCGCGACCGCACCCGCCCGCTGCGCTGTAGCCAGTGCCGGACGGTATTCCCGATGCCGAACCCGCCAGTACCGGAGCCTTTTGCCTTCCGCCCGCCCGAACCGCTGCCGCCCAGCCCAGTGGCGGAGGAACCCCGCCCGGCGCCTAGGCCATTCCTTGAGGAGACCTTGCCCGAGCAGGTAGCAGCGCTGGAGACCCCGGCCGAGGTAGCTCAGGGTGCTTCCTCGCGCAGGCTCCGTGCGGCCTGGGCGGCTTCCATTGCGTTGCTATTGGGCGGCGGGCTTGCGGCCATCATCAAGCGCGACGCGGTGGTGGAAGCCTGGCCGCCGGCGGCGCGACTATTCTCGGCGCTTGGCCTGCTGTAAAAACAGGCGTGGCGGCGCCAAACGCGGCATAGATCACGCCACCTAAAAAGGTTACACGCCTGTCATGCAGGCATCCCCCCCGCTTCTTGCCGCTGAGGGCATTACCAAGCGCTTCGGCGCGCTGGTGGCGAATAACGCCGTGGACCTGAAGGTCGCACCCGGCGAAATCCATGCGCTGCTTGGTGAAAATGGCGCCGGCAAATCCACGCTCGTCAAAATCATCTATGGCCTGCTGCGCCCGGATGCGGGGCGGCTTGTCTGGCGCGGTGCGCCGGTTCAGGTGGAAAGCCCCCGCGCCGCCCGCGCACTTGGGATTGGCATGGTGTTCCAGCATTTTTCGCTATTTGAGGCGCTGACAGTGGCAGAAAACGTCGCCCTCGCGCTTGATGGCGCGGGTGCCTTGAATGAGATCGCCGAACGCCTTGCCGAGACCAGCCGCGCCTATGGCCTGCCGCTTGATCCCAGCCGCGAAGTCTGGCGGCTTTCCGTGGGTGAGCGGCAGCGCGTTGAGATCATGCGCTGCCTGATGCAGGACCCAAGCCTGCTGATCCTGGATGAACCCACTTCCGTGCTGACACCGCAGGAAGCCGAGGGGCTTTTTGCGACGCTCGCCCGGCTGCGCGCTGAGGGGCGTTCTGTCCTTTATATCTCCCACAAGCTGGAAGAAGTGCGGCGCATTTGCGAAGCCGCGACCATTCTGCGCGGCGGCCAGGTGGTGGCGCATTGCGACCCGCGCGCGGAAACCGCGGCAAGCCTCGCGCGCATGATGATGGGCGGCGATGTGGTGCCCATCCGCCATGATGTGATCGAAGCGCAAGGCCCGGTGCGGTTAGCGGTTTCTGCGCTGTCTCTCCCGCCGCTGCATGCGCATGGCATTGCACTTGCCAATATAAATCTGGAACTGCGCGCCGGTGAGGTGTTGGGCATCGCGGGTGTCGCCGGCAATGGTCAGGATGAGCTTTTTGCAGCGCTCAGCGGCGAAGAATTGGCGCCCCATGACGCGGCCATTGCCATGGATGGTGTCGCGGTTGGCCGCGCCGGCATCAATGAACGCCGCCGGCGTGGTGCCGCCTTTGTCCCGGAAGAACGGCTTGGCCATGGCGCCGCACCCGCCATGCGGCTCACGGAAAATGCGCTGCTTTCAGGCCATGCAACCAATGGTTTCTTGCGTCATGGCTTGGTGGATCGCGCCAAGCTGACTGACTTTGTGGGCAAGGTGGTGCGCGCCTTTGATGTGCGCAAAGGCCCCGCCGATCCGGAAGCCCGCGCGCTATCGGGCGGCAATTTGCAGAAATTCGTCATTGGCCGGGAAATCGCCCGCAAGCCCGGCCTGCTGGTGGTGGCGCAGCCAAGCTGGGGCGTGGATGCCGGGGCGGCTTCCACCATTCGGCAAGCCTTGATGGATCTGGCGCGTGCGGGCAGCGCTGTTCTGGTGATCAGCCAGGATTTGGATGAGTTGCTGGAAATCTCGGACCGGCTCTGCGTCATGTTCATGGGCCGGCTTTCGCCCGCCATGCCAACCGCGCAAGCCACACGTGAATCGCTCGGCCTATTGATGGGCGGGGCGGGGATGGCGGCGTGATGCGTTTGGTCATGGAAAAGCGCAGCGAGACACCGATCAGCCTGATGCTGATCTCGCCACTTATTGCCGTGGCGCTCACCATGATTTCTGCCGCCATTATGTTCGCGCTGCTGGGTAAGGACCCGGTGGCGGCGCTGAGCACCTATTTCCTTGATCCGCTCTCGGATTCCTGGGGTTTGCAGGAAGTGGCGGTGAAGGCGACACCCTTGGTGCTGATCGCGGTTGGGCTTGCGGTTTGCTACCGCGCCAAAGTCTGGAATATCGGCGCCGAAGGGCAATTCCTGTTCGGTGCCATGGCGGGTGGTTATATCGCCATCATCACCCATGGCAGCACGCAAGGGCCGTGGCTTTTGCCGGTGATGCTGCTGGTGGGCGCCATGGCGGGCGCGTGTTTTGCGCTGATCCCTGCGCTGCTCCGCACCCGTTTCGGCGCCAATGAAATCCTGACCAGCCTGATGCTGGTTTATGTCGCGGAATTGCTGCTGGATTACCTGGTGCGCGGCCCCTGGCGCGACCCGGCCGGCTTCAACATGCCCAATAGCGTGGTGTTTGAGGTGGAAGCGACGCTGCCGCTGCTGATGGAAGGCGGGCGGCTCAATATCGGCACGCCGATCATGATTGCTATTGTATTTGCCTTCATGCTGCTGATGGGGCGCACGCTGAAGGGGTTTGAAATCCGCCTTGTGGGGGAAGCGCCGCGCGCCGCGCGCTTTGCCGGGTTTTCCGAAACACGGCTGATCATCACGGTTTTCATGATCTCGGGCGCGCTTGCCGGGCTTGCCGGCGTGCTGGAAGCCGCGGGGACCGTGAAGCAATTGCAGCCCGGCATTTCACCTGGCTATGGCTTCACCGCCATCATCGTTGCCTTCCTCGGGCGGCTTAATCCCATCGGCTGCTTGTTCGCCGGCGTTTTCATCGCCATCACCTTCATCGGTGGCGAGAATGCGCAAATCATGCTGCGCCTGCCTTTGGATGCAACGCGCGTGCTGCAAGGGCTTTTGCTGTTCTTCGTGCTGGTCTGCGATAGTATGCTTTTGTATCGCTTCCGCCTGCTGCGGGGGGCTGCGACATGACATTGTTCGAAGCCATTATCCTGACCATCATCACCGCCTCCACCCCGTTGCTAATCGCGGCGATTGGCGAATTGGTAGTGGAACGCGCCGGCGTCTTGAATCTGGGCGTTGAGGGCATGATGGTCATCGGCGCTGCTGCCGGTATTGCCGCCGCCATCGCCACCGGGTCTTCCAGTTTTGGCGTGCTGGTGGCCGTGCTGGCCGGCATGGCGCTATCGCTGGTGTTTGCCGCCCTCGTCCTGGGGCTTGCGGCCAATCAGGTCGCGGCTGGGCTTGCTTTGGCCATTCTGGGGCTTGGGCTTTCCGGCGTGATCGGTGCGCCCTTTGTCGGCGTGCAGCGCGCCGGCATCGGCAAGATCGAAATCCCCTGGCTGCCCGATATTCCCTTCCTTGGCCCGCTGCTGTTCCGCCAAGACCCGTTTGTCTATGCCTCTATCGCCTTGGTGGTGGCCGCCTGGTGGTTCCTCACCAAAAGCCGCGCCGGGCTTGTGCTGCGCGCGGTGGGTGAAAACCACGCGGCGGCGCATGCGCTGGGCTACCCGGTGCGGCGCATACGCCTGCTTGCCATCCTGTTCGGCGGCGGATGCGCGGGGCTGGCGGGGGCCTATATGTCGTTGGTTCTGACACCCTTCTGGACCAGCGGCATGACCGCGGGGCGGGGCTGGATTGCACTCGCGATTGTGGTCTTTGCCTCCTGGCTGCCCTTCAGGGCCATGGTCGGTGCCTATCTGTTTGGCGCGCTCACCATCCTGCAATTGCATGCGCAATCGGCCGGCGTGCCGCTGCCATCGCAATTTCTGGCGGCCTTGCCCTATCTGATCACGATTTTGGTGCTCGTGCTCATTATGCGGGCAAGGCGGGGCGGGGCGGCGGGGCCGGCCTCCCTCGGCGTGCCCTTCGTCCCCGACAGATAGCCCCTTCCGTCTTGGTATTAAATTTGCTTAATCCAGACCGCTTTTCAGGGAGAGCTTCATGAACATCACCCGTCGTCATCTTATGGCTGGTTCTGCTGGTCTTGCCGGCGCTGCGCTGGCTGGTCAGCAGGCCGAAGCGCAGTCGCGCCTCAACGTCGGCGTCGTCCTGATCGGTCCGGTCGGCGATTTCGGCTGGTCCCACATGCACGACCAGGGCCGCCGCCGCATGGCCGAGGTACTGGGCGACCGCGTCAATGCCACCACGGTGGAATCCGTGGCACCACCCGATTTCGACCGTGTGGTGACCCAGCTTGTCCGCACCGGCCATCGGCTGATCTTCACCACCAGCTTTTCCTATTTCGCCCCCACGCAGCGCCTGGCGCCGCAGCACCCGGGCGTATTCTTCGAAAACGCCACCGGCCCAACAACGCTGCCAAATATGGCGATCTACAATGCCCGCTTCTACGAAGGCCGCTACATCCAGGGCGTGATCGCCGCGCGCAAATCCCGTTCCAAGACCATCGGCTATGTTGCCACCTTCCCGGTGCCGGAGGTGATCAGCGCCATCAATACCGTTATGCGCGGCGCCTGGTCTGTGGACCCTTCCATGAAGGTGCGCGTTGTGTGGGTAAACGCCTGGTCGAACCCAGCGCGAGAGGCCGATGCCGCCCGTGCCCTGATTGACCAGGGCTGCGATGTGCTGTGCAGCCACACTGATGGCCCGGCGCCGCTGCAATTGGCGGAACAGCGCGGCATTTTCGGCTTTGGCCAGGCATCGGACATGACGCGCTTCGCCCCCCGCGCCCATCTCACCAGCAGCGTGAACAATTGGGGCGATTACTACGCCGAACGGGCCAAGGCCGTGCTGGATGGCACCTGGCGCCCGACGGATACCTGGGGTGGGCTTGGCAGCGGCATGTTCCGCATGGCCCCCTTCACCAATATGGCGCCCGAGGAAGTGAGCGAGGCAACGCGCATCCGCGACGCCATCGCCGCCGGCACACTGCACCCGTTCGAAGGCCCGATCACACGCCAGGATGGGACGGTGGTGATCCCGGCCGGCCGGCGCCTTTCGGATGATGAAATCCGCGCGCAGAATTATTTCTATCAGGGCATTGATGTCGCGATGCCTTGAGAGGTTGAAAATGCACCGACCGGGTTAGGCAGCCCGGTCGGCCATCTTCATGCCAAGAAGATCACCCGCGCCGCGTGACTTGCACGCTTGATTCAAGCCCAAGCACGGCGGCAAGGGTTTCAAGCCGCCGCAACACGCTTTCACCTGCAAAAACCCCGCCGCCTTCAACAAGCCGCAGAATCAGCCGCCCACCACGGCGTTCCAGTGACGTGCCCGCCAGCAGCACCGGCGTACCACCGGAAAGCGTATAGGCAAGCCTGAAAGCCGCGCCCAAAATCTCCGCACGCCGCAGCGTGCCAACATCCAATAATAAGCGCGCTGAGGGTAAGAAGGGCGCTTCAGCCTCAGCCTCGTAACGCAGCGCTGCGGCAAGGGCCAGGAAGGCGCGGCCGTGATGATCAAAGCCAACACCAGGCTGGCGCAGCACACGATAAAACGCGTGTTCGGCGCGGTAATCCGGATGATCATGGCTGCCGATATCGCTCACCCAACAGGCCGCTTCGCGGAGCGCCAGGGCGAGGGGCGACTCATCCTCAAAAAGCGGCGCGGTCCAGGCGAAAAGCGCGGGCGGCATGGTCTGGTCGCGGCCGAAACGCAGCGCCATGTCGTACGCGGCTGCCAGAAGCGGATCCCGCTTGCGTTCAGCCGCATCAAGCAGGCGCGCATACCAGCCTTCACGCAAACCATTGGCGCTGAAAATCACGCGGCGCGCGCCGCTGGCGCGCAAGAGCCGGCGCAGCACCAGCGCGGCAAAGGGCAAATCCGCCAGGCGCTTGCTGGGCGCGCCTGGCATGCGTTCCAGCGTGCGGCGCGTGGCGGCCATCAATACACCGGAAAGATCGCGCGCTTCTTCGCGCGTCAGCGCGTAATGATGGACAATGGAAAGCGGATAGCCGGTTTGCGCCATATGCATGCGCGCCATGGCGCGCCAGGCGCCACCCACCAGATACAAATCCCGCCCCGCTGCGCCATGCAGCCAAGGGTGACGCGCCAATTCCTCGGTAACGATTGCGCGCGCCTTGCCGATATCCTCCTTGGCGCGATCGGCCAAGCGAATCGTGCCAATCGGCAGGCTGGCGCTTTTGCCCTGTGCGCCCTGGCTGAGCGCCACCAATTCCAGTGAACCGCCGCCGATATCGCCAAGCAGGCCATCCGCGCCGGGAAAGCCGAGCAGCACGCCATCGGCGGAAAGCCGCGCTTCCTCATCCCCCGTCAGGATATGGATCGGCACGCCGGGCAGTTTTTCGCCGAGGGCCGCGACAAAAGCCGCGCCATTGGATGCATCACGCACCGCAGCAGTCGCCAAAACCTCAATTGGTGCGGCGCCCATGGCGCGCGCCACCGCATGGTAGCGCTGCATGATCGTCAGCGCCTGCGCCACCGCATCGGGATTGAGCTGCCCCGTATCATGCAGCCCACGGCCAAGCCCCAGCACGGCCTTTTCGTTGAAGATGGCAACAGGATTGCGCCCGCGTCCTTCAAAGACCACAAGGCGCACGGAATTTGACCCCAAATCCACCACGCCGCAGCGCATGGTCGTGGTTGCGTGGCCCGTTCGGGCGCTGAGCGCGGCGCCGTCCATCAATCCTGCTTCACACGATCTTGCCGCTGTCGCCGCGTACCGCGCGCCAAGGCGCTGCCACGTCCCGAAAGCGATGGGTTGGTCATGAAATACTCATGCGCGCAAACGCCATTCTCGGGCGCTTCGATGCGCGCCCAATGGCCATCCGGGCCAAGCTGCCAGCTTTGCAGCGTGTCCTTCAGATTGATCACCATGATCTGATCCAGCACCTGCGCATGCACGGTGGCGTTTTCCACGGGCACCATGGTTTCCACACGCCAATCCATATTGCGCGCCATCCAATCGGCGGAGGAGATATAAACCTTGGCGCGGCGCGATGGCAGCCTATGCCCATTGCCAAACACATAAACGCGCGAATGTTCCAGAAAGCGCCCGACAATGGATTTCACGCGGATATTGTCCGAAAGCCCAGGCACGCCAGGGCGCAGGCAGCAAATGCCACGTACAATCGCATCCACCTTCACGCCGGCCTTTGAAGCCTCATACAGCGCATCGATCAGCGTTTCATCCACCAGCGAATTCATCTTGATCCAAATCGCCGCCGGCTTGCCTTCCTTGGCGAAGGCAATTTCCTGTCGGATCAGCGCCAGCAAGGTGGGCCGCGTGGTCAGCGGTGAGAAGGCAAGCTTTTCCATCGTCTCCGGCCGCGCATAGCCGGTCATGTAATTGAACAGCTTGGCGGCATCGCGCGTCAGCGCCGGATCGGCCGTGAAATAGGAAAGATCCGTATAGATGCGCGCCGTGACCGGGTGGTAATTCCCCGTGCCGAAATGCGCATAGGATCGCAAATGTGACCCTTCGCGCCGCACCACCAAACTCACCTTCGCATGCGTCTTCAATTCAACAAAGCCGAAAACCGTCTGCACGCCAGCCGCTTCCAATTCGCGGGCCAGCGCAATGTTGCGTTCCTCATCAAAGCGCGCCTTCAATTCCACAATACCGGTGACACTTTTGCCCGCCTCGGCCGCTTCAATCAGTGCCTTGGCAATTGGGCTGTCGCGCGTGGTGCGATAAAGCGTTTGCTTGATCGCAATCACATTCGGATCGCGCGCCGCTTGCCTCAGGAATTGCACCACCACATCGAAGCTTTCGTAAGGGTGATGCACCACAATATCCTTGGCGCGGATGGCGGCGAAGCAATCACCGCCGAAATCCAGGATGCGTTCGGGAAAGCGCGGCGTATAGGGTGTGAACAGCAGATCAGGCCGATCATCCACGATCAATTGCGTGAGATCGGAAAGCCCGAGCAGCCCATCCACCACGAATACTTCTGACCGCGGCGCATCCAATTCCTCGGCCACGAAATCAAGCATATCGGAAGGCGTATTGGCAGTGACGGAAAGCCGGATGGCGCGCCCGCGCCTGCGGCGCTTGAGCGCGCTTTCATAGGAACGGACAAGGTCTTCGGCCTCTTCCTCGAATTCCACATCCGTGTCGCGGATCAGCCGAAACAACCCGCTTTCCGCCATGATGAAGCCTGGGAAAAGCCGATCCAGGAATAGCAGGATCACATCTTCCAGCAGCGCGAAGCGCATCGCACCCGACCCGCGGCGCGATGGCAGGCGAATGAAACGCTCCACCTGCGGCGGCAGCGGCAAAAGGGCGCGCATGGTGCCGCCATCTTCTTCGCGCACCAGCTTGAAGACCAGGCAAAGCGCGAGATTGGCGATGAAGGGAAAGGGATGCGCAGGGTCAACGGCCAGCGGCGTCAGCACTGGAAAGACACGGTCCATGAACCATTCGTCCAGCCATTGGCGATCAGCCTCGGTCAAATCGGACCGATCCACCACCATCAGATGCGCCTCGCGCAGCATGGTACGAAGCGCCCGCCAGGAATCCTGCTGGCCATCAATCAGCGCGCGCGCACGTTCATGAATGGCGGCAAGCTGTTGCGCCGGCGTCAACCCATCAGGTGAAGGTGTCACCACCCCGGCGCGATCCTGCCCGACCAGACCCGCCACGCGGACCGAATAGAATTCATCCAGGTTATTCGCTGAAATCGCCACAAAGCGCAGCCGTTCCAATAGCGGATGGCGCGCATTGCCCGCTTCTTCCAGCACGCGCTGATTGAAGGCAAGCCAGGAAAGCTCCCGATTGCTGAAGCGCGCCGGGCTTTCCGCCAGCGGGAAGGCTTCGATATCGGGCCTGATGTCACTCATGACCCAAGCCTATAGCAGAGGTGCCAGGGAAGGCGAGGGCGGGCGCCGTTCAGTCTCTGAATCTTCACATACACCCTGGTCCGCCAGCCAGCGATCAAGCGCCAACCGCGCCAGCGGGCGTGTAATGCGCCCACCCATGCCAAGCGCGGCGTGATCAAGCCGCGCCACTGCCTCAGCCAGGCTTGCTGCATCGCGCGGCAGGCGCGTGAGCAGCCAGGCTTGCACATCCCCATCCACGCGCAATTGCCGATCAGCGAAGAACTTGCTGAGCAAGGCGCGCAGCAGCGCATCCGATGGCGGGCCGATGCCGACTGCCTGTGTGGCGCGCAGGCGGCTAATCAGATCGGGCAGGCGCACGGGCCAGCGCGCTGGCGCTTCGCGGCCAATCAGCAAAAGCGTTTCGCCACGTTCTGCGCAAAGGTTGATCAGATGCAAAAGCGCAGCCTCATCCGCCACGCAATCCGCGTCATCAATCACGCTGCCCTGCGGTGCCGGGGCGGGCAGGCCGCGCAAGCCCATGCCATCCAGCCATCGCCAACCAAAACGCGCGGCAGCGGCGCGCGCCAAATGCGTTTTGCCCAAGCCCGCTTCGCCGAATAGCGCGAGCCTGCCGAGCGGCCAGGCTTCCGGCTTCGCCAGCCAGCTTCGCGCCGCTGCATTGCTGGCATCCGCAATCACATCGCGCGCATCAAAGGAAGCCGCAACAGGCAGCGGCAGGGCTAATTGGCGCATCATTGCCCAGTCCGCGGCGGGTCGAGATAAAGCGGGCTTTCCAGATATCGGCGCAGCCAATAACGCGTAACCACTCCAATCGCCGCCGCCATGGGCACCGCGAGCAAGACGCCGAGAAACCCAAAGGCAACGCCACCGGCAAACAGCGCAAAAATCACCCAAACAGCATGGAGTTCAACGCGGTTGCCGAGCAGATAGGGGTAGATGATGTAGCCTTCGATCCCTTGGCCGATCACGAAAATCGCCACAATCACCAGCACTTCCTGCCAGGATCCAAATTGCCCAATGGCGAGCAGCACGGCGGTGGCAAAACCGGTCATGGAACCGACATAGGGAATGAAGGTCAGGAAGCCCGACATGATGCCGATGGTGATGCCAAGTTCCAGCCCCGCGAAATGCAAGGCAAAGGCATAGAAAATCCCAAGTCCAAGACAGCACAGCAATTGTCCGCGCAGCCAGGCGGAAAGCACGCGGTCCGTATCGCGCGCGATTTGCCGGATGACATTGGCGCTGCGGCGCGGCAGCCAGCTTTCAACTCGCGTCAGCATGGATTGCCAATCGCGCAGCAGATAAAACGCGACAACAGGTGTGACCACCACAAAGGTGAAAACGCTGAACAGCGCGAAGCCGCCACCAATCAACCGCGTTGCGGCACTGCCCAGCCAGGACAGCATGGACCCTGCCTGGTTGATCGCCAATTCGCGCAAACGCTGATCCAGCATGTCCGGCCCGAGCGTTTCCTCAACCTTCAACAGCAAGTCACGCAAGGCTTGCCCAACCCCGGCGATATAGGCGGGCAGACGCTGCACCAGCACACCAATTTGCGCCAATATCAGCGGATAGAGCAGCAATAACGCCACCAAGGTGACCGTGCCGAGCAGCGTTACCAGCAGGAAGGCCCCAATGCCACGCGGAACCCCAAGCCGCGCCAAACGGGTCGCGAGCGGATCAAGGAAATAGGCGATGGTCGCCGCCAGCACGAAAGGCGTCAGAATGCCCTGAAATAGCCAAAGGCAAAACAGCAGCGCGATGCCGCAGCCAAGAAATACCGCCCAGCGTTGCCCACGCGTAGCGGTGCGCGGCGCCGAAGGTGGTGTGATGACCGGCCTTGTAGCCAAGGGTGGGCGCTGATCTGTCATGCGGTCCAACCGGCGGTACGCCGTGCCGCCTGGGCAACATAAGCAGCGCCGGAAGCAAAGGTCGTGGTGGCGACAAGCCAGATCATGACTTCCAAGAGCAACGGCGCGCTGAAGCCAAAACCTGCCAGCAGCAGCACCAAAGCCGCAAGCACGATCTGCGCCGCCGTATTCGCCTTGGAAATGAAAATCGGTTTGATGCGCGGCGGCAGCCCAACCGCCCATAACACCAGCACGCCGCCCACAATCAGCAAATCACGAAACACCACCAGAATCGCAAGCCAATCGGGAAGCACACCAATCGCCGCCAAAGTCACATAAACCGAAACCAGCAGCGCCTTATCCGCAATGGGATCAAGCACCGCACCAAGCTGGGACCGCGCATTCCAGGCCCGCGCAATCCAGCCATCCAGCGCATCAGAAATCCCCGCACCAATGAAAACCAGAAAGGCAAGATCAAGCCGATGCTGCAACATCAGCCAGATCGCCGCCGGCACGGCGCAAAGCCGGCCGAGCGTGATCAGATTGGGCAGGGTGAAAAGCCCCGCCCCCGCCAGATTCAGCGGGGTTTGCGGCAGCCGGCGAAGGTCAGGACCGTCCGGCAAGGCCAAGCCGCCATTGATCATTCTGCGCGCCGGTACCGCGCGTGAGCTGCAGCCCATGCTGACCAAAAACTTCCGGTGCAATACCAATCGGCACACGCAGCCCAAGATTCAAATGCGCGCGATCTATGCTGATGGCCATGACATCAAGCCGTGCCCCCGCCGCAACCACGCGCCGGCGAATTTCCAGCCATTCATTGAGCGTCGCGTAACGCGCTGTTGCTTCCAATGATCCGGTGATGGGTGTGGCAGGTGTCATGCTGACCGGCGATTCGCTTGCCGTGCCGGAAGGAAGGGTTGCTGCACGCACTTCGGCCCCTTCGGCGAAGCTTTGCACCGCATCAGCATCGAATTGGATCGTGAGCCGCCCGCTATAGCGCTGCGGGCCGGTGTTTTCCTGCTCGATCACAATGGACCGCACCATCCGATCAAGCTCCGCATCAGTCGGTCTGCGCGGTGCATTGACCATGCCCTGAATGCGATCCCATGCAGTGCGGCGCCCGGCGGCGAAGGCGCGTTCCTGCGCGACAACACCATTCTCCGCAGTCGCTTCCGCCGGCACACCACGCTGCGTCAGCGCGCCCATATCGCTGAATTGCGCCAAGGCCGGCAGGGCGGCCAAGCCCAGCCAGAAGCTTGCGAAAGCCGCCGCCACATGTTTCTTTCCGGCCAATCCCCAGGCGTGGCGTTTTGTCATCAAAGCCTTCCCTTCGCGTTTTCCCACGGTATAGCACGGGGCAGTGTATCAAATCGGAGGTCGCCCTGACCAGTTCCAATCCCCAAAGCCTCACCTACCGCGATGCGGGCGTGGATATTGAGGCCGGCGACGCCCTGGTTGAAGCCATCAAGCCCCTGGCGCGCGCCACGAACCGGTCTGGCGTCATGGGGGGCTTAGGCGGTTTCGGCGCCTTGTTTGACCCAAAGGCAGCCGGCTTTTCGGACCCAGTGCTGGTTTCTTCCACCGATGGGGTTGGCACCAAGCTCCGTGTGGCGATCGAAGCGGGCATTCACGACACGGTCGGCATTGATCTGGTGGCGATGTGCGTCAATGATCTGGTGGTGCAGGGTGCCGAGCCTCTGTTTTTCCTGGATTATTTCGCAACCGGGAAGCTTCAGCTTGATCAGGCGCGGGCGGTGATTGCGGGTATTGCGGAAGGCTGCCGGCAAGCGGGCTGCGCCCTGGTGGGCGGTGAAACCGCCGAAATGCCGGGCATGTATGCCGCGGATGATTATGATCTGGCTGGGTTTTCCGTGGGGGCTGCCGAACGCGGCCAGCTTTTGCCTGCGGGCATTGCAGCCGGGGATGTGTTGATCGGCCTTGGGTCATCCGGTGTTCATTCCAATGGCTTTTCCCTGGTGCGGCGGGTATTGGCCGCGCGTGGCCTTACGTTGGCCGACCCCGCGCCCTTCGCACCCGGCCAGAAGCTCGGTCAGGCGCTGCTGGCACCGACGCGCATTTATGTGAAGCCGCTGCTTGCCTTGCATCGCGCGGGGCTTTTGCATGCGGCGGCGCATATCACCGGCGGCGGCCTACCCGGCAATCTGCCGCGCGTGCTGCCAGCGGGCATGACGGCAGTGCTGGAGGCCGGAAGCTGGCCCGTGCCGCCGGTTTTCGCCTTCCTGGCCGAAGCGGGGAATGTCAGCGCCGATGAAATGCTCCGCGTCTTCAATTGTGGGCTTGGCATGGTGCTGGCGGTGCCAGCCGCGGGCGCGGAGGCAGCCACGCGCATGTTGACCGACGCCGGAGAGGCGCCCTTCCACATCGGCCATCTGGAAGCCTCCTCCGGGCCGGCCGGCATTCATATTCAGAACCTGCCCCAGGCCTGGCCGCGCGCATGAAGCGGAAAAGACTCGGTCTGCTGATCTCCGGGCGCGGGTCAAATATGGCGGCGATTCTGGCAGCCGCCGGGCCGGATTACCCGGCGGAACCCGTGCTGGTGCTGTCGAACCGCGCCGATGCGGCGGGGCTTGGGGTTGCGGCGGCGCGCGGCGTGCCGACAGCGGTGGTGGAAAGCCGCGCCTTCAAGGGGGATCGCGCCGGGTTTGAGGCCGCGATGGAAGCCGAATTGGCCCGACACGGCGTTGAAATCATTGCCCTTGCCGGCTTCATGCGCGTGTTGACGCCTGATTTCGTGCGCCGTTGGGAAGGGCGGCTGATCAATATCCACCCATCTCTGCTGCCGGCCTTTCCGGGGCTTGATACCCATGAACGCGCCTTGGCCGCCGGGGTCCGGCTACACGGCTGCACCGTGCATCTGGTGACCGCAGGGGTGGATGAGGGCCCCATCATCGCCCAGGCCGCCGTGCCAGTTTTGCCCGATGATACGGAAGCAAGCCTGGCCGCGCGGGTATTGGCGGAGGAGCATAAGCTCTATCCCGCCGCGCTTTCCTGGCTGGCGGCGGGGCGCCTGCGCCTGGAAGCGGGGCGCGCCGTGATCACGGGGGCGGAATATACAGCGGATTCCCTGCGGAACCCCTTGCCCCGCGCGGCATTGCTTTCTACACAATAGTCAAACGCCGAGATTTGGGGAAAGCCATGGCTGAGAAAGAATATTATGATTTCGTCGAAGTGACCTCCGCCGATATCCTCGCGGATCGCCGTGGCGGCTGGGAAGGCTTCACGCGCTTTGTGACCTGGTCCACCGGCGCTACCATTGTGGTGCTGGTGCTGATGGCGATTTTCCTGGTCTGACACCAGTCGCTTCGCGGGAATGAAAAAGGGGCGGTTTGGACCGCCCCTTTCCGTTTCTGCGTTTCGCTGCAACGGCGCCTATTCAGTTAAATTTGGCACCTTACCGGGCCGCCCCAGCAGCCAGCCCTGCATCGCATCACAGCCGGCTTTTTCCAGCGCACGAAGCTGCGCCAGGGTTTCCACGCTTTTCGCCACCACAATGGTGCCGAGCGCATGGGCGGTTTCCACCTGCCCGGACGTCAGCGCCAGCGCCCGCCGTGCCGCCAAATGTTCCCCATCCAGCCCAGCGCAAAGGCTTGGGTGCAACTTCACCATGGGGAAGGGAATCGCGCGCAGGGCCAGGATGGTGCCGCGCGCCACGCCGAAATCATCAAGCGCAGCAACAACCCCAAGCCCGCGTAGCCCGGCCGCGAGGTTAGCCGCCGCATCATGCCAAAGGGATACCGCATTGGCCGGCATCTCCACCACCATACTACGCGGGTCCGTATCGGCATCATACAAGGCACGGCGCATCAGGGCCGTGCCATCGCCGCGCAGAAATGCCTCAGCCGTGATATTGACAGAAATATACGGGGCGGAACGCGGCCAACGCGCCCTGATCCGGCAGGCTTCGGCGAAAACCCAGGCGTCGAGGGCGGCTGCCATGCCCGCCTGGGTTGCGGCATTGACTGTTTCCATGGCGAGGATGGGGCCAAGATCAGGATGAACCCAACGCAGCAGCGCCTCATACCCCACGGTTTCCAGCCCATTGGCGCTGCACACGGGCTGCAAATCCAAGCGCATCCCGGCGCCATTATTGGCCAAGGCTTCGGCGATACCCTGGCGAAGCTCCGCCGGCGAATGGGCAAGATCAAGCCCCGCCGCTGCCCGATCGCCCTGACTGCCAAACCCGTCGCTCATGCCTGCACCCTCAATTACTTGGGGGCGCATTAAACACCGGAACTGCTTACGGGCTGGTTACCAGCCGCGCGAGAAGTGAAAGCGGCTCAGCCGACGATTTCGCTGCCGGCGAAGAAATAGGCGATTTCGATGGCGGCGTTCTCAGCGCTGTCGGACCCATGGACCGAATTCGCCTCAATGCTTTCGGCGAAAAGCTTGCGGATGGTGCCGGGGGCGGCATTGGCGGGGTTGGTCGCGCCCATCAATTCGCGGTTCCGGGCCACGGCGTTTTCGCCTTCCAGCACCTGCACCACGACGGGGCCCGAGATCATGAAGGACACCAAATCCTTGAAAAACGGGCGTTCACGATGCACGCCATAGAAGCTTTCGGCCTGCGCCTGGGACATATGGATACGCTTTTGCGCGACAATGCGCAGCCCCGCTTCTTCGAACACCGCATTGACCTTGCCGGTCAGATTCCGGCGCGTGGCGTCCGGCTTGATGATGCTGAAGGTGCGTTCGATGGCCATGGTGGCAAACCCCTGAATGTCTGAAAAAGGAAGGCGGCGGATAGGCGGGATGGGCCGCCTGCGCAAGCCCTGCCTAGTGGTCCGATCGCCGCTGTCGGTTTCCGACAGCGGCGTGAATCGGCCCACCAAGTATACGGCTAGTGGTGCGCGGGGGCTTTTCGGGCAGGGGATAGGTCAGCATGAATCGCACCGCTAGCCTTCCCGGCGCGCAGCAATGAGGAATTCCTTATTCCCCTCAGGCCCCGTGATGGGGCTTTCGGTAATGCCAAGCACCTGCCAGCCGGGCAGCGCTGCCCACCAATCAGCAATCATGGCTGAAATGCTGCGATGGAGCGCAGGGTCGCGCACCACGCCGCCCTTGCCGACCTGGCCAGGCCCCGCTTCGAATTGCGGTTTTATCAATGCCACAGCAAAGGCCCCCGGCGCGCAGAGCGACAAGGGGGCCGGCAGTATGGTCCGCAGCCCGATGAAGGAGGCATCGCAAACGAGGGCGCCAATGGGTTCCGGGATGGTGGTGCCGTCCAAATAGCGGGCATTGGTCTTTTCCAGCACCACAACGCGCGGGTCCTGCCGAAGCTTCCACGCCAATTGCCCATGGCCGACATCCACCGCATAAACCTTCGCCGCACCATGGTGCAGCAGCACATCCGTAAAGCCCCCGGTGGAGGCGCCAAGGTCAAGGCAAACCCGCCCTTCGGGTGCCAGCCCGAAATGCGCCAGCGCATGGGCAAGCTTAAGCCCCCCGCGGGATACCCAAGGGTGATCCTGACCGCGCACTTCAAGCGGCGCCCCATCGGCCAGCAGATCGCCTGCCTTTTCCACTCTTTTGCCATCGGTGAAGACCTTGCCACCCAGGATAAGCGCCTGCGCCCGGGCGCGGCTTTCCGCCAGCCCAGTGGCAACCAGCAACAGATCGGCGCGCTGTTTTGGCGGGCGGGTCATTGAATCGCGCGTCCTTTCTGGCGAGGAGGGCAGAATAGATTGGCACAGGGATCGAATGACTGATAGCTTGCCGACAACCTGATGAGTGGGACCCCGATGATTTTACAAAAACTCGCCAGTATTATGCTGCCCACCCCGCATATGCGCCTGAAGTACTGCCGTCATGGGGTGATGCTTTACGATACGCGCGATGAACATATTGGCTTGGCGCTGGATCGCTATGGTGAATATGCAGAGCTTGAGGCACAGCTTTTCTCGGGATTGATCAAGCCCGGCATGCTGGTGGTGGAGGTTGGCGCCAATATCGGGGCGCATAGCGTGCACCTTGCCAAGCTTGTCGGCGAAAATGGCGGGTTGGTCGCCTTTGAACCGCGACGCATGATGTACCAAATGCTCTGCGCCAATCTGGCCTTGAACGGTATTCAAAACACGGATGCGCAATGCGTCGCCATTGGCGCCGCCCCCGGAGAGGCAGCTTTGCCGCGGGCCAGGTACGGTGGGAATGCAACTTCCGGCACTGGGTCATCCGGTGCAGAGGATGACGAAATCGTCGACATGATCGCCATTGACAACCTGGCACTGCCAGCTTGCCACATGATCAAGATCGGCGCGGGCGGATCGGAAAAACAGGTGCTGGACGGCGCAGGCAACACCATCGCCCGCTTCCGACCATTTCTTTACATCACGAATGAGGTTCCGGCACGTCATCCTGAACTGGTCGCGACCCTTATTGATCTTGGCTATCGCATGTGGTGGCACAAACCCTGGCTCTTTAATCCTGGAAACTTGGCCGGTGAAGGTGAAAATCTTTTCCCTAATGCCACTTCCTTCAACATGATCTGCCTGCCACGTGAAGGCGCGCCCGAAGAGATCCTGGGCGGTGTCGAGATAAAGAGCCCCGATGAACCGCATCCCTCTGAGGGGCTGCCATAGCGTCTGGGTCTCCTGGTGATTTCGCTTGGAACTAAAGGCTTCTGCGCCCGGTTGCTGAAGCTTACAAAGGATACTGCGCGGCGCCGGATCGTGCCGTAGAAGGGGCGCATGAATTCTGTCCTTGCCGGCGTATTGTTGCAGCTTTTGGCGCTGGCGCTATTCGTCGCCATGGATACGCTGCTGAAGCTGATGACGCTGAGCTTCGCCGTCCCGCAATTAATGTGGGCGCGGTTTCTGTTCAGCTTTATTGCCGTCACCATCGCCATGCGGCTGATCACGGGCAGCCTGCCCTGGCGGTCCCGCGCGCCGGGGCTGCAAACCTTCCGCAGCCTGTTATTGGCGGCGTGCAATTTCCTGTTCTCCTCGGCGCTGGTGCATATCCCGCTCGCGGATGCGACCGCGGTTGGCTTTGCCTCGCCGCTATTCACCCTGGCGCTGGCGGCCATTTGGCTTGGTGAGCGGATCGGCCCCTTGCGCTGGTTCGGCATGGGGCTTGGCTTTGCCGGGGTGGTAATCCTGCTGCGCCCGCCCTTCCTACTCGCCGGGGAGCCCGCGCATTGGGCTATGGCCTTGCCGCTCGGCGCCGCCGCGCTTTTCGCCTTCTACCAGATCCTGACGCGCAAGCTCGCCGCGCTGGATGACCCGCGCACTACTATCCTGCATACGTCTTTTGCGGCGACGCTGCTGACCTCGGCCTCGCTCCCCATGGTCTGGGTCTGGCCGAGTGCGCTTGATTGGGTGGCGCTTGTACTGCTGGGGCTGCTTGGCGGTGCCTCCCACGGGCTTTTGGTGCTGGCCTTTGCGCGCGCGCCGGCCAGCCTGCTGGCACCACTTTCCTATACGCAAATGATCTGGGCGGTGGTGGCGGGGGTGCTGGTTTTTGGCGATGCGCCAGATGCCATTACCTGGCTTGGTATGGCGGTGATTGCGGTCAGTGGCTTGATGGTCGCCATGACCGGAAAAGACAGGAAGAATTGACACATTTTGTGTCAGATTTTGCGGGCACTCACAAACCCTAGCAAAAAGATTGACGAGACCTTATTTGCGGTGTTCATGCCCTCGCATTCAAGCGCAGGGAATCAGGATTCCAATGGCAAATATCGGTCTCGCCAAGGGCGCAGAAGAACGGGGTCACGCGCGTGAAGCGCTGGACGCCGATAGTGTGCGCGAAGCCTATCGCCGCTGGGCGGGTGTTTATGATCTGGTCTTTGGTGGTGTTTCCGCCTTTGGGCGTCGTCGCGCAGTTGAAGCCGTCAATCGTCTTGCCGGGCCGCGCGTTTTGGAAGTGGGTGTTGGCACTGGCTTGGCGCTGCCGCTTTATCGGCGTGATTTGCAGGTGGTGGGCATTGACCTGTCGCGGGAAATGCTCGCCAAAGCGCATGAACGCGTGGCGGAAGACAAGCTTTCCCATGTGCGCGGCTTGGTTGAAATGAACGCGGAAGAAATGGCTTTCGAAGACGCGTCCTTCGATATTGCGGTTGCCATGTTTACCGCGAGTGTGGTGCCCGATGCACGCCGGCTTTATGCGGAAATGTCGCGCGTGGTGCGCCCCGGCGGGCATCTGCTTTTCGTCAATCACTTCGCGGCAGAAGGTGGCCCGCGCTGGTGGGTGGAACGCGCCATGGCGCCGCTGTCACGCCGGCTGGGCTGGCATCCGGATTTCGCGCTGCGCGACTTGCTGAACCCGGAAAACGTGACTGTGGAAGCGATGGAACCCTGCCAGCCGGGCGGCATTTTTACCTTGTTGAGCGTACGGAATATTCAACCGCTCCGCGTAGCATAAGGCGAATGAGGGCGGCGTGGTGGCGGCATGACAGTGGAAAAGTCGATGCCGTTCGCCGGAAAAAAGGTCTTGATCACGGGCGCCGGCCGGGATTTTGGCCGGACGCTTGCAATCAACTTTGCACGCCTTGGGGCCGACCTGCTGCTGTCCGCCCGCAAAATTGAGAACGCCCGCGCGACCGAGACGATCGTGCGGAGCACACTGCCGGCAACGAACATAGCGTGCTTCCCAATCGATCTTACTGATATGCGGCAACTTGCTGGAGTTCGGGCTGAGATCGAACGTTTTACGGACCGGATCGACATTCTGATCCACAACGCGGGCTTTTGGCTCAGGAATGATTTCGTTGATACTTCCGATGACGACATCGTCAAGGCGGTGGCATCAACCGCCACCGGCCCATTTATCCTCACCAAGCATCTCTTGCCGTTGATCAATCGTTCTTCGGCTGCCGATGTGGTATTCCTCAACGGTACCACCGCGTTGCGTAACAATCTGCGTGCGATCAATGAAGCGTTCAGCGCCGCAAAAGCCGCCCAAGCTTTGTTTTCTGAGCGGCTGCGGCATCGTTTGCGGGAGAGCGGCGTGCGTGTGCTCACGATCTATCCTCCGGACTTCCACAACACCTCACCGCTTGATCCCGCAAAGTGGGAATATCGCCGCGACGCATTCGAAGACCGTACTCTGACCGCCAGAAACGTCTTCGACTGCATCCGCTTCGCATTGCTTCAGGATCGCATCTGCTCGATCGACGAGATCGTGCTCAGCAATAACAACGGGCGGAATCTCGGCAATTAAACCTTCTACGGCAGGCGCAATACCCGGAATTGACGATCGGGTAGGGAAGATCGTTACGCGAGCCGCCCCGGCACGGCGGCAATCACCGCTTCTTCGGCATTAGCGAAAGCGAGCCGCAAATGCCTCTCCTGGTCGGGGCCGAAAAAGCTCCCCGGCAGCCCAAGCAGGCCACGTTCCACGGCAAGCGCCTCGGCGGTGGCTTCAGAATCTCCGGCGCCATCGGGCAGGCGCAAATACGCGAAATAAGTGCCGAGTGCATCAATCCGCCAGGCATTGATCGGCGCCATGGCAGTGCGAAAAGCCGCAGCACGTCCGGCCATGATGGCGCGATTGCCCGCGCGCCAATCCCGCAAGGCTTCCACGCCCCACGCCAGCGCGATTTGCGCCGCACGTGGTGGGCAGATTTGCACCGTATCAATGGCCTTTGCCAATTCGCGCTGAAACCCCGCACCAGCCGCAATGGCGCCGACACGATGGCCCGGCACGCAATAGGCTTTCGAAAAGGAATAAAGATGCACGACATGATCCTGCCATGTCGCATCCTGGAACAAACCATGCGGCGCGCCAGCGGCTTCCGGGATGAAATCGCGATAGGTTTCATCCAGCACCAGCCAGGCGCCGTGATCGTGGCAGAGCTTGGCAAATTGTGTGACGAGTTCTGGTGAGTATGTGGCGCCGGTTGGGTTATTCGGTGTCACCAAAACAATCGCACGCACGCCTTGCATCAGCGTTGCCGCCAAGGCGGGATCGGGCAGGAAGCCATCCTCTGCCCGGCAAGGCAAAACGCGGCAGGGGATGCCAAGCGCTTCGATCGCCATGCGATGGTTGAAATACCAGGGCGCGGGCAGCATCACCGCATCCCCCGCACCAGCGAGCGTCATCATGGCCAGCGTAAAGGCCAGATTGCCGCCGGCGGTGATGGCGATATCGCCAGCCCCGATCCGCGCCCTATAGGCGCGCGCCATATCGGCCGCTAGCGCCTCTCGCAAAGCGGCTTCGCCTTCAATCGGTCCATAGCCGGCGGATTTCGCATCCCCCGCCGCGGCAGCGAGCCGCGCGAGCAGATCAGCATGCGGCGGATAGCCCGGCACGGCCTGGGTCATGTCCAGGACCGGACCGGCGCCGCCCTGATAGCGGGCGGCCCAGCCGCGTACGGCGGGAATGGGCGGGGCGCCGGTGGCGCGGATTCGGGGGGAAAGCGGCAAATCCATCAGCGCAAGGAACCATCACTGCGTGGCGCCGTCCATGGGCGTTTTTGGGGCCGCAGCCGGGCTGGCTATCCAGCCTCTCCAGCGGGGCGGCCCGTTACATGCCGCCAATGATGCCACAAAAGCCGCGCCGCCATGGAACGCCAAGGGCGCCATGCCTTCGCCAATTCGGCCAATTGCTTGGGCTTGGGGCGCTCCGGCATATCGCGCAGCGCAGCGACCGACGCCGCCAGGGCAAGATCGCCGGCGGGGAAGATATCCGGGCGACCCAGACCAAACAGCAGATGCACCTCCGCCGTCCAGGGGCCAAAGCCTGGAATGGCCGCAATGGCCGCAACTGCCGCCTCATCTCGCAAATCCGCCAGCACCGCCGCCGAAAGCCGGCCATCCGCGAATGCCTCGGCCAGCGCGCGGGCATGGCGGAGCTTTGGGCGCGATAGCCCCGCGCCCTGCAATGCCTCATCGCTCAGCGCCAGCAGCCCATCCGGGTTAAGCGCCCCAGGCAGGGCAGCAAGCCGCCCCCAAATCGCAGTGGCGGCCTGATTGGAGATCATTTGCCCGCAAAGGCTTCTGAGCAAACCGGCAAAGCCTGCTTCCCGCCGGCGCCAAGGCAGGGGCCCGGCGCGTTGCGGAATGGTACCTAGCAATGGATCAAGCTGTGTCAGCTCCGCCAAGGCGCGACTGGCCCATTCAGGCGCATCAGCGGCAAGCGTGGCGGAGGATGGCTTTTCCATGCCTGCTGCATAGCGCCAGCTTGGCCGTCACAATAGTGATGCGCCCCAGCGGTAAGGCCGGGGCGCACCAGCGGAGACAGGCCGTGGTAGTTTAGGGGGGCAAGTCAGGCGCTGTTCCGATAGGCAATGACCTGGTGCGCGAATATTGCTGGCAAAAGGCGTGCGGCATGGCAAAGTGAAACGAACAGCAACGGGCACCGCGCCCGATACACTTCGCAACATGGGCTGATGAATTAGGCAATGAAAACACGCATGTAACAGCGCATGGAAAACGCACCGCATATCCTGATTGTTGATGATGATCGCGAAATCCGCGACCTTCTCTCGCGCTTCCTGGAAAAACAGGGCTTGCGCGTCAGCGCCGCGCGCGATGCGCGTGAAGCACGCCGGCTATGGCCGCTTGGGCGCTATCATCTTGTGGTGCTGGATCTGATGATGCCGGGCGAATCCGGGCTTGATTTCGCGCGCTGGCTGCGGACGCAATCCGATGTGCCCATCGTGATCCTGACCGCGATGGGGGAAGAAACGGACCGCATCGTGGGGCTTGAACTGGGCGCCGATGATTACCTGGCAAAACCCTTCAACCCGCGCGAATTGCTGGCACGCATTCGCGCCGTGCTGCGCCGCGCTTCCGGCGATGGCGCTGCCGCCAAGGAACCGCCCGCCAAGGTGATCAGCTTTTCCGGCTGGACTTTGGAGCCTTCGCGCCGGCGCCTGCTTAATCCGGATGGGGTAGAAGTCCCCTTGACCGGCGGCGAGTATGAATTGCTGCTGGTGCTGCTGGACCGGCCCAATCGCGTGCTGACGCGTGACATGCTGATGGATTTGCTGCGCGGCCGGCAGGCAGGGCCTTATGATCGCGCCATAGATGTCGCGGTGTCGCGGCTCCGTCGACGCCTGGAAGATGATGGCCGCAACCCTGCCTTGATCAAAACCGTACGCGGCGGCGGCTACGTGCTGGCAACCACGGTGGATCGTGGCTGAAGCCGCCCCTGTCGCCGCGCCCGCGCGGCGACGTTGGTGGCCTGGCAGCCTGGGTGGCCGCACCGCCGTTGCGCTGATTGTCGCGCTGATGCTGGTGCAGGCGGCGGGGCTTACGATCCATGCCTTGGACCGCGTTGATTTGCAGCGCTTCGTCCAGGCGCGCGAAATCGCTGGGCGCAGCCTGGGCGCCTGGCGCACTGCCGTACTGACAGCGCCGGATCGGCGCCCGCAAATCATTGCCGATCTTGATCTGCCCGAAGGGCTCACGGTGGATTTGGATTTGGCGCCGATTGTGCGCGTCGGCGCGCCGCCGGTCTCCCCACATATCCTGAGGCTGTTCAGGCTTGATCTGCTTTCTTCCGGCCCGCCGCGGCTGCGCCCGCGCGAAATCCGCATTGCGGAATTGGGGCCGGCCGGGTTTGCCGCGTCACTACGTTTGCCGGATGGGCCGTGGCTCAATCTACGAGCATCCTTGCCCACGCCGCGGCCCTGGCATTCGGACACCTTCCTCGCCGCGTTTTTGGGCATGACCTTGGCGGCTGTCCTGCTGATCCTTTGGGCCGTTGCGCGACTTATGCGCCCGGTGCGGCTTTTGGCGGAGGCGGCAAATAGGCTCGGGCGGGATGTGAATACGCCGCCCTTATCCGAAAATGGCCCGACCGAGGTTGCGACCGCCGCCCGCGCCTTCAATGAAATGGCTGCGCGCATCAGGCTTTTTGTGGCGGACCGTACGCAAATGCTGGCCGCCATCGGCCATGATCTGCGCACGCCGATCACGCGGCTGAAACTCCGCGCCGAATTCATGGAAGATGATGAACAGCGGCGCAAAATGCTCGCCGATTTGGATGAGATGGAAGCGATGATCGGCGCGACACTCACCTTCGCGCGTGATGATGCCGCGACAGAACCCGCGACGCAGATGGATATCGCCGCGCTTTGCCGAACGGTGGCGGATGAGGCGAGTGATGCGCACCCCGATCAGGCGGAAAAGATCAGCTATGAGGGGCCGGAAAAGCTGGTGATCCGCGCCAAGCCTTTGGCGCTGAAGCGCGCCATCGCCAATCTGGTCGCCAATGCGCTGAATTATGGTGGTGCGGCGCGCCTGCACCTAACACAGGAAAATGCGGGCCTGGTGCGGCTGATGGTCGCCGATGAAGGCCCCGGCATTCCAGAAGCAGAGCTGGAAGCGGTTTTCACCCCCTTCCGGCGCCTTGAAGCAAGCCGCAACCGCGAAACCGGCGGCACGGGGCTTGGGCTCACCATCGCGCGCAATATCCTGCGCGGGCATGGTGGCGATGTGGTGCTGCAAAACCGGCCAGAGGGCGGCTTGATCGCGGTGGCAAGCCTGCCGGTTTGAGCATTTCCCCGCCAAGCGAGATTGCTTGGCTCGATAAATCGATCAATAGCGCAAGGTAATGGCAAGCCTGGTGACATGCCCTGCGGCGACGCTGAATTTATTGGCGTCAAAGGTTGGTGCCGACATTCTGGGCATCACATTATTGCTGACGCCAACGCCTTCGGTCGGCATACCGAGAAAATTCGTATCGGCTCGCCCATTGCCATTGGTGTCATGCACCACGGCGATGGCATAGGTTCCTGGCGGCACGTTATCAAAGATGCACAGCGCCGCGCCGGCTGCCGGTGTCACGCGCAGAATCCTGACGCTGGGCTTGTCCGATTCCAGCGGAAATCCGGCCGCTGAGGAGAATAACGCGCAGCCCACCATGCCTTGCGCATTCGAAACGCCCGAGACCGCAGCTTCAATCCTGCCGCCGGATGAGGCGGATGCCGTGGCGGCGATGCCGATCATGGCGCAGGCAAGCAGTAGCGAGATATGGTGCGGGGTTGTCATGGCGATGCTTCCTTTCTTGTTGTTGATCATTGATTTGATCATTGATTTTTGCCGCCTTGCTTCAGCATCGCAGCGCTTAGCAAGGCCGTGAACATCCGTGGGGAAAGCCGGACCATCTGCGCCGAAAACCAATTCATGGTTCCCACAATCCTGGACGGACCGGAAGCATCGAGCGCCTTCAGGCAGGCCCCGACCGCTGCTTCAATCGTCATTGGGTTTCGGAAAATTGATGTCCGGCGTACATCAGCGCCCATGGCATTGATGAAGGGTGTCTCGACCGGACCTGGGCAAACCGCCGCAACACGCAAGCCACGATGGCGATATTCGGCCCATAAGGCTTCCGAGAAGGACAGGACAAATGCCTTGGTCGCGCCATAGCTGCTCATGAAGGGGGTGGGCTGGAAGGCAGCCGTTGAAGCGATATTGAGGATGGTCCCTTTCCGCAACAATAATTCAGGCACGAATAGCCGCGTCACCTCCGCCAGTGCGACGATATTCAGTTGCAAGGTTTGGGTCAGACGTTCGATGGGCTCGCTTTCGAAGGGGCCGTAATAGCCGGTGCCGGCATTATTGATCAGCGTATCAACCGGCAGGTCCAGGGTGCGCACCGCTGCATGCAGCTTTTGGGCAGCGCCATCTTCGGTAAGGTCCATCGGCAGCACATGCGCAATGCCGCCGGCGTGCCTGAGGCGCGCGGCCAGTTCTTCAAGCCGCGGCGCGGATCGCGCCACCAAGACCACCTGCGCCCCACGCGCCGCCAGCGCTTCCGCCAAGCCGGCCCCGATACCTGATGAGGCGCCTGTGATGACCGCCACTTGTCGTTTCATGAATGCTCCTTTCCGGGGGGGCGCGCAGGGGTTGCGAGATGGCCGTCATCAAAGCCCGATGCCGCGCGCCATGAGGGCGGCGAAGATCGGCAGGGCGATCAAAAGCCCGGCCTGAAGCAGTACCCAGCGGCGCGTCGTTGCGATTTCAATGGCCGGCGGTGCGCCGATCCCCGCCCGCGCCAAACGGCGCCAGCGGATGAAGGTCATGGTTGGCCGGATGGAGACCAGCGCAATCAGCAGGAATAGCCCGAGCTTCAGCCAAAAAACGGGGTTTTCCAGGTAAAAACCGCTTCCGCGCGCACCCCAAAAAACCCGCGCAAGCCCGAAGCTGAGCGCTGCCCCAGCGCTCAGGCCATAAGCAAGATCAATGCGCGCCAAGATTTCGGCCCCGTGACCGGCGGTCCGCAGGGATAGCACGGCAAGTTCCGCAGCCAGGCAGCCGACCAAGATCAGAACGCCCAAATGGTGCAGTACCGCCAGCAGCAGATCGAGGGTGAGAGGCATCGGCAATCCCGTTTCCCGCATTCGGATCAGCACATGTGTGCAATGCACACATATGGATAGGCGCTCAGAGTGGACATTGTCAACATCAAAAATTAGAATGCACGCTGGCGGAGTGAATGATGAAAAAACCCTATCATCACGGGAATTTGCGGGCGGCCCTATTGGCGGCAGCCCGCGCGCGCCTCGCCGAAGGGGCCGAGGCAACGCTCAGCCTGCGGGATCTGGCGGCGCGCGTTGGCGTCAGCGTCAATGCCACCTATCGCCATTTCGAAAGCAAGGAAGCCCTGCTCATGGAATTGGCCGCTGAGGGCTTTGACGCCTTGCGCGCGCATATGCTCGGCGCGGTGGCCGAGCGTGGCGCCGCTAATGCCATTGAAAGGCTGCGCGCCACCGGAGAGGCCTATGTCCATTTCGCACAGCAAGACCCGGCCCTTTTCCAACTCATGTTCGGGCGGGAAAGACGCTTCGCGGAATATGAGCGCTTCCGCCACGCCGCCGAAGCGGCCTTTGCCGTGGTGGTTGAATGCGTCGCCGCGGTTCAGCGCGTGGCGATGGATGAGCCTTCCGCGACCAAGGCGGCCATGGCGGCCTGGTCCCTGGTGCATGGTTTTGCGATTTTGAGCCTTGGCGGCTATCTGGAGGCGCTGCCCGAAGCGCTTCGCCCCAACGTGCGAGAGGTTGTGAAAATGCTGGAAGTCGGCATCACCTAAGGCGCCTGCCTCAGGGCAGATCAAAGCGCACGGCAATGGCGGCTGAGGCGATCACGGCCTTGTCATGCCGGCCTTCTTCCGGAACATCCAAGCCACCCTTGACCGCGCGCGCGGTGACCACGCCATAGGGCAGGGATTTCCGCACCGCTTCGATATCCACCTTATCAGGCTGCTGCACGCCGATGGTCACTTCCACCTGCATGGTCTTGATATCAAGCCCAAGCGTGCGAATGAACGCCAATGATGAATGGTGCAAAGCATCCTGCACCGCGCGCAAAGCGGCCTTGGTGTAATCCCCGCCGTGCAAATCATTGCCGCTGCCCATTTCCAGGATGATGCGCTTCAAGGCCATTATCGGTCTCCCTCACACATCCAGCCGCACAATGGCGCAGCAATTGGCGATCACGGTGCTATTGGTGCCCTCATCATTCGGAATCTCGAGCCCACCTTCCACCAGCGTCACCGTGCCGGTGCCATGCGGCAGAATGGCAAGCACCTGGTCCTTATCCACCAGATCGGGCTTCGGCACGCCGATCAGCACTTCAACCTGCATGGCATCCACATCCTGACCAACGGCGGCACCGATGGTGAGTGAATTATGCCAAAGGGCATCGCGAAGTGCCCGCACCGCTGCCTTGGTGTAATCCGCGCCGCGAATATCGGTGCCCATGCCAATTTCAAGTACCATGCGTTGCAGGGCCATGATCCTGTCCTTCCCTAGTTCCGAATCAGCCTGATCCATTTCCACGGATCAGGCTACAGGGCGCGCTAACGGCGAACCAGCGCCGCAATTGCCTCCAACCCACGATCACGCACGCCCATTTCGCCCAAATGATCGAGCGTATTGAACAGATAATCCCGGTTCGATCCCATCTGCCCATGGCCCGTATCAATGGCGCGCGCCAAAACCTCGGCCGGTTGCTTGCCGCAATAAAGCCGGCAGGCACGGTTCGCGACATAGGCTATGGCCGGCACGCGTCGCCCATGATCCAGCAGTGTCAACGGCAAAAGACAGCGGCGATAGACAACCTCTCCCCCATCCGGCAATTCGCGCGCATCCAGATAGGCCAGCGTCTCCGCCGCCGCGCGGCCTGGCACGCGAAACACGGCACCGCGGCAGGCGCCGCCGCGATCCAAGCCCAAAACCAGCCCTGGGCGTTCCGGCGTGCCGCGATACCGGTGGCTCCAAAGACAAAAGCGCCGGTGAAAGCCGCGCAGCAGCGCCGGATGGCGCGCGGCATGGTCAAAGCCTGGCCGCCAGATCAGCGAACCATAGGCAAAGACATAAAAATCCCCATCAGGGGCGAGGAGTGCTGCGATATCGGTTGTCATGGCGGGCGCATCCAAATCCCGCTATATCGGCGCGCAGCATGAACGCCAAGCCATCCAAACCCCCGCGCGCGCCCTTGCTTGGGCGTTTTCTGTTCGGCGCGCTGGTCTTGCTCGCTGCGCTGGTGGCTGGCCAAAGCCTGCTTTGGCGCTGGAGCACTGGTGCGCTGGCGGAAGGCTTCAGCGATTGGGTGATCAAGCACCGCGCCCAGGGCTGGAGCATCCGCCACGAAACGCCGGAACGCAGCGGTTGGCCCTTTGCCGCGCGGCTTTCCATCCCGCGCCTTTCCATCGAAAGCCCAGGTGATGAGGCCTCCGGCCAGGGCCTGGGCTGGGCGGCTGAGGCGCTGACACTGACCACCCCCCTTCCCTTGCCCGGTGCGCTGCACCTGGAAGCAACAGGCCAACAGGCGCTGCGCATCGGCACCACGCAAATCCCCTTCACCGCGACCAGCTTCAAGGCGTTGCTGCCGCTTGAAATGGGCCAGCCGCCGCGCCGGGCCAATGCGCTGCTGCAAGGCATGGTGGCGCAAACCCCCGATGGCGTGCTGAGCGTGCAGCAGCTCGGCATGGATGCGAATTGGACTCGCTCGGCCGAAGCGGCGCTGACGCTGCAATTCGCGGCCGAAGACGCTTCCCTGCCGCAAGCCTGGCTTCGCACACCAGCGCTTGCCGGCCTCGGCCCAAGGCTCGCCCGGCTTGAATTCAACGGCGCGCTTTATGGCAACGTGTTGCCGCTGCCGAGCCTGCGGGAACAATTGAATGCCTGGCGCGCTTCGGATGGCAAGCTGGATGTCAGCCAATTGCGCCTGGCCTGGGGGGATTTGGATGCCGGCGTCAGGCTTTCCGCGCGGCTCGACCCCGCTTTGCAACCAGCCTTGGGGGGGACGCTTTCCGTGACAAATCCCAACGCCGCGCTGGATTCGCTCGCGCGGTCCGGTCTTATTCAGCGGCGCGCACTGGATGGCACGAAATTCGCCGTTGGGCTGCTGACGCGCCGGCCGCAAGATGGTGGCCCGCCCGTCGCGGAAATTCCCATCGCGCTGCAAAATGGGGTGGTGAGCGTGGCGCAGATACCGCTGACGCGCGTGCCGCCGATTGCCTGGCCGCAGCATTGACACACGCCGCGTTAGACCCGCGCCGCATCCACAATCTGAAACCCGACGCTCACATCACCGTTCCAGCTTTCCGCGCGCAAATGACCACAGAGATGCAAGGGCGTACGGTCAGGCGAGAGCAAAGCTTCAGCGAGCGGGCCTTCCTTGGCGCGGAAGCAGATTGTCTTCAGCCGCCCGCCGCCTTCGCCTTCCACAAAGGCGCGGATTGTAGCGCCTTCCTTACCGATGCGATCCGCTTTCACCACACGTGCGCGCGACAGGGCGAAGATGGGTTCTTCATTGCCGGCGCCAAAGGGCGCCAGGCGCGTGATATCCTTGGCCAAGGCCGTGGTGGCGGCGGCGACCGTCAGCGCACCTTCCACCAATAAATCCGCCGCACTCGGCAGCCGTGCGGCATGGGCAAGCCGTTCTTCCAAAAAGGCGTGGAAGGCTTCGCCTTTCGCGGCATTATAGGAAAATCCTGCTGCCATCGGATGCCCGCCGCCGGTCTCAAGCAAGCCCATCTCTCGCGCGGCGATGATCGCGGTGCCAAGATCAATGCCCGTGACGGATCGGCCTGAGCCCTTGGCGAGGCCTCCCGTAATGCCAGCGACACAGGCGGGGCGATTGAATTTTTCCTTGACGCGGCCTGCGACAATACCAACCACGCCGGGGTGCCAACCCTCTGCCGCAATCAGCAGCACGGCATGGCCCGCCTTGACCTGCGCTTCCGCCATCGCCATCGCCGTGCCCAGCATATCGCCTTCCACTTCCTGCCGGCGCTTATTCACCTCATCCAATTTTTCCGCCATGGCGCGCGCTTCAATCGCATCTTCCGAAAGCAAAAGGCGCAAGCCCAAATCCGCTTCCGCAATACGGCCAGAGGCATTGATGCGCGGCCCGAGCATGAAGCCAAGCGTATGCGCGCTTGGCATATCCTTCTGCCCGGCAACATCCAACAGCGCCGCCAGCCCAATCCGCCCGCGCTTGGCCAATACCTTCAACCCCTGCGCCACCAGGGCGCGATTAAACCCCGTAAGCGGCATGACATCACACACCGTCGCCAGCGCGACGATATCCAGCAGCGCAAGCAAATCAGGTTCCTTCCGGCGCGTGAACCATCCAGCGCGACGCAACACGCGCAAACTTGCCGTTGCCGCCAGAAACGCCACCGCCGCCGCGCAGATATGCTGCAAGCCCGATGGGCAATCCAACCGATTGGGATTGACCACAGCGAGCACCGCTGGCAGCGCGCCCTCGGCCTTGTGGTGATCCAGCACCACAACATCAGCACGGCCATCTGCCGCAGCCAGGGCGGCACCCGCCGCAATGCCGCAATCCACGCAAATGATCAGTGAAGCGCCGGCATCGCAAAGGGCTTCAATCGCCGGCGCATTCGGCCCATAGCCTTCCTTGATGCGATCCGGCACGTAAGGTGTGACTTGGCAGCCAAGATCACGCAGAAAGCGTGTCATCAGCGCGCCAGCGCAGGCGCCATCCACATCATAATCGCCGAATACCGCGACATGTTCGCCGCTCCGCACCGCAACCGCAATGCGATCCGCCGCCGCTTCCATATCCGCCAACCGCGACGGATCTGGCATCAGCGCGCGCAGCTTCGGCTCCAGAAAATCCGCCGCATCATCAAGACCAATGCCGCGCGCCGCGAGCAAGCGCCCCAGCATCTCCGGCAATTCAAGCCGTTGCGCGATGCCAAGGCCGATCCGCGCATCGCCTGCGCGCCACTGCCAGCTTCGCCCTGTCAGGCTGCGCGTGACACCCAATACGGGTCCTGTCAGCGCGCTATCATCCATGAAATAGGCGCGCCCTGATCAAGCGATGAAGGCGCTGGGCTTGCGCGCGAAATTATGATGCCCTTCCACATAGCGCACCGTGCCGGATTTGGACCGCATGACGATGGAATGCGTGTAAGCACCACCCGCAAAACGCCGCACACCGCGCAACATGGCGCCGCTTGTCACGCCCGTGGCCGCGAACATCACATCGCCCTTGGCCATTTCCTCGACACTGTATTTGCGGTGGGGATCGGTGATGCGCATGGAAAGCGCACGCGCGATCTGTTCCTCATTTTCGAACATCAGCCGGCCTTGCATCTGCCCACCAATGCAGCGCAGCGCCGCCGCAGCCAACACACCTTCAGGCGCGCCGCCCGAGCCCATATAGATATCCACGCCCGCTTCCGGCTGGCTGACGGCAATAACGCCGGAGACATCACCATCGCCCAGCAGCATGATGCGCGCACCAGCCGCGCGGCAGGCGCGGATCATTTCCTTATGCCGGTCACGATCCAGCGTGCAGACCATCAAATCGCCAATCTCGCATTTCTTGGCGCGCGCCAATTCGCGGAGGTTTTCCTCGGGCTTCGCATCCAGATCCACAATGCCGTCCGGCAGGCCAGGCCCGACCGCGAGCTTGTCCATATAGATATCCGGCGCATGCAAAAAGCCGCCCTTTTCCGCCAGCGCCACAGTCGCAATCGCATTCGGCCCGCCCTTGGCGGTGATGGACGTACCCTCCAGCGGGTCCACCGCAATATCCACTTCCGGACCGCCGCCGGCCTTGGCGTAAAGCCCGACCTTTTCGCCGATATAAAGCATCGGCGCCTCATCCATCTCGCCTTCGCCGATCACGACCGTGCCGGTGATGGCGACTGTATCAAAGGCCTTGCGCATGGCTTCCACCGCGGCGCCATCGGCGGCGTTCTTGTCGCCCCGGCCAATCCAGCGGGAGGCTGCGAGTGCCGCGGCTTCCGTCACGCGCACCAGTTCAAGCGCGAGGTTGCGATCAACCACCAGGCCGGACGAGGGGGTGGGTTTGGACATGGGGTAGCTCTCCGATTCGTTCAAACAGGATTTAGCATGGTGCGGGGCAAAACGCGGGGTCAGGCAGAAGCTTCCGCCAGGAAGCCCTGCACCGCCTGAAACAGTGCGCCGCGATTGCGTTCCATCAGGATCGTATGCGTGCCTTCCCCCAGCACCACCAGACGCTTGCCGGGGCTATCCGTCAGCAACGGGAAGATCGCAAGCGCCATGCTGGGCGGTGTATCGCGGTCCCATTCCGCCACCACCAAAAGCGTAGGTGCCGTGACCTTGGCGGGGTCCCAAAAGGGCCGGCCTGCCTGGCCATATTCGCGGCTATCCAGCAGCACACCATTCGGCGCGCGCAGCGTCTGCGGGTTGCGCCGCATGCCTTCCGGATCGGTCGCCCAGGTCACGCCGGCCCAATGTTCAAACCAGCCGGGCGGGATCAGGCCGGCGCGTTTGCCTTCCGGCACGCCCGTCATCCAGCGTTCACGCGCCTGCGCCTGCGTCACGGTACGATAGGCGCCAAGGGTCGCGGCGGCGGGGCCGGCAGCGAGGCTCGGCCCATCGCGCAGCCAGGGCGGCGCGAATAGCACCAGGCGCTCCACCAAAGCGGGGTTATCGGCGGCGAAGCGGCCCATCAGCGTGCTGCCCCAGGACCAGCCGATATGCACCAGCTTCGCCACATTCCGCCTTTCGCGAATGAAGGCGGCTGCGGTGGCAATATCCTTCACCGCCGTATCGCCCCGCACGATGGGCGGATTGGCCTCTGGCGGTTGGCTCATTTCCGGGGGACGGGTGCTGCGGCCATAGCCGCGAATATCCAGGCACCAAACATCAAACCCCTGCCCCGCGATGTAATCCATCCAGGACAAGCCACCGAGCGGCAGATCAAACGCCGTATGCGCCGGATAGGTCGCATCATGCACGAACAGCACTGTCCGCGCGGGGGAGAAGGCCGTCGGGTTTTCCGGGCGCTTGTTGCGCAGGAACAGTTCAATCCCCGCATCACCGGCGGGGATCATGAATTCCTCGGTCACCAGCGCCGCCTGGGCCTGGGCGGCGGTGGCGGCGGCGAGCAATGGCGCGGCCAAGGGCGCGGCCAGCATGGTGCGTCTATTCATCGGAAACCCCCTGTCTTTTGCCGAACCATATAGCCCTGGCCCGCCCGGAAATCAGCCCGCCCAATTAATCGGAGTCAGGCGGGATGACATTGGTGTTCAAGCCTTCCACCAGAACGTCGCGCATGGTCTCAGCACTTTTCAGGCGAATATCATCCCAGGCTTGCGGCGTGTGGAAGGCGATATGCGGCGTGATGATCAGCCGCCCCGCCAGCCATTCTTCCTTGTTGCGATAGGCTTGCAGGAGCGATGGCACGGGCTCCACCGGCGGTTCCACCGGGATCACATCAAGCCCTGCCGCCGCGACATGCCCATCGCGCAACACACGCTCCAATGCATCAATATCCAGAATGGGGCCGCGCGCCGTATTCACCACCACGGCATCCTTCGGCAGCAGGCGCAATTCACGCTCCCCAATCAAACCCCGCGTTTTACGGGTCAGCGGGCAATGGATGGAAAGCACATCGGCTTGCGCGAGCATTTCATCCATGGTGCGGCAACGTGTGACGCCAATCGCGCGGTCTGACCCATTGGGCAACGCCGGATCGTAAAACACCACGCGATAGCCCAGCGCCTTGGCGCGCAAGGCAGCGGCCGTGCCGATGCGCCCAAGGCCCAATATGCCGAAGGTCTGCACATCCTGCCGGCGCACGGCGGGGTGCGGCATCACCGCCCATTTCGCCGGGTTCGGGCCGCGCTGCGTATCATGATACAGCGTCAAGCCCCGCCGCAGCCCAAGCGCCATCAGCACCGCGAATTCCGCCACTTCCTGCGTGCCGTAATCCGGCACGTTGCAGACCTTGATGCCGCGCGCCGCGCAGGCCGCGCGATCCACCCGGTCATACCCAACGCCCATGCGGATCACGACCTTGAGCTTTGGGAAACGCGCAATCTGATCGGCGGGGACAGCCATGCGCAGCGTCATGAGCCCTTCCGCCTGCTGGCAGAGCTCATCCGGCAATTCCGCGAGGGATGCCTTACATGCCCCCTGCAGGATGCGCACGCCTGGCCCCATGATGCGCTGTTCCAAATCCGTCTCGGGATAGAGCCCTTCCGGTTCAAGCACGGTCAATGTCATCTGGCATTCCCTTGGATGATTGATTGCGGGGCAGGATGGGGCGCGCGGGCGGGGCTGGCAATGCCGCCGCGCTGGCTTATCCTGCCCCCAAACAGGAAAGGCGCGGGACCATGGCGGCAAGACGTATTCTGATCACCGGGGCAGCGAGCGGCATAGGTGCGGCGACGGCCCGCGCCTTCGCTGGCCCCGACGTGGCGCTGATGCTGCACACCAGGGCCAATCACGAAGCCCTGGCGCGCGTTGCCGCCACCGCGCGAGAAAAGGGCGCGGAAGTTGCGGAAGCCTTCGGCGATTTCACCGAAGCCGAAGCCCCAGCGCGGCTGGTGGCGGAAAGCGTCGCCGCACTCGGCGGACTTGATGTGCTGGTCGCCAATGCCGGCTTTGCTGATCGCACCCAAATCGCCGCACTGACCGATGCCGGCTTCGCCAAAAGCCATGAGGCGATCACCTTCAGCCTATTGCGCCTGGCCCGCGCCGCCGCGCCGCATCTGGCCGCTGGTGAGGACCCACGCCTGATCGCGGTTTCCTCCTTCGTCGCGCATCTTTTCCGCAATGATGTCACGACCTTCCCGGCCTCGGCCGCCGCCAAGGCCGCCGTTGAGGCGCTGGTGCGCGCCCTCGCCATTGAATGGGCGCCGACAGTCACGGTGAATGCGGTGGTGCCTGGCTATACGCGGAAAGACCCCGGCGCCCACGCAGCACTTTCCGCCGCACAATGGGAAGAAATTACTGCGCGCATCCCCCTCAGGCGCCTTGGTACGCCCGATGATGTCGCAGCGACCATCGCCTTTCTTGCCTCCCCTGGCGCAGGCTACATCACCGGGCAATCCATCCATGTCAGCGGCGGCGTGGTGATGTGATGCGGTGGCTTTTTTGGGTCTTCCTGCTCCTCGCCGCGCCCGCGCTGGCGCAGGACCTTTCTGGCCATGGAGGCCCCGTCCGCGCCGTTTTGCCCCTGCCGGATGGGCAGCACATTGTATCTGCCGGTTTCGATCACGCTGTCATTCTTTGGGACGCAAGCGCGGGCCAAGCACGCGCGGTGGCGCGCTGGCATCGCGGCAGCGTCAATGCGCTGGCCCTTCTGCCCGATGGGCGGATCGCCAGCGCCGGCGAAGGCGGGCGCATCGCGCTTTGGGCGCCGGGGCTTGGCGTGGCGCCCGCGCAAATCCTGGAAGGGCATACGGGGCAGATCGCCGGGCTTGCGGCGCGCGATGGGTTTTTGGCCTCGGCCGCCTGGGATGGCTCCGTGCGGCTTTGGAACCTTGCCGATGGTAGCGCGCAAATCCTGGAAGGCCATCGCGGCAATGTGAACGCCGTCGCCTTCCGCCCCGATGGCACGCTGGTGAGTGCTGGCTTCGACGGCACCATCCGCCTGTGGTCCGCCAATGGCAGCAACCGAATCATCGCCGAAGTCGGCCTGCCGCTGAATGCTCTTGCTGCCCTGCCTGATGGCGGCCTCGCGGCCGGCGGCGTGGATGGCGTGCTGCGCCTGATCGCGCCCAATGGCGCCATGCGCGAAATGGAAGCGGGCGCGCGGCCCATCGTGGCACTCAGCCTTGATGCCGCCGGCGCGCGCCTGGCGGTTGCGTCCCTTGGTGGGAGTGTGACGATCTGGGGCGTGGAGACAGCGCGCCTGATGCACACGCTGGAAGGCCCGGGCCTGCCGGTTTGGTCCGTGGCCTTCGCCCCCGATGGGCGGCTGCTATGGACCGGCGGCGCGGATCGGCAAGTACGCCGCTGGAATGCGCTGAGCGGCCGCGCCATCGGCCCCATCGCTGCCCCCGCCACCACTGACCTGCCACCGGGGCTGGATGCGCATGGCGCGCAAGTCTTTCGCGCCTGTAGCGCCTGCCATGCGCTGACGCCCGATGCCGGCCCCATGGCCGGGCCGCATCTGCATGGCATTTTCGGCCGCCGCATGGGCTCCCTGCCGGGCTATATTTATTCGGAACGCCTGGCGCGCGGTGATATCATTTGGAATGCGACCACCATCGGCGATCTTTTCACGCGCGGCCCCGATGTAGTGACGCCGGGGACGAAAATGCCGGTGCAGCGCGTGGATAATGCAGAGGATTTGGCGGCGCTGCTGCGATTTTTGAAGCAGGCGACGCGGTAGCCTTACCCCACCTCCATCGGCAGGCTGTCATCCTTCGCCCATTCATTCATGGAGGCGTCATAAACCGCGATATCCTCATGCCCCAGCTGATGCAGCAGAAAGGCATCAAGGGTCGCGGCAATGCCGCCACCGCAATAGATTAGCTTGCGCTTGGCCTTATCCGCGCCAATCGCAGCAAAGGCCGCTGCCACCTGATCCGGTGCCTTCAGCTTGAAGCTGCCCGCTTCAAACAAGGATGCCGCCGGTAGATTGACGCTGCCAGGAATGCGCCCTGGTCGGCCATAGCGCGGGTTTTCCCCGCTATGCAGATCGGGCGCCAGCGCATTGATGGAACATTTGCCGCCATCACCAATCGCGGCCAGCATTTCATCCCGCCCAACAAACAGGCCAGGCCGCGGCTTGGCGCGTAGCGTTGCGGGGGCGTAACGCGTCTCAGCGGTGGCAATCGCGCGGCCTTCTGCCACCCAGGCGTCAATCCCGCCATCCAATATCGCGGCATTGTCAAAGCCAATCGCGCGCATCATCCACCAAACCCGCGTCGCCCATTGCGGGGTCTTGCGCGAATACAGCACCACACGCGTGCCATCCCCAATGCCGAGCGCTGCCAGCCGCGCTGCCAGATCATCGGGTGCTGGCATGGTGAAGTTGAAGCGGCTTGAACGATCGGAAAGCTCACCCTGCAGATCAAGAAACCCGGCGCCGGGGATATGGCCGGCATCGTAATCAGCCCGCCCGCTTTCGATGCGATAAGGCCGGCCAGTGCCGGATTCATACAAAAGATAGGTGGTGCAATCGAAGATGCGGAGATTGGGGTCACCCAGATTGGCCGCAAGCCATGCGGTGCTGACAATCGCGTCGGGGTGGGCGTAAGCGGCCATGGGGTTCCTCCTTAATGTTGGAACAAGCCTGCACTGATCGCGGCGCACACCGCAAGCGCATCACGCGCGCAAGCGGTGGATCGTCACTTCACGCACCTCACGATCTTCCAATTCGCGCGTCGTCGGCACGCTATAGCGTGCGATGGGATCAAGCCCGGCTTTCGGCAAATAGGCGCGGCCCGGATCGGCGATCAGCACATCCGCCCCCGCCGCCACCAGACCGCGGAGCCAGGGCAGGATATGCGCGGTCATCGGCGCTTCGTAGCAGACATCGCCCGCGAAAATTACATCCCAGCGGCAGGGTGCGCCCACCACATCGCCCGGCGGGGTTGCTACCGCAACGCCGTTCAGCGCCGCATTCAGCCGCACGGCGGCCAGCGCCAGCGGGTCAATCTCAGCCGCTTCCACCATCACCGCACCGGCTTGCGCGGCCGCAATGGCGGCAATGCCGCAGCCAGCAGCGAAATCCAGTACGCGCTTGCCGGCCACCAGCTTCGGATCATCCAGCACCGCCCGCGCCAAGGCTTGCCCACCTGGCCAGGCAAAGGCCCAGAAGGGCGGTTCAATATTTTGTTCGGCAAGCCAAGCTTCGGTGGCCTGCCAGATCGGTGTGATTTCAGTCGCCAAATGCAGCGCGATTTCCGGCACCAAGGGCGCGCGAGACACCACCGTTTGTGCCGCGACAAATTCCTCGGCTGTCACAGCCGGCCCAGCAGAAAGGCCGCGGCAATCGCGAGCCCCACATCTCGATTGGCCTTGAATAGGCGCAAGCACAGCGCCGGATCGGCGATATCAAGCTGCATCACCTGCCGCGCCAACATGGCGCCCGGAAGCGCGAGCCCCAGCAAATACCAAGGCGCCAGCCCCGCCAGCCACCCGGCCAAAGCCAGCAACGCCATGGCCAGCCCGTAGCAAAGGATCAGGAAAGGCCGCGTCTTATCACCCAAGCGCAGCGCGGAGGAACGAATGCCCACCAGCGCATCATCTTCCCGATCCTGATGCGCATAGATCGTGTCATAGCCCAAAATCCAGAAGAACCCCGCGGCCCAAAGCGCGAATGCCGCCGCATCAAGCCCGCCTGTCACCGCCGCATAACCCATGGGCGCCGCCCAGGAAAAAATCACCCCAAGCACCGCTTGCGGCCAATCTGTCACGCGCTTCGCCAGCGGGTAAAGCACCACCGGCACCAAGGACGCCACCCCAAGCATCTGCGCCGCGCGGTTCAATTGCAGCAGGATCAACAACGCCGCCGCCAGCACCAGCGCCAAAAACACCAAAGCATGCCGAGCCCGTAGCGCCCCGGAAGCAAGCGGCCGCCCCGCCGTGCGTTCCACCTGCCGGTCCAAATCCCGATCCCATAGATCATTCACCACGCAACCCGCGCCGCGCATCAGCACCGCACCCAGGCCAAACAAGGCGGTCAGCCACAGCCCCTGGCGCCAATCCGGCGCCACCATGGCAAAGGCCCAAAGCCCCGGCAGAAACAGCAGCCAGGACCCGATGGGCCGATCGAGGCGCATCAGCAGCGCATAGGGGCGCCATGCCTGCGGCAGGCGCGCCACCCAACCACTGGTGCGGATATCGGTATGGCCACTCATGGGGCTATAAGGGGCATGGAACCCCGCCATGTCCACCCCGCGCCTTCATCTTGAAACCCAGCTCGCCGCCGGCCTTGAGATCGAGGCTGAACCCGGCCAGGCGCATCATCTGGGCGCCGTGCTGCGCCGTGGCGTGGGCGATGCCGTGGCGGTTTTCAATGCGCGGGATGGCGAATGGGCGGGCCGGATCACGGCGCTGCGCAAGGATCGCTGCCGCATCCTGCTGGAAACGCAAAGCCGCGCGCCAGCACCGGAACCTGATCTCCGTCTGATGGTCGCGGCACTCAAGCGCGATGCCATGGAATGGCTGGTGGAAAAGGCGACCGAACTTGGCGTTGCTGCCATTCATCCTGTGATCACGCGCCGATCGGTCGCGGATCGGGTGAACCAGGCGCGGCTCACTGCCATTGCCCGCGGCGCGGCGGAGCAATGCGAAAGGCTCAGCCTGCCCGTGATCCATGCCGCCATGCCGTTACACGCGGCGCTCAGTGCCTGGGACGGCACGCCGATCTTCATGGCGGCCGAGCGCAGCAGCGCGCCCGCCCTGCCACAAGCCCTTGCTGGGCAGCGCCTGCCGCTTGCGCTATTGATCGGCCCGGAAGGTGGCTTTGATCGCGCTGAACTTGACGCCGCCCGAAGCTGCGCCTTTGTTAAGACCATCGGCCTTGGCCCCCGCATCCTGCGGGCGGAAACGGCGGCGGTTGCGGGGCTTGCGGTCCTCGCCGCCCTGGCGGGTGACTGGTCCTGATACTGTTTCGCGCCGTCCCGGCGGCGCCCCTGGAAGGTTTTGATGTCCAATCCCGGCGAGTCCGATCCCACGCCCATCACCTCCACCCGCCAAATGGCGGAATGGTTCGCTGCCGGCTGCAAGCCCAAATCCGCCTGGCGCATCGGGACCGAGCATGAAAAATTTGGTTTCCGCCTGAGTGATTACGCGCCGCCGCCCTACGAACCCCAGGGCATCCGGGCCATGCTGGAAGGGCTGATGGCGAAGGGCTGGGAACCCATCCTGGATCGTGGCAACCCGATTGGCCTGAAGCGCGGTGCGGCTTCCGTCAGCCTGGAACCGGGTGGTCAATTCGAACTCTCCGGCGCGGCCTTGCCCAATCTTCATGAAGTTTCTGCCGAGCTGTTCCAGCATTTGGATGAGGTGCGCGAAGTCGCCGCGCCCTTGGGCCTGGGCTTTGCGCCGATTGGCTTTCATCCGCTGGCCAAGCGCGAAGACATGCCCTGGATGCCGAAAGGCCGCTACGCCATCATGCGCCAATACATGCCGCGTGTCGGCGCCATGGGCCTTGATATGATGCTGCGCACCTGCACGGTGCAGGTGAACCTCGATTTCGGCGATGAAGCGGATATGGTGGAAAAGCTGCGCGTGTCCCTCGCGCTGCAACCGCTGGCGACCGCCCTATTTGCCAATTCACCGATTTCTGAGGGCAAGAAGAACGGATATCGCAGCCTGCGCGCCCGGGTCTGGACGGATACGGACCCTGACCGCACCGGCATTCCCGCTGTGGTGTTCGAAGATGGCTTTGGCTTTGAACGCTTTGCCGAATGGGTGCTGGATGTCCCCATGTATTTCATCATGCGCGATGGCCAATGGCTGGATGCGGCGGGGCAGAGCTTCCGTGCCTTCTTGGAAGGGCGTGCGGAAAAGCTGACGGGCCAAGACGCCACCATGGGCGATTGGGCGGATCATGTAACGACCGTGTTCACCGATGTGCGGTTGAAGCGCTTTCTTGAAATGCGCGGCGCGGATGCGGGCGCGCCTTCCATGCTGAATGCGCTGCCGGCCTTCTGGGTGGGGCTGATCTATGATGATGCCGCGCAGAAAGCCGCCCGTGCGCTGACGCGGGGCTGGACTGTCGCTGAAATCCGCGCGCTGCGTGAAGCCGTGCCGCGTGAGGGCCTGACCGCGACCATTCAGGGCCGGAGCTTGCGCGATGTTGGCCGCGATGTGCTGGCGATTGCACGTGATGGGCTGAATGCGCGCGGGCTGGATGAGGGGCTATTTCTTGACCCGCTTGATGCAATTTTAGCCAGCGGCGAAACCCAGGCGGATCGTTGGCTTCAACGATTTGATAAGATTTGGCATGGCGATGCACGCATGATGCTGCGCGAAGCGGCGATTTAGCTAAAATTTGTGCAATCTTGGTTCACGTCACAAACCTGAAACTTTTTTTTCATCACCTCCGGCGAGACTAGCGCATCTTTCGTTGGAGGAAATGCCATGGCTATTGCTGCGCGTCGTTTTGCGGGGTTGCGCCCCCGCTTGCTCATGCTGGCGCTGGTGCCTGCGATTTTCGCGGCCCTACTCGCGGCCTTCGGTGCCTTCTGGGCAGTCAAGAATGATCATCAGGCCCAGATGCAGCAGGCGCTAACCCGCGCCATTGGCCTTGCCGAGCGTGATTTGCAGGATGCCGCGCAACGCATGGCCGGGTATACGGCAAGTTTCGCGCAACGCCCTGATTTGATCGCGGCCCTCGCTGCTGGGGATGCGGCGCGGCTCCGGCAGATCCTGGTGCCAAGTTTTGCCGCCATGCGCGCAGTGGACCCGACTGTCTCCGTTCTGGAAGTCACCAATACAAGCGGGCGCGTCATCATGCGCGGGCATGATCCGAACCGCGTTGGGGATGACAAATCCCGCCTGCCGGATGTGGCTGCCGCACTCAAGGGCAATGCCATGCTGGGGAGCGAGGTTTCACCCTCCTCCGGTCAATTCGCCACTGGCGCGGCGCTGCCCGTCAAGGATCAATCCGGCCAGATCATCGGCACGCTCAAGGTCGCAACGCGCCTGACGCCAGCGGTGGTTGCAGAACTCGGCAAGGTTGTGGGCGGTGAGGCGGCGCTGTTCGGCGCTGGCCGGCTGGTGACCTCCACCGTTGAAGGGCTCACTATTGAAGCCCTACCCGAAGCGGTGGTGACAGCGCAGCGTGAAGGCCAGACGATGACTGGCTTGGAGCTTGTCCTGCCTGGCCGTGGCGCACATGTGCTGGCCGTTCAGCCGCTCCGGGATTTGAGCGGCAATGCCGCCGGCGCCATGATGATTGCCCTGCCGCGCGCTGCTTTCGATGCGGCGATGGACAAGGTACTTTCCATCATTGGCTTTGCCGCGCTTGCGGTTCTTGGCATCACCATTCCGGTGGCGCTGTTTGCGGCGCGGCGCATCGCGAATCCATTGAGCGACATGGCCGGTGCCATGGGCCGTTTGGCCAAGGGTGATACCGCGCTGGAAATCCCCGACCGTGGCCGTAGTGATGAGGTCGGCACCATGGCCGAAGCACTCGAAAGATTCCGCGAACAGGCCGAAGCCAATGCCGCCTTTGAAGCCGCTGCTGCCATTGAGCGCGCGGCGCGGGATCGGCGCCAGGCCATGGTGGAAAGCCTGACGCAGGAATTTGGTGGCTCGGTCGCTTCCATCATGGATCGGCTGCGCGATTCTGCCGGCGGCATGCGTGAAGCGTCGGTCTCCATGTCCTCGGCCACGGAACAGACGCGCAATCGCGTGGCCGATACGGCAGAAGGCGCCCAGCAAAATTCCAGCAACCTCGCCGCAGTTGCCGCCGCGACTGAGGAAATGACCGCGTCAGTCACCGAAATCTCTCGTCAGGTCGCGGAAGCGGCGCGGGCAGCGCAGGATGCGGTTGAACGCGCCCATGCTACCGGCGCCACGGTGCGCGGCCTCGCTGAATCGGCTGATCAGATTGGTGATGTGGTACGGTTGATCACCGACATTGCCGGCCAGACCAATCTTCTGGCCTTGAATGCCACGATTGAAGCGGCGCGTGCCGGCGATGCCGGCAAGGGCTTCGCGGTGGTGGCATCCGAGGTGAAAACGCTGGCGTCGCAAACCGCCCGCGCGACGGAACAGATCAGCGCACAAATCAGCGCCATTCAGGCCGCGACCGGCGATGCGGTGGGTGCGGTGCAGGACGTGGCCAATGCCATTCAGCGCGTGAATGGTGTGGCGGGCGCGATTGCCGCTGCGGTTGAAGAACAGGATGCGGTGACGCGTGATATCTCGGCCAGCGTGCAATCAGTCGCGAAGCAGAACGACGAAGCGGCTACCGCAATGCGTGAAGTCTCGGAAGTTGCTGAAGGCGCGCGTGCTTCCAGCGGCACGGTGAAAACCGCTGCCGAGACCGTGGCCGATGTCACGGGCCGCCTGGGTGAGCAGGTGGATGACTTCCTGGTTGGCATGCGTACCGATTGGGAAAGGGTGAATGGCGTCGGCACACCGATGCTGATCGCGGCCAAGGGCGGTACGGCTCAACAGGCCGCCTTGATCGAAATGGCGCGTGATGGTGCAAGCCTGCATGGCGATGGCGCCTTCAAGACTGGCACGATGGTGGAGCTTGCCCTGCCTGGTGCGGGCGCTGCCTTGTCAGCGCGCGTGGTGCTGGCGGAAGGCGGGCGCATCGGTCTTGCCTTTGCGCAGAATGCGGAAAGCGTCGCCGCTGTGGATCGCCTGATCGCAGCGGTGCGTGGCGCGATCAGTTCCGCCGCGCAGGGGGTTAAGCGCGCGGCCTGATTTGCCTGAAGTGTCTCAAGAAAAGCCCGCCCTAGAAGGCGGGCTTTTTTTAAGCGCTACCTCACCCTTAATCCGCAGTCGCGCCGGAACTGCGCACCACTTCGGCCCAGATCTGCGCCTCGCGCCGCACGAAATCGGCTGCCGCCGCGCCGGAAAGGCCAGGATCGGTCAGTGACAGCGCCGCCAGCCGCGCCTTCAATTCCGGATCCGCCATGGCGCGCGGCACCTCGGCAGCAAGCCGCGCCAAGGAATCGGATGATTGCCGCGCCGGGGCGAAAAGCCCGAACCAGGTGGAAGCGGCAAAGCCTGGAAAGCCCTGTTCTGCCACTGTCGGCACGTCAGGCAGCGTCGGGTCACGCTCTGCCCCCGCGACGGCAATCGGGCGCACCCGGCCTTCGCGGATCAACGGCAAGGCCGGCGGCAGGCTGGTGCTGCCGATGGGTGCCTGATTGGCCAGCACCGCGGTCGCGGCCTGGGCAGGGCCGAAGGCAACGGGGGTTGCTTCCACCTTCGCCAAGGTGCGGAACAGCAATTCCGCCCCCAGATGCGGCGTGGTGCCGGTGCCGGAATGGGCATAGGCCATGCCGGGATTGGCCCGCATATGGGCCAATAGCTCGGTCAGGTTGCGCGCCGGGACGGTTGGATGGACGAAAAACGCATTGGGCGCGGTCGCCACCACGGCGATGGTCGCGAAATCATCCAGCCCATAGCCCGCCGCACGATAGAGCGATGGATTCACGCAAAAAGCCGTGCTGTGCATCAGCAGCGTATGGCCATCAGTGGCGCCCTTCACCGCCTGGGTGCCAATATTGCCCCCGGCGCCGCCGCGATTCTCCACCGGCACCGCGTGGCCCAACAGGGTCTCCAGCCTCATCGCCAAAGCGCGGGCCACCACATCCGTGGAACTGCCGGGCGGGAAGGCCACAATGATGCGCACGGGCCGTTCCGGCCAGGCGGCGCGGGCCAGGCGCGGCGCCGCCAAAAGCGCTGCACCGGTGATCAGGGCCGTGCGGCGGCCCAAAAGATGCTTGGTCATGTTGTCCTCCCTATCGCCAAGCATCGTGTAGCATGAACCGCACGGTAAAGCCCGAAACGCGCGAATCACGCCTGAATAACCGCCGGGGGCTATGCCGATCTTGCGCGCCGCTATAGCCTTGTCCCAAGGTAAATCCCTGAGGAAGAGGCACCCCCTCAGCCGGGGTGTCACAGGCAAGGCAAGGACGACAGGAACGCTCATGACGGATACTCGATATTTGGCGCCGCAGACGCTTGATGAAGCGGTCAGCGCCTTCGCCGCGGCCCAGGGGGCTGCGCGGATTCTGGCCGGTGGGACGGATCTGCTGGTGCAGATGCGCGCCGGTATCGCAAGCCCGGGCTTGATTGTTGATATCAAGAAAATTGGCGAAATGAACCGCATTACGGAAAATGCCGATGGCAGTTTCACCGTGGGTGCGGCTGTGTCTGCGGCCTCTCTTTCCGACCATCCGCGCTTTGGCACGGCTTGGCCGGGTGTGCTGGAAGCGGTGAACCTGATCGGGTCAAAGCAGGTGCAGGGTCGGGCCTCTCCGGGGGGCAATCTCTGCAATGGCTCCCCCGCCGGCGATAGCGTGCCGGCCATGATCGCTGCCGGCGCGGTGGTCACCATCCAGGGGCCGAATGGCCGCCGGCAAATGCCGGTGGAAGCCTTCCCCGCCGGCCCGGGCAAAACCAACCTTGCGCCCGGTGAAATCCTGGTGAGCTTCACCCTGCCCGCGCGCCCTGCCGGTTCGGGCGATGCGTATCTCCGCATGATTCCGCGCACGGAAATGGATATCGCGGTTGTCGGCTGTGGCGTCAGCCTGACCATGAAGGATGGTGTTTGCACGGCCGCCCGCGTGGGGCTTGGCGCTGTGGCGCCGGTTGTGATGCTGGTGGAAGACGCCGCCAAGGCGCTGGTCGGCACCAGGCTTGAACCCGCTGCGGTGGCTGCCGCTGCTGCGGCTTGCAGCGCCGCCTGCCGCCCCATCAATGACAAGCGCGGCACCATTGCCTATCGCACCAAGGTTGCCGGCGTGCTCTTGAAGCGCGCCGTTGCCATCGCCGCCGAACGCGCCAGCCGGAGCTGAACAATGTCTAAGATGCATGTTTCTACGACCATTAACGGGGAACCGATGGAGTTCCTCTGCGACGCGCATGACAGCATGCTGGATGCGCTGCGCGGCCCGCTTGGCCTGACCGGCGCCAAGGAAGGCTGCGGCACCGGCGATTGCGGCGCCTGTTCCATCACCGTGGATGGCCGACTGGTTTGCGCTTGCCTGATGCTGGCGGTGGAATCCGAAGGCAAGTCACTCGGCACCATTGAAGGCATGTCGCAGGGCGGTGATCTCCACCCGCTGCAACGCAAATTCCTGGAAATGGCCGCGCTGCAATGCGGCATCTGCACGCCGGGCGTGTTGATTGCCGCGAAATCCCTGCTGGAAAAAAACCCTGATCCAACCGAAACCGAAGTGCGCTTCGGCCTGGCTGGCAACCTGTGCCGCTGCACAGGTTACGACAAGATTGTTCGCGCCGTGCTTGAAACCGCCGCTGAAATGAGGGGGGCCGCCTGATGAACGATATGTCCAACAAATGGATCGGCAAAAGCACGATCCGTCCCGATGGAGCGGAAAAGGTGACGGGCCGCGCTGCCTATGCCGCCGATACCAATATGCCCGGCATGATCTGGGGCAAGGTGCTGCGCAGCCCACATCCGCATGCGCGCATCATTTCCATCAATACCGCGAAGGCAGAAGCGCATCCCGGCGTAAAGGCCGTGGTGACGCATAAGGATGTGGTGGATTTCCCGCTCGACAAATCCGTGATGCTCGGCATTCAGGATATGCGCTGGATGTGCCGCAACATCATGGCGCGCGAAAAGGCGCTGTTCCATGGCCACCCGATTGCCGCCATTGCCGCGATTTCCGAAAAGGTGGCGGCCGAGGCGCTGAAGCTGATCGAAGTGGAATATGAGGTTCTGCCTTGGGTGATTGACGCGGAAGATGCGATCAAGCCCGATGCGCCGATCCTGCATGATTTCATCAAGTTTGATGGCAAGCCTTCAAACATCGCGGGCAAGCTGGAACACAAGCTTGGCGATGTGGATGCCGGTTTTGCGGAAGCCGAAGTGGTTGTGGAACGCAGCTTCCGCACCGCGCCCGTCCATCAGGGTTATATCGAAACCCATGCCTGCCTTGTCAGTGTTGCTGATGGCAAGGCGACAGTCTGGAGCTCTAGCCAGGGCCAATTCATGGTCCGCGCGATGTGTTCCTACCTGACGGGCCTGCCGCAAAGCGATATCCGCGCCATTCCGGCGGAAATCGGTGGCGGCTTTGGCGGCAAGACGATTGTCTATCTGGAACCGGTGGCGCTGCTGCTCGCCAAGAAATCCGGCCGTCCGGTGAAGATGGTGATGACGCGCGAAGAAGTGATGCGCGCAACGGGCCCGACCTCGGGCTCCTTCAGCACCGTCAAGATTGGCGCGAAGAAGGATGGCACCATCGTCGCCGCGCAGGGCACTTTCTACCTGCAAGCAGGTGCGCTGCCCGGTTCGCCCATTCGCGGTGCGGCGGGTTGCGCCTTCGCGCCCTATAACATCCCGAATGTGCATTCGCTGGGCTTTGATGTGGTGTCCAACCGCTCAAAAGTTGCGGCCTATCGCGCGCCGGGTGCGCCGATTGGCGCTTACGGCGTGGAATGCGTGCTGGATGAAGTGGCCGAAAAGCTTGGCATGGACCCGCTGGCGCTCCGCCTGAAAAACGCTGCGCAGGAAGGCACCAAGGCCGCGCATGGCCCGGTTTATCCGCGCATCGGCTTCAAGGAAACCATCGAAGCCGCCATGGCGCATCCGCATTACAGCGCGCCGCTTGGCCCCAATCAGGGTCGCGGCGTGGCAAGCGGCTTCTGGTTCAACGCCGGCGGTGAATCTTCCGCGCAGGTGAACATCACGGAAGATGGCAATGTGGTTGTCACCACCGGGCATCCGGATATCGGTGGTTCGCGTGCGTCCATCGCCAATATCACTGCGGAATTGCTTGGCATTGATTACAAGCGCGTTTCGGTGCTGATCGGCGATACCGCGACGATTGGCTATTCCAACCTGACCGGCGGCAGCCGTGTGCTGTTCGCTTCCGCGATGGTGGTGACGCAATCATCCGAAAAGGTCATCACGCAGCTCAAGGAACGCGCGGCGAAGATCTGGAAGATCGATCCCGAAGCGGTGATTTGGGATAATGGTGAAGCGCGCCCCGCGGGCGCCAATGCGGGGCAATTCCCGCCGCTGAGCCTGAAGGAAATCGCCGCCAAGGCAACGGAAACCGGCGGGCCGATCGGCGCTGGCGTGCAGTTGAACACGACCGGCGCCGAAGGCGGTTTCGCGACGCATATCTGCGATGTGGAAGTGGACCCGGAACTCGGTACCGTGAAGGTGCTGCGCTATACGTCCTTCCAGGATGTCGGTCGCGCGGTGCATCCGGCCTATGTTGAAGGCCAGATGCAGGGCGGTGCGGCGCAGGGCATCGGCTGGGCGCTGAACGAAGAATATATCTACAACGCCAAGGGCCAGGTGGATAACCCCGCCTTCCTTGATTACCGCATGCCGGTCTGTTCTGACCTTCCGATGCTGGATGCGGTGATGCTGGAAATCCCCAATCCGAAGCACCCGCAAGGCGTGCGGGGCGTTGGTGAAGTGCCGCTAGTGCCGCCGCTGGCGGCGATTTCCAACGCGATGTATCGCGCGACGCATAAGCGCTTCTACGCGCTGCCCATGTCGCCGCCGCGGGTTCTGGAAAAGCTGGATCAGGCGGCCGAATAAACCGCCTTTCGACACTGGTTATCAGGCCCGGAGGCTTCGGCTTCCGGGCCTTGCTTTTTGTGAGACGATGAACAGGAGAAAACCATGATTGACACGAAACTCGGCACCGGGGCCGAAGCCACACCAGGGCAGCATATCACGGTGCATTACACGGGCTGGCTGTTTGATGGCGCCGCACCCGAAAACAAGGGCCGCAAATTTGATAGTTCTCGCGACCGGGCTGAGCCTTTTTCATTCATGCTCGGCGCTGGCCATGTCATTGGCGGCTGGGATCAGGGTTTTGCGGGGATGAAGGTGGGCGGGCAGCGCACGCTGATTATCCCGCCGGAGCTTGGCTATGGCGCGCGCGGCGCAGGTGGCGTCATTCCGCCCAATGCGACGCTGATTTTTGAGGTGGAATTATTGGGTGTTGGGTGAGGAGCATATCGGCGGCCTGCGCCAACCCAACCCATTACATCAGCGCCTGACCCATTCCCAATAAAGCGGTTGGCGGCCCTCGCGCAGCGCCTTGGCTTCATAGCGCGTTGGTGGCCAGCCGGCGGGACGCACCTCGGCAAGGCTTTTCAAGGCGAAGAAATTCTGCGCGCCCATGCAGTCCCTCACCCAGGCCTGATAGGTCGGATCGTCAGAGGCGATGCGCCAAACCCCGCCTGGCTTCATGGCGCGCGCCACCATGGGCAGCAATTCCGGATGCACAAAGCGCCTTTTGGCGTGCCGCGCCTTGGGCCAGGGGTCGGGGAACATCAGGAACAGGCGATCCAGACTGGCTTCCGGCAAAGCGCGCAGCAAATGCCGCGCATCCTGCGGCCAGAGCCTTAAATTGCGCGGCAAAGCGCCGGTTGCTTCCGACCCTTCCGGCACGAGCCGCGTGAGCAAAGCGCAAAGCCCGTTCTCGAATACTTCTGAGGCGATATAGGCAACCTCAGGATGCGCCGCGATTTGATCGAACGTGTGTTCGCCCCCACCAAACCCCACTTCCAGCCAGACCGGCACATCACCCATCCCAAAGGCTGCACGCGGATCAGCCGCTTGTGCCTGGGTTAGTCGAAGGCGTGGCAGGGTTTCTTCCAACAGACGCTGCTGGCGCGGACGCAAGGGATGGCCGCGACGCCGGCCATAGAGCCGGTCAGGCACACCATCAGCCAAGGGGGGACGATCAGCCGTCATGCACTGCCCTGAAAAGAAAAAGGCGGCAGGCTCTCACCCGCCGCCCCGAAGCTCATCCGATCAGCGCCTCAACGCCCGAAAGCGCGCCGCAGCTCATCCGCCAGATCGGTCATTTCCCAGGTGAAGGTGCCCCTGGCGGTATCCGGCACGCGGCCGAAATGGCCATAGGCGCTGGTCGGCACATAGATCGGGCGGTTCAGCTTCAGATGCTCACGAATGCCGCGCGGGGAGAGATTGACCATGCCGTCAATCACCTTCGCCAACTTCGCCTCATCCACATCCTTGCCCGTGCCATGCAGGTCGAAATAGACCGACAGAGGCTTGGAAACGCCAATCGCGTAGCTGACCTGGATGGTGCACTTATCCGCAAGGCCAGACGCGACGACATTCTTCGCGACATAACGCGCGGCATAGGCAGCGGAACGGTCCACCTTCGTCGGGTCCTTGCCGGAGAATGCGCCACCACCATGGGGCGCCGCGCCGCCATAGGTATCCACGATGATCTTGCGCCCGGTCAGGCCGCAATCGCCATCCGGGCCGCCAATGATGAAGGTGCCGGTGGGATTCACGTAGAATTCGCTATCCGGGCACATCCAGCCCTTGGGCAGTACGGATTCCACAATCGGGCGCAGCAGGCGCTTGATGTCTGCCTGTTCCAGCGATTCCTCATGCTGGGTGGAGACAACGATGGAGGTCGCGCCAACCGGCTTGCCATCCACATAACGCAACGTCACCTGGCTTTTCGCATCCGGCAGCAGCCCGGCCACGGCTTTATCCTTGGCGCGGCGGAGTGTGCTGACATGGCGCAGAATTTCATGCGCGTAATACAGCGGCGCCGGCATGAGTTCCGGCGTTTCGCGGCACGCATAACCGAACATGATGCCCTGGTCGCCCGCGCCTTCATCCTTATTGCCGGCGGCATCCACGCCCTGGGCGATATGCGCCGACTGGGCATGCAAATGGCAGGCGATATCGGCATGCTGCCAATGAAAGCCTTCCTGCTCATACCCAATGTCATGGATCGCGAGCCGTGCCAGATGGATCAGATATTCCGGCGTGATTTCAGCGGGGCCGCGCACTTCGCCCGCCAGCACCACGCGATTGGTGGTGACCAGCGTTTCGCAAGCGACGCGGGCATAGGGATCGGCGGTCAGGAATGCGTCCAGCACCGTATCGGAAATGCGGTCCGCCACCTTGTCCGGATGGCCTTCGGAAACGGATTCCGAAGTGAAAAGATATTCGCCCGTATCGCGCATGGCGTGGTTCGGCCTCTTGTCGCGGGATTCGCCGGTTTAGCCCGACGATGCTCTGCCCCGGAACACCCTGGGCGGGGGGCGTATTGCAGGGGGGTGTGGCAGGGTCAAGGCAGGAAGGGGCCACAACCCCCCTTTATTTTCAGCGCGGCGGCAGCACCCGGGCCGCGCGATAGCCTTCGATCTGGTCGGCGAACATGGCCCAGCTATCCCGGAAACCGGTAAAGCCCGCCTGCCGCGCCGCGGTCATGGAAGCCAGCACATCGTAATCCATGTTCAGCGCGAAATCCGCGAATTCCCAGCTAGCCACTTGTTCAATCGGCAGGATCAGGCCGTGGCGGTCACGTATGCGCTCCCAAACCGGCGCTTTGTCGGCCATCCAACGCGCCATGGACATGGTGCGCGCCCCGCCCGCCGCCACACCGAACAACCCGGCCAGATGGGGCCACATGTCGCACCAGCGGAAGGCATCGCCATTCGTGACATTAAAGGCACAATTGGCGGCGCGGGGTTCGCCCAGCATCCACAAAATGGCCTCAGCCAGCAAGTTGGCGTCCGAGACCTCATGCAGCGCCGTGAAGGCGCCGGGCTTGCCGGGAAAATCGAAAGGCACGCCCAATTCGCGGCAGATCGCGGCATAGGCGCCAAGGGTCGAGACCATGTTGCGCGCCCGGCCAGGTGCGACATCCAGCACGAAATTGGGCCGGCTCGCGGACCAGGACCAGGCTTTGCCGCGCTGGCGTTCGGCCACCATATCCTGCTGGTCGTAATAAAAATTGGGCGGCAAATGCCGTGGGTCATCTTCCCGCGCCGGGGTGCGGAACGGGCCGATATGCAGCCCGTACCATTTCCCGCCATGGATCATGTGCAGATGCTGAAAGCGCGGTAGCGATGCCTCCGCCGCATCCAGCAGATTGCGCAGCATGGTGACATTGCCGGGCACATCTTCAACGCCGGTTTCGCCATGCGGCGCGCGGGACGCATAGACAATATGGCTAATATCCGGCCGCGCGGCGATGGCGCGCGTCAGCGCCGGCCCATCCCAGAGATCGGCGGTGATCCAGGGAATGCCCATGCCAGGGTCTCGCCTGGTCAGGCCAATCGGCGTGAAGCCAGGATCGCCTTGCGCGGCTTCCATCACGCGGCTGGCAGCCGCGCCGCTGGCGCCGACAATCAGGGTGACGCGGGTATTGGCCATGATGATTTCCTCCGGATCGGATGAACCCATGGGCGCGGCTGCGATGCAAGCCATCCTGCATTCTTGACCTGCGGGCGCATCACGCCTTATGACTCAATTATCGGTTGCGAAACTGATCCTCGCGATTTGTCCGGTCTTCTTGCGGCGAGGTTCCGAAAGGGCGTGGGTGGCGACATCCGCGAAAACAAACGCGCTAAAGGGCCGCGGGGTTATCATGCCTCGTTCCCGGCAGGGGCTGGACGCCATCATTGTGTGAGAGGTTCCAGCCGTGCCGAAAAAATCTCGCCCTACCCGCCCCCTTCGCCCCGCGACGCAGCTTGTCCGCGGCGGGCTCATGCGCTCCAACTTCGATGAGCTGGCGGAAGCGATGTATTTGACCTCGGGCTTTGTCTATGACAGCGCGGCCCAGGCGGAGGCGACTTTCGCCGGCACGGAAGTGCATTACCAATATTCGCGCTTCGGCAACCCGACCGTCAGCATGTTGGAAGCGCGCTTGGCGGCCCTGGAAGGGGCGGAAGCCTGCCGCGCGACGGCGACCGGCATGGCGGCGGTGCATTCGGCGATGTTGTCCCATCTGAAAGCCGGCGACCGCGTGGTGGCTTCCCGCGCGCTGTTTGGTTCCTGCCATTGGATCGTCTCAACCCTGCTGCCGCGCTATGGCGTGGAAACCGAATTCGTGGATGGCAGTGATCTGGCGCAATGGCGCGCGGCCCTGTCGCGCCCGGCAACCATGGTGCTGCTGGAAACGCCCTCCAACCCCATGCTGGAAATTGTGGATCTCCGCGCCGTGTGTGATCTGGCGCATCAGGCTGGCGCTTTGGTGGTGGTGGATAATGTCTTCGCCACCCCCTTGCTGCAAAAGCCCATGAGCTTCGGCGCGGATATCGTTGTTTATTCCGCGACCAAGCATTTTGACGGGCAGGGCCGCGTGCTGGGCGGCTGCGTTATGGGATCGAAGAAATGGGTGGATGAGGTTTTGCAGCCCTTCATCCGCAATACTGGCCCTTCCATCAGCGCCTTCAATGCCTGGGTGATCCTGAAGGGGTTGGAGACGCTGCATCTGCGCATCCCCGCCATGTGCCGCAGCGCTTCCGCCATTGCCGATATGCTGGCGGAACGGGCGGAGGTTGCGCGCGTGCTCTATCCCTTCCGCGCGGATCATCCGCAGCAGAAGCTCGCCATGGCGCAAATGTCGGCCGGCGGCACCTTGGTGAGTTTCGACATCAAGGGCGGCAAGGAAGCCTGCTTCCGCTTCATGGATGCGCTGAAGCTGATTGATATCGCCAATAACCTGGGCGATGCGAAATCCATGGCGACCCACCCCGCCACCACCACCCATATGCGGGTGGGTGCTGAGGAACGCGCCAAGCTTGGCATTACCGATGGCACGGTGCGGCTTTCCGTGGGGCTTGAGGATGTGGCCGACCTGATTGACGATTTGGCCGAAGCATTGGATGCTGCGGCTTCATGAGGGCAAGCTCATAAAAAACTTTACAAAGAGCCCGATTGCTGTGCTGAATTGGCGGCGAGGAAGGCAAAAATGACTAAAGGTGATTCATTCATCGCGACGACGCGGGGGATAAGGGTGGCGGTGCGCGCCTTTTATCTGGCTGAGCAATCCATGCCTGAGAGCGCTCAATTCGTCTGGGCCTATCAGGTGGAAATCGCCAATCTGGGCCCAGAAACGGTGCAGCTTATCCGCCGCACCTGGCAGATCATGGATGGCACCGGGCGCACACAACAGGTGCAAGGGGCGGGCGTGGTCGGTGAACAGCCCATCCTGGAACCGGGCGGGCGGTTTGAATATACCTCTGGCACGCCTTTAGGCACACCATCGGGCTTCATGCGCGGCGCCTATCACATGGTGGTGCGCGAAACGGGTGAGGCGTTTGATGTCGCCATTCCCGATTTCAGCCTGGACAGCCCGCATCTGCCTTCGGCGCGGTTGCATTAGGAAAAGGCGCGGCGATGTCGCGCCTCAATTCTCCTTATAGCGATACCCAATGCCATAAAGCGTCTCGATCTGGTCGAAATCCCCATCTGTTTGGCAGAACTTCCGGCGGACTTTGCGGAGCTTTTTATCAGGTGATGAGCGTCAAAGCCGTGCAAGATAATCGCGCCTGCGACGCATCTTTCCTTTTCCCTGGCAAACGGCTTCCTCGCTGCAGTGATCTGTCTGCCTTGTTCGGGCGTGATATCGAGAAGACCCACTGCAAACACGCGCCGAACATGCCGCAGAAGGCCACCGCATAGCGCGGCAAAGGTCTGCCCCTGTCCCAATAGATCGCTGCACGTTCTGGTAGCGCATCGCCTTGATAAGTGAGCGCGACAACCTGCAGCTGGTATCGGTCGGTTCGAGGGGGCGACGGAATGATGGTGACCCCATGCCCGCTCTCTGCCGTTGCAAGCAGGGTATGCGGTGTACGGCTTTCGCTAAAGCCATCGGATGGGTGGGGCCGAGCGACGCGGCCCACGCCGGTCTGGCACTTAACGGGGGGGCAGGGAAAAGACTGCTTTACCGGGGCTCGTTCGGATTGTAGAATCTGCGCCGGAGGCGCTGAAGTTGGCAAAACCCATTAGGATTACGGTCAAAGGCAATGACGTGGACGGCGAAGACGCTCCCACGGTCGAAGACCTGCTGGCTCAGATCCAAGATTTCGTTGGGGTGCTGAAGGGTGTCGAAGAGGCTATGGCGGACGATGGAAAGAAGGAAATCGTCTGGCGCGTCACGAACGTGACTCGCAATTCCCCATTGTCTTTTGAAATTACTCCGTTTCCCAAATCTCACGCGATGAATATTGATCGCAGGGCTGAACAGGTCGTGACTTCCGCTGCGCAGGGTTTTCAGGCACTGTCTACGGGACGGGGTCGCCCGGCGTATTTCTCCGATGCGCTTGTTGAAAAGGTTGAGAAGGTTTATGACCGAATTACCAATGGCTTAGCCCAAACTGCCATAGACTTCTCCAATTATGTAGCAGCACCGCCAATTGAAATTACTAAACAGACCGTCGGCACTTCTATTTCTGCTATCCAAATGTTTCGCGCACCGCAGCCAGTTCCACATAAAGAACTCGGTTCTATTGAAGGCACGATAACGCGGGTAGAACTCGACGGGTACCAGCGGCCAGTGTTGTGGCTTCGATCCCGGCTGGACGGGCAAATGGTCAAGTGTATTGCCGTTGGCAGCGCACTAGACAGAATTGGTCACTATGAAATCGGCGAAGTCTTGAAGGGTATGCGAATCACCGTCTACGGGGTTGTTAACTATAAGGATTTGGAAGACATTGGTTCCGTCGAGGTAGACGGGGTTCATGTGTTTGCAGATGACAGTGAGTTGCCTAGCTTCGCGGCTATTGTATCGCCCGGCTTCACCAATGGCTTGGAAGCATCTGAGTATTTGGAGGCGCTGAGAAGCGATGGCTAAGGCGCGGCGCGTCTACTGGGACTCCTGCGCATGGATCGCATTCATCGCAGAAGAGAAGGCCGTCCCCGTTAAGGACGGCGGGATGGAAAACCGTTATAGCATGTGCCTCAATATTCTTGAGGGGGCTCAGAGTGGGAAATATGAAATTGTGACATCGGCATTTACCCTTGCTGAGGTCTGCAGAAGCCCAAAGGTCGTTTCTAGCCCAATTGATAACCTACCCGCTTTTTTCGAGAAAAGCTATATTTTGATCGTGCCGGTCGACCTTGCTATTGGACGAAGGGCGCAGTCTATGCAAGCCACAGGCCTAGTGAGGCTCAAGCCCCCCGATGCTGTTCATCTGGCGTCCGCGCAGAGAGCAAGAGTATCTGAGTTGCACACGTTTGATGACAAGATTCTTGCTTTAGACAATACAATCATCGGGGGTGATGGCAACCTGTTAAAGATATGTCGACCTTCGCAGAGTGTGCCTATAGGGCCGTTGTTTGAAGGGAGCGATAATGACACCGGCGGAACAGAGTGATAGGTTCGAGGAGGTCGCCCGTGACATCGGCGCAGACGAGTCCGAGGCCGCGTTCCGCGAGAAGCTGGCGGCAGTCGCGCGGCACAAGCCCGGCCACGGGGGAGCCCAGAGCATGGATCAGAACAAGGTCGCCGAGCTTGCGCGAGCCGAATCGGAGGTGGCTGCCCTGCGCCAGCTATCCAGCGACGAGGATAATGTGAGTCCAGCCCGGGAGCGGAAAATCAACAGGCTTGCTCAGCGCGTGAAGCAGTTGAAGGCCGAACTTGGGCTCTGATTCGGGCTCGTGTTTGGGAAGTGCGTAATCGCCATTTTTTGAGGGGAGAACCCCTCAATTCTCCTTATAACGATAGCCGATGCCGTAAAGGGTTTCGATCTGGTCGAAATCCCCATCCGTATGGCGGAATTTGCGGCGGATGCGCTTCACATGGCTGTCAATCGTGCGGTCATCCACATAGATGTTTTCGCCATAAGCGGCATCAATCAGCTGGTCGCGGTTCTTCACCATCCCCGGGCGCAGCGCGAGTGCCTTCACCAGCAGGAATTCCGTGACGGTCAATTGCACCTGTTTGCCCTTCCACAGGCAGGTGTGCTTCGTCTCATCCAGCATCAGGTCACCGCGCCCCAGCACGCCGCCGGGCGGCGCGCCCGAACCTTCTGCCCGCGCACCTTCATTCCGGCGCAGCAAGGCGCGGATGCGTTCCAGCAACAAGCGCTGCGAAAAGGGCTTGGTGATGTAATCATCGGCACCAAGGCGCAGCCCCATCAGCTCATCCACCTCCTCATCCTTGGAAGTCAGAAACACCACCGGCATATTGCTGCGCTGGCGGAGCCGCTGGAGCAATTCCATGCCATCCATGCGCGGCATTTTGATGTCCAGCACCGCCAGATCGGCCGGCTTGGCCAGCAGGCCCTGCAGCGCGCTTTCCCCATCCGTATAGGTGCGCACCTGATAGCCTTCCTGTTCCAGGGTCATGGACACAGAAGTGAGGATATTGCGGTCATCATCCACAAGGGCGATGGTTTGCGGCATTGCTGTGCACCTCTGACGCGGCCGTGACATCCTTTTGCCGCGACGATGGATATAGTGCGAGCTAATTGTGGCAGTAGGCAGGCCGGAGAAGGGCGATGGAACAGTATGATGCCATAATGGAAGCGCGGCGGCTGATCCGCGCCGGGCGGGCGGCAAGCCTTGCGACAGGCCAGGCCGGCCAGCCCTTCGCCAGCCTGGTCACGCCGGCCAGCGCGCCGGATCTTTCGCCGCTGGTGTTGCTCTCCTCGCTATCCGAACACACGCGCCATTTGCAGGCGGATCCGCGCTGCGCCCTGCTGATCACCGGCGCGCCGACCGGCCCCAACCCACAAACCGCGCCCCGCGTGACGGTGACCGGGATCGCGGAGCTTGTGCCGGCGGATCAGGTGGCAGCACTCAAGGCGCGCTGGCTGGCCGTGCACCCTTACGCGGCGCTTTACGCGGATTTCGGCGATTTCGCGCTCTGGCGCGTGACGATTGGCGGCGCCCTGTTGGTGGGGGGCTTTGCCCGGGCGGTCCGGCTCAAGGCCAGCGCGCTGGCGCCCGATGAAGCCGCCGTTGCGGCCGTGGCGGCAGCCGAGGCCGAGATCATCGCCCATGTGAATGAAGACCACCCCGATGCGGTGGCGGCGATTGCGACCGGGCTATTGGGCGGCTCCCCAGGCCCCTGGCGCCTGGTGACGGTGGACCCCGATGGCTGCGATATTTCGGATGGCGAGGCATCCCGCCGTCTTGCCTTCCCCGCCCCGTTGGGCGATGCGGATGCCGTGCGTATGGCGCTGATTCGCGCAGCGCGGGAAGGGCGGGCGGCCCTGGCCGGGCAAGCCCCAGCCTAAGCCTGAGCCTGCCGCAATTCTGCCGCGACCAGCCCCGATAGAGCGCGCGTAAGCCGCCTGAGCGGCGCTATCGAAGGTTGGTTGGAGGGGTGTCCTTTAAATGAATGTTGCTGCACAAGCTTTGGCCGGTACTGGCGTGACCGGGGCTGAAACCATTCACGCGAATCTCACCCCGCCCGCGCTGATTGCGCAGGCGCTCCGCCGCAATGAAGGCCGGCTTTCCGCCGATGGCGCCTTTATTGCCGTGACCGGCACCCATACCGGCCGTTCCGTGCAAGACAAGTTCGTGGTGGAAGACCCCGATGTGCGCGCCGATATCTGGTGGGGCAAAATCAATCAGCCCATGGCGCCGGAACGCTTTTCTGACCTTGCCGCCCGCGTACGCGGTTGGCTTGGTGCGAAGCCCGAGCTTTTCACGCAGGATCTTTATGCCGGGGCCGATCCCGCGCATCGCGTGCGCGTGCGCCTGGTCACCACCAATGCATGGCATGCGCTGTTTGCGCGCAATATGTTCATCCGCCCGGCGCCAGCCGAATTGGCGGGGTTCCAGCCCGATTTCACCATTCTGCACGCACCGGAATTTCAGGCTGACCCGGCGCTGGATGGCTGCCGTTCTGAAACCGTGATTGCGCTTTCCTTTGCCGCGAAAACTATTGTGATCGCTGGCACATCCTATGCCGGGGAAATCAAGAAAAGCATTTTCACCGTCATGAATTGGCTGCTGCCCGCCAAGGGCGTGCTGCCCATGCATTGCAGCGCCAATATTGGCGACAAGGGCGATGTCGCGCTGTTCTTCGGGCTTTCCGGTACGGGCAAGACCACGCTGTCTTCTGACCCGGAACGCAATTTGATTGGCGATGATGAACATGGCTGGTCCGATGCCGGCGTCTTCAATTTCGAAGGCGGCTGCTACGCCAAGGTGATTAAACTCAGCCGTGAGGCCGAGCCGCAAATCTGGGACGCATCACATCGTTTCGGCACGGTGCTGGAAAATGTGATCGCTGATGAAGCCGGCCGGCTTGACCTGAATGATGGCAAGCTCACGGAAAATACGCGGTCCTGCTATCCACTGCCCTATATTCCGAACATCGTGGAAAGCGGCGCTGCTGGCCTGCCGCGCAATGTGGTGATGCTGACGGCGGATGCTTTCGGCGTGTTGCCGCCAATCGCCAAGCTCTCCCCGGCGCAGGCCATGTATCACTTCCTGTCGGGCTATACCGCGCGGGTCGCGGGCACCGAAAAGGGCCTGGGCAAGGAACCTCAGGCGACGTTCTCCACCTGCTTCGGCGCGCCCTTCCTGCCACGTCGGCCGGAAGTCTATGGCAAGATGTTGGCGGAGCTGATGGCGCGGCATGGCGCCGATTGCTGGCTGGTGAATACCGGCTGGACCGGCGGTGGTTACGGCACCGGCAGCCGCATGCCCATCCGTGTCACGCGCGCGCTGCTGCGTGCCGCGCTTGATGGCAGCTTGGCCCGCGTTGAATTCCAACGCGATCCCTTCTTCGGCCTGATGGTGCCGAAGGCGCTGCCCGGCGTGCCGAGCGAAATGCTCAACCCGCGCGATACTTGGGCCGATAAGGCCGCTTATGATCGCACGGCGCGTGATTTGGTGGCGCGGTTTGAGGCGAATTTCGCCACCTATGCAGATGCAGTGGGTGAGGATGTGAAGGCAGCCGCCATTCGCGCCGCGGCATGAGTGGCAGTTTCGATTGGCTGAAGCCGGCCTCAAATCAGGCCGGCAAGCGCAATGTGCTGGGCGGGGCTTTGCTGCCGTGTTCGGTGGCGCCGCTGACAGGGTTTTTTCGAGACGGCTGCTGCAATACGGGGCCTGAGGATATCGGGCTGCATGTGGTTTGTGCCGACGTCAGCGCCGAATTTCTGAACTTCAGCAAGGCGGCGGGGAATGATCTTTCCACGCCGCGCCCGGAATATGGTTTTGCAGGGCTTTCGCCGGGGGATCGCTGGTGCCTTTGCGCCGCGCGTTGGGAAGAAGCGCGCCGCGCGGGCTTCGCCCCGCCCGTATTGTTGGAAGCAACGCATGAAGCGGCGCTGCAAATCTGCACGCTGGATGATCTGATGGCGCATGCGCTGGATGCGCCGGCGTGACACCAACGCGATTTTTCCTGGTCCGCCACGCGCTGGTGGAACCATCCGCCCGCGCGGTGCTTTATGGCAGCATGGATGTGGGGCTGTGCGATCTGGCGTTGCAGGAAGAAGCCGCATCCTATCGCTGGTTGGCGCATCGCCTGCCGCAACCGGCGCGCTGGTTTGTCACCAACCTGTCGCGCACCCGCGCTACGGCAGCGGCGGTTTTTGCGGCGGGCTACCCGGAAGCGGATTTGGACGCAGAGCCCGATTTCGCCGAGCAGCACCTGGGCGAGTGGCAGGGCATCCCGCATGAGGCACTGCCCGCGCTGCTGACGCGCCCGGCGCATCCCTTTTGGCCCCATGCTGGGGAAGAACACCCGCCAGGCGGTGAGAGTTTCCGCGAAGTGCAGGCACGCGTCGCCGCCGTGCTGGAACGCCTGGCGACGCTTTTGGAAGGCCAGGATATTGTGATTGTGGCCCATGGCGGGTCCATCCGCGCAGCCCTTGCCCATGCCATGGGGCTCTCGCCCGATCAGGCTTTGATCTTCAGCATCAAGAACTTGTCCCTGACGCGCATTGAAAAACATGGGCTCGATTGGCGCGTGGCATCGGTCAATGAGGAACCCTGGACCCCGCCAGCGGCAGAGGTTTGATTGCGGGTCCTGAAGAAACCCTTCCCCCGACGCGAATCCTTGGTATAGAGTCTATTGAAACAACGGGTTGGGAAATGTTTTTCATGCGCCCTATCATGCTTTTTAGCGCCTTACTCCTTGCCTTGTTTGGCTTTTCTGGCAGCGCCCGCGCCCAGGCCGAAGAACAGGCATTGGTGGACCGCGCCACGCTCACGCTGCAGGAAATCATGGGGCCGGCGGATAATACCGGCGATGCGCGGGCGTTGCTCCGCAATGCCAAGGGGGTATTGATCTGCCCGCGCGTCTTCCGCGCCGGCTTTTTTATCGGCGGTGAGTTTGGCGAATGCGTTCTCGCCGCGCGCGGTGGTGGTGGTTCCTGGTCCTCCCCCGCCTTCTATAGCCTGGTCGGCGGCAGTTTCGGTCTGCAGGCCGGGTTGCAGGATGCGCAGGTGATTTCGCTCATTATGACCGAACGCGGGCTGAACGCCGTTCTGGACAGCCAATTTAAATTCGGCGCCGAGGCAGGGCTTGCTTTCGCGACCCTCGGGCGCAGCATCCAGGGCGCGACGACCGCAGCGGTGGGCGCCGATATTGTTACCATCGGGCGCAGCCGTGGGCTTTTCGCCGGCATCACGCTGGATGGGGCAGTGCTTTCCGCCAATAGCTCAGCCATGCGCGCCTATTTCGGACGAGAGGCGAGCGCGCGGCAGGTGGTGGTAGCGATGGAACTGCATAACCCCGGCAGTGACCCGCTGCGCGGCGCACTTATGCGCCTTGGCGCGCCCGCCAGTGGCGCTGGCAATTCTGCCGCGCCCGCGCCATCCGGTGGGACCACCTCGGGCAGTGTAGCGACGGGCCGTGTGCAGACAGAAAACCTGGCGCCGCCGCCGGCAAATCGGCGTTGAGGGGCTTCTTCTCTCCTGCACCACGGCGTGACTGACAAAGCGCCTTTCTGGAAAAGCAAGACGCTGGCCGAGATGTCTCGGGCAGAATGGGAAAGCCTGTGTGATGGTTGCGGGCGCTGCTGTCTGCATAAGCTGCGCGATGAGGAAACCGATGCGCTGGCCTATACGGAAGTGGCGTGCCGGTTATTGGATTTGCATAGCTGCCAATGTTCTGACTATGCCGGGCGCAAGAAGCGCGTGCCGGATTGCGTGAAACTCACCCCCAAGAAGCTCGCGGCCATTGATTGGCTGCCGCCAAGCTGCGCCTATCGTATGGTGGCCGAGGGGCGGGATTTGGCCTGGTGGCACCCGCTGGTCTCGGGCGATCCGGAGAGCGTGCATCGCGCCGGCGTTTCCGTGCGCGGGCGCGCCATTGATGAACGCGGGGCGGGGGCTTTGGAAGATCATGTGGTGCGCTGGCCGGGGATGATGCCGCGGAAGACAAAAGCGCCTGATTGACGGGGCGCGCTGTCTGCTTGATTGACGGAGCGCGCGTTCCGCGCGACGAAGCCCCCACAAGTTTTGCGAAGGATGCCCCGATGAAGGACGCGATTTATGGCGGCGTGAACGCTGCCGTGCTGACGGCGATGAAGCCCGACCTGACCCCCGATCTGGATCGCATGGCGGCGCATGCCAAATGGCTGCTGGCCAATGGCTGCACCGGGCTTGGCGTGCTGGGCACGACCGGTGAGGCAAATTCCTTCGGCCTGCATGAACGCAAGGCCATTCTGGAAGGGTTGATTGCGCGCGGCATTCCGGCGGCACGCATGATGCCGGGCACGGGCTGCGCCAGCCTGATGGATAGTGTGGAACTGACCAAGCATGCACGCGATGCCGGCTGCCCCGGCGTGCTGATGCTGCCGCCCTTCTACTACAAGGGTCCTTCTGATGATGGGTTGTTCGCCTATTTCTCAGAAGCGCTGAACCGCATTGGTGGTGGGGTGAAAGTGTATCTCTATCACTTCCCGCAGCAATCGGCGGTGCCCTTCAGCCTTTCGCTGCTGGAACGCCTGATCAAGGCTTTCCCAGGCACCATCAAGGGGGTCAAGGATTCATCGGGCGATTACGCCAATATGCAGGCCATGGTGCAGGCCTTCGCCAAGGATGGGTTTGAAGTTTATTCGGGTAGCGATGAATTCCTGCAGAAGATCCTGGCCGAAGGTGGCGCGGGCTGCATCACCGCAGCTTCCAACGGCAACAGCCATTGGGGCGGCATTGTCTATGCCAAGCGCACAGGTGCTGAGGCTGATGCGGCGCAGACTGTCTTGAACGCGACGCGCAAGGCCGCGACTTCCGTGCCGCTGATTCCGGGGCTCCGTGAGATCATTGCGCGCAGCACGGGTGATGCCGGTTGGCGCACCATTCGCCCGCCGCATCTGCCGCTGAATGCCGCACAGGCAGAAGCGGTTTGGGCGGCTTGGGGTGCGGCGGGTGCGCTGCCTCTGCCCGGTCTTTCGCCCGCCAAGGCAGCGGAATAGTACCATGAAGGAACCGCTGCGCTGCCGCCCGCCAGCGGTCGCGACCATTCAGCTTGATGATGCCAATGTACGTGTCACGCGCTGGGATTTTGAACCTGGCGCGGAAACCGGCTGGCATCGCCATGGCATGGCTTATGTGGTGGTGCCGGTGACGGATGGGACTTTGTTCGTTGAACTGCCGGGCGGTGAGACGCTACCGGCCGATCTCAAAGCCGGTGTCGCTTACGGGCGCGCCGCAGGGGTTGAGCATAATGTCGTCAACGGCGGCACCGCGCCGCTATCCTTCGTGGAAACCGAACTCAAGCATTTGATCGGCTAGGCTTCGAAGGTAGCGTCACCATCGCAAGGCCGATAAAGACCAAGGCAGCAGCCGGGATGGTGAGCCAGCCCGGCACCTCACCAAAAATCGCAAAACCCCAGATCAGGCCAGTAATGGTGACGATATAGCCCACTTGAGATGTCACCACGCCGCCTTGCGTCGCGAGTGATCGGAAATAGATCAGATAGGCCAAAGCAAGCAGTACGCCTTGCGTCATGGTAATGGGCAACCCGGCAATATCCACAGCGCGTATCTGCCCGGTTGAAAAGGCAATCACCGCCATGATCAGCGCTGCCGCAGCGCAGGTGCCCGCCGCCAGCGCCAAGGGCGCCGCACCGCGCGGGGCAAGCTTTACGCCGGCGATATTCGCCACCGCATACCAAACCGGCGTGCAGGCCGCGAGCAATGCCCAGGGCAGTGCCTCCGGGTCCGGCAAAGCGGCGCCTGGTGCCATGGCAATGCCAATGCCGACCAGCCCCAAGATACTGCCGCCAATGCGCCGCCAGGATACTTTTTCCATCCTGAGCAGCATGGCGCCAAGCACCGTCAGCATGGGCGAAAGCGGGATCAGCAGAGAGAAGAATCCGGCTGGAATATGCTGCAAACTTGTGAAGCCAAATAGGTTAGACAGAACAAGCCCGGTCAGCCCAGAAACACCGTAATGGATCAGATAGGGCCGCCGGAGTGCGGGGATTTCGCGCCGCGCGAAGCACACAGCGAGCAAGGTGATGGTGCTGAAACCGGAAGCGCCGAGTGCGATCATCAAGGGCGGCCAACCCATGCCGCCCAATGTCTTCACGAAAATCGGCGTGGCACCCCAAATGGTGCCAAGCAATAACAGCGGCAAAACGGCGTTGAGCGCGAAACGCATGGCGACACTCGCGCGCGAAAGCGCCTGAGTGTCAAGCGGTTGAAAAAAGCACCCGCTTGACGGCATGGTGCGCCGATGTCTCTGCCCGATTCGGAAATGGTGCCGCTTCGCCCTGGCTTGCTGGGGCCGCCGGAGCTTTGCCCGGTGCGTTGGCGGCGTTCAGAACGTGCCCGTTCGGTCAGTTTGCGCATCGATCCCCGCGCCGGTGATGTGGTGGTGACATTGCCCATGCGCGCAAGCCGCCGCGCGGGGCTGGAGCTTCTGACGGCGCATGCCGCCTGGGTGCTGAAGCGCATCAAGGCCCTGGCGCCGAGCATTTCCTTAGCGCATGGGGCCGCAGTGCCTTTGGGCGGCGTGCCGCATCCCGTGCTGCATGATCCAGCGCGGCGCGGTGGCGCCTTCGTGGAAAATGGCGCGATCATCGTAACAGGTGCGATGGAATTCCTGCCCCGGCGCTTGCGCGATTTTCTGCGTGTCGAGGCAAAACGGCGTATCCTGCCTTTGGCTGCGACGCATGCGGAAAAGCTCGGCGTCGCCATCAAGGCCATTCGCGTGAAGGACACGCAAAGCCGCTGGGGGTCTTGCGCGCCGGATGGCACGCTCGCCTTTTCCTGGCGCCTGGTCATGGCGCCGGATGCGGTGCTGGATTATGTTGTCGCGCATGAGGTCGCGCATCTGCGTGAGCTGAACCATTCTCCGCGCTTCTGGGCGCATGTGGCAGCGCTGGCCCCGCATCGTGATGAGGCGGAGACCTGGCTACGCGAAGAAGGCCCGGCATTACTGCGTGTGGGCTGAGAAGAACAAGGATCGAGGATTGCCATGAAAGCCGTTGGATACCGGAAATGCCTGCCGATTGATCAGGCGGATGCGCTGATTGATCTGGACATCGCGGCCCCCGCCGCGCCAAGCGGGCGCGATATGCTGGTGGAAATCCACGCGGTGTCGGTGAACCCCGTTGATACCAAGGTGCGCCGCCGCGATGACCCAGGTGAGGCGCCGCGCATCCTGGGCTTTGATGGCGCCGGCGTGGTGCGTGCTGTGGGACCTGATTGCACGCTATTTCGCCCCGGTGATGAGGTTTTTTACGCCGGCGTGATCAATCGCCCCGGTACCAATGCTGAATTGCATCTGGTGGATGAACGCATTGTTGGGCGGAAGCCACGCAACCTGACCTTCCCCGAAGCCGCCGCCGTGCCGCTGACGGCGATTACCGCCTGGGAAGGCTTGTTTGATCGCCTGGGCGTGCCGCAAGGCGGCGGCCAGGGGCAGGTTTTGCTGGTGATTGCGGGTGCGGGCGGCGTTGGTTCCATGGTGATCCAAATGGCGCGCGCGCTAACCGGGCTGACGGTGGTGGCGACTGCTTCTCGGGCAGAAAGCGTGCAATGGTGCCGTGATTTGGGCGCGCATCACGTGGTGGATCATCACGGTGATATCGCCGCGCAAATGAAGGCGCTTGGCCTGCGCGGCGCCAATTACATCTATTCCGCCAATACTACTGCGAAGAATTGGGCCGCGATGGTGGAAGCGGTCGCGCCGCAAGGCCGCATCGTGCTGATTGAAAGTCAGGCGCCGGTGGATGCGCGCGATGTGATGCGCAAATCGGTTTCGATCCATTGGGAACTGATGTTCACGCGGCCCCTGTTCAATACGCCCGACATGATCGAACAGCATCGGCTGTTGAATGAGGTTGCGGGGCTGATCGAAGCCGGGCGGATGCGCGGCACCATGACACGCAATCTGGGCAAGATAAATGCGGCCAATCTGACGCAAGCGCATGCGCTGATTGAAAGCGGCGGCATGATCGGCAAGGTTGTGCTGGAAGATTTCTAGATCACGCGTGGTCGTGGCAAGGTAGTGACGATGCAAAGCCCTTTTGTGCAACTGGCAGAAATCTATCGTGGCCCAGCGGTGGAGAGCATTCATCACGGCGTTGCCGCGGTGATGGATAGTGAAGGTCGCCAGGTGTTGGCGATGGGTGATCCTGCCTTCGTCACCTTCCCGCGATCCTCATTGAAGCCCTATCAGGCGGTGGCGCTGGTGGAAACCGGTGCCGCTGATGCGCTGGGATTGAGCGAAGAACACCTCGCCCTTTCCTGCGCATCCCATAGTGCCGAGGATTTTCAGGTGGCCTTGGTACGCGATTGGCTGTCGCGTATGGGGCTTTCTGAAGCGGCGCTGGTCTGTGGGCCAGATATGCCGCGCGCGGCGGCGGATCAGGCGAAGATTTATCGCGCGGGCGGCGATCGGTCCCGCATCTATCACAATTGCTCCGGCAAGCATTGCGGGTTTCTGAGTGTAGCGCAGAAGCTTGGTGCGCCGGTGGCTGGCTATGATGATCCCGCGCATCCGACACAGAAGCTTTATCTGGAAATCCTGTCTGAGTTGCTCGGTGGTGATGCAGGCCGTTTGCAGGCCGGTGTGGATGGTTGTGGTTTGCCGGCCTTGGCGCTTTCCATGGAAGCCATGGCGCAGGCCGCCGCACGTTGGGCAGCACGCAAGGTGGCAAGCCCTGGACGGCGCGCGGCTATTGAAAGGTTGCAGGCTGCCATTGCCAAATATCCGGACCATCTTTCGGGGCGCGATCAGGCGACCAGCCGTATTGTGCGCGCCACCAATGGCCGTGTGCTGCTAAAGGGTGGTGCCGAGGGTTTTGTGGTGGGCTTCGTGCCGGATCAGGGTTTGGGGATTGCGGTGAAACTCGCCGATGGTGCATCGCGCGCCAAGATGGGGATTTTCGCGGCATTGCTCGGCCGGTTGGGGTTGCTTGATGCTGCCGCTACGGCAGCGCTGGTGGATGCGGTGGAAGGCGATATCGCGGACAGCAATGGCAAGCCCGTGGGCCGCATTGCCGTGACACTGCCAGGCCAATCCGCATGACTGGGCGTTTCGATGTCAGCATTGATGCGCGCGGTATCGCGCGCCTTACAGTCGCGCATGATGCCAAGCTGAACACGCTGAACCCAGCACTATTGGATGAGGCGATTGCGGCGCTGCGTGATCTTGCAACGCGCCCCGGCTTGCGGGCGGCGGTGCTGACCGGCGAAGGCGAACGCGCCTTCATCGGTGGCGCAGATATTGGCGCCATGGCTGCTTTGGAATCCCCTGCCGAGGCGGAGGCTTTCATCCGCCGCATCCATGGCATTTGCACTGCCATCCGCGACCTCCCCGTGCCGGTGATAGCGCGCATCAATGGCTGGTGCCTTGGCGCTGGACTGGAAGTGGCGGCCGCTTGCGATATGCGCATCGCCGTGCGGGATGCGAAATTTGGCATGCCGGAAGTGCGCGTTGGCATTCCTTCCGTAGTGGAAGCGGCATTATTGCCAGGCTTGATCGGCTGGGGCCGCACCAGGCGCTTGTTGTTGCTGGCTGAAACCATCTCGGCCGCTGATGCGCTCAACTGGGGGCTATTGGAAGAAGTCGCGCATCGCGAACGTATTGATGCGCGCATTGAAGCCTGGGTCACTAATCTGCTTTCCGCCGGGCCTGAAGCCATTCGCGCACAAAAGGCGCTGATACGGCAATGGGAAGATCGCCCGATCAGTGAGGCGATTGCCGCCGGCATCACCGCCTTTGCTGCATCCTGGAAAACGGATGAACCGAAGCGCATGATGGGGGCCTTCCGTGCTGAACAAAAGGCGCGCAAACGAAAGCCCTGAGCGCGCGCCTCGGCCCATCAATCAGCGTATGTCAGACATGCAAATAGGTATCGCGGACCTCTGGCGCGGCGGTGAGTGCCGCACTATCGCCCTGCCAGACCACCCGGCCTTTTTCGATAACTACATGCCAATCGGCCAAGCCCATCACCGCGGCCAGATTCTTGTCAATCAACAGGATCGCTTGGCCTTCGGCGCGGAGCTTCGCCAAGACCTGCCAGATTTCTGCGCGGATCAGCGGTGCCAGACCCTCAGTCGCCTCATCCAGCACCAACAAGCGCGGATTGGTCATCAAGGCGCGTCCGATCGCGAGCATTTGCTGCTCCCCACCCGAAAGCTTGGCGCCCGATTGGCGGCGCCTTTCGGCTAGGCGCGGAAACAACGCATAGATCGCCGGCAAATCCCAGCGCGGCGTACCGCCCGTGCGATTGGCGGCGGTGGCGATAAGGTTTTCCTCGACGCTCAGGGTCGGGAAAATCTGGCGTCCTTCTGGCACCAGCCCAATGCCACGCTGGGCGATGCGATAGGGTGGGTCGCCGGAAATATCCTGACCATTAAAACGGATATGCCCAGCACTTGGGCGGATCAGCCCCATGATGGCGCGCACCGTGGTGGTCTTGCCCATGCCATTGCGCCCAAGCAGTGTCACCACCTGTGCCGCACCCACGCCAAAGCCGATGCCGTTCAGCACCTGGCTTTCGCCATAGCCGGCGACCACACCTTCAAGCGTCAGCATGGCACTTCTTCTTCGCCAAGATAGGCTGCGCGCACTTCGGCGCTGGCACGAATTTCGGCGGTGCCGCCGCTCGCGATGATGCGACCTTCGGCGAGCACCGAAATCCGATCCGCGAGCGCAAAGACCGCCTGCATGTCATGTTCCACCAGCAGAATGGCGTAGCGCGACTTCAGGCGCCGCAGCAGCGTGATCAGGCGTTCGGTTTCCTCCGGCCCTGCCCCAGCCAAGGGTTCATCAAGCAAAAGAAGCCGCGGCTGGGTGGCGAGTGCAATCGCGATCTCCAGTGCGCGTTTTTCGCCGTGGCTGAGCGCGCCCGCCATGATCGCCGCGCGATCCATGAGCCCTACCTCGGCCAGGGCTTCACGCGCTGCCTCATTCAGCGCGTTTTCCGAAGCTGCAGCGCGAAAGAAACGGAAGGAAGAACCACTTTTCGCCTGCATGGCCAGGGCGACATTTTCCAGCACGGAAAAGCCAGCGATAATGCTGGTGATCTGAAAACTGCGCGCGAGGCCCGCATGCACGCGGCGCGGGAAGGAAAGGCGCGTGATGTCCGCCCCCGCAAAAACAACGCGCCCGGCATCCGGCGCAACAGTGCCGGTGATTTGGTGGATCAGCGTTGTCTTGCCCGCGCCATTTGGGCCGATTAGCGCGTGGATTTCACCAGGCTGCACTTCCAGGCTGACATCATTCGTCACCGCAAGCCCGCCATAATGCTTGCGCAAGCCCTGGACGCTGAGCAACGCGTCAGCCACGGCGCGTCCCCAGAAAACCAATCAGCCCGCCGCGCATGAACAGTACCGCCAAAATTAGCAGCGGGCCAAAGATCATTTTCCAATGCGTGGTCAGGCTGGGCAGCCAGGTCTCCAGCAGCACAAACAGCACAGCGCCAAGGATGGCGCCGGAAAGCCGACCAAGCCCGCCCAGGATCACCATGAAAATCAACTCACCGGAACGCTGCCAACTCATGTAAGCGGGGGCGACGAATTCCGTTGCATTGGCGAAAAGTACGCCCGCCAGCCCCGCCAGCGTCCCCGCAATGACATAGGCCAAAAGCCGATACGGATAAGGCGCAAAACCCACCGCCTGGGCGCGCAGCGGATTTTCCTGGGCCGCGCGCAGCACGCGCCCGAAGCGCGAAGCCAAGAGCATGGCGCAAAGCCCCCAGCAAAACACCAGAAAACCGAGGCAGAGGTAATGAAAGAAAAGCCGGTTCTCCATCAGTCGAGAGCCGAAAATTTCGGTCCGGTCATACATCGTATAGCCATCATCCCCACCATAGGCCGCAAGCGACGATGCGGTGAAGAACGCCATCTGCCCGAAGGCGAGCGTGATCATGATGAAGTTCACGCCTTCAGTCCGGATCGCAATCGCACCCGTCAGCAGGGAAAACAGCGCGGCGGCGGCAATCGCGACCGGCAACACAATGGTGATATCGGTCAGCCGATGCGCATCCAGAATGGCAACGGCATAAGCGCCCACACCCAGCGCCGCCGCATGGCCAAGGCTTGCCAATCCTGCGCCGCCTACCAGGAAGGAAAGCGAAACGGCGGCCGCGGCCAAAATCATCATGCGCGCAAACATGGTCAGGTAATGGTTGGCGCCAAGACCAATGAAGGGCGCGAGCGCGAGTACGGCCAGCACCAGCAGCGTCAGCGCCACATCAAGCCGCAGGCGCGGCATGCTAACCACTCCTGGCTGGGAAAAGCCCGCGCGGGCGGAAGGCCAGGATCGCCGCCATGGCGATATAGACCAGCATGGAAGCCAGCGCCGCGCCGGTTTGGCGCGCAGCAGACGGGTCCAGAAACAGCCGCATCAAATCAGGCATCAGCGATTTGCCGAGAGTATCCGTCAACCCAACAATCAGCGCGGCGATAAAGGCGCCACGAATGGAACCGATGCCGCCAATCACAATCACCACAAAAGCGAGGATCAGGACATGATCCCCCATGCCGGGTTCCACCGAAAAAATCGGCCCCGCCAATACGCCAGCGAAGCCTGCCAACATGGCGCCAAAGGCAAAAACCAGCATAAAGAGCCGGCGAATATCCACGCCAAGCGCCGATACCATCGGCGCATTGCTCGCCCCCGCACGCACCAACATGCCAAGGCGCGTGCGCTCCACCAAAAACCAAAGGCCAAGCGCGGTAGCAAGCCCGGCGCCCAGCACCGCAATACGATAAAGCGGATATTGCAGCCCCGGCATCAGCACCACGCCGCCTTCAAGCAGCGCGGGTACGGGCACTTGCAACGGCGCCGCCCCCCAAATTGCCTTCACCGCCTGATTGAGAAACAGGATCACGCCAAAGGTCGCCAGCACCTGCGACAAATGATCGCGATCATAGAGATGTCGGAAGATCAGCACTTCCAGCAGCAGTCCAAAGGCCAAGGCCGCTGGCAGCGCCAGCAAAAGCCCAAGCCAGAAGGAACCCGTCGCCGCGGCCAGCACGGCGCCGAGGTAAGCCCCCAGCATGTACTGCACCCCATGGGCCAGGTTGATGAAATCCATCACGCCGAATACCAGCGTGAGCCCCGCCGCCACCAGGAAAAGCAGAATGCCAAGCTGCAGGCCATTCAAGGCCTGCACCAGGAAAAGCTCGATGCTCACAAGTGTTTTAGCGCATGCGGCATTCGGCAGCCCAAGGGTCCACGTTATTCTCAAGCACCTTGCGCACGATCTCGGTCTGGAACTTGCCATCCGGGCGCTTGGCAACGCGCGTCAGCCAAAAATCCTGCACCGGGAAGTGATTCGCGCCGATCTTGAAATTGCCACGCACGGAAGTGAAATCAGCCGCGCGCAACCCAGCGCGGAGCGCATCCTTATCCGCAAGCCTGCCACCCGCGCGACGAATTGCGGAATCAAGCAGCATCGCGCCATCATAGGCCTGCGCAGCATAGCTCGCCGGCACGTAATTGAAGGCCGCTTCGAAATCACTCACGAAACGGCGATTGGCCGCATTGTCCATATTTGGCGCCCAATTCGACCCCGAGAAGAAACCAATGGCCGCATCCTGCTGCGCGGGCAGCACCGCCTCATCCACCGTAAAGGTGGACAGGAAGGGGATATGCGCCAGCCCCGCCTGGCGATATTGCCGCACCAGATTCACACCAAGCCCACCCGGCATGAAGGTGAAAATCGCATCCGGCCGCGCGGCAGCAATCTTCGCAAGCTCTGCGGCGAAATCAAGCTGCGTGAGTGGCACATAAACCTCATCTACCACTTCGCCCTTGAAGCGGGATTTGAAGCCGGCCACCGCATCGCGCCCGGCCTGGTAATTCGGCACCAGCACAAAGACGCGCCGATAGCCTTGGTCTTCGCAGACCTGGCCGATCACGGCATGCACCTGATCATTATTGTAGGAAGTGGCGAAGAAGAAAGGATTGCAGCCACGCCCGGCAAAGGTGGAAGGCCCGGCATTGGTGCTGATCAGGAAGGTATTGGATTCCGTCACTGGTCGCATGATGGCTTGCAGGATATTGGAAAACACCACGCCCACGATGAAATCGCAGCGGTCGCGTTCAAGCGCGGTGCGCACCTTGGTCACCGCGACATCGGGGCGCAATTCATCATCGATCATGACTGTCTCGGCGGTCAGCCCGCCCAGCCGGCCATTCAGATGCCGGAGCCCCATCAGGAAGCCATCGCGCAATTGCGTGCCCAGCGCGGCCTGCGGACCCGTTTGCACGGCAACCAAGCCGATCTTCACCCCGCCTGCGGGTTGCGCATGCAGAATGGCGGGCGCTGCCAGCAGCCCCAAGGCTCCGCCCATGGCGGTACGACGTGAAAACGAGCTCATTGTTAAGCCTCCCCGGTTGAAATGCCTCTTTCTTCTTACTGCGCGAAGCCTGGGCGCAAGGCAAGGCGGTGCGCCATTTTGCCAGCACGAATCATCAAGGGATGGGCTGGGTCCGTGAAGGGGTCCAGCACGGTGAAGTGATTGGCGCCGGGCAGGGCTTCAAAACTGCCGCCCCAATGTGTGGCGAAGTCGCGGCTTTGGCGGATGAATTCATCGCTTTCCGCCCCGCCGACGACGACATGCATCGCCTCAAAGGCCGGCGGCGGCAGCAGGCGTGGCGAAAGGGTCGCGATGTCCTGCCCCGTCAGGTTCAGCGCCTTGGCGATGCTGGTGCCCTTCAACGGCCCCAATTCGAAGACGCCCGAGACGGGTAGCGCGGCCCCGACCATCCCGGCCGGCAGGCCGGGCTGAGAGGCGGGCCAATCGGTCGCGAGCAGCAGGGCGGCCAACTGCCCCCCGGCAGAATGCCCCGCCGCCAGCAACCGCCCGCCGCGCCGCCGATGCAGAAAGGCCGCCGCGCGGCGCATTTGCTCGGCAATTTCGCCCAGCGTCACGGCGGGGCAGAGATCATAGGATGGCACCGCCACCGCCACCCCCTGGCCCAGCAGGCCGCGCGCAAAATGGCTGACAAAGGACCGATCGAGCGCCTGCCAATAGCCGCCATGGATGAAAAGCGCGGTGGGCGCGGCTTCGGCATGTGGGGGCAAAAACAGGTCGAGCTTCTCTCGCGCGCCCTCACCATAGGCCAAGTCAAGCTCTGCCCGCACGCCACTCGCGCGGAAGGCAGCGGCATCGCGCGCCCAGCCGGCGATGATTTCCGCGCTTTCGGGCACGCGGGCCCGATTATTGTATTCCCGTTCGGCATCCATGGCCCTATCTGCGCATGGGAAGGCCATGACAGGCAAGGCGGGGCGATGCGGGTATATCTGGCGGGACCGGAGGTTTTTCTGGCGGACCGAGACGCCATTGCGGCGGCCAAGAAAGCCATTTGCGCCGCGCATGGAATGATCGGCGTTTTCCCGACCGACCCAGCGCCCGAGGCACCGCAAGCTGACACGGACTGGATGCGGATTTACCTCGGTAATGAAGCCCATATCCATGGCTGTGATGCGCTGATTGCGAACCTGACGCCCTTTCGCGGTGCCTCGGCTGATCCTGGCACGGCGTATGAGCTTGGCTTCATGCGCGCCCTTGGCCGGCCGGTGCTGGGCTATAGCAATGCGGCGGGGAATTTCACCATGCGCAGTCTGGCGGCTTTGCGCGGTGCGGTGCATCGGCGCGCCAATGGTGCCTGGGAAGATGCCGATGGCATGGAGGTGGAGGATTTCGGGCTGACCGATAACCTCATGCTTGATGGCGGCATTGCTGCGGCGGGTGGTATTCTTGTGGTGAATCCGGTTGCAGAAGCAGCGCATTGGCTTGACCTGACGGGCTTCACCCGCTGCGTGGCGCATTTGGCAGGCATGAAGCGCTAGCGTGATCGTCCAAAATGGCTCAGACTAATGTGTGATCTGCGCCATTGGTTCTCGCTTGCGGTGATCGCATCGCTACAAAGCCAGGCGCGACGTTCTGTAGATGAGGAAACCCCATGCCCAAAATCGCCATCGCCGTCGAATTCAAAATCAAGGAAGGCCAGCACGCGGCCTTTGATGCCATCATCCGTGAGCATGCCCGCCTGACGCTGCAAGAAGAGCCCGGCTGTGAGCGCTTTGATGTGCTGCAACCGCTCGACAAGGATGGCGCGCATGACAAAAGCCGCATCATGCTGTGTGAGGTCTATCAGGATCGTGCGGCAGTAGATGTGCACACCAAGAACCCGCGGCTCGCCAAGGTGCGTGATGCCTATGCGGCGCTGATCGAAGGCCGCACGCTGACGCTTTGTGAAATGTGAGGCGCCTTCGCCTTTCTCAGGCTTCGTCAAGCCGTGCTGCAAGGGCAAGATCCTCTGGGCTCATTTCATGGGCAGGGAGGATCGGCACCAGCTGATGGGAAGCATAAATCTCCCCTAACGCCCGCCAGTCCCGTAGGACGCTGGCATAAATCCAGCGGTAGTAATGCAGGTTCGCGACATGCGCCCGCGCGGCTTCCGCGCCAATAAGGCTGCTGAGCGCCTCAATCTCCAGCCAATTCACGATCAGGTGCAGATGGGTTGAGGCAAGCGTATCAGCGCCTTCGTCGCGCCCGATGGGCGGATTAGGATAGCGTTGTTCGAGTGCTGCCCACACCACACGCCACTGGTCGGTATGCTTATGGGAATACCAGGTCACATACCAATGCATCTGCTCGTGGATATAGCTGGCCAGCAAAGCAGTTTCGGTGAACAAGGCAGTATTCAGCCTGATCACCGGGTGGCTGTAGGGAAGCACCCCCGGCGCTATGCTGACCTCCTTGCAATATTCGTAAAGGCCAAGCGCGTATTTTGTGCGAAGCGCGATTAGCATTTCCCTCACCGCAATCGCGTTGCGTTCAGCATGCGACAGGTCAATGCCGATCCGAAGATCACTCATGGCGCGAAGGGCCAGGGCGCGAACACCTACCCCACCAAGGCAGCCTTCACCGCCGCCAACGCTTCTGCCGCATTGGCTGCATCCGGCCCGCCAGCCTGCGCCATATCGGGCCGTCCGCCGCCGCCCTTGCCGCCCACAGCGGCCGAGGCCGCGCGCACCAGCGCCACCGCATCGGCGCGGCCCTTGGCGGCTTCAGCAACGGCAACGACGATACTCGCCTTGCCTTCAGCCGTGCTGATCAGTGCAACAACATCAGCGCTGCCGCCCTTCAGAATGGCCTCGGCCAAGCCCTTCAAGTCGCGCGGTGGCACTTCGCCAAGGTCACGCAGCGAAAGCCGCAGCCCCGCCACTTCCTCAATCTCCTCCCCGCCGCCACCGGTCGCGAGCTTCTTGCGCAGCTCCGCCACATCGCGTTCCAGCTTGCGGCGTTCTTCGACAAGTGCGGCGATACGCCCGGCCAATTCGCCCGGCTGCACCTTCAAGACAGCCGCCGCCGCCGTCAGGCTTTCTTCCATTTCATTGATGTAAGACAGCGCCGCATCACCCGTGACGGCTTCCACGCGCCGCACGCCGGCACTGACGGCGCCCTCGGCAATAATCTTGAACAGGCCGATATCGCCGGTGCGCCGCACATGCGTGCCGCCGCAAAGTTCCAAAGAATAGACGCCATGCTTGTCGGTCGCCGCCGGGTCATGTCCCATACCGACCACGCGCACTTCTTCGCCGTATTTTTCACCAAACAACGCCATGGCGCCGGCTTCCACCGCGGCTTCTGGCGTCATCAACCGCGTGATCACCTCAGCATTTTCGCGAATGCGGGCATTCACCTCGGCTTCCACCCAGGCGAGTTCTTCGGCTTCCATAGGCTTGTTGTGGGAGACATCAAAACGCAGCCTATCCGGTGCATTCAAGCTGCCCTTCTGCGCGACATGCGTGCCAAGCCGGCGGCGCAACGCCTCATGCAACAAATGCGTGGCCGAGTGATGCGCGCGGATATTGGACCGGCGCGCATGATCCACCGTCGCACTGATGGCCATGCCGGGCTTGGCTTCGCCATGCACAACCCTGCCCAGATGCACGAAAAGATTGCCGAGCTTCTTTTGCGTGTCACGGATTTCGATGCCGCAGGCATCGCCCGCGACAATCACGCCCGTATCGCCGACCTGGCCGCCGCTTTCGGCATAGAACGGCGTCTGATTCAGCAGCACCGCCACTTCGGTGCCAACGGCGGCATGGTCCACCACCTTGCCATCCACCACCAGCGCGGTGATCTCACCTTCCGCGACTTCAGTGGAATAGCCTAGGAATTCGCTGGCGCCGATCTTTTCCTGCACATCGAACCAGAGGCTTTCAGTCGCCGCTTCCCCGCTGCCGGCCCAGGCAGCGCGGGCGCGGCGCTTTTGTTCCGCCATCGCGGCATTGAAGCCTTCCACATCCACCGCGCGGCCTTCACCGCGCAAAGCATCCTGCGTCAGGTCCAAGGGGAAGCCGAAAGTATCGTAAAGCCGGAAGGCAATCTCACCGGGCAAGGTCTGCTTCGACCCAAGCTTGCCGGTCTCCTCCGCCAGCAAATGGAGGCCACGTTCCAGCAGGGACCTAAAGCGCGTTTCCTCAAGCCGCAGCGTCTCAGCAATCAGCCCCTCAGCGCGCACCAATTCCGGATAGGCCGTGCCCATTTGCCGGATCAGCGAAGGCAGGATGCGATACATTAAGGGCTCACGCGATCCCATCATATGGGCGTGGCGCATGGCGCGGCGCAGGATGCGGCGCAGCACATAGCCGCGGCCTTCATTGGAAGGCAGCACGCCATCGGCAAGCAGAAAGGCGCCGGCACGCAAATGGTCGGCCACCACGCGGTGGCTGGACCGGAACGGCCCATCAGGGTCCTGGCTGGTGGCTTCCGCACTCGCCAGAATAATCGCGCGCAGCGTGTCCGTGTCGTAATTATCGTGCTTACCTTGCAGGATGGCGGCGAAGCGTTCCAACCCCATGCCGGTATCAATGGAAGGCCGCGGCAGCGGGTTGCGCACCCCTGCAGGTTCTTCCAGGAACTGCATGAAAACCAGGTTCCAGATTTCGATGAAGCGATCACCATCCTGATCGGCGCTGCCAGGTGGGCCGCCGAAAATCTTGTCGCCATGGTCAAAGAAAATCTCGGAACAGGGGCCGCAGGGACCGGTATCGCCCATGCGCCAGAAATTATCCGATGTCGGGATGCGGATAATGCGATCATCCGTCAGCCCTGCAACCTTTTTCCAAATGGCGGCGGCATCATCATCCTCGGAATAGACCGTGACCAGCAGCCGGTCCTTCGGCAGCGCGAAATCCTTGGTCAGCAATTCCCAGGCATAGGGGATGGCCTGTTCCTTGAAGTAATCCCCGAAGGAGAAATTGCCGAGCATTTCGAAAAACGTATGATGCCGCGCGGTATATCCGACATTATCAAGGTCATTATGCTTGCCCCCGGCGCGGACGGATTTTTGGGCCGTGGTGGCGCGGGTATAGGGGCGCTTTTCCTGGCCGGTGAAGACATTCTTGAACTGCACCATGCCGGAATTGGCGAACATCAGTGTCGGATCATTGCGCGGCACCAGCGGGCTGCTTTCCACCACCTCATGGCCATTGCGACGGAAGTAATCCAGGAAGGTCGCACGGATATCATTGCTGCTGGTCATGTTTCGCCCATCGGGTCCGCGTTTTCTAGAGCATGTTGCGTTCACATGGGTTCACGCAACCCGCTCCAGAGCTGTGTTTTTCGAGCATCTTCACGCGTTCAGAAGATTCCATCTGAACGCGATCTGCTCTAAGGCCGGAGAGGTAGCGCGCAGCGCCCCGCGCGTGAAGGGGCGGTTAGATTCTTCCCGGCCAAACCCCAGGCCGCACGGCGAGCGCACAAATCAGCCCGTAAGCAGTAATGCCAAGCGCCACGGCAATGAATTGCCCCGTCAGCCCAAGCCCCGCCGCATCCATCAGCAAGGCACCCCCCAGCACGGCAAGCCCCACACGCGTGACGGCCGCCAGCACCGGCCAGCGCATCCGCCCCGCGCCCATGGCCGCAAAATAAAGCGCCATGCCCAGGCCAAAACCCGGCAAGGCCCAGCCGATAATCGCCAGCGCGTCGGTCGCAATCGCCGCCACCGCCGCGTCACTGGCAAAGGCCGCCGCCACCTGGGCGGGAAAAAGCGCAATGCCAAAGCCGATCACGCCTGTCACCGCAAAGGCCAAAGCGCCACCCGTCCAGGCGATGCGCCGCGCCTCCTCCCAATCCCCCGCGCCAACCGCCCGCCCGACCAGGGCCGTGAGTGCGGAGCCTATGCCAAAGGCAAGCGGGATCATCAGGAATTCCATGCGCGCGGAAATGCCATAGGCGGCAATGGCCGCCGGCCCGTGTGCTGCGATGCGCGCCGTCACCAGAATGGTCGCGAGATTGGCGAGCGTCGCCATGACGCAGGCAATCAGCCCCACCGCCAGGATGCGCCCGAACAGCGCCCGCCTGAGCGGCGCTCGGAAATCCGGCACAAACCCGGCACCGCCACGCAGCACCACAAGCGCCATGATCAGCGCGGAAGCACTCATGCTGAGCGCGAAGGCCATGCCGGCGCCGGGCAGGCCAAGGCCCAGCGGTTCCATGAAGACCCAGGCGAGCGGCGGAAAGATCACCCAGCCGCCCACTACGCCGCGCGCCGCCAAGGCATGCCGCCCGCCACCGCGTAGGATGGACGCCAATGTATTGGTCAGCCAGGCCGGCAGCGCGCCGGCACCAAAGGTCCAGGCGGCATAGGCCGCGCCGGCCTCGGCCGCCCCCGCGCCACCGATCAAGCCCAAGATCGCGCGCGGGGCCAGCAGAAAGGGCAGCGCGAACAGCGCCGCACCGGCACAGGCGATGATCAGCGCATGGGCCGCCAGCGCCGCCGCCTCATCCCGCTTCCCGCCGCCCAAGGCGCGGGCAATGGCCGAAACCACGCCGCCCCCCATGGCGCCGGCCGACATTTGGGACAGCAGCAGGGTGAAGGGCAGCACCACCGCCCAGCCCGCCAAAGCCGCCTGGCCCTGCCGCGCGGCCAGCCAGGGTTCAATCAATTGCGCGATGATTTGCGTCGCCGCCAAAAGGGTAGTCGGCGCCGCAAGGGTCAGGATCCGGCGCAGCCTCTGCGCGCCGCTATTCACGGGAAAGCCGCCGAACCGGTCGTGTCACCGCTGAAAAATTCATCGCCATGGCCCATCGGACGCCGCCAAAACGCATCTGGCAAGGTTTTATACGGTGTTTTCCACAGATTTTTGCAAAGCCGCTGCACATAGAACTTGTGTGTCCAGGCCCTTTTCCCTACCGTATCTTGTGTTGGGGAGATCATAGGGGGGTTCCTTCATGGATTGGACGCAAGAAGCGATTGAGAGGCTGCGCGCCTTCTGGGCCGAGGGTCTTTCGACCGCAGAAATTGGTCGCCGCATGGGGATTTCAAAAAATGCCGTGGTGGGCAAGGCGCATCGGCTGAACCTTTCTTCCCGGCCAAGCCCGATCCGGCGTGACCCGCAGGAGCGGCGCACCACGCCTAGCCCCCGCCCGCCCCGTCAGGCACCTGTGGCGCGCCCTATGCCTAGCGCCCCGGTGATGCGCCCGCAGGCCCCGCCCCCGCAAGCCGCCCCTGTGGTGCTGGTTGCCCCGCCCCCGGCTGCCGTGCGCAACCAAGCGCCGCCCCGCCCGCGCCTTGGTGGATCGCGCACCTGCTGCTGGCCGATTGGGGAGCCCGGCACCCCGGAATTCCGCTTCTGTGAGGGCGATCCCATGTCCGGCAAGCCCTATTGCGCCGAACATGCTGCGGTTGCCTATGTAAAGCCGCGCGAGAAGGAACGCCGCGAAGACGCGGCCTGATCCTTGTTTAGCGCTAAGCGCTGATAGAGCCATTTCGTCGGATAAGGCGCGGTTCGAATGACCGCGGCTCAACCACTACGCCACATCCGCCGTAAAATCGGCAGCCCGCGCCGATGATGATGGATCGTCAGCGCCCCGTGGCCCAAGGCAAGTCCAACCAAGCCCCAAGCCGCGCCCTGATGCAAAGGGCGCAATAAATCATACAGCGCTTGATCCGGCGGGAAGGGGTGTGGAATGGGCAGGATCAGGAAGAACACGGTCTCCACGGCAATCGGGGCTGCGGCCGCGCTCAAGAACCCCAGCAGGGGCACGGCAATCAGCAACGCATAAAGCAACCCCTGGCCTAATCGTGCCGCCCCCTGCTGCCAGCCTGGCAGCGTAACAGAAGCGGGCCGACCACGCCGCGCCAGAAGCCAAAGTCGCCAAGCCCAAAGCGGAATCAGCAAAAGGCCTATGCTTTTATGGAGCTGGTAGGTCAGAATTTTCGCCAAAAGTGCTGAAAGCGGCAGCGCCACCATCACCAGCGCCAGCAAGAAGTTCAAAAAAACCAGCGCGGCCATGGCCCAATGCAGGCGTCGCTGCGCAACCGACCATGCCGGGGGCGCATCAACCGACAAGACTTTACCCAATAACCAGACTAACCGAGACCGCCAATTGTACACGATCCGCGGTTGCCAAAGTATCGGCGGTCATGCCGAAGGCCGAGCGACTGATCTCCCCACGCGCGGTGCACGCCACAATCTCGGCCCCCGTTGCCGGATCGCGTCGCCGACCCGAAAGCTTTGCTTGCATGGTAACCGGCTGCGTGACGCCACGCATTTCCAAGGGGCCGGCCAGTTCAAAAGCCTCAATCCGCCCACCCGGCTTGGCGCGGCCGGAAAAACGCGCCATCGGCCAACGTTCAGCATCGAAATAGGCGGGCGAGCGCAATAAATCCGCTGCCCCCGGATAGGCATGGGCGATGGAAGCTGTTTCGACCTGAACCGCGACACGCGCGGTCTCGGGCCGGTCAGGATCCAGGACCAATTCACAGGCGAAGCGCGAAAACTGCCCTGTTGAGGTCAGCACCATCAAATGCCGCGCGATGAATTCCAGCCTTCCCTGGGTATGATCGAAGCGAAAAACTCGCGCAGCCTCAGCAGGCCGGGGCGCCAGGCCAAGCAATGGCAGCACTGCACCGGCCAGGGCGCGACGGGGGATCAGCTTTGGGGGCGGCGTTAGGGTCATGCGCTTGTTCCTGGTCGCCATATGGGGACCTGCGCCTATTTTCCCAGATTTTGTTCGGCCCTTGCCTTTTGGCCGCGCCAGAGCTACAAACCTTTCACTGACACCATCCGAGTTTAAGGGGGGTGGCCTTGAAAGAGGCCGCCTTTTTTTGTTTTTGCAGCCTGATCTACCCCATCATGAAGGGCTTGAAGCCCGCATCGCGGAAGCGATTCTGCCCAGCCTGACACAGCTTGGCTATGAACTCGTGCGCGTGCAGGTTTCCGGCAAGGAACGCCCGGTGGTGCAAATCATGGCAGACCGCGCGGATGAAGCGCCCTTCACCGTGGAAGATTGCGAAACCATCAGCCATGCCGTGGGCGCCGTGCTTGATGTTGCGGACCCGATCAAGGGCGAATGGATGCTGGAAGTATCCTCTGCCGGCATTGATCGCCCGCTGACGCGGACCAAGGATTGGAACCGTTTCGCCGGCCATGTGGCGACGGTGGAGCTTTCCATCCCTATGGATGGCCGCAAGCGTTTTCGCGGTATCGCACTTGGCGCGGATGACGCCGAAGCACGGCTCAAGCTGGATGATGGTACTGAATTGGCGCTGCCGCGCGGCAATATCCGCCGCGCCAAGCTGGTGCTGACCGATGAACTGATCGCGGCGACGGCGAAAGCCGCTGCCCCAACCACGATGACCCATTAACAGGAGAATGCGCCATGGCCGTTGATATCGCCATTGCCCGTCCGGAATTGCTGCAAGTGGCTGATGCCGTCGCGCGCGAGAAAATGATCGAGCGTGAGGAAGTGCTGGAAGCCATGGAACAGGCGATCCAGAAGGCTGGCCGCGCCAAATACGGGCTTGAGAAGGATATCCGCGCCACCATTGACCGCAAGGATGGCCGCGTGAAGCTGGAACGCTTTACCGAAGTGGTGGAAGCCGAACCCGTTGAAAGCGAAGCGACGCAAATCCCTTTGCGTATCGCGCAAAAAATCAAGCCAGGCATTCAGCTTGGTGAGTTCATCGTGGACCCGCTGCCGCCGATTGATTTTGGCCGCATCGCCGCGCAAACCGCGAAGCAGGTGATTGTCCAGCGCGTGCGTGAAGTGGAACGCCGCAAGCAATTCGAAGAATATAAGGACCGCGTTGGTGAAATCATCAATGGCACGGTCAAGCGCACTGAATACGGCAATCTGATGGTGGATCTGGGCCGCGCCGAAGCGCTGCTGCGCCGCGATGAAACCATCCCGCGCGAAGCCTTCCGCAATGGGGATCGCGTGCGCGCCTATATCTATGATGTGCGCGAAGAACCGCGCGGGCCGCAGATTTTTCTGTCCCGCACCCATCCCGGGTTCCTGGCGAAGCTTTTCGCGCAGGAAGTGCCGGAGATTTATGATGGCATCATCGAAATCAAGGCAGTGGCGCGTGATCCCGGCAGCCGCGCCAAGATGGCGGTGATCAGCCGCGACAGCTCCATTGACCCCGTCGGTGCCTGCGTTGGTATGCGCGGTTCGCGCGTGCAGGCGGTGGTTGCGGAACTGCAGGGTGAGAAGATTGATATCATCCCCTGGTCGCCCGATCAGCCCACCTTCATCGTGAATGCGCTCGCCCCTGCTGAAGTCAGCAAGGTGGTGCTGGATGATGAAGGTCGCCGCGTGGAAGTGGTGGTGCCGGATGATCAGCTGAGCCTCGCCATCGGGCGTCGCGGGCAGAATGTGCGGCTTGCCTCTCAGCTCACGCGCTATGATGTGGATATCCTGACGGAGGCCGAGGAAAGTGAGCGTCGCCAGGAAGAATTCCGCCGCCGCACCGGGCTGTTTGTGGAAGCGCTCGATGTGGATGATGTGATCGCCGGGCTTCTGGTGCAGGAAGGCTTCGGTTCCATCGAAGACATTGTGCAGGCACCGGATGAGGAATTGGCCGAAATCGAAGGCTTTGACGAAAGTGTGGCCGCCGAATTGAAGCGCCGCGCCGAAGCCTTCATCGAAAAGCGAGATGCCGAAATGGATGAAAAGCGCCGCGATCTTGGCGTGGATGATGTGCTGATCGAAGTGGGCGGCTTCACGCCGGCCATGATGGTGACGCTCGGCGAAAAGGGCGTGAAATCGCTCGAAGATCTGGCTGATCTCGCCGGGGATGAATTGGTTGAAATCCTCGGCGCCGAAGCGGTGGATGAGGAAACGGCCAATGCCATCGTGATGGAAGCGCGTCGTCGTGCCGGTTGGCTCGGCGATGAGGCATGAGTCACGGCCCTGAGCGAAGCCTCTGCCCTGCCGCCGGAGGAAGATGAGCCCGAAAAGGGCCCACTTCGCCGCTGCATTTTAACCCGCGAAAGCCTGCCCAAGGCGGAAATGATCCGTTTTGTGCTTGGGCCGGGGCGGGAAATCGTGCCGGATCTGGCCGAAAGGCTGCCCGGGCGGGGAATGTGGTTGAGCGCGCGGGGCGATGTGCTAGAAAGCGCCATCAGCCGGGGGGCTTTCACGCGCGCAGCGCGCGGTCCTGTGGTTGTTCCGCCCGGTCTTCCGGCGTTGCTGCAACAGGGCCTCCGTTCCAGGATTGCTGATCTGCTGGGGCTTGCACGCCGGGCAGGGCAGGCGGTGGCGGGCTGGCAGGCGGCGCGGGAATGGCGTAGCGCTGATCGTATTGCCCTGTTGGTGCAGGCCAGTGATGGTAGCCCGGCAGAGCGTGAACGCCTCTCGGGCGGGGGTATTGCGGCAGTGATGCCGTTGACGGCCGCCGAATTGGGGCGTGTTTTTGGGCGTGACCACATTGTTCATGTGGCGGTTGCGCCGGGCCGTTTGGCGGAAGCCATCCGGTCCGAGGCGAGCAGGCTTTCGGGCCTTGGCTCGTTGGAAGTGGCTAAATCCTAAGGGTTGCCGGATGTTTCGGCGGCTCCATGCGTAACAGAGATCGGGTTCGAAGCGGCGAATGAGTGACCAGAACGAGCAGGACGCGGGTAAAAGCAGGCTGAGCCTTCGGCCCGGCGGACGCCTCGAGCTTGGCAAGACGGTGGATGCGGGCAGCGTCCGCCAATCCTTCAGCCATGGCCGATCCAAGACCGTACAGGTTGAGGTGGTGAAGAAACGCGCCGTGGCGCCAAGCCCGGTACGGCCTGGAATCGGTGTTCCCGCCGCGCGCGCACTTGGCCCGGCGACCGCCGCGCCAGCGGCAACGCCTGCTGCGCCACCCCCAGCGGCGGCACCTGCTGCCAAGGCACCCGCTGCCCCGGCAGCACCCGCGCCAGCGGTGGCACCCGTTGCGGCACCAGCGCCAAGCCCAGCCGTGGCAGCGCCCGCAGCGCCGGCAGCGCCGCCACCAGCCGTTGCCCCAGAGGCGCCAATACCTGCGCCTACCCCTGAACCCGCACCGGTGGCCGCAGCGCCAGCGCCGGCAGCAGCACCTGCGGCAGCTGCCCCGGCACCGGCGCCGGCGCCAAGTGCAACCCGTGTGGCCATGGCGCCGCCCCCTTCGGCGCGGGCCGGCGCTGCATCAGGGCGTCCCGGCGCAGGTGGCGGGGGCCGCCAGGGTGCCGGGGGCCAAGGCGCCCGCACCACCAGCACGGGTCGGCCACTGACGCAGTCAGAACTCGCCACGCGCCAGCGCGTGCTGGAAGAAAACCGTCGCAATGAAGCCCAGCGCCAGCGTGAGGAACGCGAACGCCAGGCGCTGATGGTGCGCTCCGCCGCGGAAGAAGCCGCGCGCCGCGTGGAAGAAGAAGCCCGCGCCAAGGAAGACGCCGCGCGCCGCGCTGAAGAAGAAGCCCGCGCCGCTGTGGAAGCCGCACGTCGCCCCGCGCCCCCGCCGCAAGCCGTAGCACCTGCCGCAGCACCCAGTCGCGGGCCGGCTGGTGCGCCCGCGCGCAAGCCGACCACGCCCTCAGAACCGCCCGTCAAACTCACGCTCAAGGCGCGTGCGCCTTCAGATGATGATGAGGATGGGCCGCGCCGGCCTGCGCTGCGTCGCCCCGGTGCGGCGCCTGGTCCGGCCAAGCGGCTGGCACCCGCACCGGTCAAGAAATCGCCGCCCGGCGCTGACCGCCGCCGCGAAGGCCGCATTGATGTTGCCGCCGCGTTGGAAGGTGAGGATGAACGCACGCGTTCCATCGCCTCTGTCCGGCGGGCGCGTGAACGTGAAAGGCGCCAGCAGGAATTGGCGCGGCTGCGTTCCGGTACGGAACGCGTGGTGCGCGAAGTGGTGGTGCCGGAAAGCATCACTGTGCAGGAATTGGCCAATCGTATGGCCGCGCGCGGCGGGGAAGTGGTGAAGTCACTCTTCCGCATGGGCGTGATGGCCACACTCACGCAAAGCATTGATGCCGATACCGCCGAATTGGTGGTGCAGGAATTCGGCCATCGCGTGAAGCGCGTGAGCGAATCCGATGTTGAAATCGGCCTGGAAGGCGCGCAAGACGCTGATACCGAATTGCTGCCGCGTCCGCCCGTGGTCACCATCATGGGCCATGTGGATCACGGCAAAACGAGCCTTTTGGATGCTTTGCGCAAGACCGATGTGGTCGCGCATGAAGCGGGCGGGATTACGCAGCATATCGGCGCCTATCAGATTACGGTGCCGGCTGGTGATCGTGTGACCTTCATTGACACACCTGGCCATGAAGCCTTCACCGCCATGCGCGCACGTGGTGCATCGGTGACGGATATGGTGGTGCTGGTGGTGGCCGCCGATGATGGCGTGATGCCACAGACGGTAGAAGCCATTCGCCATGCACGGGCGGCCAAGGTGCCGCTGATTGTCGCGGTCAATAAGATCGACAAGCCCGGCGTGAAGCCCGAACGCGTAAAGCAGGAATTGCTGCAACACGAAATCGTGGTGGAAAGCCTGGGCGGCGAAACCCAGGAAATCGAGGTTTCCGCAACCCAGAAGATCAATCTGGATAAACTGCTGGAAGCGATTTCGCTGCAGGCGGAAATCCTGGATCTGCGCGCCAATCCGGACCGTGCTGCGGAAGGCACCGTGATTGAAAGCAAGCTCGACCGCGGGCGTGGCCCCGTGGCGACCGTGCTGGTGCAAAAGGGTACGCTGAAGCAGGGCGACATTGTCGTGGCCGGCGCCGAATGGGGCCGCGTGCGTGCGATGTTGGATGACAAGGGCCGCCAATTGAAGGATGCCGGGCCTTCCTTGCCGGTTGAAATCCTCGGCCTTTCTGGCGTGCCGACGGCGGGCGAGAATTTCATCGCCGTTGAAAACGAAGCCCGCGCGCGGGAGATTTCCGAATTCCGTCAGCGCAAGCTGCGCGAAAAAGCCACTGCCTCTGCCGGCGCTGGCCGTGGCAGCCTGACCGATATGCTGGCCCGCATCCAGGCGGGTGAGCAGAAGGAAGTTGCCGTTGTGGTGAAGGCCGATGTGCAGGGTAGCTCGGAAGCCATTGGTGTCACGCTCGGCAAGCTTGGCAATGAAGAAGTGCGCGTGCGCGTGCTGCATAGCGCCGTGGGTCAGATCACTGAATCTGATATCCAGTTGGCCAAGGCATCGGATGCGGTGATCGTTGCCTTCAATGTGCGCGCCACATCCCAGGCGCGTGACCTGGCGACCCGCGAAGGGGTGGAGATTCGCTACTACTCCATCATCTACGAAGTCGCCGATGACATTGAAAAGCTGGTCAAGGGCAAGTTGGCGCCCGTGCAGCGCGAGAAGTTCCTGGGCTATGCGCAGATTTTGCAGGTCTTCGAAGTCAAGCGCATCGGCAAGGTTGCCGGCTGCCGTATCACGGAAGGCCAGGTCAAGCGCGGTGCCGGCGTGCGGTTGCTGCGCGATGGTGTCGTGATCCATCAGGGCGAATTGTCCACGCTGCGCCGCTTCAAGGATGATGTGCGCGAAGTGGGCAATGGCCTGGAATGCGGCATGTCCTTCGCAAACTACGATGATATACGCGTTGGCGATCAGATCGAATGCTATGAGACGGAGACGGTAGCGGGCTGATCAGGCCCTAAGCCTTCCCGTCTGCTTGGCAAGCCTGGGCTGTGCGGCCCAGGCAAGGAAGACACCTATGAGCAAGCATCAGCATCAAGGCCGGGCGGAAGGCCCTTCCCAGCGGCAATTGCGCGTGGCGGAAGAAGTGCGCCATGCGCTTTCCGCCGTTTTTGCGCGTGAGGAATTCCGCGACCCCGCCTTGCAGGGCCTGCATATCACCGTGACGGAAGTGCGCGCCTCACCGGATTTGAAGCACATGACCGCCTTTGTCGCGGCACTCGGGCGGGAAATCACCAAGGAAGAATTGGCGGGGCTCAGGCGCGTGAGTTCCTTCCTGCGGCGGGAGGTTTCCCATAGCGTGCGGCTGAAATTCGCGCCTGATCTGCATTTCCAGCCCGACACGGCCTTGGATTACGCGATGCATATAGATGAAGTGATGCGCCGGCCCGAAGTGCAGCGTGATTTGCAAGCCAAGCCCGATGAGGATGACAAGGCATGAGCGAGGCTCGCGAAAGACGCCCCGGCCCACCGCGCGGCAAGCATCGCCAGCACAAGAAGCCGAAGGGGATCGCACTCGATGGTTGGCTGATCATTGACAAGCCAACGGGGGTCGGTTCGACCGATGTCGTCACGCTCTGCAAGCGCGGCTTCAATGCGCAGAAATGCGGCCATGGTGGCACGCTTGATCCGCTGGCGACCGGCGTGCTGCCGATTGCCTTTGGCGCGGCGACGAAGACCGTGCCCTACGTGATGGATGGCACAAAGACCTATCGCTTCACGCTGAAATTCGGCGAAGCGCGGGATTCCGATGATGCCGATGGCAAGGTGATCGCCACGTCAGATGCGCGGCCCGATGACGCGACCATCCAAGCCGCGCTGCCGCAATTCATCGGCGATATCATGCAGGTGCCGCCCATATTCTCGGCCATTAAAGTCGCTGGCGAACGTGCCTATGATCTGGCGCGCGCGGGCGAGATTCCGGAATTGGCGCCGCGCCCGGCTAGGGTTGATCGGTTTGAACTGATTGAACGGCCCGATGCCGATACCGCCGTGTTTTTCGTTGAATCCGGCAAGGGCGTTTATATGCGGAGCCTGGCGCGCGATATCGCGCGGGCCTGTGGTTCGGTTGGGCACATTACGGCGCTGCGCCGCATGCGTGTTGGGCCTTTTCACGAAAAAGATGCCGTGGCCCTGGACAAGATTGCCGTTTCCGGCGATACGCCGCCCCCTTCCCCGGCGCTTCTGCTGCCGGTGACGACCGCGCTGGCCGACATCCCGGCGCTGGCCCTCACCGAAGCGGAAGCCGCGCGGCTCTCATACGGCCAGCATATCCCGCTGGTTGAACTGATGGGCCGCGTACCGCGTGAGGCTAACCCCGATGGGGGCTTGGCCAGGGCGATGGTGGGGGGGCGCCTGATGGGTCTTGCCCGCTTGGAAGAAGGCTTGCTGAAGCCAGAGCGTTGGTTGGGTCAGGGCGGTTCTTGAACCATTGCCGGGCGCTGCCCGGACGAGAGGAGAAATCCGATGTCGATCACCGCGGAGCGTCGCACGACGCTTATTTCCGAATACGCCACCAAGGCCGGCGATACCGGCAGCCCGGAAGTGCAGGTGGCCCTGCTGTCTGAGCGCATTTCCAACCTGACCGAGCATCTGAAGACCCATTCCAAGGATTTCCATTCGCGTCGTGGCTTGCTCGTGCTTGTCGGCCAGCGTCGTGGCCTGTTGGATTACCTGAAGAAGAAGGACCAGAAGCGGTATGAGACGCTGATTGGTCGCTTGGGGCTGCGTCGGTAAGGCGTTCTGCTTGGCGCATTGCGCTGAACAGAAAAAAGGGGGCTTGATGCCCCCTTTTGCTTTCTTGGCGCCCTATTTCTTCGCCGTCGGCGGCAGCCCCGACAGCATACCCCCCGGCATTTGCATGGAAGGCGCCCCGGCAGGGCGCTGGAAGCGCGCAATATCCTGCGGGCCATAACTCACCCGCAAAGCCTCAAGCGCGCCCTGCACACCCGGGGCGCTTCCTTGGGAACGCAGCAGCACCCCATCATCGGTGAAGCAACCGGTGCCGGAACCTTGCGGCCCTTCATGCCGCCAATTCGTGCAGGCAACCCCAGCCACACGATCCGCGCTAAGCTTGGTGAAGCGCGCGGATTCGAGCGCGCGCACATGGCTCGCCGCCTGGGCCATGGGGATATCCATCACCATCGGCTGGGGCATTTGCATGACCATGAAGCCCTTCTGCCCGGCGAAATCGGCGATGGTATAGCCCATGCCGGGTAGGTCCACGCGCATCAGCCGCGCCGCTGCCGCCCAGGCCATGGTGACTTCCTGCATGGGGCCGGCGCCCGAAACGCGGTAGGTCACCGCCACATCGCGGCTTGGGAATAGCCGCGGAGCCTCCTGCGCCATGGCGGGCAGGCTGAAGACAAGGGCGGTGACGGCAAGCAAAACTGACCGCATGGGGTCCTCCTGAACGGCATGCGAAAAGGCATGAGCCGTCACTTCATAACATGCGTTCGGGCGGAGATTATTTAAGGCGCCAGCGCGGCAAGTTCAGGGCATTGCCCGCCGGGGCAAATTCTCACCTTCAAAGTAACGCGGGTTGGATGCCTGGAAGCCATCTGTTGTTTCGCGCCGCCGCACACAGGCCATGGTGGATTGCGCCAGGCTTCGCCAATCAGTCGCGCTGCGGGATGCTTCCAGAAGGCACCGGTCATAAACGGTATATTGAAAACCCGGGCCGCAGCCGAAACTCGGGCGATCCGCGCTGGCAGCGGTCATTATCACCCGGTTGGGCTTTGTCATCGGGGCTTCCGTGAAAATCCCCGAATAGCAGCCGGAGACAAGCACAATTGTGGGCGCATCACCACAGCCGCTTTCCAAGGCCCGATTCAGAATGGCGGGTGAAAGGATTTGGCGGCTCGCGGCCAGGAAAATCCCCTGCTGCTGCGCCCCATGGGCCGTGACATAGACCAAACAACCCTCACCCGATGCCGGGCGCAGCGCAGATATGGCGGAAACCACGGCCTGCCGCGTCGCCAATTGCGCCTTTCCCTGGTCAATGACGGGTTGGGCGGCGCTGAAGCGCTTGGTCTGGCCTCGGACAAGGTTGGGGGCCATGATGTCCTGTAGCGCCTCAACGGCATTGTCCCAGACGGGCAGGCTGCCATCACCCGCCACAAATACGGCCCGGTAGGGCGGGCTGATGGCCGGCGGGCTGCCCTGCTGCTCGACCGAGGCGCAGCCCGACAGCAAGAACAGAGCAATCAAAAACTTCCGCATGGCAGCATCTTTCAGCATGTCTGGGTCAAGCCCCGGGCAAAGGCTACCCCTGTTCTTTCGGGAAGGTAAAGTTTTTGGGCCTCTCCGCCGCTTTCCTGGCCCATCCCGCAAGTTTCTGGTGGCAATTTCCCGCAATCCGGGCCATATCTCCGCCCGGTGCCTCCTGGCCGGAAGCCAGGGCGCCAACCGCCGCGCACGCTGCGGGTAAGGACAGTTCTTTAATAGCCGTGGCTTCGGATCAGGGACCACCGCGGCGTTTCCGGCCACATGGGCGGCCTTCCCGTCGCGCCTTTCCGCGATGGGCCCACCCCATGCCGCCCGAGACGCCGATAAAACGGCCCCGCCACCCGAGCATCCTCGGCGCTTTCCTGTCTTCACCCTTCGCGTCGCATTCCGGGGCCATTCGGCCCCTTCTGCCGCGCTGTCGCCCAAAGGGGGCGCGGCGTGGTTCGCGCTGGCATGGGCCAGCGCCCGAGAGGATGACGATGTTCGATAATTACTTCCGCAAGGAAATCACCTGGGGCGGCAAGACCCTGGTTCTGGAAAGCGGCAAGATCGCCCGCCAGGCCGATGGTGCCGTGATGGCCCGCCTGGGTGACACGATTGTGCTTTGCACCGCTGTTGGTGCCCGTTCCGCCAAGCCGGGGCAGGATTTCTTCCCGCTGACCGTGCATTACCAGGAAAAGACCTTCGCCGCCGGCAAGATCCCCGGTGGCTTCTTCAAGCGTGAAGGCCGGCCTTCTGAAGCCGAAACCCTGATTTCGCGCCTGATTGACCGCCCGATCCGCCCGCTTTTCCCCGAAGGCTTCCGCAATGAAGTCCAGGTGATTGCGACCGTGCTGTCGCATGATCTGGAAAATGATCCCGATATCGTTGCTATGGTGGGCTGTTCTGCCGCGCTGACGCTTTCCGGCATTCCCTTCTTCGGCCCGGTTGGCGCGGCGCGCGTTGGCTATATCAATGGCGCCTATGTGCTGAACCCGACTGCCGATCAGCGCAAGGAAAGCGTGCTGGATCTGGTGCTGGCCGGCACCGCCGAAGGCGTGTTGATGGTGGAATCGGAAGCGAGCGAATTGACGGAAGAAGTCATGCTCGGCGCCGTCACCTTCGGCCATGCTTCCTTCCAGCCGGTGATCCAGGCGATCATTGAATTGGCGGAAGTCGCCTCCAAGGAACCATGGCCGCTGCCGGAGCCTTCGGAAGCTGAAGTCGCGCTCAAGAAGCGGATCGCCGAATTGGGCCGCGCCGATATGGCCGTTGCCTATACGGAAATACAAAAGCTGGTCCGCCAGGATAAGGTGGGCGCAGTGAAGAAAAAGGTGATTGCCGCGCTTGAAGCCGAAGGTGCGGATGTGAACCTCGCCAAGGGCTTGCTCAAGGAATTGGAAGCGGATGTGGTCCGCAACAATATCCTTGATACCGGCAAGCGCATTGACGGGCGTGACACGCGCACTGTGCGCCCGATCATGGCGGAAGTGGGCGTTCTGCCGCGCGCGCATGGATCAGCACTTTTCACCCGTGGTGAAACCCAGGCGCTATGCGTGGCCACACTCGGCACCGGCCAGGATGAGCAGGTGATTGATGCGCTCGCCGGTGAATACCGCGAAGATTTCATGCTGCACTATAATTTCCCGCCCTATTCGGTGAATGAAACGGGCCGCATGGGCAGCCCCGGCCGGCGTGAAGTGGGCCATGGCAAGCTTGCCTGGCGCGCCATTCATCCGCTGCTGCCAGAGAAAGAAAAATTCCCCTACACGGTGCGCGTTGTCTCCGAAATCACGGAAAGCAATGGCTCATCTTCCATGGCGACGGTCTGCGGGACATCGCTTTCCATGATGGATGCCGGCGTGCCGCTGAAGCGCCCCTGCGCGGGCATTGCGATGGGCCTGATCAAGGAAGATCGTGGCTTCGCCGTGCTGTCCGATATTCTGGGTGATGAGGATCACCTCGGCGATATGGATTTCAAGGTGGCCGGGACGGAAGTGGGGATTACGTCCCTTCAGATGGACATCAAGATCACCTCCATCACGCCGGAGATCATGAAGATTGCGGTGGAACAAGCGCGTGAAGGCCGGCTGCATATTCTTGGCGAAATGGCCAAGGGGCTGACCGGGGCGCGCACCGATGTGGCGGCAACCGCGCCGCGCATTACCGTGATCAATGTGCCGAAGGACAAGATCCGCGATGTGATTGGTTCCGGCGGCAAGGTTATTCGTGAAATCACGGAACAGACCGGCACCAAGGTGGATATCGAAGATGACGGCACCATCAAGGTTGCCGCCACCAGCACGGAAGCCGCGCAGCGCGCCATTGATTGGATCAAGGGCATTGTGGCGGAACCGGAGCTTGGCGTGATCTATAACGGGAAGGTCGTGAAGACCGCCGATTTCGGCGCCTTCGTGAATTTCCTCGGCGCCAAGGATGGGCTGGTTCATATCTCGGAATTGGCGAATGACCGCGTGAACAAGACCACCGATATCGTCAAGGAAGGCGATGCCGTGAAGGTCAAGGTCATTGGCTTTGATGAACGCGGCAAGGTGAAGCTTTCCATGCGCGTCGTGGATCAGGCGACGGGCGCGGATATCACCGAACAGGTTGGCGCCAAGCGCCCGCGCCCGGAAGGTGATGACCGTCGTGGCGGTGAGCGGGGCGGTGAGCGTGGCGAACGCCGCGAACGCCGTGAACCGCGCGGCGATTGATCCTGCCAGACCAATACCCCGCCCCCTTTTACCGGGGCGGGGCTTACCCTAATAACCCAGACCATTCATTGGGGAGCGCCGTTACTTGAAGGCCATCAATACGATCAGGATGGGGGGCGTTGATGTCCTGCCGCTGGTGGAAGGCGGCAAAGGCGTTGCCGTTTCCAATGGGCGCACTTGCGGCGCCTGGGCCTCGGCCGGCGGCGTTGGCACATTCTCGGCCGTCAATGCCGATAGCTATGATGCGGATGGCAATATCATCCGCCAAATCTATCACGGCAAAACGCGCCGCGACCGGCATGAGGAATTGGTTGAATACGGCATCAAGGGCGGCATCGCCCAAGCCCAACGCGCCTGGGATATGGCCGGCGGCAAGGGCCGCATCCATGCCAATATCCTGTGGGAAATGGGTGGTGCGGAACGCGTTGCGCGCGGCATGCTGGAAGGCGCGCGTGGCTTGATCCATGGCGTCACTTGCGGTGCGGGCATGCCCTATAAGCTCGCGGAAGTGGCGCGGGATTATGGGGTGCATTACTACCCGATCATTTCTTCCGCCCGCGCCTTTGCGGCGCTTTGGAAGCGCGCCTATCACAAGACCCGCGAATGGCTGGGCGGCGTGGTTTATGAAGACCCGTGGCTGGCCGGCGGGCATAACGGGCTTTCCAATAGCGAAAACCCGAAAGTGCCAGAAGCGCCCTTCCCACGCGTGCTGAAGCTGCGTCAGCAAATGCGCGAATTTGGTCTTGGCGATGTGCCCATCATCATGGCGGGCGGCGTCTGGTGGCTGGAAGAATGGGAAGATTGGATCGACAATCCTGATCTTGGCCCGATTGCCTTCCAATTCGGCACGCGCCCCTTGCTCACGCAGGAAAGCCCAATCAGCGATGCCTGGAAGCAGCGGCTGCTGACACTGAAGCCAGGTGAGGTGCTGTTGCAGCCCTTCTCCCCCACCGGCTTCTATTCTTCTGCCGTGCGCAATGAATTCCTGCGCGAATTGGAAGACCGCAATGAACGCCAGGTCGCCTATACGGCGGAAGCGGTGGGCGATCATTTGGCGGAATATGGCGTGGGGCCGCGCAAGCGCCCGGTATTCGTGACGCCGCATGACTTGGCGCGCATCGCGCATTGGGAAGCGGAAGGCTTCACGGAAGCCATGCGCACGCCCGACAATACGCTGATTTTCGTGACCCCCGAAAAATCGCGCGAAATCGTCAAGGATCAGGTGGATTGCATGGGCTGTCTTTCAGCCTGCCGCTTTTCCAACTGGTCTCAGCATGAACCGGATTTCGACAATGGCCGCCGCGCCGATCCGCGCAGCTTCTGCATTCAAAAGACCTTGCAGGATATCAGCCATGACGGCGCGCTGGAAAAGAACCTGATGTTCGCCGGGCATAATGCCTATCGCTTCGGGTCTGATCCTTTCTATTCCAATGGCTTCATCCCAACCGCGAAGCAATTGGTGGAACGCATCCTGACCGGGCGCTGAGGCCAGAAATGGCCGCGCCTGTTTCCCTCGCTGCCTGGGGCAGTTTTCATGTCGGCGGGCGGGAAGTCTCCATTACCGATCAGCCGGCGCGTGAGGTGCTTTTCACGCCCGGCGGCGTGCCGGCGAAGGTTGACCCCAACGGCACTTATTTGATCGGCGCGCTTTACGCGCACTACATGATCCCTGCCGCGCCGCGCGGGCGCCACCCGTTGCTGATGTGGCATGGCGGCGGGCTTTCCGGTGTTTGTTGGGAGTCCACGCCCGATGGCCGCGAAGGCTGGCAACATTATTTTCTGCGCCAGGGCTGGCCGGTTTATGTGAGTGATGCGGTGGAACGCGGCCGCGCCGGCTGGTCCCTGATCCCTGAGGTCACGGGCGGCACCGCACTGACGCTCCCGATAGATAATCCTTTTGAGCGGTTTCGCATCGGCGCCGGCCCCGGTTCCTATCGGCGTGGTGAGGTGCTGCCGGGCAATCAATTCCCCGCCGATCGCGCAAGTTACCGCAATTTCATGCGCCAGATCGTGCCGCGTTTCACGACAACGGATGACCTCACCCTTGATGCCTATGATGCGCTGCTGGAACGTGTTGGGCCTGCGGTGGTGATGGCGCATAGCCAGGGTGGCTTTTTCGCCTGGAATGCGGCGCGGCGCCGGCCTGATGCTTTGCGCGCCCTGGTGCTGGTGGAGCCGGCCTCCATTGGCGATCCGGCGCAGATCGCCAAATTGCGCGATATTCCCGTGCTGATGATCTATGGCGATTACATCAAGGAAGATGCGCGCTGGCCGGATATTCGCGCGCGCGGTGTGGCCTTTGCTGAGAGCCTGCGCGCCGCTGGTGGATATGTGGACATCATTGACCTGCCCGCGCATGGCATCACCGGCAATAGCCATATGATCATGATGGATCGCAATAGCGACCAGGTGGCGGCGCTGGTGCAGGGCTGGCTCGCGGCGCGTGGGCTTTGGGGCTGAGGCCCCGCTTTTCCTTCGGCGCCTTCCGGTCTAGCATCGCCTTCTTGGTAAGGAAGCGTGACTAGAATGACTATGCTTGATGCTGCCGCGCGGCGGAATCTTTTTCTCTTGGCCTGTTGTCAGGCCATTGGTCAGGCCGGCAATACGCTGATGTTCGCCGCTACCGCGCTTTCCGTGGTGACCTTCTACCATAACCGAGACCTCGCCACGCTGCCCGTCACCTTGCAGCATCTGGGCATCATGATTGCGGTGTTTCCCGCCGCCGCGCTGATGCAGCGCATGGGCCGGCGCTTTGGTTTTCGCGTCGGTTCCATCTTCGGCATGGTGGGCGGCGCGATTGTGGCGTTGGGGCTTTACACCGCGACCTTTGCGCTGATGTGCCTCGGTGGCCTGATCCTGGGTTATGCGGTGGCCAGCCTGCAAATGTATCGCTTCGCGGCGGTGGAACTGGTGCCCGCATCCCATCGCGCCAAGGCGATTTCCTGGGTGACGGCGGGCGGAGTGGTGGCCGGCATTATCGGCCCCAGTATTGTGCGCTTTTCGCATGACCAGATGCTGCCGCTGTATCTCGCGACCTATATCGCGCTGATTGGCATTCATGCTGTCGTCTTCATCATCATGGGCTTCATCAAATTCCCGCCCATGCAGGAAGCAACCGTGAAGGCGGATGGCACTGCGGTCGCACCACCACGCCCCTTGCTGGAAATCGCGTCTCAGCCGCGCTTCATTGCCGCCGTGATTTCCGGCATGGTCGCCTTCGGCATCATGTCCTTCCTGATGAGCGCGTCACCGCTCGCGATTGTGGCCTGTGGGTTGCCGCATACGGAAGCGCATTGGGTGATCTTCATGCATGTGATGGGGATGTTCGTGCCATCCTTCTTCACGGGCAATCTGATCACGCGCTATGGCACCACCAATGTCATGTTCTGGGGTATTGCGCTGCTGTTGCTGGGCGTATTCGCAGCCCTGGCCGGCAATCATGAATGGCATTTCCGGATTGCGCTGACGCTGAATGGCGTGGGCTGGAATTTCCTGTTCATCGGCGCGACCAACCTGGTCACCACCTGCTATCGCCCGAATGAACGCGGCAAGGCCCAGGCGCTGAATGACTTTTTGGTGTTCGGCACCACCGCGACCGCAAGCTTCCTGGCCGGCTTCCTGCATGAGCATTTCGGCTGGGTACCGCTGAATTGGGCCTCCATCCCGCTGCTGTTGGTGGCCGTGCTGGCGGTGACCTGGCTCCGCTTTCAGCGAGAGCCAGCAAAAGCGGCGGCTTAACGCCCGCCGCCGCAATGCTGCCATCGCTATGGCCTTACCTGTTTCAGCGCGGGTGTTCCCAAACCCGCGCAACCTGATCTAGCCTCAGCTTGCTAGAATCCGAGGTCCCATGGCCGCGCCACGTCTGCTCCTGAAGACTGATCTTGCCGGGCTGCAACCCTTGCTGTTGCGCGGCCAGCCGGTGCAAGCGCTGCATCAGCGCCTGACCGACCAACTCACTGCCCGGGGCGCGCCCGCCGCGCTGTTTGCCGAGCCCATTACCGGCGCCGGGGCGATTTCCTGGTATGGCGAGGCCGCCGGGGAACCGCAGCCCTTGCCGACGCTTTCCAGCGCCCGCCGGGCAGAGGCTGAAGCGGCACTCACGCGGCAGCTTCAGGCCCTGGAACCGCTGCTGGATGATGCCGAAATCGGCCCGCTGCTGCGCCGCGCCTTGGTGCTGCCTGGCGCCGATTCCATCCTGGTGCTGGATGGCCAGATCATCCTGACCGGCTGGGGCCTCGCCCCGCGCGACATCGCCGAAGACCCTGCCGCGCTTGCCGGGCAACTCCGGCGCGTCATGGGGCCGTATTCGCAGCGGCTGGCGGCGGCACCCGATGGATTTCTGACAAATGCCGCCATGGCAGCGCCGGCGCCGGCAGCCCCTGCCGCACCACCCCCCGCCGCACCCCGTGCGGCAGCACCGCCGCCACCGCCTCCCCCACCACCGCTCGCCACAGCCACCGCGCCGCGTGCGCCTTTTGGCGGGGCGGCTTGGCTGGTGCCCTTGCTTGCACTCGTTGCGCTGATTTTCCTCGCCCTCGGCTTCTGGCTCGCCTGGATGCATATGCAGCGCGATCTGGCGGGGCGGCAGCAAAGCGTCTCGATCGTGGATGATGCTGCCACGCGCAACGCCATCCGCCTGCAACGCGAAACCAATGAGGCGCTGGAGCGCGACCTGGAACGCATGCGCCGCCTGGCCGCGACCCCCAATGTCTGCACGCCGGAAGGCCCGCTTGGCCTGAACCCGCCGCCGGAACGCCAGCCGGTGCGGCCCGAAAGCGTACCGCCCGCCATTCCGCAACGGCAGGGGGAAGCGCCGCGGCCCTTTAGCGGTTCACTCGCGCAATTGCTGGAACATGCAACGGTGATGATCGCCTCGGCAGGGCCGTCGGGGATTGGCCATGGCAGCGGGTTTTTCATTGCGGGCGATCTGGTGCTGACCAATGCACATGTCGTGCAGCAGGCCGATCCCAACCAGATATTCGTCATGTCGCGCGCCATGGGCCGCGCGGTGAAGGCACAATTGGTCAGCATGACGCGCGGCGCAGGCGGTGGCCCGGTTGAACCAGGCATGCTGGATGTCGCGCTGCTCAGGCTGCCGGAAGCGGTGGCGGGGGCGCAGCCGCTCGCGCTGACCCCCACCGCCGATAAGCTTTTGGATGTGGTGGCGGCGGGCTATCCGGACTCGGTCGTGCGTGTTGAACAGGGCATGCAGGAATTGCAGCAGGGCAGGCTTGGCACGCCGCCGGAATTGGTACTGACGCGGGGCAGTATCAGCACCATTCAGCGGCTCGAAAACGGCTTGGTGGTGATGCCGCATTCGGCCGATATCTCGCCAGGTAATTCCGGCGGGCCGCTGGTGGATACATGCGGGCGTGTGGTGGGCATCAATACCTTTGTCAGTTTCGCGACCCAGGTCGCGGATCGGGTGAAATACGCACAAAAGACCGAAAGCCTGCTGCCCTGGCTGCAACAGCAGAATGTGCAGGCGGCGGTGCAGACCGAGGCTTGCCAGCCCGTAACCCCCGGCCTGCCGGCGACACCTCAGTCACCCGCTGCTGCGCCGGCAGCGCCCACGTCCCCCGCGCCCCCTGGCGGGGCCGGGGCAAGTCGGTAAGGCGGCGCCGCGCGCATGTCAGGTTCTGGCGATGGCAGCCTGATTGCCACCACCCGCAATGCAGAATTGCAGGTGCTGGGCACGGGTGGGCAGCTTGCGGTCCAGGCCTGGGATCAGATCACCGGCTATCTGCGCCGCGCGCGCAGCCCCGCCCATGCCGCACTTTTCGCCGAACCCAATCCAGATGCGGATCGCGGCATCACGGATTGGTATGCGGCCGGCCAGGGCGCGGCACCGCCCCTGGAAACGCTACCTGAAGCTGCACAAGAAGCCGCGCGCGCGGAATTCGCCCGGCTTTACGGCGATATCCGCGAAGAAGCGGATCGGCTGCGCGCCAGCTCTCGCGAAAGTGAACGTTTCCTTGGTGAATTGATCGCCCTTGCGCTGATCACGCCCGCGACTGACTGCCTGCGAGTCATGGGCGGCCAGCCCGTATTGGTCGCTTGGGGGCATGCGAAGCTGGGTGAGGCACCCAGCCCTGAATTGCTGATCGGCATGACGCGCCGGCGCGGGGCTGGCTTGGCGCCGATGCAGATTGTCGGCCCGCCGGCGGCGCCGCCCGCGAAACGGCCGCTGCTGTTCTGGCTGCTGGGGCTGCTCGGGCTTTTGTTGTTGTTGCTTTTGTTGCTGCTGCTGTGGCGCGACCCGTTTGGCTGGTTCAAGGCCACGCTGCCGCAATGCGTGGTGCAGCCAGGCAATGCGGAATTGCTGGATGAACTCCGCGCCGCACAGGCGCGCGAAGCGGCGCTGCGCGGCGATATCGCGCAGGAAATGCTGCGCCTTGGGGATCGGCGGACCGCCTGCCCACCGCCCGAGCCGCCGCCACCGCCGCCACAGCGTCGGGTTGAACAACCCACGCCGCCCCCGCCGCCGCGCCAGGAAGATGCGGAACGCGCGCGGCGCGAAGGCGCGCGTAGCGGGCGCGTGCAGATCATCCTGGCGTGGGATGACCGGAATGATCTTGACCTGATGATGATCTGCCCGAATGGCGAAAGGCTGTATTTCGACCATCGCCGTGCCTGCGGGGCGGAATTGGATGTGGACCGCAATGCGGGCAATAGCGCGCTGATCGCGACGCCTGTTGAGAATATCGTCTTTGCGGCGGAACCCGCGCCGGGACGCTACCGGATCATGGTCTGGCATTTCCAGAACAATCCGCCAGGGCCGGCATCTTCGCCCTATCGCGTGACGGTGAAGCGCGAAGGCCGGCCGGATCATGTGTTCACCGGGCGTGTGGCGGCCGGGCAGCAAGTGGAAGTGGGGCATTTCGATGTGCCCTGATGCGCCATGCAGCCGCTGATCACCCTTTCGCTTGATGCCTATCGTCCGATCCTGCCGACAGGGCAGGATCACGCGGCGGCGCATCGCGCCCTGACGGCGCTTTTGCGTGACACGCTGGGGCCGGAAGTCACGGGCTTTTTCGCGCCCGTCAGCGTGACGGAGCAGGGCCTGAGCTTCTTCGCCCCCGAAGGCCGCGTGGCGCGGTTTGCCGAGTTGGACGCCACAGGGCGCGACAGGCTGCGTGCCGAAATTGGGCGGATCATCAGCGAACTCCGCCGCGCCGCTACGCTCGCGGCAGCGAATGATCCCGCTACGTCCGGGCATTTGCCAGCCCTGGTCGCGGCCGCGATTGAAATCCCAAGCTTTGAGCAGGTTTTCGCCCATGAAGGCCGCCCCGTGCTGGCGGGCTGGGGCACTGCACCTGGAAATGCGCCGGGCGGGCTTGGCCTGCTGCGCGACTTGGATGATGGCAAAGCCGCCGAAACCCCTGCCCGCCTGCCCTTGGCAACGCTTGGTGCTGCTTTGCTGGCGCTTTTCCTGTTGGGCGCCTTGGCGGCCTTGGCCTCACCCTGGATCGCGCGCTGGCTGGCGCCGGAGCCCGGCATGTGCCGTGTCGAGCAGGGCGATCTGGACGCCATGCTCACATTGCTGCGCGAAAGGGAACGGGAGAGGGAACTGCGCCACCGCCTGGCCGTGCTGGAAGAAGAACTTGGCCGCCGCCGCGCCGAATGCCCGTTGCCGGCAGCACCGCCACCACCACCGCCCCCACCAGCCCCAGAGCCTCCGCGTCAGCCCGAACCGCGGCCCGAACCAACGCCCCCACCACCACCGCCTCCGCGGCCCACGCCACCGCCGCCGCCACGCCCCGTGGAACGGCCGCTGGAACGCCCGCCCAATGTCGAGCCCTGCAATACCGAGGTGCAAAGCGGCGGGCGCGGCATTACGGAGACGCGGCATTATCTGGGGCCGAATCCCGGGCGCGTGACCATCACCTACAACACGCGGATCGAACCTGATCGGATCAGGGTGTATCATCGTGGGCGATCACTTACTGAGACACCAGGCTTTGTTTCGGGGACCGGGAGTGTTTCCTTCGATTGGAACCCGCCGCGCGGGGGTTCGGCTGAGGATTACGTGGTCACGGTTGAGGTGATGGGCACGCCTGGTTCGCCTTCGACCCGTTGGGAGTATCGCATTGGCTGCCCAGGCGGTGGGCGATAATGGAATGGCGACGATTTAGCCGCAAAGCTGCGCGGTTACTGCCACAGTGTTAGAGTGTTGTCGGTTGACCGAAAGGAGACTTCCTCCATGACTGTAATGGCCCTGGCCCATCGCAAACCCGCGTTGAAAGGTGCGGCCGCTTTGCTGTCGCTATCCCTGCTGCTGCCCGCCTGCCAAAACCCCAATGTCGGTGCAAGCGGCCAGCCTTTAACGGCTGAGCAACAGGCCATGCGCCAGCAATCACAACGCTGGAATCAAACGGCGGCGACGGGTGCGCTGGCGGGGGCAGCGACGGGTGCCGCGGCTGCGGCAGCTTTTGGCCGCGGCAACACCGGCCAGAATGCGCTGATTGGCGCGGGCATTGGCGCGCTGGTTGGGCTTGCTGCCGGCATGGCGGTGGCGGAACGCAATCTTGGCTTTGAAAATCGCGAGGCCAATGCTTCCCAGCGGATTCAATCTGCGCAGCAAGTTGCCAATAACCTGAACAATACTGCTGCCGCTTCCGAACAGGTCGCGAAGCAGAATCAACAGCGCCTGGCGCAGCTTGATCGGCAATATCGCGCGGGCCAGATCACCGCCGCGCAATATCGCGCTGAAACCGCAACCATGCGCCAGGATGCGGAACTCATGCGCAAGACCGCCGGTGAAGCGCGTGATGCACGCCAGCGCCTAGTGGCGAGCTCTCGGCAAGTGCCGCAATTGATGAATGAGGAAGCAAAGATTGATCAGGCGCAGCGCCGGCTGGAAGCGGCGGCGGATGATCTGGAATCGGCACTTCGCCGCGTGCCGACGGGCTGACCCGCCATGAAGCTGAAATCCTTTCGCGCCATCGCGCCGCTTTTGCTGTTGGCAGGTTGCGCCGGTGCCGGCGCGGGTCCTGCTTCAGAGCGCGGCTTTTTCACTGGCATTGGCGCTGCTGTCAGTGGTGAGGATGTGCGCGGCGCACAACGGCTGGAAAGCTCCGCTGCCTTGCAGGAACGCGCTGCGCAAATGGCGGCCGAGCGCAACACGGCAGCGCAGGCGGAAGCCGCGCGCACCACGGCTGCGGTGCGGGCTTCTGAAGCACGGCTTGCCAAGCTGCAACGTGATCTGGCGCAGCAACGCGCGACGCTTGAGCGGCTGCGCGCCGAACGCGCGCAAAACCCAGCCGCAACGGCCGAAGGTGCCAGGCTGCAATCGGAATTGGATGCGCTGGAACGGGAGCGCCGCGCCGCAGCAGCGCGCGCCGGCGGGCCATCGGCTGATCAGGTGCAAAGCATCGAACGCCGCGCGGGCGAATTGGATGCTGCTTTGCAGCGCTTTGGGCGGATTTGAGCCGGATGCGGGGCTAAAGCCCGTTCTTGCGCTGATGGCAATACGCGGGCGGCCTTGATGTCATCAAACTCTGCGCGCACTTCGGGTGCGGCATCGGCGTATGCCATCAGCGCGATCAGGCACCCCCTGGCAAGGGCCGATAGGGCAGGGCAGCCAAGCGCGTGGCGTGCAGCGTAATGTCTCGCCAGACGCCGCCCCTCACATAGGGGTCTTCGGCGATCCAGGCGCGCGCCGCTTCGTCCATTGCGTGGCGCGTGACGATGATGGACCCGATCATGCTTTGCCCGGCCTCATCCAGAATGGCGCCGCCAATCGCAAGCGTGCCATCGGCAGCCATGGGCTGCATGCGCGCGATATGCGCGGCGCGGGCGGCTTGCCGGCGGGCAGGCGCCTCGGCATCCGTGCCATCATAGGCAATGGCGACCGTATGGGTGCGCGTGCTTGCCACAGGATCGCCCGGCTTGGGCAGGCGTTGATAGGGTAGCGTGGCGATGCGGAAGGGCAGGATGCGAACTTCCCCCCAGACGCCTTCAACCGAAAAAGGTTCTTCCGAGAGGTAGGCCTGAACGCCCGCCATATCCAGCACATCCAGGATCATCAGTGATCCGGAAGGCTCCCATTCGCTCGTGAAAAGCGGTGTGCCGAAGGGCATGCGCCCATCCTCAGCCCAGCGGCTGATCACCGCCCGGTGGCGGTCCATCGCCGCGGCGCGGCGGGCTTTATCGGAACCATCGAAAGCAAGTACGGCATAGCCCATGACATTTCCCCTTCGTGAGAAGGGCAGCATGCCATGGCGCCACGCTTATGCCAGGGGGCGGGAGCATTTTCGAGCCAAGTGGTAACGCTTGGCGACTCGGAAAATGCGACCCAATAAAAACCCAGAGCATGTCCGGTGAGCGGTTGCGAAACAGACATGCTCTGGCCCCTCGGCCTCAATACATATGCTGCCCGCCATTGATGGACAGCGTAGACCCGGTGATGAAATCCGCATCATCGGCCGTCAGGAAGACCACGCCGCGCGCGATATCTTCTGCCTTGCCGAGCCTGCCGCGCGGGATGCGGGCGATGATCTTTTCCAGAACATCGGGCGGCACGGCGCGCACCATTTCAGTATCCACATAACCGGGCGCCACGGCATTCACGGTAATGCCAAGCTTCGCCCCTTCCTGCGCGAGCGCCTTGGTGAAGCCGTGAATGCCGGATTTCGCGGCGGCATAATTCACCTGGCCATATTGCCCGGCCTGGCCATTCACCGAACCGATATTCACGATGCGGCCAAATTTGCGCGCATTCATGCCTTCCCAAACCAGCTTGCAAAGATTGTAGCAGGAACCGAGGTTAGTATCGATTACCGCATCCCACATGTCGCGGTTCAGCTTGCGCATAGTGGCGTCGCGCGTGATGCCGGCATTATTCACCAGGATTTCGATCGGCCCCACTTCGGCTTCGATTTTCGCGATGGCTTCCGCGCATTGCGCGTAATCGGCGACATCGAATTTATAGCAGGGAATGCCGGTACGATCGGTAAACGCCTTCGCCGCGGCATCATTGCCGGCATAAGACGCAACCACGGTCCGGCCCGCTGCTTGCAGCCCTTCGCTGATCGCAGCCCCAATGCCTCTTTGGCCACCGGTGACAAGTGCAACACGCGCCATGAAATCTCTCTCCTGAATTGCCTGTGATGGGTCGGCAGCCCCATGGCAGCCGCGCCAGACTGGGTATTTGCGGCAGATCAATAGCGCCTTGGCATTTTTGCGCCACAAGAAATACGCGGGTCGGTTGACTTTCTGCCCGCAGCTTAGCTTCTCCTCCTTAGACGTGAAACTCTTACGGCGCGGCTTCCCCCCATCCGCGCCGTATTTTTTTGACCAGGCGGCAGAATGTGCTAGGTTTGCACCATGGTTCTAAGGGTTGATCTTTTCCGAATTACCGCCGCGGCCGCCTAAGGCGCCGGGCTTAGGGCCTGCGCGCGTGCCGGTTGGCCGCCCGAGCATTGCCCCGCTATTCTGAACCGGACCCTGCCCATGCTTTCTGCCCCTTTGACCACGCGCTTTGATCTGCGCGCCGAACCCAGCCCTGGCCTGCTGCCGCGGCTATTGCAGCCCTTTGCCAAGCGCGATGTGACGCCTGATCTGTTCCAGGCCCGCCGTTCGGCTGAGGAAATGGACATCACCATCACCTGCCATGATCTGGAACCGGGCATGGCGGCGCTAATTGCGGGCAATCTTGGCCAGGTAATTGGCGTAACCCGCGTTCTGGTGACGCCGGGCGATCAGGCAAGGCTTCAATCACTCGGCTGAGGCATCCGGCCGTCGCTTAGGCCGGTGCGTGTATCCATAGGGCAAGCGGTGCGGCCTGGTCTGAAAACGCTTCAGCCGGGTACCCTGATTCGTGCCCGCAATCCCCCCATGGGGCTGTCTTCCAAAAAAACATCGCCGCCGTGTGCGCGCGCAATATCGCGCGCAATGGCAAGGCCAAGCCCGGTGCCGCCGCCCGACAGGCTGGTGAACGGCTTGAAAGCTTCTTCCCTTGCCGTTTCAGGAATGCCAGGGCCATCATCATCGATGGTGATGTCAGCCCAGATGCCATACTGGCCGCGCGGTTGTTTGGCCAAAGTCACCGTCACGCGGGTCGCATGCTTGCGGGCATTATGCAGCAGATTGCCAAAGCAGCGCCGCATGGCGCCGGCGCGAAGTTGTATCAGGAGTTGCTCTGGCCCCGCAAAAGGTATTGCCACGCCACCGCGCGCCTGTTGTGCGACAACACCGCGCAGCAAGGCGGCAAGGTCGGTTTCTTCGGGTTGCTCCACGCCTTCACCGCGCGCAAAGGACAGATACACGCCGATCAGGCGGTCCATTTCCTCCACATCTTCTGTCATTGCGGCAGCATCTTCGCGTGCGGCTTCGGGCAGCATGGCAAGCCCCAGCCGCAGCCGCGTGAGTGGTGTGCGCAAATCATGGCTGATGCCGGCCAGCATTTCCGTCCGGCTATCCACAAACCGGCTGATACGTTCTTCCATGCGGTTGAAGGCCGTCGCGGCTTGTCGCACTTCAGCGGCACCTTCCGGCTTCATCGGCCCCACGGTCCGGCCCATGCCGAAAGCCTCGGCAGCGGCGGAAATCTTGCGTAGCGCGCGTACCTGATTGCGCATGAAAATCGCTGCCACCAGAAACAGCAATAGCGAAGACCCAACCAGCCAGATGACGAAAAGATAGATCGTGCCGCTGAACAGGCGCTTGCGCGCTACCTCTACATGCAAAACGCCTTCGGGCATTTGCACGCGAATGATCACGCTGCGCGGATCGCTTTGCCAATCAGCATCAAAGGGCAGGCGCACGCGTTCTTGCATCGCGGCGGCCAAATCCTCCTCCAGCGGCAGCCAGGGCATGGCAGCGGGCCGCGTGCCCGTTACAGCAAGCCGTGCGCCCGCTTCGTAAGCGAGTGACAAATCAAGCCGCCACGCGGCTTCGCGAAAAATCCAGGTGCGGTCCTCGGCCTGCGTTTCGCGTTCCAGCAGGCCGACAACCATCGCGACATCACCTGCCACACCAGCCGCCAGGCGGCGCGAAATCACATCCAAATGACTGCCATAGAAAAGCTGCAAGGCAATCGCCTGCAGAATCACCAGTGGCACTAAAATGATCAGCAGTGAACGCCCCAGAAGCCCGCGCGGCACCAGCCGACGCAAGCCCCGGTCCAGCGGAGTCACGGCCCCGGCCTCAAGACATAGCCGCGATGGCGAATGGTCTGGATGAAGCGCGGCTCACGCGGGTCTGGTTCCACCTTGCGGCGCAGCCTGGTGACCTGCACATCAATCGCACGTTCCCCGGCATCAGGCGTGCCGAGCGCTTCGCCAATATCCTCACGGCTTAAGATATCCCCGGCACGGCGCGCGAGTGCTTGCAGCAGCGCAGCCTCCCCACCCGTCAGGCGAATAATGCCCTCAGGTCCGCGTAATTCCGCGCGTTCAATGTCAAACCAACGATTGCCTATTTGCATCGGCGCGAGGCTTTGCGGTGCGGCAGGGGCAGGGGCGGCGCGGCGCAGGATGGTGCGAATGCGCAAAGCCAATTCGCGCGGATCAAAGGGCTTGGCCAGATAGTCATCGACGCCCTGTTCCAAACCTGCGATACGATCATCCGGCGCGCCGCGCGCGGTCAGCATCAGGATCGGCACTTCCTGCCCTTCGGCACGCAGCGCGGCTGTCAATTCCAGCCCGGTCTCGCCTGGCATCATCACATCCAAGACCAGTAGATCAAACGCCATATCTGCCAAGGCCGCCCGCGCAGCCGCGGCGTTCTCCGCGGTGCTGACGCGAAAGCCTTGCTCGGTCAGAAAGCGCTGCAACAGCGCGCGCAGGCGTGCATCATCATCCACCACGAGAATATGCGCGGCATCTTCCTGGCCGTTCATCGCCTGCCGCCCTCAGCTTCCGGTGCCTCCAACCGCGCGAGGCTGGCTTGCGCATCTTCCCCCATCAGCCCGCGCACCACACGCCGAAAGCCTTCCACCGCTACAGGACCTGCTTCGCGATAGGCGCGCATCACGGTTTCGCGCTGGCGTTCAAAAAGCTGCCTCTCCAAGGCCACACCCTTTTCCGTTAGTGTCAGGCGCCTTTGCCGCCGGTCGCTCTCACCCGGCGCCTGCACCACATAGCCATCGCTCATCAGCGGTTGCAGCACGCGTCCCAGGCTTTGCTTGGTGATACCCAGAATGCCAAGCAATTCGCCCACCGTAATCCCAGGCCGCCGCCCGACAAAATGCAGCACGCGATGATGCGCGCGGCCCATATCGAGTGTCGCGAGGATTTCATCCGCCCCGGCGGTGAAATCGCGATAGCCAAAAAACAGCAAATCCTGCGCAAGGCGGAGCTCTTCTTCCCGCAGGAACAGCAAATTGCGCCCAGCCGGCAGGGCGCGCGCCTCGGCCATTTCCGCAATATTGGTGCTGCCCCGTGTCGGCATTGCCCGCATCCCCATTTGGACAGGATTATTGACGCATTCGCCGTACCTGTCCAACCCGAAAGGCGCCAGGGCGCTGCGCTTGGCAAGGCGATGCTCGGCTCTCTATATGCCCCCCGACATCACCGCCGGAGAGAAAGCCATGATCACGCGTCGCCCCTTGCTGGCTGCCGCCCTGCTCGCCGCCCCGTCTATCGCCCGCGCCCAGGGGGAATGGCCTGTGCGCCCGGTGCGGGTGATTGTGCCCTGGCCGCCAGGCGGGTCCACGGATGTGCTGGTGCGCATTTATTGCGAATTGATGCAGCCCATCCTGGGGCAGAATTTCATCATCGAAAATCGCCCCGGTGCGGGCGGGAATATCGGCATTGATGCGACGGCCAAGGCCACGCCAGATGGCTATACCATGGGCATTGCTTCCGTCGGGCATTTGGTGATCAACAACTTCCTTTACGCTCGCCTGCCCTATGACCCGGCGCGGGATCTGATGCCGGTCGGCATTGCTTGGGATTTGCCCAATGTTGTCGTGGTGTCGGCGCAGCATAATCCATCGCGCAGCCTGGCGGATTTCACCGCCTGGGTGCGCGCCAAGCGCGGCGGCTTCACTTATGGCTCGCCGGGTGTTGGCACCACCGGGCACTTGACCGGCGCGCTTTTCGCCGGGCGCGTTCAGGTGGAAGGTACCCATGTGCCCTTCCGCGGCGCGGCGCAGATCATTCCCGCCATGCTGTCGGGTGATCTTGATTCCGCCCTGGATAACCTCGCTTCCTATGTGCCGGTCATTCAGGAAGGGCGGATGCGGGCGCTGGCGGTGACCTCTGCCGCGCGCTGGCCGACCATGCCGGATGTGCCCACCATGGCCGAGGCCGGGCTCGCGGATTTCGTCGTTTCTTCCTGGCAGGGTTTTGTCTTCCCCGCCGGCACACCGCGCATTGCCATTGAACGGGTGAATGGCGCGTTGCGCCGTATTGTCGCCGACCCCGCCGTGAAGGAACGCTTCATCCGCGTGGGGGCTGAGGCCGTGTGGTCTACCCCGGAAGACATGATCGCGCGCGCCCAGCGTGAACGCCCCATGTGGCAGGAAGCGGTGCGGGTTTCCGGCGCCAGGCTGGAATAGCGGCGCGTGACGCCATCAGCCGCCTGGGGCAATGCGCTTTTCATTGACCACGCCATTCTGCGCCTGGGTTGGCGCAATTGGGGTGTGGTGGCGCCCGGGCGGCTTTACCGATCCAACCACCCGCTGCCCTGGCAAATGCGCCAGGTGGCGCGGCATCATGGCATCCGCACCATCATCAATCTGCGGGGACATCGCACCGATTGCGGCGCCGATGCGCTGAGCCGGGCCGAAGCGGCGCGGCTTGGCCTGGCGCATGTAGACGCGCCTTTCGAAAGCCGCGGCGCACCGCATAAGGACCGCATTCTACGCCTGGCTGGGATTTTCCAGGAAATTGAGGAACCGGCGCTGATCCACTGCAAATCGGGGGCTGATCGTACCGGGCTTGCGGCAGGCATTTGGCTTTTGCTGCAAGGCCGCCCAGTGCAGGAGGCGCTCGCCCAGCTCTCACTCCGCTACGGTCATGTTGCGGCGGCCCGCACCGGTATTCTGGATGCCTTCTTCAAAAGCTTTGCCACCTTCCAGCGCGACAATCCGGGCATCCCCTTCCTGGAATGGGTTCGTGATATCTATTCCGAAGCGGCACTGCGGGAGGGTTTTTCCAGCAATGCCTGGGCGGATCGGCTGGTGGATCAGGTTTTGCGTCGGGAGTGATCAGGGCAGGCGCGCCTTGATTTCGCCTCTTTTTGCGTTGCACCATTTCAATAAAATCAGATATTTGGAATGAAACATGCAGAAACAAGGCTTGAATCGCTTTTGTCAGATCTTCATGGGAAAGTAACTTTGGGCTGATGAGGGTCGCGCTCCCCGCGCTGCTTTCGGCCCGGAAATGTAGAGTTCGATGGACGGTTTTCTCCCCACGGAACATGCGCGGCGCAGGACACTCAAGGCACCCATCGGGTGCATGGGCGATGGGCTGCATTCCGGCCGCCGGATGTCCCTCACCCTTCACCCCGCCGCTGCCGGTGCTGGCATTCAATTCCGCCGCACCGATCTTGGCATTGATATCCCGGCCCGCTTCGATTTCGTCACCGATACCCGGCTTTGCACCACGATTGCCGCGCCGACCGCGCCTCAGGCACGCATCGGCACCATTGAACACATCATGGCCGCGCTTGCGGGTGCCGGCATTGATGATGCCATCGTTGAAGTGGATGGGCCAGAAGTTCCCATCCTGGATGGCTCCGCCGCGCCCTTCCTATTCCTGATTGATTGCGCCGGCATCGCGACCAGCGCCGCGCCGCGCCAAGTGATTGAGGTGCTGCGCCCGGTTCGCGTGGAAGATGGCCGCGGTGCTTTCGCTGAATTGCGCCCCAATGCCGAATTGGCCTTCGATGCGGCGCTAGAAATTGACTACCCCAATACGGCCATTGGCCATCAATCGCTGAATTTCCGCCTCTCGCCGGAAGCCTTCCGCGCCGCCCTGGCCAATTCGCGCACTTTCGGCCTTTCGGAAGATGTGGATCGCCTGCGCCAAGCTGGTCTGGCCCTTGGCGGCAGCCTGGAAAATGCCGTGGTCGTGGATGGCATGACCATTCTGAACCCCGGCGGGCTGCGCCATACGGATGAATTCATCCGCCACAAGATGCTGGATGTGGTGGGGGACCTTGCCCTGGCCGGCGCACCGCTGCGCGCCCGTTTCATTGGCAGCCGGTCCGGCCATGGGCTGAACAACCAGCTTTTACGCGCCCTTTTCGCTGACCCAACCGCCTGGCGCTGGGTGGGCGGTACGGCAATGCGCGGGCAGGGCGCGGCCCTGGCCAAGCAAAAGGCCCCGGCCCTCGTCTGATTTCGGTCAATCGCCGCGGGGCGATTTCACCTGCGGCCAATCTGGCCTATATCTGCGGCGTCTTTCTGTTGAACCGGGACCAATGCGCCGCTTTCTTACGATAGCTCTGCTTCTGACCCTTGCAGCTTGTGGCAGTTCGGGCCCAACGAACACCACCGGCGCGGACCCCTCGCTCACGCGGCGCGTCACCGCCAATGCGGCGGATGAGGAACCGCAGCAGCTTTATGCACTTGGCATGCAAAACCTGCGCGCGCGCAACTATGCCCGGGCGGTTGAGTATTTCGATTCCATTGAGCGTGAGCACCCCTATTCCACCTGGTCCACCAGCGCCAAGCTGATGGCGGCCTATACGGAATATCTGCGCAATCGCTACACGGAAGCCATTGGCGCATTGGATCGCTTCATTCAGCTTCACCCCGCGCATCGCGACATTGCCTATGCCTATTACCTGCGCGCGCTATCGCAATATGAACAAATCACCGATGCGCAGCGCGACCAGCGCCAGACCACCATTGCCATCGCAGCACTTCAGGAAGTTATCAACCGCTTCCCCGATAGTGCCTATGCGCGCGATGCCCGGCTGAAGATTGACCTGGGCCGCGACCATCTTGCCGGCAAGGAAATGACTGTTGGGCGCTTCTATCAGCGCCAGGGCCTGCATCAGGCTGCCATTGGCCGCTATCGCCGCGTGGTGGAGGATTTCCAGACCACCAACCATGTGCCCGAAGCTTTGCATCGGCTGGTGGAAATCTACCTGAACCTTGGCCTGCCCGAAGAAGCGCGCCGTAACGCCGCCGTGCTTGGCTATAATTACCCCGGCAGCGATTGGTACGCCGATAGCTATGCGCTGCTGGTTGCCGCCGGCGCCGAACAACGCGGTGAGCGTCCTGGCTTTGTCAGCCGGATGCTGAACAAGATTTTCTGAGAGCGGGGCGGCGCGCCAATGCTCGCCTCTCTGGCCATTCGCGATGTGGTGCTGATCGAAAAGCTTGACCTGAGCTTCGATGCCGGGCTTGCGGTGCTGACTGGCGAAACCGGCGCGGGCAAATCCATTTTGCTGGATAGTCTGGGCTTGGCGCTTGGCCAGCGTGCGGAAGCCGGGCTGGTGCGGGCAGGGCAGGCGCAAGCCAGTGTGGCCGCCGCCTTCCTGCCGGCGCATGACCATCCTTGTTTCGATATCCTACGCGACCAGGGTATCAGCGCCGAGGATGAATTGGTGCTGCGCCGCGTGCTGCAAGCCGATGGCAAATCCCGCGCCTTCATCAATGACCAGCCGGTCAGTGTGGCGCTGCTGAAGCGCCTGGGCGCGACGCTGGTAGAAGTGCAGGGCCAGCATGAACAGGTGGGGCTGGCCGATCCCGCCACCCATGCCGGTTTGCTTGATGCTTTCGGTGCGCTGGATGGCGAACGCAGCGCCACTGCCAGCGCCTGGGCTGCCTGGCGCGACGCCACGCGCCGCCTGGCAGCCGCGCGCGAAGCCATTGCCAGCGCGCAGCGGGAAGAGGAATGGCTGCGCCATGCCGTTGGCGAATTGGCGGACCTTGCCCCGGAAGAAGGCGAGGAAGATGCGCTGGCCGCCGAACGCCAAAAGCTGCAACAGGGCGAACGCCGGGCGGAGGCGATTGCCACCGCGCTTGGGGAGCTGACACCGCGCGACCGCCGCGCAGCCTCCCCCGCCCGCGCGCTGCGTGAAGCGGCCCGCGCGTTGGAACGCCTGCCGCCACCGAATGAGGAAGCGCAGCCTGCCATTCAGGCCCTTGCCGCCGCGCAGGATGCGCTGAGCGAGGCAGAAACCCTGCTGACGCGCCTGATGAATGAAACCGGCCCCGATCCGCGACGCCTGGAACAGGTGGAAGAACGCCTGTTTGCACTGCGCGCTGCCGCGCGCAAGCATAGCGTGCCAGTTTCAGAACTCGCCACCTTGCTATCCAGCTTGCGCAGCCGTCTTGAAGCGCTGGATGCCGGCGCGGGCGAAGTCGCCACACTTGAAGCCGCTGAAGCCAAGGCGCGGAGTGCCTACATCGCCGCTGCCGGCAAGCTTTCCGCGGCGCGCCGTAAGGCCGGCAGCGCACTTGAAAAAGCCTTGGCCGAGGAACTGCCGCCGTTGAAGCTGGATCGCGCGCGGTTGGTGATAGACATCAGCGCGCGCGAAGAAAGCGCCTGGGGCGCGGATGGGCAGGATCGCGTCACCTTTCTGGTCGCGACCAATCCAGGCCAAACGCCAGGACCGCTCGCGAAAATCGCCTCGGGCGGGGAATTGTCGCGGCTGATGCTGGCGCTGAAAGTGGTACTGGCGCGTGGTTCGCCGGTGCCAACGCTGATTTTTGATGAGGTGGATAGCGGCATTGGTGGTGCAACCGCCGCCGCGGTAGGTGAGCGCCTGGCGCGCGTGGCAGACCGCGTCCAGGTTTTGGTGGTGACGCATAGCCCGCAAGTCGCGGCACGGGGCTCGCGACATTTCCGTGTGGCAAAACAAGTGAAAGGACAGCGCGCGGAAACGCGTGTTGAAATCCTCGATCAAGCCGAACGGCATGAGGAATTGGCGCGCATGCTGGCAGGCGAAAAAGTGACCGAAGCTGCACGCGCGGCAGCGCGGAGCCTTTTGGGGGACAAGGCGTGAAGCCGATCCCCGTTGATGCCTTGACCGAGCTTGATGCGGCGATTGAATTGGCCGCACTTGCGCGTGAGATCGCGCGGCATGACCGGCTTTATCACGCCAAGGACCAGCCGGAAATTACTGACGCCGAGTATGACGCGCTTGTCGCACGCAACCGCGCCATCGAAGCACGCTTCCCGCAGCTGATCCGGAGCGACAGCCCATCTCGCCGCGTAGGCGCCCCTGTTGCGGAAGGCTTCGCCAAAAGCCCCCATGGCGAGCCGATGCTGAGCCTCGATAACGTGTTTTCGCCCGAGGAATTCAGCGATTTCTGCAGGCGCATTCGCCGCTTTCTGGGACTATCCGAGACCGAAGCGTTGACCTTTGTTGGGGAGCCCAAGATTGATGGGCTTTCGATCAACCTGCTTTATGAAAACGGCGTCTTCATCAAAGGTGCCACACGCGGTGATGGCGCGGAAGGTGAAGATGTCACCGCCAATCTGCTGACGATCCCGTCCTTGCCTCGGCACCTTAAACCACCCTTCCCCGCCAGCATTGAAATCCGGGGCGAGGTTTTCATGGAAAAGGCCGATTTCCTTGCCTTCCGCGCCACGCAGGAAGCCGCCGCCGAAGCGCGTGAAGCGCGCCGTGCGGCGGGCGAGAAATTGGGTGACGCCGTGGTGATCCCCGCCAATCCACGCAATGCCGCCGCCGGTTCGGTGCGTCAGCTTGATGCGCGCATCACCGCTACACGGCCATTAAAGTTATTGGCCTATGCGATGGGTGCGGCGAGTGAAGCGCCGGCGGAGACGCATCACGAATTTCTGGACGCGCTTCGCCGCTGGGGTTTTGCGGTGAACCTTTTATCGCGCCGGTTGGACAGCGAAGACGCCGCCGAACACTTCCAGAACGAGATTGGCGCGGGCCGCGCGACACTCCCCTACGATATTGATGGCGTAGTCTATAAGCTTGACCGGATTGATTGGCAGCGTCGGCTTGGTTTTGTCGGGCGCGCGCCGCGTTGGGCTGTGGCGTGGAAATTCCCTGCTGAACAGGCCGTGACGAAGTTGCTGGATATCGAAATCCAGGTCGGCCGGACCGGTGCGCTGACGCCGCGCGCGGTGATGGAACCGGTCAATGTCGGCGGCGTGGTGGTACGCCATGCGACGCTGCATAATGAGGATGAAATTGCGCGTAAGGATGTGCGCATTGGCGACACCGTCATGCTGCAACGCGCGGGCGATGTCATTCCGCAAATCTTGGGTGTGGTGCTGGAAAAACGCCCGGCTAATGCGCAGCCCTATGCCTTTCCGCTGAATTGCCCCGCTTGCGGCAGCCATGCCATTCGTGATGGCGAAGATGTGGTGCGCCGCTGCACTGGCGGGCTGACCTGCCCCGCGCAGACCACGGAAAGGCTGCGCCATTTCGTGTCCCGCCGCGCCATGGATATCGAGGGGCTGGGCGAGGAAAACATCCAATTTTTGTTTGATGCCGGGCTGATCAAAAGCCCTGCTGATATTTTCCGCCTGCACCAGAAGCGCGAAACCCTGACAGGCTTTGAAGGCTGGGGCGAACGCAAAATCAGCAAATTGCTGGAAGCGATTGAAGCGCGGCGCAGCGTGGCGCTGGAGCGTTTCATCTTCGCGCTCGGCATTCGCCGCATTGGCGAACAGAACGCCAAGCTATTGGCGCGGCATTATCACAGCCTGGAAGCCTGGCGCGCAGCGATGATTGCCGCACATGTCATCGGTTCCGAAGCGCGGGAGGAATTGGGCTCCATCCAAGGCATCGGCCCCGCCATTGCTGAGGAGCTTGTTGAATTCTTCGCTGAGCCGCGCAATCTGGCAGCACTTGACGACCTGGCCGGCGAAGTCTCCCCGCTGCCGGTGGAAGAAGCCAGCACCGCCGATAGCCCCTTCGCGGGCAAGACCACGGTCTTCACCGGCACGCTTGAGAGAATGACACGCGATGAGGCGGAAGCACTCGCTGAACGCCTTGGCGCCAAGGTAACGAAATCGGTTTCGAAAAAAACCGATTTCGTCGTGGTTGGTGCCGATGCCGGATCTAAAGCGGCCAAGGCAGCAGAGCTTGGCGTGAAGACGCTGACCGAAGCCGAATGGCTGGAACTGGCGGGCAACTAAATCGGCGCGCAGGCGGCACGCAGCCATGTAGCGGTTTCCCCATCCAAATGCGGCGCCACCTCAGCCGCGACGCGCGCGTGATAGGCATTCAGCCACTCACGCTCAGCGACCGTCAGAAAAGCAGGTTCAATCAAGGCACGATCAAAGGGCGCCAGAGTCAGCGTTTCGAATTCCAGGAATGGCTTGGCGGCGCCAGCAATCTCAGCCTTCTGCACCAGCAACAGGTTTTCCAAACGAATGCCGAATTCGCCGGTGGCGTAATAGCCAGGCTCATTGGACAGGATCATACCCTCAGCCAAAGCCACCACGCGTGCCGCACGGCTGAAAGCGGCCGGGCCTTCATGCACGGAAAGATAGGAACCGACGCCATGGCCTGTGCCGTGATCATAATCCAAGCCCGCATCCCATAACGGGCGGCGCGCCAGTGCATCCAAATGCGGCCCGGCGACACCGGCGGGGAAGCGCAAGGTGGCCAGCGCAATATGCCCCTTCAGCACGCGCGTGACACATTCACGCAAGCGCTGCGGTGCTGCACCAGGCCCGGTCCAGAGCGTGCGCGTGATATCGGTGGTGCCATCCAGATATTGCCCGCCCGAATCGATCAAATAGCATTCATTGGGGTTGATGGCGCGATGGCTCGCCTCCGTCGCGCGGTAATGCACAATGGCGCCGTTTTCGCCTGCACCGCTGATCGCGGGGAAGCTTTCCGCTTGGAACAACGGCACGTCGCGGCGAAACGCCAGCAGGCGCGCGGCGGCGGAGATTTCATTCAAGCCCCCCTTGGGTGCTTCTTCCGAAAACCAACGCAGAAACCGCGCCATGGCCACCGCATCGCGCTGATGCGCCGCGCGTGCGCCCTGTTGTTCCACCGCATTCTTGCAGGCGCGCGGCATGCGGCAGGGGTCTTCACCTGCGCGGATTTCCGCACCCGCTTCGCGTAGCCAATCGGTGAACCAGGTGGGCGTTGCCTCCCGGTCAATCCGCACGCGCTTGCCCTTCAAAGCACGCAACGCGTCTGGCATGGCATCACGCGGCGCGACGGCAACGGCATTGCCCAGATAGGCGCGCGTTTCATGGTCCAGCTTCGCCGGGTCCATGAATAATGAGACCGCGCCATCCGCAAATAAAAGCGCGAAACCAAGCGCCAGTGGCGTATGGTCCAGATCGCCACCACGGATATTCAACAGCCAGGCGATGGAATGCGCGTCGGCCAACACCACCGCATCTTCCCCCGCCGCGCGTAATGCCGCCGCCGCTTCGCTGCGTTTTTCGGCGGATGGCTTGCCGGCATAGGAAAGCGGATGAGCCCGCGCCGGCGCTTCCGGTGCGCGGGGCCGATCCGCCCAGATAGAGTCAATCGGGTTGGCATGCAGCGCGCGGAATGTCACGCCCGGGCGCTTTAAGCGTTCCAGCGCCGGTTCGCTATGCAGCCAGGGGTCATAGCCAATCACCAGATCATCCGCGTGGGCGGCCAGCCATTCCGCCGGCGGTTCTTCCGTGATGTGGCGTGGTTCCCAAAGCGCTACATCAATCTGGTTGCGAATTTGCAGCGTGTAGCGCCCATCTGAAAACACTGCCGCCTGCTGGGGCAGCACAATCGCCAACCCCGCGCTGCCAGTGAAGCCAGTCAGCCAGGCCAGCCTTTCGGCGGAACGCGGCACATATTCCCCCAAATGCTCATCCGCCCGGGGGATCAGGAAGCCCTGCACCCCCATCCGTGCGAGTTCAGCGCGCAAGGCGCCCAAGCGTTCAGCCCGGTTCATGAGCAACTCCTGACCAATTGTTTCTCAATTGTTGCATGACTTCCTGTGGATACATGCGTCTGACGCATGGCTATACTGTTGTCTTCGCGCATCACCTGTGCCCCAGAAGCCTCTATATCATCGCCTATCGGACAGGGTTGCTGCCCTATTGGCCAGCACCTCCGCAAAGGAAAGCTAAACATGAACACGCATTTCGCCAATCTCGAAACCAGCCTCTCGGCCCGCGCCGCGACGATTGAGGCTATTCACCGCGAAGCCGCCGCCGCCCGTGCCACCGCGCGCAAGCAGGCATTCGGCCATGCCTTCAAAATGATTGGGGCCGGCCTCGGCGCCGTGCTGACCGCCATCGCCACCTGGCCGACCAAGCGCGACACTTATAAGGCGCTGGATCAGCTTTCGGACACGCAGCTTGCCGATATCGGCTTGGCGCGCGGTGAAATCAGCCGCGTTTTTGAGCCGGGCTTTGCGCTGCAAGCCGCCAATGATGGCGTGCTGCCGACGGGACGGGCCGCTTAACCCCTAAATATCCTGCGCAGCCAGGATTTCAGGCCGCCCCCCTCGGGCGGCCTTTTTTTTGCCCCTGGGGATTGTTGATGCGTCACATGCGGCCGCCGCGCCGGGGGGGCGAGGGCCGAGGCGATGCTATGCCGCCCCATATCCTCTCCCGCAATCAGCCTTACTTCCAAAGCTGTTACTTGCGCCACCGCTTCGGGCGGATTGAGCGCATCAAGCGCTTCCGCCGCTGCTGCCGCCTCAGCAAAATCCCCCGCACGGCGGAGCGCATCAATCACGCGCACGGATTGTTCAGCATCAAGCGCCGGGCCGCTCCGCCACAGCGCTACGGCCTCGCGGCGCCATTGCCGCGCCAGGTCTTCGCGGTTGAGGTCATCCGCCACCCAAGCCGCATGCAGCGTTGCCTCGGCCGCCGCATGCAAGGCGCCGGTTTCTTCCAACACATGCGCCCAGGCCAGAAAGCGCCGAGCCAGAACAGGGTGCGCAGTATCGGCAATCAGCGCGCGATAGGGCGCCGCCGCCACAGCTTGCGCGCCGGCGGGATGCGCTTCTGTGATATCGGGCGCCGCATAACCACAATGCGGGCAGGCTTGCAGCCAGCGCGCCATGGTGGAACGCACCGGCTCACTGGGTCGCAAATCCAAATCAGGCGCCTGTTCCGGCACGGGCGGGCGGAAGCTCGGTTGGCGGCTTTCATGGCCGCAAACCCCGCAACGCTTTTCCCGCCCCGCGGATGTTGGCGCCGCTGCCATTACGCGGTGCGATCAGCCCCACCCGATTGCAGCGCCGCCTGCGCCGCCGCTAGGCGCGCCACCGGCACGCGATAGGGCGAACAGGAAACGTAATCCAAGCCCACGCTTTCGCAGAAATGGATGGAGGATGGATCGCCGCCATGCTCCCCACAAATGCCAAGCTTGATATCGGCTTTCACGCTGCGGCCCTTCTCAGCCGCGATACGCACCAGCGCGCCCACGCCATCCGGATCAATGGAGACAAACGGGTCCTTCGGAAAAATGCCTTTTTCGATGTAGAGCGGCAGGAACTTGCCGGCATCATCGCGCGAAAGGCCGAAGGTGGTTTGCGTCAGGTCATTTGTGCCGAAGGAAAAGAAATCCGCCGCCGTGGCAATGGCATCTGCTGTCAGTGCCGCGCGCGGCAATTCGATCATGGTGCCGACGCTGTAGACCACATGATAGCCGCCCTCGCCGAAAACTTCCTGCGCCACGCGGTCCACCATGGCGCGGGTAATTTCCAATTCGCGCTTGGTCGCAACCAGCGGAATCATAATCTCCGGCACCGGGGCTTTGTGCGTCTTGCGGCCAATTTCAGCCGCCGCTTCAAAAATCGCGCGCGCCTGCATTTCATAGATTTCCGGGTAGGAAATGCCCAAGCGGCAGCCGCGATGGCCGAGCATCGGGTTTGCTTCTGACAATTCCTGCATGCGCCGCTGCATGGCCTCAACCTCGGTGCCGAGGGATGCCGCCACTTCGGCGATTTCATATTCGCTATGCGGCAGGAATTCATGGAGCGGCGGATCAAGCAGACGGATCGTCACCGGCAGGCCCGCCATGATTTCGAACAGGTCCAGAAAATCCTTGCGCTGGAAGGGCAGCAAACGCGCAAGTGCGGCGCGCCGGCCTTGTTCGGTTTCCGCCATGATCATCTGGCGCACGGCACCAATACGTTCAGGATCAAAGAACATATGCTCAGTGCGGCAAAGGCCGATGCCTTCCGCGCCAAAGCGCCGCGCGGTTTCCGCATCCAAAGGCGTTTCCGCATTCGCGCGCACGCGCAGGCGCCGCACCTTATCGGCCCAACCCATTAGCGTCGCGAAATCGCCGGAAAGCTGCGGTTCCACCATGGCGACAGTGCCGATGAACACCTCACCCGTCGCACCATCCAACGTGATGGTCTGGCCAGCTTCGATGCGCACGCCGCCCGCGCTGAGATATTGGTTGTTGTAATCCACCGTGACACCGCCGCAACCCGCCACGCAGGGCCTGCCCATACCACGCGCCACCACTGCCGCATGGCTCGTCATGCCGCCGCGTGTGGTCAGCACACCGCGCGCCGCATGCATGCCGTGAATATCTTCCGGCGAGGTTTCAATCCGCACCAGAATAACACTTTCGCCCTTTTGTGCGCGCGCTTCAGCCTCATCCGCACTGAACACCACAATACCACACGCCGCGCCGGGCGAAGCCGGCAGGCCCTTTGCCAAAAGCTTGCGTGGCGCCTTGGGGTCAAGTGTTGGGTGCAGCAATTGATCCAGCGCGGCGGGGTTCACGCGCCGCACGGCTTCCGTGTGATCAATCAAACCCTCACACGCCATATCTACCGCGATCTTCAATGATGCGGCAGCAGTGCGCTTACCATTGCGTGTTTGCAGCATATAGAGCTTGTTGCTCTGCACCGTGAATTCAATGTCCTGCATGTCACGGTAATGGCGTTCCAGCGTGGCGCGCACCTGCACCAATTCGGCATAGGCGGCCGGCATGGCTTCTTCCATGCTGCGCTCAGTCGGCTTTGAGCGTTCCTTCGCCATGGGTTGCGGCGTGCGAATGCCCGCCACCACATCCTCACCCTGCGCATTGATCAGATATTCGCCGTAAAAGACATTCTCACCGGTGGAAGGATCGCGCGTAAAGCAGACGCCTGTCGCGCAATCCTCGCCCATATTGCCGAAGACCATGGCTTGCACATTGACCGCGGTGCCCCATTCGGCCGGGATGTCATGCAGGCGGCGATAGGTCACCGCCCGCTGGTTCATCCAACTGCCAAACACCGCGCCAATCGCGCCCCAAAGCTGCGTCTCAGGATCCTGCGGAAAGGGCTTGCCGGTCACTTCCGCGACCATTTCCTTATAGCCATCCACCACGCGATGCCATTCGGATGCGGTGAGTTCAGTATCTTCATTCTTCCCGGTATCGAGCTTCACATGCTCGATAATTTCCTCAAAGCGATGATGATCAACGTCGAGCACGACGGACCCATACATCTGGATGAAACGGCGATAGGAATCCCAGGCAAAACGCGCATCGCCGGAAGCCGTAACCAAGCCTTCGACAGTTTGGTCATTCAGGCCAAGGTTCAGCACCGTATCCATCATGCCCGGCATGGAAACCCGCGCGCCGGAGCGCACGGATACCAGCAAGGGCCGGTGATGATCACCGAAGCGATTGCCCACCGCTTCCTCAATAAGCGCCAACGCGGCGCGCACCTGCTGCGCCAGATCATCGGGGTATTTCTGCCCATTGTCGTAATAGGCGGTGCAGACTTCGGTGGTGATGGTGAAGCCAGGTGGCACGGGCAGGCCGATCGAGGCCATTTCGGCCAGGTTGGCGCCCTTGCCACCCAGAAGATTCCGCATATCGGCACGGCCTTCATTGTGGCCGGCGCCGAAGCTATAGACCCATTGTGTCACGGGGGGGTTCCTCAGGCTTCAATCTTGGAGAAATCCGCCACGGCATCCATGGCGGCACGAAGACGGGCGAGCAGTCGCAGACGATTGCGGCGAAGTTCCGGCGCTGGATCGTTCACGATCACTTTTTCGAAAAAAGCATCCACCGGGGCGCGGAGCCCGGCCATGGCTTCCATGGCACGCTCAAAATCCTCCGCTTCGATATCGACGCGGATGCGGCTGCCGGCTTCTTCGAGGGCTGCGGCGAGGGCGGCTTCTTCCGGCAGTTTCAGCAAATGCGCTTCATAGCCGGTATCAAAAGCGTGACCGTCGCGCTTTTCCTCAATGCGGAGGATATTCACGGCGCGGCGATGCGCGGCGAGGAGGTTGGCGCCGGCGTCTGATTCGACAAAGCCGCGCACGGCATCGGCGCGGGCGAGCAGGCGGTTGAGGTCGTCATCTGGTGTGGCGCCAAAGACTGCGGCGACGACATCATGGCGGGCGCCTTCGCTGCGGAGTTGGACCCGCAGGCGTTCGGCGAGGAAGTCTAGGACTGGTTCGACTAGCTCGGATTGGCTGTAGGTATAGAGTTTAGATGCGAGGGGTGCTTGCGATCCGACCCTTTGCTCAAAATCCCGCGCAGCCTCGAGTCTCTGGGCGTGATCTAAAATGCTAAGACTGGTAGCGATTTCCATTGCCGCGTGATGGAGTGCCGCTCTTAAGCCGAGGCGCAACCCATTCTCCCGAATGATGCGAATGATACCAAGCGCTGCACGGCGCAGCGCGAAGGGATCGCCGCTACCAGTAGGCTTTTCACCCACGGCGAAGAAACCAACCAATTGGTCAATCTTATCGGCCAGCGCCACCGCAATGGAGACGGGTTCCCACGGCACCGCATCAGCAGCACCCGCCGGGCGATAATGCTCGGCAATCGCTAACGCCACAGATCCATCCTCACGTTGGCTGAGCGCGTAATAGCGCCCCATCACGCCCTGCAATTCCGGAAACTCACCCACCATGCCGGAAGCAAGATCGGCCTTGGCGAGCTGTGCCGCGCGACGCGCCAGCGCTGCATCAGCGCCAAGTTTTTCCGCAATCAGCCCAGCGAGGTTTTCAAGCCGTGCTACACGCTGCCCCTGCGTGCCCAGCTTTTTGTAGAACACCACGCTATCCAGCTTGGGCAGGAAGCTTTCCAGCTTTTGCTTGCGGTCCAAATCCAAGAAGAAGCGCGCATCCGCCAAACGCGCGCGCAGCACGCGTTCATTGCCGGCGATGATCGCGGCGCCGCCATCCGGTGCCGCGATGTTGGCCACCAGTGCAAAGCGCGGCGCCGCGGAGCCATCCTTCTTACGCAGGGCGAAATAACGCTGGTTGACGCGCATGGTGGTGCGCATCACCTCGGGCGGCAAATCCATGAAGGCGTCATCAATCCGCCCAAGCAAAGGCACCGGCCATTCGACCAAGCCCGCCACTTCGGCAATCAACGCCTCATCCGGCACAACTTCCAGCCCTTCGGCGGCAGCGAGCGCGCTAATCCCATCACGGATCAGGCGCGCGCGGTCTTCCGCTTCCAGCACCACATGGCGCGCCGCGAGTTCCCGTTTGTAGTCAGCGAAGTTCCGCACCGCAAAAGCGCCGGGGGACATGACGCGGTGGCCTTCGGTCACATCATCACTCGCCAAACCATGCCCATCATCGCCGCCCTGCGCCAGGGTGAAGGGCACCACGGCGCCATCCAGCACGCACAGAATGCGCTTCAAGGGCCGCACCCACACCATGGAAGATGTGCCGCCCCAGCGCATGGATTTCGGCCAGGGGAAGGCGCGGATCAGCGCGGGCATGGCTTCCGCGACCAGCGCGCGCGCTTCCAGCGTGCGGCCCGGTTTGGACAGCACCCAGAACTGGCCTTCTTCCTTCAACGCATCGCGCGTCGCGCCATGTTTTTTGAGGAAGCCTTCAATCGCCTGATCTGGCGCACCAATGCGCGGGCCGCGTTCTTCCTTGCCTTCCGTGGTCACGCTTGGCTTCAATTGCGCGGTCAGTCCGATGCGGCGCGCACCGTAAAAGTCGCGCGGCGGTGCTTCGAGCAATGCGGCGCAGGCATCGGCAAAAAGCCGCGCCAAATCTTCCGCCGCGCGCGCTTGCATGCGTGCCGGGATTTCTTCACAGAACAATTCAAGCAGCAGTTCAGCAAATTCAGCCATGGGTTTTGATCGCCGGCTCTATATCGGTTGCGGCGAAATCATCGCCCTTGAATAACAATGCCTGGCCGCGTTCCTTGGCCAGCGCATAGGAAAAACAATCGCCCAGATTGAGCCCTGCCTTATGGCGCCCCTTGCCGTAGCGGCGCCACGCATCACGGGCAATGGCCGCGTGGGCTGCGGTGAAAGGCACGATTTCGGGGCGAATGGCGCCCATCAAGGCATCAAGCTTTTCCGCCATGCCGGGGCGGGTCCGACCCTCGGCGACAATGGCGGTCTCCAGCAAGGTGGGCGCGGCAATGGCCGTTCCATCAGCGTCGCGGATCATGCCAGCCAAGCGCTCGGCCTCCGGTTCCTTGAACAGGATCGCGACCAGGGCAGAGGAATCAAGGATCATCGTGGCAGGCCATTATTATCATAAAGGTCGCGGTGATCACTGGTCACACCCGGCGGAACCAGCTTGGAGGCTTCCTCAGCTATCGCCATGATAGCGTCGAATTTGCACTGCCGCGCCGCCTTTTCCCGTGCCAGCTTTTCCGCCACCGCTTCGCGGACGGCCCCGGTCGCCGTGGTGCCGAGCATCGCTGCAAGCTCCTTCGCTTCAGCAATGAGGGCAGCGTCCTTGATGTTCAACTGGCCCATGGCGCACCTTTGGTAGAAACTTGGCCAGATATGGTAGAAAACCCGCGGAAGCGCAAGGTCACGCCCCGTCGCCGGCCAGCCAGGCCTCACAACACCCCTTCGCCAGCGCCCGCACCCGGCCGATATAGGCAGCGCGCTCCGTCACGCTGATCGCGCCCCGCGCATCCAAAAGATTGAAGCGATGCGATGCCTTGATGCATTGATCATAGGCCGGCAAAGCGAGCTTGCGTTCCAACAGCGCGGCGCACTCAGCCTCGGCGTCCTCAAAATGGCGGAACAGCATTTTGGTGTCAGCGGCTTCGAAATTATGCGCGCTGTATTCGCGCTCGGCGCGCAAAAACACCTCGCCATATTTCACGCCGTCATTGTTGAAATCCAGGTCATAAACATTCTCGACCCCCTGGATATACATGGCCAGGCGTTCCAGGCCGTAGGTGAGTTCAGCGCTTGGCTTGTCGCAGGCAATGCCGCCGACCTGTTGGAAATAGGTGAATTGCGTCACCTCCATCCCGTCGCACCAGACCTCCCAGCCCAGGCCCCAGGCGCCGAGCGTCGGGCTTTCCCAATCATCCTCAACAAAGCGGATGTCGTGCAAGGCAGGGTCAATGCCAAGCGCGCGGTAGCTTTCAATCAGCAACGCCTGCGGGTCCGCCGGGGATGGCTTCAGGATCACCTGATATTGGTAATAATGCTGTAGCCGATTGGGGTTTTCGCCATAGCGGCCATCGGCCGGGCGGCGCGATGGCTGCACATAGGCGGCCTTCCAGGGCTTGGGACCAAGGGTGCGGAGTGTTGTTGCCGGGTGAAACGTGCCCGCGCCCACTTCCATGTCATAGGGCTGCAGAATCACGCAGCCCTGATCCGCCCAAAAGCGATGCAGGCGCAGGATGATGTCCTGAAAACTGGGGGGCTTGGCGGTCATGGCGGTTCCGGGCTCTGGCGCAAGGCTCGTGCGGGATGCTCTATAGGCAGGGGACTGAGACCGGGCAAGGAAAGCCAGCATGACGACGACGCAAGATATCATTAGCGCCTATCTGGCTGCCTTCAATCGTGGGGATTGGCCGGGCATGCTGGCACTGCTGGCCGATGATGTGGTGCATGACATCAACCAGGGCGGCGCCGAGCATGGCAAGCCAGCCTTCGCGGCCTTTCTGGACCGGATGGCGCGCTGCTACCGGGAAGAATTGCGCGACATCGTGATCATGGTGGGGGCAGACGGCACCCGCGCCGCGGCCGAATTCCAGGTTCATGGTGAATATCTGGCGCAGGATGCCGGGCTACCGCCAGCGCGCGGCCAGCGCTATGCCCTGCCCGCTGGGGCGTTTTTTGCCCTGAAGGATGGGCGGATCAGCCGGGTCACGATGTATTACAATTTACAGGAATGGCTGCGGCAGGTTGGTGGGTAAAGCCTTGCGTTGGGGGTGCCGGCGGTGCTTTCTGGCGTGATGAAGCTGCTTTCCGGTCATGCCCGGCTCGCCGGGGTTTTCGGCCATCCGGTCACCCATTCCCGCTCGCCACGCCTGCACGGGTTCTGGCTGCAACGCTATGGCATTGATGGCGCCTATATCCCGCTTGGGGTACCGCCAGACCGTTTCGGCACGGCGGTGCGGTCGCTGGTGGATCTCGGCTTTCGCGGCGCCAATGTCACAATTCCCCATAAGCTCGCAGCCTTTGAGATTTGTGATGAGGTGGCGCCCTTCGCGCGCCGCGCTGGGGCGGTGAATACGCTGATTTTCCGCGATGGGCGGATTGAGGGCTCCAATACTGATGGCTTCGGCTTTCTGGAAAGCATTCGCGAAGCAGCGCCCGGCTGGCGGGCGGATGCTGGACCTGCGGTGCTGTTGGGCGCGGGTGGTGCGGCGCGGGCTATTGCGGCGGCTTTGCTCGATGCCGGTGCGCCGCGCGTGACGCTGGTCAACCGTACTGCCGCCAAGGCCGAAGCCTTGGCCCGGGACCTTGGGGGCCTGATCCAGGTGGCGGATCGGGCGCCGCTGGAAGACGCGGCCTTGCTGGTGAATACCACCTCACTCGGCATGCAGGGGCAACCCGCGCTGACATTGGATTTGGCGCCTTTGTCCAGTAGTGCGGTGGTGGCCGATATTGTCTATGTGCCGCTTGAAACCCGGCTTCTGTCAGCGGCGCGGGCGCGGGGCCTGGTCGCGGTGGATGGGCTTGGGATGTTGCTGCATCAGGCGCGGCCGGGTTTTGAGGCTTGGTTTGGCGTTGCGCCACAAGTGGATCAGGCGCTGCGCGATGTGGTGGCGGCCGATATACCGAAGCGGGATGGCGCATGAAAATCATCGGCCTGACGGGCGGGATTGGCATGGGGAAATCCACGGCCTCGGCCAGCTTTCGCCGCCATGGCGTGCCGATTTTCGATGCCGATCAGGCCGTGCACGAATTACAGGCCGTGGGCGGTCGCGCGGTGCGGCCGATTGAAGCCGCTTTCCCAGGCACGACGCGCGGCGGTGCGGTAGATCGGGAAGCATTGCGCCGCGCCGTGCTCGGCAATCCCGCAGCCTTGAAGCAGTTGGAGCGCATTGTGCACCCCTTGGTGCGCGATGCGGAAAAGCGCTTTTTGGCGGCGGCGCGGCGGGCGGGGAAATCCCTCGTGGTGCTGGATATTCCGCTTCTGCTGGAAACCGGTGGCGAAAAGCGGGTAGATGTGGTGGTGGTGGTCTCCGCGCCGGCGGCCGTACAGGCCGCGCGCGTGATGCGTCGGCCTGGCATGACAGCCGAAAGACTGGCGGCCATTCGCGCGCGGCAAATGCCGGATGCGAAGAAGCGCAGGCGCGCTGATGTGGTGATCCATAGCGGGCTGTCGCGACATTTTGCGGTGGCTGGGATCAGGCGCCTAATGCATCGGCTGAGGGGGGCTGGCTGATGCGCCAGATTGTGCTGGACACCGAAACCACAGGACTTGATCCGCTGACCGGTGATCGCGTGATTGAAGTGGCGGCAGTGGAATTATTGAACCTGCTGCCTACAGGCGAAGTGTTTCACAGCCTGGTTGATCCGGAACGCGATATCCCGGCCGAGGCATCACGCATCCATGGCTTCACCAATGGCGATGTCGCCGGCAAGCCGAAATTTGCAGAGATCGCCGATGCCTTGCTCGCCTTTTTGGGTGATTCCGAGATCATCGCCCACAATGCGCCCTTCGATTTCGGTTTCCTCGATGCGGAATTGTTCCGCTGCAATCGGCCCATCCTCGACCGCAGCCGTATGATTGACAGCCTGGCGATGGCGAAGACGCGCTTTCCCGGCATGCCGAATAATCTTGATGCGCTATGCCGCCGGCTTGGCGTGGATAATTCGATGCGCGGCAACCACAATGCCATTCTGGACTGTCAGCTTCTAGCGCAAGTTTATCTCGAATTGATGGGCGGCAAGCAGCCGGGTCTCGAACTGGCGGCCAAGGCTGCGCCGCGTCTTGTGACGCTTGACGTGGAACAGGTGGAGCGCGCCGCATTGTTGATGGCGCCGCCAGCCGAAGCACTGGCGGCGCATGAGGCCTTCGTCAAAGCCAAGATCAAGGACGCGATCTGGCTGAAGCCACCCTTCACGCCAGAGGAAGCTAACTGAGGCGCCTCAACTGCTCCGGATAATACGCATCAATTGCGCGACATGCTCGGGCGGCGTCGGTGGGATGATGCCGTGACCCAAATTGAAAATGAAGGGTCGCCCGCGCATGGCGGCCAGGATGCTGCGCGCCTCCGCTTCCAGGGCGGCGCCACCAGCGACCAGAGCGAGCGGGTCGAGATTGCCTTGGAGCGGCATGGTGGCCGGCACTGCCTGGGCGGCCCAGCGCGGGTCCATGCTGGTATCCATGGCCACCGCATCCACTGCCGCGCGGCTGGCGTAATCGGGCAGCATTGGCCCTGCCAAGCGTGGGAAACCAATGATCGGGGTGGTGGGGCAGCGCTTGCGGACGGCGCGCGCAATAGCGGCTGACGGTTCGATCACCCAGCGGCGGAATTGGCTCGGCGGCAGCAGGCCAGCCCAGGTGTCGAAAAGCATCAGCGCCTCGGCGCCGGCTTCCACCTGGGCGACTAGATATTCGACGGTGGCATCCTGCAAAATGCGGATCAGCCGGCCGAAGCTAGCGGGGTCGCTAAAGGCCATGCCGCGCGTCGCGGCAAAATCCTTGCTGCCGCGGCCTTCCACCATGTAGCAGGCAACAGTGAAGGGTGATCCGGCAAAACCGATCAGGGCGGTTTTCGGGTGATCCTGATTGAGGCCCGCACGGGTCAGGCGCACAGTCTCGAATATTGGCGCGGCTTTCGCGAGCAAGCCATCCAGATTGAGCGCGCTAATGCCTTCGGGGGTGCGTATGGGGTCAAGGAGCGGCCCTTCGCCTTCGGCAAAGCGCAGCCCCTGTCCCAACGCCCAAGGGACCATCAGGATATCAGAAAACAGGATGGCGGCATCCATGCCATATCGGCGGATGGGCTGCAGCGTGACCTCAGCCGCCAGATCGGGCGTGGTGCAAAGCGAAATGAAATCGCCCGCTTTGGCGCGTGTCGCGCGATATTCGGGCAAATAACGCCCGGCCTGGCGCATCAGCCATACGGGGGGCGGCCAGACGGCCTCTCCGGCCAAGACGCGCAAAAAGGGTTTGGCCCGGCTGGGCTCGTTTTCCGTTTCCATGACCCGAACCTAAGCATTGAATCTAAGATTCTGAAAGATGAGGTAGCTTGTAGGGCCTGTGGATGATGGGGAGGCAAGTATTGCCAAATCCATCCACAGATTTGTCCCGCAGACAAATACTAGAATCCTGATGATCTGATCAGGAGCGAGGGGAGTTACGCTCCCAATAGGGTAGAGCCCTGGAAAAGCATCCAGGCTTGCGCGATATGGAGGTTTCATCCCCATTATGGGTTTGGGCGGGATCGGTGCCGGAATCCACCCCCGTTATCCACATTGATTCACGGAATTCTCCCGCCATGCCCAACAGGCACATTGATCTGCACCTGGTGTCCGATTCAACCGGGGAGACGCTGCAATCCATCGCCCGCGCAACGTTGGCGCGGTTTGATGATCATCACGTCGTGGATCATCGCTGGAGCCTGATCCGATCCCGCCTGCAATTGGACCGCGTGCTGGAGGGCATTCAGCATGAACCTGGGCCGGTGCTCTATACGCTAGTGGATTCAAGCCTACGCCACGTGTTGGAAGAAGCCTGCCAACGTATGGGGGTGACATGCCTATCGCCGCTTGATCCAGTGATGGCGCTATTGCAGGACGCGACAGGCGTGCGGGCGCGCGAGAAACGTGCGGCACAGCACGTGATGGATGCGGATTATTTCCGGCGCATTGATGCCATGCATTATGTTCTGTCGCATGATGACGGGCAGGGGACCGTCGGTATCCGCAACGCAGATGTGGTGCTTGTGGGCGTTTCGCGCAGCAGCAAGACACCGACCTGCTTTTATCTGGCCAATCGTGGCATCAAGGCAGCGAATGTGCCAATTGTACCTGGCGCCAGCCTGCCAGAGATTTTGAATGATCCGCCCTGCCCCGTAGTGGGGCTTTATATCGAAGTAAATGCGCTGATTGATATCCGTCGGCACCGCTTGAAGATCATTGGCGGACAGGGCGTTCGGCAGGATACTACCGATTACATTGATCCTGAATCGGTAAAGGCAGAAATTATCGCAGCGCGCCGGCTATGCACGGTCCAAGGCTGGCCGGTGATTGATGTCACGCGGCGTAGCATTGAGGAAACCGCAGCGACCATCCTGCAATTGATGGAAGCCTGGCATGCGCGCCGCCGAGAGACAAAGACGGCCGCTGCCCCTGAAGACCCAGCGGCGGGCGTCATCGGAAAGGTCTGATGAAGCCAGGAGTAGACCAACCTGATATTGCGGCGCTGGAGCATGCTTGTTTGACGGCGGTACCGGCGCAGCGCGTAGCCTTTGACGGCAGTTTTGTTGTGCGTGCTTTTCTCGGCGGCACGGGCCGCGCCAATGCCGCGAGCAGTTTGAGCCCCGAGCTTGATCCAGAATTAGCGGCGCGTATCGTGCGGATTGAGAGGCGCTATGAGGCGCTGGGCCTACCGGTACGTTTCCGCTCCACGCCGCTTGATCCCCCGGGGATGGCAGAACTGCTCAGAGCGCGGGGCTATGTGATGAAGGACGAGACAATCATTTTTTTGGCACCAATTCAGGGTATTGCACGCGCTGATGTCGCTGTGCGCGTTCTATCAGCGCTTGATGAGGATTGGATGGCGGTGACCGCCACAGCGGAGCATCAGGTGCCAGCTCGGCGCGCTGAGAAGGAACGGGCCGCCGATATGATGATGGTGCCGGCAGCCTGGCTGGTCTTGTACGAAGACGCCAAGCCAATGGCCTGTATTTCAGTGGTTGCCGATGGGGCGTTGGCCGGGTTTTTCGATTTGGCGGTGGTCCCCGAAGCGCGGCGCCAGGGCCTAGGATCGCGCATTACGCGCGCGGCAGCGCAATGGGCTGCTGAACAGGGGGCAAATTGGCTATGGGCGCAAGTCGCGTCAGCCAATCAGGCTTCCTGCGCGGCGCAGCAAAGTCTTGGCATGCGGGAAGCCTACCGCTACGTCTATTTTGTTAGGCCTCAAGACAAGGTGGCCTTGTTGCACTTCGGGTAATGGCCGGCGCCTGGGCTTCAGGGTAAGGGTGCTGAAGCCCAGGTCATGTCATTATGGGATGAGAACTGTGCTGCCTGTCGTCTTGCGCGCTTCGAGCGCGATATGCGCAGAAGCAGCATCCTTCAGCGCGTAGCTTTGGTTGACGCGAATCTTGACCGCGCCCGAGGCCACAACCTCAAACAAATCATTGGCGCGGGCGACCAAATCCTCGCGTTGCGCCGTATAGGTCGCAAGCGTGGGCCGCGTCACATAAAGCGAGCCCTTGGCGGCCAGGATGCCGAGGTCCGGAATGGCAACGGGGCCAGAGGCATTGCCGTAGGAAATCATCAAGCCGTAAGGCGCCAAGCAATCGAGCGAGGTCAGGAAGCTGTCCTTGCCGACGCTGTCATACACAACCGGGAGCATGGCGCCTTTGGTGATGTCCTTCACCCGGGCGGGAATATCGTCGCTGGTGAGCAACGCGTGGTCCACGCCGTGGTCTTTCACCAGTGCTGCCTTTTCCGGCGTGCTGACCACGCCAATAACGGTGCAGCCAAGATGCTTGGCCCATTGGCTGAGGATAAGGCCAACACCGCCCGCGGCAGCATGGATAAGCACAGTCTGGCCAGCCTTGGCCGCATAGCATTTCTTGATCAGGAAAGCGGCTGTCATGCCTTGCAGCATCATCGCGGCACCCTGCTCGAAACTGATGGCTTCCGGCATTTTCACCAGACGATCAGCCTTGATGGCGCGTGCTTCAGCATAGGCGCCGATGGGGCCGGTGGCGTAGGCGACGCGGTCACCAACCTTTACCTCGGTCACGCCTTCACCAATCGCTTCGACAATGCCCGAAGCCTCCATGCCGATGATCGCCGGCATGCTGGGTGCTTTGTAGAGGCCAGTGCGGAAATAGACGTCAATGTAATTCAGGCCAACGGCCTTATGCCGCACCAGCGCCTCGCCTGACTTGGGGGCGGGAAGGGGCACGTCCTCCCAAATCATTTTCTCCGGGCCGCCGGGTTCATGGATGCGGATAGCGTGATTCATGGGGGTATCCATCAGGTGTTGAGAGGGAGAAGAAGCGCGCGGCTTTCATGATCCAAAAGATAGCGCTTTGTAGCCGGTCCATCGCCGCCAGAATAGCCGCCCAAGGATCCATTGGCAGCGATGACACGGTGGCAGGGGATGAAAAGGGGAATGGGGTTGGCGCCATTGGCCCCGCCAACCGCGCGCGGCGCTGAGCCGAGCACGCGGGCCACATCAGCGTAGCTGCGCGTCTCGCCCGCGGGGATGTCGCAAAGCGCGGCCCATACGCGTTTTTGGAAAGCAGAGCCTTCAGGCGCGAGTGGCAGGTCGAACCGCAGGCGCTTGCCGTCGAAATACTCTTGCAATTGGTCCTGCGCTTTGCGGAGTAGAGGGGTGGCTTCCTGGTCCCTACCACGACCCCAATCAAGCGCGACGATGGCACCGCCATCTTCGGAGATGGTGACCTCACCAAGGGGGGTATGGAGAGAGAGCTGCGGCATGACGCGTGAGCGGAGTGGCACCAAGGCCGGTTAGCGTCAAGCGGGGCGGTTTTGACGAATAGCCCGTTAGGCGGCAAGGAAACATGCGTAAGCAAAAAGGAATGCGCATGAGCGATTTGGAGGCCAAGGGGAGAGGCGCGTCAGACCCCCCGCCATTTTATGAGGCGCATGTGTTCGTGTGCTGCAATCGCCGCCCGGACGAGCATAAGCGCGGGTCCTGCGCGGCGCGCGGTAGTGAAGCATTGCGCGATTATATGAAGGCGCGCGGCAAGGAATTGGGGCTGGCCGGGGTGCGGGTGAATATGGCCGGCTGTCTGGATCGCTGCGAATTTGGCCCGGCAATGGTGATTTACCCCGAGGGGATTTGGTATAAGATCGAAACAAAATCTGATATTGAGGAAGTGCTGGAAACACATCTTCGTCAAAAGGGCCGGGTAGCGCGCTTGATGTTGACCGAACGCGATATCGCACCCCCAAAGGCATAGGGCCGCTTGAGTGTTTCACGTGAAACGAGGCCATAGGTGAGCGCTGCTGATACCATCTACGCCTTGGCCACTGGGGCAGCAGCCGGTGCAGTTGCGGTGCTGCGCTTGTCGGGTCCTGGCACGGCTGAGGCGGTTAGGCGGCTAGCCGGCGGCCTGCCGCCGCCCCGTCATGCGAGCTTGCGGCGGCTGCGCGCCCCTGATGGGGAAACGCTGGACCATTCCCTTGTACTCTGGTTTCCAGGGCCGGCTTCTTATACCGGCGAGGATGCAGCGGAGCTGCATTTGCACGGCGGACGCAGCATTATTGCTGGGGCGATAGATGCATTGGCAGTGGCTGGGCTACGCCAAGCAGAGCCTGGTGAATTCACCCGCCGCGCCTTTCTGCACGGCAAAATGGACCTGACCGCTGCTGAGGCCATCGCCGACCTGATTGCGGCCGAAACGGCCGCGCAACGGCGCCAGGCGCTACATCAGGCCGATGGTGGCCTAGCCCGACTATACGGTGGTTGGGCTGAGCGCTTGGCGCGGCTGCTGGCCCATCAGGAGGCGGCGATTGAATTCGCCGAGGATGGCCTGCCGACTGACCTAGACGCCAAAGCACGCGCTGGGGCAGGGGAGCTACGTGCAGAAATAGAGGCGCATTTGGCCGATGCGCGGCGCGGCGAATTGCTACGCGAAGGTTTGGTCTTTGCCATTATCGGCGCGCCAAATGCTGGAAAATCTTCCCTTCTCAATGCCTTGGTGGGTAGGGAAGCAGCAATTGTCTCGGCCCGCGCCGGCACCACGCGCGATATAGTAGAGGCGCGGCTGGATTTGGCAGGCGTCCCCGTGACGCTATCTGACACGGCCGGCCTAAGAGAAGCGGCGGACGAGATAGAAGCGGAGGGGATCAAGCGTGCAGAGCGCCGGGCGCATGAGGCCCAGCTTGTTATTGCCCTCTTCGCCGCTGATCAGCCGCCCGATAGCGAGACACTCCGTTGGATAGGGCCTGAGGCCCTGGTGCTGGTTAACAAATGCGACCTGGCGCCTGCGCCTGCTATGATTGCAGGTGTTCCGGCCATCGCGATTTCTGCGCGCCAGGGTACCGGGCTTGACGCGTTGCGGGATCGGCTGGCGGAAGTTGCACTCCGCTTAACGGGCGCGGGGCAGGGCAATCAATTGACCCGGCCGCGCCATCGGGCAGCCCTCACGGAAGCCTCAGCACTGCTGGCCGAGGCAGAGGAAGCCAGCCTTGCAGAACTTACGGCGGAGGCGCTGCGGGCAGCCCTATTCGCGCTTGGCCGCCTCACAGGGCGCGTCGGTGTCGAGGAAATTCTCGATATCGTCTTCCGGGACTTCTGTATCGGCAAGTAATGCTGATATAGGCGGCGCATGACGAGTGCGGATTTGACCTTTGATGTCGTGGTGGTGGGCGGTGGCCATGCTGGCTGTGAGGCCGCGGCTGCCGCGGCGCGCTGTGGTGCGCGCACGCTGCTGCTGACCCATAAGATTGAAACCATTGGTGAAATGTCCTGCAACCCGGCTATTGGCGGGGTGGGTAAGGGCCACCTGGTCCGCGAAATAGATGCACTTGACGGCATTATGGCCCGTGCGGCGGATGCGGCGGCTATTCATGTCAAGATGCTGAACTTGTCGAAAGGTCCAGCGGTTCGGGGGCCGCGCGCCCAGGCGGATCGGCGGCTTTATCGCGAAGCGGTCCAGGGGCTGCTGCGCGCTCAGCCGGGCCTCTCCATCATGGCCGGGGGTGCTGAGGGGCTGGAGCTTGATCAAGTGGGCGCGCTAGCTGCGATCATCACGGGCGATGGGCAGCGCATCCGCTGCGGCGCCGCAATCATCACGACTGGCACATTCCTGCGCGGTGAAATCCACATCGGTGAAAAGCGTTTCCCGGCCGGCCGCGTTGGTGACGCACCGGCAATCGGTCTGGCGCTAGTCTTTGAGCGGTTGGGCCTGCCGCTTGCGCGCCTCAAGACCGGCACACCACCCAGGCTTGATGGGCGGACTATTGATTGGCCAGCTTTGGAAGCGCAGCCAGGCGATGACCCCCCCGAGCCCCTTTCCTGGCTGACTGAGCGCATTTATAATCGGCAGGTTTCATGTGGCATTACTGCGACGACGCCGGAAACCCACGCCATCATTCGCGCCAATCTCCAATCGAGCGCGGTCTATGGCGGGCGGATACAGGGGGTCGGACCGCGCTATTGCCCTTCGATTGAAGACAAAGTGGTGCGCTTTGCTGAACGTGAGCGGCACCAGATTTTCCTTGAACCTGAAGGGCTTGATGACCTGACGGTCTATCCCAACGGGATATCCACGAGTCTTTCAGAAGCGGTTCAGGAGCAGGTGGTGGCCTCGATCCCCGGGCTTGCAAAGGCCCGCATCCTGCAACCTGGCTATGCCATTGAATATGATCACATAGACCCTCGCGCTCTGACCCCAGCATTGGAACTGCGGAGAGTGTCGCGCCTGTTCTTGGCTGGGCAGATCAACGGGACCACAGGGTATGAGGAAGCCGGCGCCCAAGGGTTGATGGCTGGGATTAATGCTGCCCGTCGCGCTTCTGGCGCCGACCCTGAAGCAAGTTTCACGCGCCGTGAAGCCTATATCGGCGTTTTGGTGGACGATCTGACGTTGCAGGGCGTTTCTGAACCTTATCGTATGCTAACCGCACGCGCTGAGCACCGCCTGTCACTCCGGGCAGATAATGCAGGTCTAAGACTTACGGAACGGGGCATTGCCTGGGGCTGCGTTGGGTCTGAAAGAGCCACGCGCCACCGGGCCTTTGCAGAAGCGGTTACTGGTGCACTGCGGCGCGCCACCACGGATTCGGCGTCGCCCGCCGCACTTTCCGAATTTGGCATCACGGTCAATCAGGATGGCCGGCGGCGCTCGGTTCTGGAAGTGCTCGCTCTCCCAGGAATCGAAACAGGCCGGATCGAAGCTGCCTTCCCATGGTTGTTGGGACTCACCCCCGCAATTCGCGCCCAGTTGGAGGCCGAAGCCCTCTACGCCCCTTATTTGCGTCGGCAGGAAGCGGAGCGGCGCCTTCTGGAACGCGAAGAAAAGGCGGCGATCGCCGCAACCCTCGATTTCGACGCCGTAGATGGGCTTTCTGCCGAAATGCGCCAGCGCCTGAAGGCTGCGCGGCCCGCCACCCTTGGTGCCGCTGGCCGCGTTCAGGGTGTCACCCCAGCAGCCCTGGCGGCTCTGGCAGTGCATCTGCGGCGTGACGCTCAGCGTTTCACGTGAAACATTCTCCGGAGACCGCAGCTCGGCTTGCAGGCTATCGAGATCTGCTGTTGCGCTGGAATACCCGTATCAACCTGATTTCAGTGGAAACCGCCGGCGAAATAGATCAACGGCACATTGAGGATTGCGCGCAACTGCGGCCGCTTTTGCCGTCGGAGGGGCCAATCGGCGATTTCGGCTCAGGCGCGGGCCTGCCGGGTCTTGTACTCGCTATCATGCAGCCGGAGCGTGAAATACACATGGTGGAGTCAGACAAGCGCAAGGCGGCCTTTTTGGTCGAAGCAAGCGCCCAATTAAAGCTGCCCATGGTCCGGGTGCATGCCTGCCGCGCAGAAAATGCTAGGCTCCCACCGCTTTCTGCGATCACCGCCCGCGCGCTTGCACCCTTGGTGGCTCTGCTGCCTTATGCGGAGAAGTTCCTCGCCCCAGGTGGCGTTGCGATATTCCCGAAGGGCAGAACCGCCGAGAAAGAGTTGACGGAAGCAGCCCAGGACTGGCACTTCACCCTTGAGCGGTTTCCAAGCGCCACCAATCCCGAAGCAACCATCCTCCGCCTGAGCAACATCCATCATGTCCCGCCCTAGCCTCGCCAGGCCGAAGATTATTGCCATCGCCAATCAAAAGGGCGGGGTCGGTAAAACCACGACTGCTATCAACCTGGCGACCGCGCTCGCCACCACCCGCAAGGTTCTGCTGATTGACCTTGACCCGCAGGGTAATGCCTCGACTGGCCTTGGCTTGCCGCGACAGGAAAGGGGCCAGGGCAGCTATGCGCTACTCGTTGGTGCCGCGCCCTTGGCGGAATTGATCAAGCCATCGCGCATTCCGCAGCTTGATCTGTTGCCGGCGGATGCTGACTTGGCCGGCGCCGAGATTGAATTGATTGATGTCGAGGCCCGTGAAAGACGCTTGCTGAATGCGCTGGAAGCTTCCGGAGATGTCCTGACCGGTACCGACCTCATTATCATCGATTGCCCGCCTTCGCTCGGCCTGATCACCCTCAACGCCTTGGTCGCGGCGGATGAGGTTTTGGTGCCGCTGCAATGTGAATTCTTTGCACTTGAGGGCGTTTCTCAAATTACGCGCACCATTGAACGCGTGAGCAAAAGCCTAAACCCAAGCCTCAAGCTTGGTGGCATCATCCTGACAATGTTTGATAAACGCAACAATCTATCCGAACTTGTCGCAGCTGATGTACGCACCTTCTTTGGCGATAAGGTCTATGAAACGGTGATTCCTCGAAACATACGCATCACTGAGGCGCCATCCCACGGCTTGCCCGTCCTGGTTTATGATCATCGCTCGGCGGGCGCTGAGGCCTATGTCGCACTCGCGCAGGAATGGCTCCGCCGCCAGAAGCAACCAAAGGAACCGGCCCAATGAAAAAGCCCGCCCGGCTCGGCATGGGTCTGTCAGCCCTTATGGGTGATGCGCCCGCGGCGCCAAGCGTCCCGCAGGCCGGCCCGCCGCGCAGCCTACCGATTGCCTCAATCGAACCCGGCCCCTTTCAGCCGCGCATGGAACCTGACCGTCAGGCGCTGCAGGAACTCGCGGCTTCCATTACCGAACACGGCATTTTGCAGCCCTTGCTGGTGCGCCCTAAGCCCGGTGCCACGGGCCGGTATCAGATTATCGGTGGTGAACGTCGCTGGCGCGCGGCGCAGATCGCAAAACTCCATGATGTACCCGTTGTCATTCGCGATTTCGATGACCGTATGGCGATGGCCGCCGGCCTGGTGGAAAACCTCCAGCGCGAAGACCTCAACGCAATCGAGGAAGCGGAAGGTTTTGCACGCCTCATTGACCAATTCGGCCTCAATCAGGAAAGCCTCGCGCGCGCGGTCGGCAAATCGCGTAGCCATATCGCCAATACGCTCCGCCTGCTCAATTTGCCGCCCGCCATTCGCGAGCATTTGCGCGCCGGGCGCCTGAGTGCCGGCCATGCCCGCGCGCTACTGGGCGCGGAGGAGCCAGAAAAACTCGCCACGCAAATCCTCACGCGTGGTCTTTCAGTGCGTCAGGCTGAAGCTATGGCCGCCGCGCAACCGAAAAATCCCGAAGCGCGCCGTGCCAATGCCAAGGATAGTGATACACTTTCCCTTGAACGCCAATTGCTCGAACGCCTTGGCTTGCAAGTCGCCATCAAGCATTTCGGCAAGGGTGGTCAAGTGACCATCAGCTATAATGATCTTGACCAGCTTGATGGCCTGATCCGCTTGTTGATGCCAGACACATGACGCCGCCTTCTCACCCGGGAGCCTGCCTTGTCGAAACCCAATGATCTGGATGCGACCGATCTTGCCATCCTCCGGCTGATCCAGGCGGATGCCTCGCTATCCTTAGGCGATATCGCGAAGGAGGTCGGGCTCACGCAAACCCCATGCTGGAAACGCATCCGCCGTATGGAGGAAACTGGCATTATCACCGGCCGCGTCACGCTGGTGAACGCCGAAAAGCTCGGCCTTGGGATTTCGGTTTTTGTTGCCATCGAAACCGGCGACCATTCCGCCACCTGGATCGAAAGCTTTGCGAAAACTGTGGCGGAGATGCCGGAGATCGTCGAATGCTGGCGGCTCGGCGGCGATGTTGATTACCTGCTGCGCGTCGTCGTCTCAGACATGACAGCTTATGATGTCTTCTACCGCAAGCTAACCGCCCGCGTGGCGAGCCTGCGCAAGGTGACATCCCGCTTCGCTATGGAATGCGTGAAGTCCACCACCGCGCTGCCCCTTTAAGCGCGCGTAGCCAATTGACCGGGAAGGGGCTGCGCCCTAGCTTTTTCTCACCATCATCAAAAGAGGGAGGATATGCCGGCATGACCGTGCATTTCTGTGTGCATGACGAAGGCGATTCCGTCGGCGTCGTCGTTGTCGAAGGGATCAAATCCGGCCAGGCGCTGAATGGCTGGATCATGGATCAGGACAAGATGATCACCTTCAACGCGAAGTCGGATATTCCGATCGGGCATAAGCTTGCCATTCGCGCCATCGCTTCCGGTGATACCATCATCAAATACGGCGTCGATATCGGCAAAGCGGTGAAGAATATTTCTGCGGGCGAACACTTGCATGTCCACAACGTCAAGACGAAGCGGTGGTAAGCGCCATGGGCATTAATCTGAAAAACGCCTCCTTCGAAGGCTGGCGCCGCGAAAATGGCCGCATGGGTGTGCGCAACCACGTGATCATCCTGCCAGTTGACGATCTTTCCAATGCTGCCTGCGAAGCGGTTGCGAACAACATCAAGGGCGCGCTGGCCATTCCGCACGCCTACGGCCGCCTGCAATTCGGTGCTGATCTGGATTTACATTTCCGCACCCTGATCGGCACGGGCACTAACCCGAATGTCGCCGGCGTGGTGGTGATTGGGATTGAGCCTGGCTGGACTGGCCGCATTGTTGAAGGCATCGCCAAATCCGGCAAACCGGTGGAAGGCTTCGCCATTGAACAAAATGGCGACATCAACACCATCGCCAATGCGTCCCGCGCAGCCTATCGCATGGTGAAGCACGCCTCGCGCCTGAAGAAGACCCGCGCTTCGATGCAGGAGCTTTGGGTTTCCACGAAATGCGGCGAAAGCGATACCACATCGGGCCTCGCTTCCTGCCCGACAGTCGGCAATTCCTTTGACAAACTCTGGGAAAACGGCAATACGCTTGTTTTCGGTGAAACCACCGAATTGACGGGCGGCGAGCATCTGGTCGCGGCGCGTTGCCGTACGCCGGAAATTCGCGCGCAATTCCAGGCGATGTTTGACCGTTACCAGCGCGTGGTCGAAACCAATAAGACGAACGATCTTTCCGAAAGCCAGCCCACCAAGGGCAATATCGAAGGGGGCCTCACCACCATTGAAGAAAAGGCGCTCGGCAATATCCAGAAGATCGGCAAGAAGTGCTTGGTCGATGGCGTGTTGGACAAGGCGGAAGAACCAACCCATTCCGGCTTGTGGTTCATGGATTCAAGCTCTGCCGCGGCCGAGATGGTGACCCTTTGCGCCGCATCAGGCTTCGCCGTGCATACCTTCCCGACCGGGCAAGGCAATGTTATCGGCAATCCGATCCTGCCGGTGATCAAGCTTACCGCTAACCCGCGCACGCAGCGCACCATGTCTGAACATATTGATGTGGATGTGACTGGGCTATTGCAGCGGCAGATGAATATGGATGAAGCGGGCGAAGCCCTGCTTGATTGCATCATCCGCACGGCTGATGGCGAATTGACCGCGGCTGAATTGCTCGGCCACCGCGAATTCAGCCTGACGCGGCTTTACGAAAGCGCGTGAGCGAAAGGGGCGGCGCGCCAATAATTACGCGCCGCCCTTCAACCCTATTGCCGCTTGGCCAAGGCCAAGCCGGCCCCCAAAGCAATCATTGATGCGCCCGAGATTTCGCGCAGCCGCCGAATGAAGGCGGGCCGCGATGCCGCACCTTCACGGATACGGCTGGCGCCTATCGCCACCACAATATCTGCCAGCGTATTCAGCGTGACGGAGATCACGCCCAGCAGAATAAAGGGCAACGCCACCGCACCCGCGCTGGGGTCAAGAAACTGCGGAATGAAGGCCAGGAAAAAAGCTGCGGTTTTGGGGTTCAGCGCCTCCACCACCACACCTTCCCGAAAGGCGCGACGCGCCCCCATGGCGGGGGCCGGGTCGGCGCCAGCCAAGCCCTGCGCCGCATCATGCCGCGCAGCGATGATGGTGCGAACGCCGATCCAAACCAGATAAGCCGCACCTAGCCATTTCAGCACCGTGAAAAGCTCCGCACTCGCCAAGACAAGCGCGGAAACACCCAGCGCCCCGGCCAGCACATGCACCAAGCCGCCAAGCGCAGTGCCGAAGCTGGAAGCGATGCCCTCTGCCCGCCCGCCCGCCAGGCTGCGCGCCGCGACGTAAAAAATCCCCGGGCCGGGCGTGACCGCCAGCAGCAGTGCCGCCGCGAGGTAGAGGAAGAATTGTGTGATGTCTGGCATGGCGCATTCTTACGCCATGCCAGACACAAAAACGAGGAAGCGCGCGCCGTGCCGACGCCCTACCCCGGATCAATCCAGCCGATATTCCCATCGGTGCGGCGGTAAACCACGTTCAGCCCGCCGCCCTTCTTATAAAGGAACATCAGCGCCTGGGCTTGGGCCAGATCGAGCCGCATCACGGCCTCACCCACACTCAGCTTCTCAATATGTGTGGGGTTCTCGGCAATGATGGCGCCATGGTCGCCATGCTCGGGCGCTTCCTCCTCACTCGGGGCTTCAATCACATAGCGGCGGCCGCGCGGCGCTTCTTCCGCCGCCGCTTCGCGTTCACCCGCGAAGGACCGCGCATGTTCATTCACGCGCCGGCGGTAGCGGCGCAGGCGCTTGGCCAGATGTTCGGCCGCAACCTCAAAAGCGCGATGCGCGTCCGCCCCCTCACCCTCGGCGCGCATCATCAGCCCGCGCCCCGCTTTCAGGTTGATGTCACAACTGAATTGGCTTCGATGCTTGTGGAAGGTCACATTGGCTTCAAGCGCGTGGTCGAAATACTTGGCGGTAATCGCCGCCAGCCCATCGCTCACATGGGTCTTCAGTGCTTCACCCGTTTCAACTTGCTTGCCGGCAACTGTAATAAGCATGGGCCTATGCCCTCCCTTCTTTCAAAAGTGGAGGGGCCGCCCCAAGGCGACCGGGCGTGCGACCCTTGCCTTTCTCCCGGGTCGCCTTTCTGTCCGGATCAGGCCGAGGCGGCCTTCTCCCGTTTGCGCTGCACGGATGATGGGATGCGCAGCGCGTCCCGGTATTTGGCCACAGTTCGCCTGGCAATGTCCACGCCTTCTTCACGCAGCCGGGCCACAATCGTATCGTCGGACAGGATATCCGCCGGGTTTTCAGCATCCACCATGGCCTTGATGCGGTAGCGCACGGCCTCAGCACTATGGGCTTCCCCGCCACGGGTGCCGGCAATGGCGGTGGTGAAGAAATATTTCAGCTCAAAAGTGCCGCGCGGCGTTGCAATCGCCTTGTTGGATGTAACGCGGGATACGGTGCTTTCATGCAGCGAAACCTCATCCGCCACATCGCGCAGGATCAGCGGGCGCAAATGCCCAACCCCATGGCGGAAAAAGCCATCCTGGCGCCGCACAATTTCGACTGCTACTTTCAGGATGGTATTGGCGCGCTGTTCCAGCGACTTCACCAACCATGACGCGGTTTGAAAGCGTTCCGCGATCCAGGTTTTGTCTTCCTTGCCGCGCGCGCTGACATTGGCGGAGGCAAAGAAGCCCTTATTCACGAGCACGCGCGGCAGGGTTTCCAGATTGAGCTCCACAATCCAATCATCATCTGGCCCACGGCGCATCAACACATCTGGTATCAGGGTTGGCGCTGGTGGCGCATCAAAGGAAGCGCCGGGCTTGGGGTCCAGCCGCTTCAATTCCGCGACCATTTCCGCCATGTCTTCGGCATCCACGCCGCAGATTTCCTGCAAGCCCTTCAGATCACGCTTGGCGAGCAATTCCAGATTTGCCAGCAACGCCGCCATGGCGGGATCATAGCGATTGCGTTCCTGCAACTGCACCGCAAGACACTCCGCCAAATCATGGCAAAACATGCCAACCGGATCGAAGCGCGCCATGGAAAGCCGCACGCGTTCCACCAGCGCTTCTTCGCACCCCAGCGCATCCGCAATCACTTGCGCGCGCACATGGAGCCGCCCGGCAGCATCCACCAGCGCCAGCAGATTGCCGGCAATCAGGCGTTCCTGCGGAGAGGTAAGGTTCAGCCTGATTTGTTCCGCCAGATGATCACGCAGTGATCGTTCCGGCGCTTCCATGGCTTCAATGCCGGAAAGATCATCATCGAAATCGCGGTTGCCACCACGGCCAATCGGCGGCAGGCCATTGTCGTAAACATTATCCCATTCGGCATCGAGCGGCGCGGCATTTTCCGAAGGCAGCGCATCAGAAGCGGCGGCGCTCGCTGCATCCGCCGGTTCGCTTGCCACCGGCAAGGGATCAGTGCTGCGCCCGGCATCCGGGCCAGCCAGCGGGCGTTCATCGCGTTCCAGCAGCGGGTTGCGTTCAAGTTCTTCCTCGACAAAGGCCGAGACTTCCATGTTGGAAGATTGCAGCAGCTTGATCGCCTGGCGCAGCTGCGGTGTCATCACCAGCTGCTGTGATTGCCGCAGATCGAGACGCGGGCCGATCGCCATCAGCGCTGCTCACTAGGCCGGGCGGAAAGGAAGGCAGGGAACATGCAGCGCCAATATCCAATTACAGGCTGAATTTTTCGCCAAGATAGACGCGGCGCACATCCTCATTCGCCACAATTTCTTGCGGGTTGCCTTCCATCAGCACCTTGCCATCATGCAGGATATAGGCGCGGTCAATGATTTCGAGCGTTTCGCGCACATTATGGTCCGTGATCAGCACGCCAATACCGCGATCCTTCAAATGCTTGACCAAATCACGGATTTCGCCAACCGCGATGGGGTCAATGCCGGCCAGCGGTTCATCCAACAGGATATAGGAAGGGTGAGTCGCCAAGGCACGCGCGATTTCGCAGCGCCGGCGTTCACCGCCTGAAAGCGCCAGAGCGGGTGCGCGGCGCAAATGCGCAATGCCGAATTCTGCCAGCAATTCATCGAGCATTGCCGCGCGGCGATCAGCTTCCGGTTCCACCACTTCAAGCGCGGCGCTGATATTCTGTTCTACGGTCAGGCCACGAAAGATGCTGGCTTCCTGCGGCAGATAGCCAAGCCCAAGCCGCGCGCGGCGATACATGGGCAGCATGGTGACATCATGCCCATCCATCATCACGCGCCCTTCATCGGGCTGCACCAGACCGGTGATCATGTAGAACGTCGTCGTCTTGCCGGCGCCATTCGGCCCAAGCAGCCCCACCGCTTCGCCGCGCTGGACTGAAAGCGACACATTGCGCACCACAGGCCGCTTTTTATAGCGCTTGCCAAGCCCGGTTGCGTAAAGCCCGCCAGTGCCGGGCAACACTTTCATTTGCGTGGCATCACTCATCGTGCCGGTGCCCCTGGAGCGGGAAGACCCTGGCCCTCACCGGGGACGATGATACCGCGCACCGGTACGTTCGGGCATGCAACAAGCCGCGAAATGCCCGTGTCCATATTCACAATCGCCTCACACCCGGTCAGTACATTGTCACCACGCACGATCCGTACATTGCCGAGAAGGCGCGCAATACTATTGGGCGGCGTATAGACACCGGTATCGCCGCGCACGACTTCGGTTGCAGTGCGGATTTCAACCCGGCCATAGGCTTCCACCTTTTCCAGATTGCTGTCCGACCCCGGGGCGTTTTCTGAAGCAGCGCGTGTGGGTTGCGGGCGCGGCGCGCCGGCGGGCTCTGTTGGAGCCTCACGGAAATAGGCCACCAGCACATCGGCCCGTACCCGCTTGTCATCCTTGGTCACCACCACCGCATCACCACGCGCCACTGCCATCCGCCGCTGCGGCCAATATTCCACGCTGTCACGCGCTGTCAGCACATTGTCGGGTGAGGTCAGGCGCAGGTTGCGCCCGTTCAGCACCATGACCGCCTGATCGATATCGTGGATGGCGCGATCGCCCTCGGCCCGGTCTGTCGCCGTGGTGATCACGACATTGCCTTCGGCTTCCAGGCGCCAAATCTCGCTGGCGCCACCGGGGCCTTCGCTGGCGGGGCGCGGCTCGGCCGGCGTGCCGCCGCGTGGACGATAGCGCGCCAGCAGCAGATCAGCATCGATCGTCACGCCACCACGTACCGCCCGTGCCGCGCCACGCGCGATCACCACCTGTTCATTCTGCCGCCATTCAATCCCATCCCGCGCAGTGACTTCGATGGGGCCACCCTGATTGAGCTCAGCCATCTGCGCGGAGGCGACGCCCGCAGCAAGACAAAGCGCCAAGGCAATACGCCGGATCATTGCGCACCTTCCAGCAGGGCGCGCGATTGGCCGGTGAACACAATCACCGCGCCCTTGTCGTAAAGGCGGAAACCCTCACTCACCAGTGTACCGAAAGGGCCTTGCGCAGCAACGGGCTTGTCGCCGGAAGCGTTACCTTCCTTCAATTCAATCGCGGCTTCTTCGGTCACCAGCAGATTGCCGCCATCATGCCAGAGCGTGACTTCACCACGCAGATCAAGATGATTGCGCGCCTTGTTGAGCCGGCCTTCGCGCGATTCCAGCAGCACCCAGCCATCGGTCATCAGCAAATCCGCGCGCGGGGCTTCCAGATCAACAATATCCTGATTCTGACCCTGGGTCGCAACTGAAGCCGTGACGGTATAAGGCCGGTTCAATTCATCCACGCCCTGATAGCGGGGGGCGACGATCCGCACCGCCTCAGGCGCGGTTTGCGCGACACGGCGGAAGGAAACCCGCGCGCGTTCTTCCGCACCTTCCAATTCCGGCCAAATCGCAATGATCAGCAGCAGCGCCAGGCCCGCACCTGGCACCAGCCATTTCAGTGCTCCCACCACCGCCCGCCGCCGCGCCATTTGCCCGGCCGAAGGCGACCAGCGTTCGCGCGAAGGCGGCGTGATGCGGCGCGGCGCGCGCGGCGCTGCCATGACCGAGGCATCAGGCGCGCGGTTCTTCACGCCACACCTGCGCGCAGCAAATCATGGATATGCAAAATGCCGATAGGCCGGCGCGCCTCATCCACCACGAAAAGCGCGGTGATGGCGTGCTTGTTCATCAGCCCAAGTGCTTCCGCCGCCAGCGCATCGCCGGTGATGGCCCTTGGATTGCGCGTCATTACCTCACCGGCCGGGCGCGCCAGCAAAGCGGCACCGCCCGAGACTTCCAGCGACCGACGCAAATCGCCATCCGTGATCACGCCGGCGAGCGCGCCATCTTCGCCCACCACACCAAGGCAGCCAAAGCGCCGCGCGGTCATCGCCAAAATCGCGGCTTCCATCGGCATATTGGGCGGCGCCAGCGGCAATTCCGCCGCGCCATGCATCAGATCCCGTACGCGCGACAGCCGCGCGCCCAGCTTGCCCCCCGGATGGAACACCCGAAAATCGGACGCGGTAAAACCCCGCCGCGTGAGCAAGGCCACCGCCAAGGCATCGCCCAACGCCAATTGCATGGTGGTGGAGGTTGTGGGGGCGAGCCCCATTGGGCAGGCCTCAGGCGCTGCGGGCAAAACCAGTGCGACATCCGCCGCGCGCGCCAGCGTGCTTTCCGCGCGGCCGATAATGCCAATCAGCGGCAGGCTGAAGCGGCGGGAATGCGCGATCAAATCCGCCAATTCCGGCGTTTCCCCGGAGTTGGAGAGCGCCAGCACCGCATCCCCGGCCAGGATCATCCCCAAATCGCCATGGGACGCTTCGGCCGGATGCACAAACAGCGCCGGCGTGCCGGTGGAAGCCATGGTCGCGGCAATCTTGCGCGCCACATGGCCCGATTTTCCCATGCCGGAGACGACAACGCGGCCCGTAACACCCGCCAGCAAGCCCACCGCACGGACAAAGCCATCATCCAAAACATCCGAAAGCGCACGCAGCGCATCCGCTTCCAGCGCCAGCACGCGGCGGCCTTCGGCAAGGTCAGGATGGGATGCAAGAGTATTCACGCCACCTTGTATGAGGCGGCGGCCCTCAAGGGTCAATAAATTCTAGCGCTGCCCCTGCAAAAAAAATGCCAGAGGCGTTAACCGTGCGACTAGTGGTGGAAAATATCCGGGTCCTCATAACCCAGCAGATCAAGCCGCCCGCGCGCCGGCAGGAAACGAAAACAAGCCTCCGCCAAATCCAACCGGCCTTCGCGCTTCAACAACCCTTCAAGCTTCGCCCACAGCGCATGCAAATGCAGCACATCAGAAGCGGCATAGGCCATTTGTTCTGTGGTGAGTTCCGCCGCACCCCAATCTGACGTCTGCTGCTGCTTGGACAAATCCACGCCCAGCAATTCCCGGCACAAATCCTTGAGCCCATGCCTATCCGTAAAAGTCCGCACCAGCTTAGCAGCGATTTTGGTGCAAACCACCGGCGCCGTGACAACACCCAGCGCATGATACAACGCCGCGACATCAAACCGCGCGAAATGAAACAGCTTGGTGACCGCCGGATCAGCCAACAACTTCTTCAAATTGGGCGCATCCGCACCCCGCCCACCAAGCGATGCCGGGCTGATTTGCACCAGATGCGCCGACCCATCGCCCGAAGATAACTGCACCAGGCAAAGCCTATCCCGATGCGGGTTCAGACCCATGGTTTCCGTATCAATCGCAACCACACGGCCCAAATCCAGGCCATCCGGTAGGTCGTTTCTATAAAGCCGGATGGTCACGCCGGCATGGGAGAATAAGGTGGAACCCATTGGTCGCGCCGCCTCATGAAAAGAAAAACTGGTGCCCAGGAAAGGACTCGAACCTTCACAGCCTTGCGGCCACAGGTACCTGAAACCTGCGCGTCTACCAATTCCGCCACCTGGGCAAAGGGGGCCGGCGCCTTACGGCGAGACCCGCGCATTTACGCGCTGGGGGGTGGGGCGTCAAGGAGGAGTATTGGGGGGTGGATCGGGGGCGCTGCCCCCAAGCCCCCGCCGGGGTAACAGTGTTACCCCGGACCCCGCCGAAACTTAGCATTTACCTTCGCCACTAAAGGCGGCACCTTGGCATCATGCCCTTATCACTTAACGAAATCCGGGACCGCGCCACGGCCTTTGCACGGGAATACCGCGACGCATCCAATGAAAACGCCGATGCCCAAAGCTTCTGGGGCGATTTCTTCAAAGTATTCGGCATCAACGCCCGCCGTGTCGGCGCCTTCGAAAAGCCAGCCCAAAACCTAGCCAGCCAAAGTGGCCGAGGCCGCATAGATTACCTTTGGAAAGGCGTGGTGCTGGTTGAACATAAATCCCGCGGCCAGGATTTGGACCGCGCGGCAGGCCAGGCGCGCGACTATTTCCCAAGCCTGAAAGACAGCGAATTACCCCGCTACATCATTGTCTCAGACTTCGCGCGCATCCGCCTTTATGATCTGGAAGCAGACCAGTCCACCGAATTCGCCCTGGCTGAATTGCCGCGCCGCCTGGGGCTGTTTGGCTTCATCAGCGGCTATACCACCCGCAGTTACGGCAGCCTGAACGCCGTTGACGTGGAAGCGGCAGAAAAACTTGGCCTGCTGCATGACCTGCTGGAAGATGATGGCTTCGGCGGCAAGGCGCTGGATGTGTGGATGGTCCGCACCCTGTTCTGCCTTTTCGCCGATAACGCCGGCATTTTCGAAACCGGCATCTTCCGCGCCCTGATCGAAACCCGCAGCGCCGAAGATGGTTCAGACCTTGGCGCGCTGATCACGCGCCTGCACCGCGTATTGGCCACACCGGAACAGCAGCGCCAGAAATCCCTGGATGAAAGCCTTGCCGCCTTCCCTTACGTGAATGGCCGGCTTTTCGATGCCCCGGTGGAACAGCCCGAAACCAATACCAAAATGCGCGCAGCACTTTTGGATTGCGCGCGGGTTGATTGGTCCCGCGTGAGCCCGGCCATTTTCGGCAGCCTGTTTCAAAGCATCAAGAACCGCGCAGAACGCCGCCGGGGCGGCGAGCATTACACGACCGAGGCGAATATCCTGAAATGCCTGGACCCGTTGTTTCTGGATGGGTTGCGCGCGGAATTGGCAGCGGCGAAGCAGGATGCGCGCCGGCTGAATGCCTTTTTGCTGCGCCTGCGCCGTATCCGTATTTTTGATCCTGCCTGTGGCTGCGGCAATTTTCTTGTGGTGGCTTACCGGGAATTGCGGCGGCTGGAATTGGAAGCGCTGCGCCGCCGCTATGGCGGGGATGATGCCGGGCAATTGGTGGGCGTCGTGCTTTCCCAGGTGAATGTGGACCAGATGTTCGGGATTGAGGTGGAAGATTGGCCCGCCCAAATCGCCCAGGTGGCGCTATGGCTGACCGACCATCAATTGAACATGGAATTGTCTCAGGAATTCGGCCAGCTTCGCCTGCGCCTGCCTTTGACAACCGCGCCGCAAATCCTGGTGGGCAACGCGTTGCGGGAAGATTGGGCCGGCTTCGTGAAGCCCGGCGCGGATGCGTATTGCGTGGGGAACCCGCCTTTTATTGGTGGCAAGTACATGAGCGCGGCGCAGCGCGCCGATGTTGCCCTGGTTTTTCACGGCACCAAGAATGCGGGGCTGCTTGATTATGTGGCGTGTTGGTATCGCAAGGCAGCCGAATGGATGGCGAGCGATGATCGCGCTGAATGCTGCTTTGTTTCCACCAATTCGATCACGCAAGGCGAACAGCCGGCGGTGCTATGGGCGGATCTGTGGCCGCGCGGCGTCATCATCAATTACGCGCATCGCACCTTCCGCTGGACGAGTGAAGCGCGTGGTAGGGCAGCGGTGCATTGTGTGATCATCGGCTTTGCCTTGCGGGATCGGGCGGCGAAACACCTTTTTGAATATGCGCGCGCGGAAGGACATCCGCAGGCCATCAAGGTTGGGCGTATCAATCCCTATTTGATTGATGGACCCATGGTTGCACTAACCCGACGTAGTTCTGCGATAGGACAGAACCCCCAAATGAGTCTGGGTAATCAGCCGATTGACGGCGGCCACTATTTGTTTTCGGCAGAGGAGAAGGCACTTTTTCTTGAAAGGGAGCCAAAGGCTACTTCGCTTTTCAAGCAATGGATCGGATCAGAGGAATTCATAAATGGCAACCGCCGCTGGTGTCTGCACCTCGCCGATGTGGGGCCGGAAGACTTAAGAAAACTTCCAGTCGTTTTGGAACGAGTCAACGCGGTTCGAGAATTTCGTGGAAAGAGCAAGCGTCCAGCAACGCAGGAGTTGGCAAAGACGCCCACCCGTTTTGCTTTTACGAATGTTCCAACAAGGCGCTACCTTGTCGTCCCTGAGGTATCCTCCGAGGACCGGCCCTTCATCCCTATCGGCTTTGAACCGCCGACCGTTTTGGCGAGTAATCTACTCAAAATCGTTCCAGACGCTGAAAATTATCACTTCGCCGTCCTTACTAGCCGCATGCACATGGCTTGGGTGCGCGCTGTTTGCGGGCGGCTCAAGAGCGATTTCCGCTATTCATCTGGCATCGTCTACAACAACTTCCCCTGGCCCACCCCAACCGAGGCGCAGCGCGCTGCCATTGAACGCTCGGCCCAGGGCATTCTGGATGCGCGGGCCGCGCATTCCGGCGCCAGCCTTGCTGATCTCTATGATCCCTTGACCATGCCGCCCAAGCTGGTTGCCGCCCATGCCGCGAATGACCGCGCGGTGGACGCTGCCTATGGTCAACCTCGCGGCTTCCCGACCGAGGCCGCGCGCCTCGCTTTCCTATTCGACCTTTACCAAAACCTCGTCGCCCCCCTGGACGCCACCCCCACCCGCCGCCGCCCCAAGTCCAGGCGGGGTCCGGGGTAGCACTGTTACCCCGGCGGGGGCTCCGGGGGCAGCGCCCGCGATTGCTCAAAACAATACCCGCTGCATGCGCTGATTAAGCGATGTCGCCGTCCCGCCCACGGTGCAGAAGCGGATTTGCAGCGTGGATTTGAATTCCTCTATGCGGAAGATGTCGGTTGAGGTGGCGGAGAGCCTCGGGCCGCCATAGCCGGCATGCGCCAAAGCACAGCGGAATTTCCGGTCCTGTTGATTGGTCACCATCACCGTGCCAGCGAAGCCGCGGGTGGCAAGGGTGGGATGCGTAACCGGAATGACATCAACAAACTCAATGTCCTTTGCTTGGGGGAAGCGGCCCCGCATCCAGGCCTCAAATGCCTCACGCGACCGCAATTGGCTGAAAGTATGTTCGCCAAAATGGCCATATGGCGCGATTGACCGTTGAGCATTGGCCCAACCGCGGTCCGTGATGGTCACCACATCATGTTCGACCGCATTGTCGCGCAGCGCTCGCTTGGCATCCGTGAGCGGTAGGCCGGAAAATACCGCCGCAAGATTGCCAGCGAGTTGCGATGTTTCGATGGGCGTCCAATCGTCAAGCCGTATCGAACCGCCCGCACTATCCTTTTGCCAATTCGGCCCTTCGCAGGCGGTTATCAGAAAGGCGCCTAGGGCCAGCGCTGTAACCCGCACCATCAAGGACCAAGACCGCATTGGACATTCCCCCGGTGATTTGCTGCGCAAAGGGTAAGCGGCACCTATTTTCTACCGCAAGAAGAATTGCATTAAATTTATGCAACCAAGCATGCTGGCACTAAATCTCAGCGGGGTCCGGGGTAACAAGCTTTGGTATGGCGCGCAGCCGCCACACCAACCCCGCGCGAACCGCTGGCTGACGCCAGCCATAACCCCTTTGACGCATCGCTCCCGCTCCTCCACAACCCCCGCGTATGACTGTTCTGGCCATCCGTGATCTGACTATTCGCCTTGGCGGGCGCGCCTTGTTGGAAGGTGCTGCGCTTCAAGTGGATGATGGCCGCAAGATTGGTCTGATTGGCCGCAATGGTGCCGGCAAATCCACCTTGCTCCGCGCCATTGTGGGTGAATTGCAGCCGGATGGCGGGGAGATCAGGCTCTCCGCCCGGGCGCGCATGGGCCATGTGGCGCAGGAAGCGCCGGCGGGGGCGGCTTCCTTGCTGGAAGCGGTGCTGGCGGCGGATACCGAACGTGCGGCGCTATTGGCCGAAGCCGATCAAGCCGCTGACCCTGGGCGGGTGGCGGAGATCCATGAAAGGCTGATTGCGATCCGTGCCGATAGTGCGCCGGCGCGTGCGGCGGCGGTGCTTTCCGGGCTTGGTTTTGATGCTGCGGCGCAGGCGCGGCCTTTGGCGGAATTTTCTGGCGGGTGGCGCATGCGTGTGGCGCTCGCGCGCGCCTTGTTTCTGGAACCGGATTTGTTGTTGTTGGATGAACCAACAAACCATCTGGATTTGGAGGCGACGCTCTGGCTGGAAGGCTGGCTCGCGCGGTTTCCGGGGGCGGCGATTGTCGTCAGCCATGATCGTGGGTTGTTGGAACGCTGTGTGGATGCAATCGCGCATCTCGATCGCGGGGGCATCACGCTCTATTCAGGGAATTTCGCGGATTTCCTGCGCATCCGGGCGGAACGCCAGGCGCAGCAGCAGGCGCAGAATGTAAAGCTGATATCGGAACGCGCGCGCATTCAGTCTTTTGTGGATCGCTTTCGCGCCAAGGCGACCAAGGCGCGCCAGGCGCAGTCTCGGCTGAAGGCGCTGGAACGTATGCCGGCGGTGGAAGCGCTGGTGGAAGACACGCCCGTGCGTTTCGCCTTTCCGGCGCCGGAGGCTTTGGCGCCGCCGATATTGTCGCTGAACCGCGCGTCGGTTGGTTATGGCGGGGCGCCAGTATTGCGGAATGTCTCGCTCAGGCTGGATCAGGAAGATCGCGTGGCGCTGCTGGGCGCCAATGGCAATGGTAAATCCACTTTGGCGAAGCTGTTGGCCGGGCGGCTGGATGTGGCGGGTGGGGATGTGTTTCGGAATAACCGCCTGCGGGTTGGTTATTTCGCGCAGCACCAGGCCGAAGAATTGGACCTTAACGGCACGCCGCTCACGCACATGCAAGCCGCGCTGCCGAAGGCGACTGAAACCGCGTGCCGCGCGCAATTGGCGCGTTTCGGGCTGGATGCGGATAGGGCAGACACAAAGGTGGCGCAGCTTTCCGGTGGGGAAAAGGCGCGGCTGCTACTCTCGCTCACCACACGCGATGCGCCGCAAATGCTGATCCTGGATGAACCGACGAACCATTTGGATATTGATGCGCGTGATGCGCTGGTGAAGGCGCTGGCGGGTTTTGAAGGTGCGGTGGTGCTGATCACGCATGATCCGCATTTGGTGGAACTCGTGGCGGATCGGCTATGGCTGGTGGCCGATGGCACGGTGACCAGCTTTGATGGCGATCTGGATGAATATCGCGCTTTGCTTGCGGAACGTGCGCGCGGTGCGGCGCCTCGGGCTGAGCCCGGCGGCGTGCGGGCCGAAGCGCGGCGGGAAAGGGCGGAAAACCGCGCTGCCCTGCAACCCCTGCGTGCACGCTTGAAGGTGGTGGAAGGCGCTTTGGAAAAACTGGGGAAGGAAGCCGCGCTGATCGAAAAGCGGCTCGCCGACCCTGACACCTATGCCCGCTTCAAGGCCGAGGACATTGCCTGGGCCAATACCCGCCGCGCCGCCATTGCCAAGGAAGTGGCGGGGTTGGAGGAGGAATGGCTGGAGCTTTCGGCAAAGCTGGAGGATGCGTAATCTGCCGCAATCTGGTGCGTGCGATTTACACCAAAGCGTCACATTGCTAGGTAGGCGTCCCTAACAAGTCACTGCCCCTGCGTGCGGAGTCCCCCCGGCATGAAGATTGTTGCCTGCAACAGCAACCGCCCCCTGGCCGAAGCTGTAGCCGCCGCTTGCGGTATCGCGCTCACCAATGCCTCCATCCGGCGCTTCGCCGATTTGGAAGTTTTTGTCGAAATTCATGAAAATGTGCGTGGTGAGGATGTTTTTGTCATCCAATCCACTTCCTATCCCGCCAATGACAATCTGATGGAATTACTGATCACGCTGGATGCGCTGAAGCGCGGCAGTGCGCGGCGCATAACCGCTGTGATTCCGTATTTCGGCTATGCGCGTCAGGATCGGAAATCAGGCCCGCGGACGCCCATCAGCGCGAAGCTGGTCGCCAACCTTATCACGGCGGCGGGTGCGAACCGCGTGCTGACCATGGATTTGCACGCGGCGCAGATTCAGGGGTTTTTCGACATTCCGGTGGATAATCTTTTTGCTGCCCCCCTTTATTCGCGCGACATTCAGGAACGCTATGCGGGGCGCGAATTGATGATCGTGTCCCCCGATGTGGGCGGGGTGGTGCGCGCGCGTGCGATTGCGGCGCGCTTGGGTGTTGATTTGGCGATCATTGACAAGCGCCGCCCGCGTGCCGGCGTTTCCGAAGTGATGAATGTGATCGGTGAAGTGGAAGGCCGCGATTGCCTGCTGGTGGATGACATTGTCGATTCCGGCGGCACGCTCTGCAACGCGGCTGAGGCGCTATTGAAGGATGGCGCGCGGTCGGTTGGGGTTTATGTGACGCATGGGGTATTTTCGGGCGGTGCCGTGGCGCGGATTGGCGCGGCACCGGTTGAGATGATGACCGTGACGGATAGCATCCAGGCGACAGAAGCCGTGCGCGTTTCGCGCAATATCCGCCAGCTCACGATTGCGCCGCTGATCGCGGAAGCGATGAAGCGGATCAGTGAGGAAAGCTCGGTCTCCTCATTGTTCAATTAGAAAAATATCTTGAAGGGGTTGCAATCATGAAACTATTTTATGCGCCGGGGGCGTGTTCCATCGGCATCCATGTGATGCTGGAAGAAATTGGCGCGCCTTATGAAGCGGTGGCCGTCAATCTGCGCGAAGGTGCGCAATTCCAGCCGGGTTTTGTGGCGGTGAACCCGAAATCCAAGGTGCCCGCCCTGGAACGCGATGATGGGTCCGTGCTGACGGAATACCCCGCCATTGCCTTTTGGCTGGCGTCGCGCTTTCCCTCCGCCGGCTTGATGCCATCCGGCACGGATGCGCAGGCGCGGGCTTTGGAAGCGACCGATTACTGCGTGGCCACCATGCATATGCAGGGTTTTTCGCGCATGTTCCGCCCGGCGAATTTCGCGCCGACGGAAGCGGATCATGAAGCGGTGAAGGCGCGTGGCGAGGAAATTTTCCAAAAGGGCCTTGGCGTGATGGATAAGGCGCTGGAAGGCCGCGAATGGCTTGCCGGCACATATTCCTTCGCCGATAGCGCGCTGTTCTATGTCAGCTTCTGGTGGTCTGCCCGCTTGAACAAGCCGCTGCCGGCCAATGTAGCTGCGCATTATGCGCGGATGAATGCGCGACCCGCCGTGCAGCGCACGATGAAGGCGGAAGGCCTTTCGTGAGCCTGAACCCAGCCGCCTTCTGGTTCCTCCGCCATGGCGAGACCGATTGGAATGCCGAAGGGCTGAGCCAGGGGCATACGGATATTCCGCTGAATGCGGTTGGGATTTCCCAAGCGCAGCGCGCGGCCTTGGCGTTGGTAGATCGCGGGATCGTGACCATCATCGCCTCCCCGCTCAGCCGTGCCTTGCATACGGCTGAAATTGTGGCAGAAGCGCTTTCGCTTCCGGTCGCGACCGATGCGGGGCTGATGGAAGTGGGCTTCGGCGTGGAAGAAGGCCGGCCCATGGGCGATTGGTATGATAGCTGGATTGAAGGCAGCTTCACGCCGGAAGGGGCGGAGAGCTTTCAAACCCTGCATGACCGCGCCGTGGCGGCGGTGAACCGCGCCACCGCCAAGCCAGGCCCTGTTTTGGTGGTGGCGCATGGCGCGCTGTTCCGCGCGCTTAGGCTCGCGCTTGGGCATGTGCCAAATGTGCGCACGCCCAATGCGCTGCCGCTATGGTGCGAACCGCCGGCCTCGGGCCCGGTTTGGTCCATTACGCCGAGCCATTTGCCCCAGCTTGGCTGAAATCCCGTTCGGGTCTCAGCTTTTACGGGCGCAGGTATTGATGCCAAGCAGCGGATCGGCGGGGCACCAGCCGATCAGCGCAGTGGCGATGGGCACCAGACCAATTGCCCCCACGAACCCAAAGACCCGAAGGCACCGAGTGCCAACAACACAAAGCGGCCCCAATCCTGAGTCGGCACCGGCGCCGGGCTGGCCTGCCTGCGGCTGTTCCAGTCGCTCACCGCGCTGCGCAATCTGTTTGGCGAGACAATGCAGCTGCCCAACATCGAGAACCACGTGCTGGTCGGCGACTTCGTCGACAAGCTGTGCACCTCCTGGGGCACTATTTTCATGCAAGCGCCCACTCCGGTGACGGTGGGCCTGTTCACCGACTGCATCGGCGGGCGCCGGGCTGGGAGCGCGAGTACGAGAAGATGAAGCGCCGCTTCGCCGCCGGCTATCCCGTCGTTTACCTCGATCGCAATTACGATTAGGCTGCACCAACATTGCAATGTCTACGCAAAAAGTAGGAAGCGGGAGTTCGCAATCCATGAAGATCGAGTTTGACCAGGAGCGTCATTCGGAAGATTTCATTCGCCTCAATGAGCAGTGGATCACCAAGTATTTCGCGCTCGAAGAGGGTGACCGGAACCTCGCCAAGCACCCCTTCAAGATCGTCGAGGACGGCGGGCATATTCTGTCGCTAACTGACAGCGGCCGCGTCGTCGGCGTCTGCGCGCTGTTCCGGGACAAGGACAACCCCAAGCTCCTGCAGCTTGCGCGCATGGCGGTGGAGCCCGAGGCCCACGGCAAGGGCTACGGCAACGCGCTGATGGAAGCGGCCCTGCAGCGGGCCAAGGAGATGGGCGCGACCGACGTGCGCCTCTACACCAACACGGTGCTCGGCTCCGCCGTCGCCCTGTACCGCAAGTTCGGCTTTCGCACCGTGTCGGAAGGCCCGCACCCGCTGTACGCGCGCTGCAACATCGTGATGGAAAAGAGCCTGGAGCCGGCGTGACACCTGACCTCCTGACAGCATGAACGCGTCGCTGCTATCTTTCGACCAGATGGGCCGCGGCGCGCGCGCTTGCCTGGTGCCTGGCCTCGCCGTGCTCGTGTTCTCGTTTGTGATGGGCGCGCTCGCGCACCAGGCGCACTGGAGCCTGCCCTATCTCGTGGCCTTTTGCCTGGGCATTACCGGTGCGTCGGTGCAGGCGATTGCGCTGCAGATGTGGAGCAATTCGGCCGACCTGATGCCCATCCTGGTCGCCGGCTTCGCGGTGCACCTGCGCTACGCGCTGATCGCGGCCTCGCTGCGTGGCGTGCTGGCCGAACTGTCGTTCTTTCGTAAGGCCTTCGCGCTGCACATGACTAGCGACTCCAGCTGGGCGATGACCATCGCCGATGAGCGGCGCAATAAGGGCACCACGCCGGCGTTCCTGTTCGGGGGCAGCCTGGTCATCATCAGCGCCTACACCCTGGGCAACGTCGGCGGCTACTTCGCCGCGCTCGACATGGCTGACATGCGGCGCTGGGGGCTCGATTTCGCCATCCTCGGCGTGTTCCTGTGCCTGCTGATCGCGCTGTGGCGCTCGACGCGCGTGGACCTGCTGCCGTGGTTCGTGGCCGCGCTGGTTGCCTGCCTGACCAAGAACGCGCTGTCCGGCGGCTGGTACATGGTGGCGGGCGCCCTGGCCGGCGCGCTGGCGGCCGGCGCGGCGGCGCTGCATGCCGACCGCAAGGCGCGCGCCGCGGCCGCAGCCGGAGGCGCCGGCGCGGTGGAGCGGACATGACCAACGGCGAGTGGCTGCTGCTGGCCAGCTTGGCCGCCATGGCGCTGTTCATCCGCCTGGGCGGCCTGTACGCCGGCCGCTACCTGGAGCGCCATGCGATCGGCCAAGCGATGTTCAACGCCATCCCGGGCTGCCTGCTGGTGGCGCTGGTGGTGCCCGACCTGCTGTCGCGGGGCGTCACCGGCTGGATCGCGGCGGCGATCACCGCGGTGCTGATGCTTGTCACGCGTAACATGACGGTCAGCATGATGGGCGGCGTGGCGGCGATGGCGCTGCTGCGCGTGGCCGGCATCGCAGCCTGAAAGAGCCGTCGCCGCTGCCGCAGCCATCCGTCTCCTTTGATCCTTCTTCCCCGACGAGACGCCTTTTAAGCCTGGGCAGGCCTATGCCGTTAGCCTGGACAAAGCCGGGCTTCATCGGCCGCGAGGCCCTGAGCAAGGTCAACGCTGGCGACATTGCGTGTCATGCTTCAAAACCACTTATCAGGAGTTTGCTAATTTAATCATGTCTTACGGACTTGGCCTGCGCTGTATCAAGAATTCATGGGCAGCGCTTGCGCCCCGCCTTCCCTTCCCCTAGAAACCCCGCAGCGCTGGCACCCCTGGAGGCCAGCGTTGCTGTTTGGCGCCTGGGTGCGCCTTGCGGCACCATCAAAACCCGAAGGAGCACGGACAATGGTCCAGACTGTACGGATCGAAGCCGAAGCGCGCGGGCGGGCCGGTAAGGGGGCGGCACGCGCAACTCGGCGTGAGGGGCATGTCCCCGCTGTCATCTATGGCGCAAAGCGTGAGGCGACCCTGATCGCCCTCGACCCGCGCGATGTGATGAAGGAATTGCACAAGGCCGGCTGGCAATCGCACCTTTATGAGGTTGCGGTGAAGGGCGGCGATACGGAACGCTGCCTGATGCGCGATGTGCAATTCCATCCTGTGACGGATCGTCCGTTGCATGTGGATTTTCAGCGCCTGGCGCCTGGGTCCCGCATTCGCGTGAAGGTGCCGGTGGCCTTCCTGCATGAAGAAACCTGCCCCGGCATCAAGGCGGGTGGCGTGCTGAACGTGGTGCGCCGCGAAATCGAAGTGCTGGCGGACCCGGATTCGGTGCCCGAGAAGTTTGAGCTTGATCTGGCCGAAGCGCAGATCGGTGCGGGCCTGCGTTGGTCGGCCGTGAAGGATCAGTTCGGCACCAAACCAGTGATCGTGGGCCGCGACTTCATGGTGGCGTCCATCGCCGCGCCGACCGTGGTTGATGATGCCGCGCCGGCTGCAGCCCCTGGCCCGGTGGAAGCGACCAAGCAGAAGGCGCCCGCTGCTGGCGCCGCCGCGCCGGCCAAGGCGCCTGCGAAGAAGAAATAATCCGGACAGGGGTTTCGCCCCTGTTTCCGAACATCAAGGGTTCGGGGGAAGCCTCCCCCGGACCCTTTTTGGGTTCATGATGTCATGACAGCCCGCGATAGCGCCCCGATGCTCTGGGTCGGCCTTGGCAATCCAGGGCCTGAACATGCGCGCCAGCGGCATAATATCGGCTTCATGGCCTTGGATGAGATTGCGCGGCGCCACGGCTTCGGCCCCTGGCGCAAGCGCTTCAAGGGTGAAGTGGCGGAAGGTGCCATCGGCGGGCAGCGCATCCTGGCGCTGAAGCCGCAAACCTATATGAACGCGAGCGGTGATTCCGTGCAGCCGGCCGCCGCCTTTCTGAAAATCCCGCCCGCGAATGTGGTGGCTTTTCATGATGAGCTGGATCTGGCACCCGGCAAGCTGCGCGTGAAATTGGGTGGCGGTGTTGCGGGGCATAATGGCTTGAAGGATGTGCGCCGCGCTTTTGGATCGCCCGATTTCTGGCGCGTGCGGATGGGGATCGGGCATCCCGGCCATAAGGATGCGGTGACCGGCCATGTGCTCGGCAATTTCGCTAAACAGGATCAGGCGTGGTTGGAAAAGCTTTTGGATGCGGTGGCCGATGCCGCGCCCATGCTCGCTAGCCTGAAGACAGAAGACTTCATGACACGCATCGCGCTGCTGACGCAGGAGAAGTGATGGAAGCCGAAGACGCCTTCAGCATTGATATGATGGGCCCCAGCACGGAAGATCGCGCCAATGGTGCGGCCTTGCTCTCTGCCGCTTTGGTGCGTGAGGCGGATGCGCTGGCGCAGGCGGCAGCGGGGCTGCGCGCGACGCTTGATTTGGCAGATCATGATTTGCCGCGAGAGGAAGCACGCCGCGCCGCTGCCATGGCTGCTGCCCTATTGGTGATTGCGCGGCAAGTGCGTGCGCATGCGGCGGATACTTCGCGGGCGGCGGAAGCGAGCATCGCGGCGCTTTCTGGCATGGCGCTCGCGCTGCCAGAGATTTCGGCGCATCTGCGCGCGGCAGCCTTGATGCCGATCAGTGATGATGGTGCCGCGCGTATCGCCGCCGGTGTGGTTGCCGAGACATTTTGGAATGCGCTGCGTGCCGCCTGGCCCGCCGCGCCGGGAGCGTAAAGATGGGTTTCAATTGCGGTATTGTGGGCCTGCCGAATGTCGGCAAATCCACGCTGTTCAATGCGCTGACGCAAACCGCCGCGGCGCAGGCAGCGAATTATCCTTTCTGTACCATTGAACCCAATGTCGGGCGCGTGGCGGTGCCGGATGCGCGGCTGGATACGCTGACGCGCATTGGCAAATCGCAAAAAACCGTGCCGACGAGTTTGGAATTCGTGGATATTGCGGGGCTGGTGCGTGGCGCTTCCAAGGGTGAAGGGCTTGGCAATCAATTCCTTGCCAATATCCGCGAAGTGGATGCGATTGTGCATGTGCTGCGCTGCTTTGAAGATGGCGATGTGACGCATGTGGAAGGCAGCATTGATCCGATCCGCGATGCCGAGACGGTTGAAACCGAATTGATGCTGGCGGATTTGGATAGCCTTGAAAAACGCGCGCAGGGTTTGGTGAAGCGCGCGCGCGGTGGCGACAAGGAAGCGCTGGCGCAGATGGCGTTGATTGACCCGATCAAGGCAGCGCTGGAAGCGGGCCGCCCGGCGCGCACGGCAGTGCCAGCAGGTGAAGAAGAAGCTGCGAAGCGGCTGCAATTGCTGACGACAAAGCCGGTGCTTTATGTTTGCAATGTGGAAGAAGCTTCTGCGGCCACGGGGAATTCCCAATCCGCGCGCGTCTTTGAACGTGCCAAGGCGGAAGGCGCGCAGGCGGTGGTGGTCTCAGCCGCCATTGAAGCGGAAATCAGCCAAATGGCGCAGGCGGATCGGGGCGAGTTTCTGTCTTCCCTTGGGCTTGAAGATAGCGGGTTGGATCGTGTGATTCGCGCTGGCTATGCGCTGCTGGGGCTGATTACCTATTTCACCGTGGGGCCGAAGGAAGCGCGCGCCTGGACGATCCTGAAGGGCATGAAGGCGCCGCAGGCGGCAGGCGTGATCCATGGCGATTTCGAACGCGGCTTCATCGCGGCCGAGACGATTGGCTATGATGATTACGTGGCGCTGAATGGCGAACAAGGCGCCAAGGAAGCCGGCAAGATGCGCGTGGAAGGCAAGGAATATGTCGTGCGCGATGGCGATGTGATGCTGTTCAGGTTCAACGTTTAACTTGCCTGCGCCTGCTGCGCGCCGCGGCAGGCGATCAACATATTGCGGGTATGGGTGCTGATGTAATTGCCCCCGGCCGAAGAGCCAGAGCGCAAATAGCCCCCGGAGCGGTTTCGGTCCGTGTCGCGGGCTAGCACGTCATAGCCGCGGGCGCCGCAAATCTCCCCGGCGCGTTCCATGCAGGCCCCCCAATCGCGCCAAAGCCCCCCACAATCCACCGCATGGGCCGTGCGACCATCCGGCGCAAAGGTTTGGGTGGCTGAGGCACAGCCGAGCAGGATGGGCAGGGCAAGCAGGGGGGCGAGGCGGGGCATGGGGTATCTCCCAGGCTGGGTTTATACAACTGAAGATAGAGAAATGGCGGGAGCAAAGCAACCAAAAATTATCTAGACACGCCCCGATACATCTTCAATGAAAAATCCGCCCCGCATCAATCACGATGGTTTGGCCGGTCATGGTGTCTGTCCGGCACATGGTGACGACCATATCGGCGCAATCATCCTTATCGGCAGCCTTTTGCAGCAGGGATGACGCGGCTGAGCGTTCGATCTGCTCGGGCCGGAGGTTCGCGGTGGCGCGGGTGCCTTCCAGCAGGCCGGGGGCAACGCAATTCACCAGGGTTTCCGGGGCAAGTGCCACGGCCATGCAGCGGGTCAGGTGGATCAGCCCGGCCTTTGAAACGGCATAAGCGATGGACGACCCGGTCGGCCCCAGCCCGGCGACTGAGGAGATATTGACGATCCGCCCCGCGCCGCTGGCCCTCAGCGCGGGCGCTGCCGCCTTGATCAGCCGCATGGGCCCCGTCAGGTTCACCGCCATGATTTTCTCCCAGAGGTCGATGGTAAGCCCATCAAGGTCCTGGAAGGGCACGGATTTATTGAAGGCGGCGTCATTGATCAGGATATCAAGCCGCCCGAAGCGTGCCGTGACGGCGGTAATCAGGTTTCCGACTGCCGCGCCATCCGTAATGTCACAGCCAAAGGCAGCCGCGTTGATTTGGTATTGGCTGGCAAGGTCTCGTGCCACGCCTTCCGCCTGATCCTTGCTTTGCGCATACATGACAGCGATGTGCACGCCCTCGCGCGCGAGCGCGTGGCAGATGCGTTGCCCGAGCCCGCCATTGCCGCCCGTCACGAGCGCCACCTTGCCCCTGAGTTCCATCTGCGTTTTCCCTTTGCTTTGCAGCGCAAGCTTGCGCCGTGCCGTCCTTGCCGGCAAGGCGGCAATTCCCTTGGCTGGACTGGCTTTCCTCTGGCCTATCGGGCGGTGCCTCGTTATCTTTCAGTAGAAGCCGAACCGGGAGACAGGCCATGGAATTTCTACGACGCAAAGCCTTACTGGGCGCAGCCGCCCTTGCCGCCATGGGCGGCGCCCTGCCTGCCGCCGCACAGGCCAGCCCGCCGCCGCAGCGCGGCGCGAACCCGCCGCGTTTTTTGCGCCTCAAGCATGGCGATATGGAAGTCACCACCCTGCTGGATGGCGCCATGGGCGGCACCAACGCCAATATCCAGAACTTCTTCCCCGATAGCCGGCCAGAGGAAATCACCCCGCTCCGCGCGCGCGCCTTCGCCATTGAACGTGGCTTGCATCAACCGGTTGGCGCCTATCTGGTGCATACCGGTCGGAATCTGGTGATGATTGATTGTGGCGGGCATTCCAGTTTCATCCCGACCACGGGCGGCACGCTCGATGCGCTGCGGGCTTCCGGCTACACGCCCGAACAGGTGGATACGGTGCTACTGACGCATATCCATCCGGAACACGCCCTTGGCCTTTCCTATGATGGCGTTACGCGCAATTTCCCCAATGCAGAAGTGGTCGTCACGCAGATAGACCATCAATTCTGGACCGACACAGCGATGGAATCCCGCGTGCCGCAAGGCCAGCGCTTCATTGAAGCCGGGCGGCGCGCGATCCGGCCCTATCAGGGCCGTATCCGCACCGTGGAAATGCGCCAGGATCTGGAAGTGCTGCCCGGCATCTTCATGGACCCCGCGCCTGGGCATACGCCTGGCCATGTGAGTTTCCGATTGACCAGCCAGAATGAGACGATGCTGATCTGGGGCGATATTGCGCATCAGATGGTCATTCAGCTTGCCCGCCCACGCTGGCGCGTGGGCGTGGATGTGGATGGCGCGATGGGCGTGGAAAGCCGGGTGCGCACCCTGAACATGCTGGCCGATACGGGCATTCTGATGGGCGGCGTGCATGTACCCTGGCCCGGCTTTGGCCGCATCATCCGCGATGGCGAGGGCTTCCTCTACGTTCCCCGCCCCCAGCAATTCAGCTGAGCGCGACCGGGCTTTCAGCCCCGCCACGGGACATTGATTTTGCGTGCGGCGACCAGGCTTTCAGCCCCGCCGCGGAGCATTGATTTTGCGTGCGGCGACCAGGCTGTCACCCTCTCCTAACGACGTAATCCCCCGCCTCAAGCGCCGCGATAATCGCATCGCCCTGCGCCGTGTCGCGCACTTCGATCATCAGTTCCAATTCAGCGCTTTGCACGCTGGGTGCTGCAAAAAGCCGTTGATGGCTGACTTCGATCACATTGCCGCCGGCAGCGGCGACGCGGGTGGCGATATCGGCCAGCACGCCGGGGCGGTCTGGGATATCCAGATGGAGCCGCAGGATGCGCCCATCGCGCAGTAATTCGCGCAGCAGCACATTCGCCAGAATGCGCGGGTCAATATTCCCGCCGCAGACAATGGTGCCGACGGTCTTGCCCGCGAAGCGTTCCGGGTAGGCAAGGATGGCAGCAAGCCCGGCCGCGCCGGCGCCCTCAGCCAGCACCTTCGCACCTTCGGCCAAAAGAACGATGGCTTGCTCAACGGCGCGTTCCGGCACGACCAGCACTTCGATGCCAAGGCGTTTCAGGATGGCGAGTGGCGCCTCCCCCACATCGCGCACCGCGATGCCTTCCGCGATAGTTGGCCCGCCGACTTGCACGGGCTTGCCGGCGAGGCGTTGCGCCATGGCAGGGTAGAATTCCACCTCCACCCCGAAAACCGGCATACCGGGGCGGAGTTCGGCCGCAGCGATGGCCGCGCCCGCGCAAAGTCCACCGCCGCCAACCGGGATGACCAGGGCTTCGATAGCCGGCGCGTCTTCCAGCATTTCGAGCGTCGCGGTGCCTTGGCCGGCGATCACCGCAACATCGTCATAGGGGTGGATGAAAACCAGGCCCTCGGCAGCAGCAAGCGCATGGGCATGGGCGGCGGCTTCGGCGAGCGTGGTGCCGTGCAGCACCACCCGCGCCCCCCAGGCTTCGGTGCGGGTGACCTTGGTGGCTGGGGTGAATTTCGGCATCACAATGGTAGCCGAGATACCGGCGAGTGAGGCATGGCGCGCCACCGCCTGGGCGTGATTGCCCGCCGACATGGCAATGACCCCGGCGACCTTTTCGCGGGCGGAGAGCAACGCCAGCCGATTGGCCGCGCCCCTTTCCTTGAAGGCCCCAGTGGCCTGCAGGTTATCGAGCTTGAGGAAAACCCTGGCCCCGGTGGCGCGGGAGACCGCCTGGCTTTCGAGCGTTGGGGTACGCAGCACGGCGCCCGAGATACGCCCCGCAGCGGCGCGGATATCGGCCAGGGTAATGGTGCGGCCTTCGGCCTGCGCCGCGCGCATCGGCATGGGGTGGGCCTTAACTAGCTGAAGCGAACCGCGGTGATTTCAACCGAACGAGAGCCCCCAGGCGCCGGCACTTCCACCGAATCCCCGACCTTGCGCCCCATCAGCGCCTTGGCGAGCGGTGAGGAGACCGAGATGGAACCGTTCTTCATATCAGCCTCATACTGGCCGACGATGCGGTAGTTTTTCTCGTCGTCGGATTCTTCGTCAACGATCGTGACATAGGCACCAAAGCGCACCTGGTCCCCAGTAAGCCTTTTGGAATCAATAACTTCAACGGAAGGGATCACCGCTTCCAATTCGGCGATGCGGCCTTCAATGAAGGATTGGCGTTCGCGCGCCGCGTGATATTCGGCGTTTTCGGAAAGGTCGCCATGCGCGCGCGCTTCCGCAATCGCCCGGATGATCGCGGGGCGTTCTTCCGATTTCAACTGCTTGAGTTCCTCCTCCAAGCGCGCGAGGCCCTCGGCGGTCATTGGGAACTTTTGCACGGCAGTACTTCCTTGGCTTCGTTCCGTCCGGGTTATGCCGACCGGAAATGATTAAGGGGCCGCTTTTAACGGCCCCAGCATTCAAAAACTTTTTTCAAAATATGCCTGAAGCGGCGCAACATCAAGGGTTCCGGCGCGTAAAGCCGCAATGGCATGCACAGCGGCCCGGGCGCCGGCCAGGGTGGTGTAATGCGGCACCCCCTGGGTCAGTGCGCTGCGGCGGATATCGAAGCTGTCAGAAACCGATTGCCCGCCCCCAGTGGTATTGATCACCAGTTGAATATCGCCGGACTTGATCGCGTCCACGCAATGGGGGCGGCCTTCCAGCACCTTGTTCACCACTTCGCAAGCAAAGCCGGCATCGCGGATGCGGGCGGCCGTGCCGCGTGTGGCCACCACGCGGAAGCCCATTTCTGAAAGGCGGCGCGCCAGGGTAACCGCCGCACCCTTGTCCGATTCCTTGACGGAAATGAAGGCGGTGCCAGATTCCGGCAGCTTCACCCCGGCGCCAAGCTGGGATTTCAGGAAGGCGCGCTCAAAGGAAACATCAAGGCCCATCACCTCGCCGGTGGATTTCATTTCCGGGCCCAGGATCACATCCACATTCGGGAAGCGATTGAAGGGGAAGACCGCTTCCTTCACCGCGACATGGCGATAGATCGCGTCATCATCCAGATTGAATTCGGCAAGCTTCGCACCCGCCATCACGCGCGCGCCGATTTTAGCGACCGCCACGCCAGTCGCCTTGGCGACGAAAGGCACGGTGCGCGATGCGCGCGGGTTCACTTCCAGCACGTAGATTTCATTGTCCTTAACAGCATATTGCACATTCATAAGCCCCTGCACCTTCAGCGCGCGGGCCATCGCCACCGTTTCCGCCTTCAATTCCGTGACAATCGCGGGCGGCAGCGAATAGGGCGGCAGCGAACAGGCGGAATCGCCGGAATGAATCCCGGCTTCTTCGATATGTTCCATCACACCCGCAACATGCACATTGCCATCCATATCGGCGATGCAATCCACATCAACCTCAATTGCATCTACCAGATATTGGTCAATCAGAATCGGATTTTCGCCGGACACCTTCACCGCTTCCGCGCCGAAACGCATGAGCTGTTCGCGATTATAGGCAATTTCCATCGCGCGCCCGCCCAGCACATAGGAAGGCCGCACCACCACCGGGTAGCCGATACGCTCCGCCTCATCCGCCGCTGCTTCCAAAGTACGCGCGGTGCCGTTTTGCGGCTGCTTCAGCCCAAGCCCCTTCAGCAATTGCTGGAAGCGTTCGCGGTCTTCGGCGATATCAATCGCTTCAGCGCTGGTGCCGAGGATGGGGATGCCCGCCTTGTGCAAAGCCTGGCTCAGCTTCAGCGGCGTCTGCCCGCCATATTGCACAATGCAGCCGAGCAATTCGCCGGATTCCTGTTCCTTGCGGATCAGCGAAATCACATCCTCAGCCGTCAGCGGTTCGAAATAGAGCCTATCTGAAGTGTCGTAATCCGTGCTCACGGTCTCAGGGTTGCAATTGACCATGATGGTCTCAAACCCGGCTTCCTTGAGCGCATAAGCGGCATGAACGCAGCAATAATCGAATTCAATGCCCTGGCCGATGCGGTTTGGCCCGCCGCCCAGGATGATGATTTTCTGCCGCGCCGTGGGACGGCTTTCGCAGACCGGCACGCCAAAACCACCTTCATAGGTGGAATACATATAGGGCGTTTCGGAGGCGAATTCGGCAGCGCAAGTGTCAATCCGCTTATAGACAGGCGCCACGCCAAGCTTGGCGCGCAGTGCTGCCACATCGGCCTCAACGCTGCCGGTGAGGTCCGCAAGCCGCTTATCGGCAAAGCCCATCGCCTTGATGCGCCGCACCGCCGTGGCATCCTTTGGCAGGCCATTGGCGCGGATTTCGGTTTCCACGCGCACCAGCTTTTCAATTTCCCGCAGGAACCAGGGATCGAATTTGCAGGCTTCGTGAATCGCTTCCACACTCATGCCCGCGCGCATGGCTTGTGCGGCGATCAGGATGCGATTGGGCTGTGGGGTGGCGAGAGCGGCATGAAAAGCCTGCGCGCTGCCATCACCTGGCACTTCCACCTCATCAAGGCCAGAGAAGCCAACTTCCAACCCACGCAGGCCCTTCTGCATCGCTTCCGCGAAGGAACGGCCAATCGCCATAGTCTCACCCACTGATTTCATGGAGGTGGTGAGGGTTGCCGGCGTGCCGGGAAATTTTTCGAAGGTGAAGCGCGGGATCTTCACTACCACATAATCAATGGTGGGCTCAAAGCTTGCCGGCGTGACCTTGGTGATGTCATTGGCCAATTCATCAAGCGTATAGCCAACAGCAAGCTTCGCCGCGACCTTGGCGATGGGAAAGCCCGTTGCCTTGGACGCCAGCGCGGAAGACCGCGACACGCGCGGGTTCATTTCAATGATCACCATGCGCCCATCGGCCGGGTTGATGCCGAATTGCACATTGGACCCGCCAGTATCCACGCCAATTTCACGCAAGCAGGCGATGGATGCATCGCGCATGCGCTGATATTCCTTATCGGTCAGCGTCAGCGCGGGGGCGATGGTAACCGAATCACCCGTATGCACGCCCATCGCATCCAGGTTTTCGATGGAACAGATGATGATGCAATTATCCGCGCGGTCGCGGACCACTTCCATTTCAAACTCTTTCCACCCCAGCACGCTTTCTTCCACCAGCACTTCCGTGGTCATGGAAGCGGCAAGACCGGCCGAGACGATTTGTTCGAATTCTTCGCGGTTATAGGCAATACCGCCACCCGTGCCGCCAAGCGTGAAGGATGGGCGAATGACGCAGGGCAGGCCCACGATTTTCAGCGCATCCCAGGCTTCGGCCATTGTATGGGCGATTTCGCTTTTTGGGCTTTCAATGCCGATTTTGGTCATGGCATTGCGGAATTTCTGGCGGTCCTCGGCCTTGTCAATCACCTCGGCCTTCGCACCGATCAATTCGCAGCCGTATTTTTCGAGCACACCCGCTTCCGCGAGCTTGAGTGAGGTATTCAGCGCAGTCTGCCCACCCATGGTCGGCAGCAGCGCATCGGGGCGTTCCTTGGCGATGATTTTCTCAACAATCTCGACCGTGATGGGTTCAATATAGGTGGCATCGGCCAGCCCCGGATCGGTCATGATCGTGGCCGGGTTGGAATTCACCAGAATGACACGATAGCCCTCAGCCCGCAGTGCCTTGCAGGCTTGCGCGCCGGAATAATCGAATTCGCAAGCCTGGCCGATGACAATCGGCCCGGCGCCGATGATCATGATGGATTTGATGTCTGTACGTTTCGGCATGGTTCAGGGCCTTGAGGTTTGCAGCAGGGTGAGAAGGGGTTTCATGCGCGGCTTTCGGTGGCGAGCTTGATCGCAATCAGCGCAAGCGCACCGCCCAAAATCCAACGCTGTGCGGCCATCCAGGTCGGGTTTTCGCTGAGGAAGCGCGAAACCCCGGCGGCGCCGTAAATCAACAAGCCATCGAAGATGATGGCGATGGCAATTTGCACCGCGCCCAGCGCGATGCCTTGCAGAAACACATCGCCGCGCGCGGGGTCAATGAAGGGGGGCAGCACGGCAACATAGAAAATGGCGACTTTGGGATTGAGCGCGGCAGTGGCGAAGCCAACACCAAACAGGCGCGATGCGGGTTCACGCGGCATGGGGCGCGCGGCAAAAATCGGCTGCCCACCGGGGCGTAGGCATTGCCACGCCAGAAACGCGAGATACGCCGCGCCACCAATGCGCAGCACATCCAAGGCATAGGGAATGGCGAAAAGCGCTGCCGTAATACCTGCCGCTGCGCAAAGCATGATGACCAGCGACCCGCATTGGCAGCCGATCAGCGAAATCATGCCAGCGCCCACGCCTTGCGCCAACGACCGCGAGACAAGATAGATCATATTCGGCCCCGGCGTCGCCGCGAGGCCGAGCGAAAGTGCAGCGAAGATCAGCAGGGTTTCGAGGGTGGGCATTACCCGATCAATGCCTTCGCTAACATGTACAAGGCAGTGATTGCCGCAGTAGCTGCAACGCCAACCGCTGTACCGCCAACCTTATCGAGAAGCCAAACGAGAGGGCTACCCTTGGTTACGGCGTTACATATCTCTCCAACACGAACACGTCTTTCCATCAATCGCTCGCGAAGAGGCTTGATTTCAGAAACGATCACCGTTCGCTCGTCTGCCGTGAGCTTTAGCTCATTATTTCCCGACCCAAGCAATTTCTCGATTTGATCGAGATTCTCTATAGCCTGTAATCTGCCTGGAGCATTATCATCGAGCCAAACAATGCGATCGGCGGCTGGGATCGAAACCGCTTTAACTGAAAAACCCGCCTCTAAGTCGCTGCTGATGAATGTAGGAGCAGTCCCGGCAGACGGCGCGGCTGAAGTCTTTATGTTTTCGAAACTGTCCAAGGGCGGATAGGTCGGCGGGGCGATGCCACTCTCACGAAGTTCATTTCTCAGGCGCTCAGCTTCCAGAAGACCCGGTCCGGTCAAGGCTGCAGAGAAGAGCCCATCCTTACCAGACTCAAAAAAGCCGGTGACTCTAGCCCATTGGCGAGCCTGAAAAACCTCACTTGCACGCTCAATCCACCCGCGTGAGAAAGACAGCTCATATAGCTTAGCAACCTCACTAAGATCGAAACCGCCAAAATCCAGGTTTCGCTCCTTTATGCGCTTGTCATGATCGGCCAATGCCACCAAGAGTAACTCGCAGAAGTAGGAGAACGAGTGTTCGGTGGGCAATTTAACTGCGTCTACCGAGGATAGACCGCGCGCGGTTAGTTCTAGTGTATTGCTTGTGGAGCCCCACAAGCATCCCAGATGAATTAAGTGCGCCACAATCGGCTTAAGCTTACCAGCCACTAAACGACCATCAAGAGCCTCTACCAATTCATCGAAGTGAAGCTTTGTCTTGTAGGGGTTCTGCTCAAAATACGACTGGCATGCTCGCAAAACCATGGTTTCTGTAGCGTTCAGATTTTGCGGGTTAGTCACGTCGAATTACCCCTGCACCGAATACCCACCATCCACCGGAATCGCGACCCCGGTGATGAAGGCCGCGGCATCGGAGGCAAGGAAGGCCGCAACCCCCTCAAAATCCCCGGCCTCGCCCCAGCGCTTGGAAGGCGTGCGCGCCAGCACATTGTCATTCAGCCCGGCCATATCCTGCCGCGCCTTGCGCGTGAGGTCCGTATCAATCCAGCCAGGCAGGATCACATTTACCGTAATGCCATCCGCCGCCCAGGCGACGGCGGTGGATTTCGTCATCTGCACCACGCCGCCCTTGGAAGCGCCGTAAGCCACATGCAAAGGCAGGCCAAAGATAGACAGCATGGACCCGTTATTGATCACGCGCCCGCAGCCATGTGCCTTCAAATACGGATAGGCCGCTTGCGATGCCAACATGCCGCTGGTCAGGTTGGTATTGATGATGGTGTGCCAGTCTTCCAGCTTATAGGTCTCTGGCCGGTTGCGGATATTCGTGCCCGCATTATTCACCAGAATATCCAAACGGCCGAGGCGCTTGGCGGTTTCTTCCACCATGCCGGTGATCGAAGCGGGATCGGTCACATCCACCGCGATGCTTTCCGCCTTGGCGCCAAGCGCGCGAAGGCCCGCCACCGCTGCTTCATTCTTCGCGGCATTGCGGCCCGCCACCATCACGGTTGCACCGGCTTTTGCCAGGCCCGTTGCCATGCCTAGGCCGATGCCACCATTGCCACCAGTGACCAGCGCAACGCGGCCGGTCAGATCAAACATCTTGCTCATGCCTTGGCCCTTTCGATCATTTCAACGAAGCGGTGAAACAGATAATGGCTATCGGAAGGGCCGGGGCTCGCTTCCGGGTGGTATTGCACGGAAAAGGCCGGGCGATCGGTCGCCGCAATGCCTTCATTCGTGCCATCGAACAGCGAGATATGCGTGACCTTCGCATTCGCCGGCAGGCTTTCCGGGTCCACGGCAAAGCCGTGATTCTGGCTGGTGATTTCGACCTTACCTGTCGTTAAATCCTTCACCGGCTGATTGGCGCCGCGATGCCCGCGCGCCAGTTTGAAGGTGCGCGCCCCAAGCGCGAGTGACAGCAATTGATGCCCCAAGCAAATGCCAAAGACCGGCAGCTTCTTGTCCAGCACGGCGCGAATGGCGGGCAGCGCGTAAGTGCCTGTCGCCGCCGGGTCGCCAGGGCCATTGGACAGGAACACACCGTCCGGCTTTTGCGCGAAAATCTCCTCAGCGGTCGCGGTTGCGGGTAGCACCACCACATCGCAGCCGGCGGAAGCCAGGCAGCGCAGGATATTGCGCTTGGCGCCGTAATCCATCGCGACAACGCGGTATTTCGGCGCGGTCTGGCGGCCAAAGCCGGTGGGCCAGGCCCATTCGGTTTCATCCCAGCGATAGCTCTGCCGGCAGGTCACGTCCTTGGCGAGGTCCATGCCTTCCAGCCCGGGCCAGCCAGCGGCTTCGGCGCGAAGGGCCGCGATATCAAACTTCCCATCCACGCGATGGCACAAAACGCCATTGGGCGGGCCGCCATCGCGGATGCGCGCGGTGAGTGCGCGGGTATCAATGCCGGCAAGCCCGGGGACGCTGTGGGAAACCAGCCAGGCATGCAAATGGCGCGTGGCGCGGTAATTGGCCGGTTCCGTCACATCCTGCTTCACGATCAGGCCACGTGCAGCGGGGGTCAGCGCTTCGATATCTTCCTGATTGGTGCCGACATTGCCGATATGGGGGAAGGTGAAGGTGATGATCTGCCCGGCATAGGAAGGATCGGTCAGGGTTTCCTGATAGCCGGTCATGCCCGTGTTGAAGCAAATCTCGGCCACTGCCTTGCCCTCGGCCCCGAAGCCGCGGCCCCAAAAGACGCTGCCATCAGCCAGCACCAGGCAGGCGGTGGCGCCAGGGGGGGCGGTATCAGCCATGGGAAGGGGCTCCGTTTTCGGGGTGTCAGAGGGGGCGCCGGGCATATCGGCCAGGGTAAGGCCAGTCGCGGTCAGGATGGCGGGCCAATGTTTTGCGGGAATGGCCTTGGATTGGCGCCATTTCCGGATGGCTTCCGTGCCGACGCCGCAGCGTTCAGCCGCGGCTTCAGAACCGCCCAAAAGGGCGATGATATCTTCGACGCTGCGCATGAATCGGGCTTATCCGGGAAAAAACTTCCCAGGGCAAGGGAAAAGCGTGGGGTGGGAAATATCCTCCCGATTTCAGGAGCTAAGCCGCCGCTTCCCCCCGGCTCGGCCCTGAAGCATGATCCCCGAAGCCAGCCGAGAAGGAGGTCCCATGGCCCGTCCCAGCGCAGCGCCGTCTGAGCGCACCCGCGTCAAGCGCATGCATGAACGCGGCGCCTATGACCGCGCGAGCATTGACGCCATTCTGGATGCGCAGCCCTTGGCGCATATTGGCTATGTGCTGAATGGCGCGCCCTTCGTGACACCGACGCTGCAATGGCGTGAGGGGGATCATGTCTATTGGCATGGCTCGGCCGCCAGCCGGATGATTGAAACCTGCATTGAAGCGGATGTCTGCGTGACCGTCACGCTGATGGATGGGCTGGTGCTAGCGCGGTCAGCCTATAATCATTCGGTCAATTATCGTTCGGTCATGCTGCTTGGGCGCGCGCGGCTGATCAGCGACCCGGCAGAGAAGGAAACGCGGCTGAAGAATTTTGTGGAGGGGATGTTCCCCGGCCGCTGGGACAGGCTGCGTGCCATGACGCCTTATGAAGCCAAGGCGACCACGGTGCTCGCGATTGAAATCAATGAGGCATCGGCGAAAATCCGCAGCGGCCCGCCTGGCGATCCGGATGAGGATTTGATGCAGGATGTCTGGGCGGGCGTATTGCCGTTGGAGGTGCGCACCCTGCCGCCCGTTCCTGATCCGCGCGGGAGTGTAGCGACACCGCCGGAATATTTGACGCGGTTCAAGATTGGCTGAGGGGGCATGGCAAGGCACGGCAGCTTACAGGTGTGGAGAATCAGCTTCTGTGTGCGTCCCTTGGGTAGTGCGGATTTCAATTATCGGGTGCGCCGGAGCGCATAGCCCAAGGGCGCAACACATAATAGTATAGCATCACAATCAGAAAACCACCGGCTATCGTTACGAACAGCAAGGAGACGATATCAATTCTGGCCGGACCAAAAAATGCTGCACCGACCAGCAAACTCCAGCCGATAAATACAAGGAATAAAGCCAGTTTAAGCGCAATCCAGCGTGCCGGGCCGTATGCTTGATGAGCAAGAGATGTCGGAAGCCATTTCCAAATGGCGAGGATAAATAAAATCAAGGGGACATCCAGCAACCATTGCGGCGCAGTCAGTACAGCCGTGGGGAGGTCAATCAAAGAGATGGTGGGCTGTAGGGGTAAAAGACTGATCAATGTAGAAACAAGTGATACGGTGAGTAGAGCAAACCAAGGACCACCAGGCCGTATGGCCGCCGCAGCGGCGAGGCGCCCTAATGCCCAATGGAGTAGGCCGATCTTTGCCGCCAAGTAAATGAGACCTGCGTAAACCGATATGTGGGTATCTGGACGTAGACCAAAGACGATCCACCGCAACAAGAGACTGGCCGCGTATAGAAAGCCGAATACGGCGCCAAGAGGCGCCCATAAGTCCCATCGTCGCCGCAAGAGCCAGATAAGAGCGATAAATTTGCTGACTTCAAGGGCGGCGGCGAGGATGAAGGCCGAGATGATGCTTACTAGAAGAGGGGCCAAGGCGCTATTCCCGCCAAGCGCCGATATGATTTGCTCGGCGAGAATACGCACAAAAGAATTGGCAAAGCCAGTCGAGATCCAACTGCAAATCAGGACCAGCCCAGCCGCTATCCAGATTTGCGTTTTTACCACCGCCAAGGCACCAAGTCCCACTTCCTCTGAACGAGAGAATTTCCATAGCACAATCGGTGGTCATGGGGGTATGATCTCCGCGTAGCTGAGCTTTGATTTGAGGAAGTTATGAACGTGCCATGAACTGGTCCATCCATCACGTATCGCTGCTTGCGCATGATCTGGATGCGGCGGCGCATTTCTTTGGTACGCTGATCGGGCTTGGCGTCGCAGAGGCGACGGATGCGCGCACCCGCTTCATCGGCCAGGGCGGGCGCGGCTTACGGCTGCATCGCCCTGATGCGGCGCTGGCGCGATCTGGTGCCGCGCTGCTCGGCCCGATTGGGGCGCGATATGTGGCGTTGGAAGTGGCTTCCCTTGATGCGGTGGTTGCGCGGCTGGATCAGGCCGGGCTTGCCTATGCGCCTGCCTTGCCTGGGGAGTTTGCTCAACCGGCGATCTATACGCTGGACCCGGCGCTTAACCTTTTGCTGCTGTTGCAAGCGGGCGGTGCTGCGCCATCAGCGCCCCCGCCCTGGCATATTCATCACGTCAATTTGCAAGCCGAAAAAGTGCGGGAAGCCGTGGCGTTTTACACTGGCGTCATTGGCGTCAAGGAAGGGCGCTGGCGATCAGCGGCCAAGCGCGGGGATTTCAGCATAGACCCGGCTGAATTGGCCGTGCTGACCAATGCAGATGACAATAGCGGGCTGCATATTATCCGCCCGGATGCGGGCTTTGCGTATCGCAATCGCTTCGCGCATAACCCTTCCATTGGCGGGCACCCGGCCCTTTGCGTGCCCGATGTGCAGGCAGTGAAGGCGCGGCTGGAAGCGGCTGGTGTGCTGGTCTCCGATGCCGGGGTTTATGCCATGGCGGGGATGCATCAGATTTACGTGCTCGATCCTGCGGCGAATATGATTGAGGTGAACCAGCATGTCTGAAACCCAAACGCGCACCCTGATCACGGCGGCTGAGGCCGCTGCGACGCCCCCTTCCCCCGGCCGGCTTTCCGCGCTGCTGCTGGAACACGGCACCATGCAGCTCCGCTGGTTCGCCCCCAAGGGTGAGGATACGCAAACACCGCATGATCAGGATGAGCTTTACATCATCGCCTCCGGCACCGGCTGGTTTCGCCGCGGCGCGGAGCGCGTGCCCTTCCGCCCGCATGATGCGCTTTTCGTGCGCGCGGGGGAGGCGCATCGGTTTGAGGATACTTCCGCCGATTTCGCGACCTGGGTGATTTTTTATGGCGCGAAGGGTGGGGAGAGTTAGGGCGCTGGCCCGCACGCCCCGCTTTGCTATAAGCGCGCCTCAAGCCTGAAGGATCACCCCATGGAACTCCGCGCCCGTTTCACCGATGCCTTGAAGACCGCGATGCTGGCGAAGGATGCCGCCACAACCTCCACCATGCGCATGATCCTGGCCAAGCTGAAGGATACCGATATCGCCGCGCGCAAGACGCCGCAGGACCCGGGTGTTGCGGATGATCAGGTGATTGCCATGCTGCGCGGCATGGCGAAATCCCGGCGCGAAAGTGTGGATTTGTATCGGCAGGGCAATCGCCCGGAATTGGTGGCGAAGGAGGAAGCAGAAATCGCCGTGATCGAAAGCTTCCTGCCGCAGCAGATGGATGAAGCCGCCATGGCCGCTGCGGTTGATGCGGCGGTGGCGGAAGCGGGGGCCGCTTCCATCAAGGATATGGGCAAGGTGATGGCGGTGCTGAAATCCCGCCACGCCGCGGCTTTGGATATGGCCAAGGCCGGGCCGATGGTGAAGGCGCGGCTGGGGGGCTAACCCTCGCTTGCGCCCCCAGGCGCCTCAGTCGTTGTCCTGCAAATCTTCCGCCAGCACCACGATCTGCACGGCATAGGAAACATCGCCATCTTCCGCATCGCGGTGGACGGTGCCGATGAATTCATTGCCGATTTTAAGCTCCACACTGCCCTTGGGGCGGTCCGGCGCGGTCACCTGAATGCGGGGGTTGCTGAAAAGCTTGCGCAGATGCGCCTGCACGGCGGCGCGTTCGGCGGGGGTCATGGTCGCGTTCCTTCAAAACTCGGTGGCCCAGGATAGCCGCCCTGATGCCGGGGCGCAAATCCCTTGGCTGGTGGCGACCGAGCCAGTGCAGCTCGCTAACGCCACTGATCAGGATAGATCTAGCAGTAGGCGGTAGTCATGCAATATTCATCCAGGTCTCACCACGGCCAATACCGACTTGGCGATATCATCAATCAAAACATAATTCTTCGATTCAATAAAGTTAGCGGCAGTAAATTCAGATTGAACAAGTCGAAGGTTCCAGACCTCCCTATTATCCACCGGTCGCCTTAGGCTGAGGGACAGAGTAAAGAGCGTTCTGCAAGTACTTGGCGTTCTCATATATGGGCTGGGCACGCCGCCATAGGGACAGTGGACGCGCTCACTGACCGGCGTAATGACCAACACGTGCCGGTCGCTGCCGCCGGGAAATAGCCCATTCAGCGAAGGCCGCGCGACGCCAGGAACAGCAGTAACGCTGGCATATTCGGCTCTGATACCCTTCGTCTGCAATTGCGGGATCAGACGCGCTTTAACTTCATCGGCCAATCTTTCTGCCTGTTCACGCGGCACAGTGGTTACTGCTGGCGTTCTATTGAGAGTCGCGGGCGCAAACAAACCGGGCCGTTGTACGGCCGCGAGGGGTTCGATACTGAACAGAACATTGAGCCCGCTCACCGGCAAGCCTTCCCGTGGGGCTTGCCGCATCACAACCGAAGAGGATTCGCAGCCGGCGAGCAGCGTGATCAAGCAGAAGGCGAAAACAACGCGCAAATACTTCATAACTTTCCCCCAAAAGAAACGCAACGCTGCCTCAGCGGAACATCTTCACTGACGACTTCTCCTTGCTGAATGCTCACGTGACGACAAAGTCCAGGTTTGGTCAGCCGAGCATAAGTGTCAATATCATCGGACCGACCATGGTGCCCTCGTGCCAAAAAGCGTTTGGAAAAAGACTCCAAATGGTTTGAGGAAACGCCAACTTCCCCATTCGAGAAACGCTTCCTAATTTATAGGGGTAGTTTTTCACGCGCGCTGCCCTCGCTTAACATACCCCCAAAGGTATATCCTACCCCCTCGCCATGACCCTGCCCCCCGGTTTCCTTGATGAGCTTCGCGCCCGCACGCCTCTGCGCGGTCTGATCGGGCGGAAGACGCGGCTGCTCAAATCCGGGCGCAACTGGAAGGGCTGCTGCCCCTTTCATGGGGAAAAGACGCCGTCCTTCTACGTTTATGATGATCATTTCCACTGCTTTGCCTGCGGCGCGCATGGGGATGCCGTTACCTTCGTCATGCGGGCCGATGGCGCGCAATTCATGGAAGCGGCGGAACGCCTAGCAGGCCTACTGGGCCGCATTGGCAGCCTCAATAATTCCGGAGAACGCTTATGCAGAAACTCCTTCGTGTCACGCTGATAGCCCTTTATCTAATGGTTCAGGGTAACCCTGCCTCGCTCCTGGCCCAGCCTCTGACCATTGACTTCATTACGCCTTTAGTCGCTTCCACCGAACCCGCGTCGGCAGCCGAGCCAAAGGATGAAGGCAGCTTGCATTTGACGGCGGAGAATTCAGCCCTGCCTCCTGAGGTGCAGGCACTAACATGTTTCAATTTCACGCTATCGCATTTACGCTTCTACGAGGCTATTGCGAATGTTTGCCGTATTCCGCTGCCAGAGAAGCTGGCAGATTTCGTAAGGCGCGGCACGGCAATTGGTGAGGGCCGCTTTCAAACGCTCTATGGAGCGGAGGCGCGGTCTCGGCTTAGAGTGGAAGTCGATCAATCCTTGGGTCGCGTGGACGCCGAAGCTCTGGGCCTTACTTGTACGGATGCAAGGCTGAAATTGGGCGAAACCGAGGAGGCTTTGTTTGGCACGCCGGAGGGTCAACGCCAAATGAGCAATCTGTTGTGGCGACTCGGCAACATGATCGGGCGACCGATACCGAATGGCTTTGACTGCGAGTAGGGAATCCTTTTGACTATTTGACCAAGGACGAATTTACCCATGATGAAGTGCGGTTTTGTCCAATCCGCCGCAGGAAGGAACATAGCTGTTCGTATCTGAACTAGGGAAGGGAGGACGAGAACTTGTGGATTAGATCGCTACCCAAAGCATTTTTTGCGATCCTGGTCTGCATCCAATGCGGAACAGCCTTGGCGGCGGAACCACCCTCGCAACCGCGTGCGCCGTCTCGGCCCCCGATGCTCACCATGCCCATTTTCAATCAGATCATACTGCTTGCCCTTCCTTCAGGGTTCAAAGCTGCGCATGAGGAAAGGGCAATTCAAAACTACATTTTCGAAATGGTTCCAGCGGCTGAGAGCAAGGAACGATGGACGCAAATGGTGTCGATAATGGGCATAAAAGGTCTCGCGACAAATGCCGAATTTAGTCCTCAAATCTTTGCAGAGCGAACTGCTACCCTTTTCCGCCGCACCTGTCCCCAAACCTTTGCGGCCAGAGGGCTTGGAAGTCTCAAGATCGGTAGCCATGATGCGTATGTCGCCCTTGTTGGCTGCGGTAAGCATCGAGCCTCCGGCTATGAGACCAGTGAATTTGCGATCCTTCTCACCATAAAGGGCACAGAAGATTTCTACTCTATTCAGTGGGCAGAGCGCAGGCCGCCGATTGACCAGCCCCCAAACCTGGACGAACGCCTGTGGAGCGCGAGGTTAAACCTTTTGCAACCGATCAGGCTGTGCCGACGGGTTCCGAATGAGCCGCCGCCTTTTGCCTCTTGCCTCAATCAGCGCAACTGACCCAACGCGTCTGCAAGCAACTTTTCTCCCGCCCACTTACGGGACGGCTGCATGTCCCTTTGGCGGGCGTAGAAATAGTCCCACCCTTGTTATAGGGGGTGTTTTTTTCGCGCCCCCGCTTGAGTCCACATTTTCCCCCAAAGGTATATCCTCCCCCCTCGCCATGGCCCTGCCCCCCGGTTTCCTTGATGAGCTTCGCGCCCGCACGCCCCTGCCCGGTCTGATCGGGCAGAAGACGCGGCTGCTCAAATCCGGGCGCAACTGGAAGGGCTGCTGCCCCTTTCATGGGGAAAAGACCCCCTCCTTCTATGTCTATGACGATCATTTCCACTGCTTTGGCTGCGGCGCGCATGGGGATGCCGTTACCTTCGTCATGCGGGCCGAAGGCGCGCAATTCATGGAAGCGGTGGAACGGCTTGCCAGCGAAGCGGGGCTCGATGTCCCCAAACTCGCCCCGCGTGATGCCGAACGCGCCCGCCAGGCGCGGGACCTCTACACGGTCATGGAAGCGGCGATGGAGGCGTTTCAGCGTCGCCTTCGCCTACCGGAAGGCCGACCGGCGCTGGAATACCTCCGCCGCCGCGGCCTGACCGAGGAAACCATCCAGGGCTTTGGCCTCGGCTGGGCTGGGTCCGGGCGCGGCGCCTTGCAGGCGGATTTGAAGCAGGATGCGTTTGAAACCGCGCAACTCATTGAAGCCGGCCTGCTGAAGCCGCCTGAGGGCGATGAAGCGCCGCGTGATTTCTTCTTCAACCGCGTCATGTTCCCCATTCGGGACCGGCGTGGGCGCGTGATTGCCTTTGGCGGACGCATCCTGGGCGATGGCCAGCCGAAATACATCAACAGCCCGGAAACGCCGCTCTTTCGCAAACGCTACGCGCTTTACGGGCTGGACCGCGCGCGGGAAGGCGCTTTTCGCGGAGCCTCGGTGGTCGCCGTTGAAGGCTATATGGATGTGATCGCTTTGCATCAGGCGGGCTTCACCGGGGCGGTGGCGCCGCTTGGCACCGCGCTCACGGAAGATCAGTTGCAGGAATTATGGCGCCTGTCGCCGGAGCCGGTGCTCTGTTTTGATGGTGATGCCGCCGGCGCCCGGGCCGCCGCCCGCGTGGCAGAAGCAGCATTGCCGCTGATCAGCGCCGAACGCAGCCTGAAGCTGGCGACCCTGCCGGCGGGGGAAGACCCGGATACGCTGATCGCCAAGGGCGGGCAATCCGCCTTCCAGACCGTGCTGGATGGCGCGCGCCCGCTTTCAGAAGCGCTATACGGCCTGCTGTTGGAAGGTCGGCCGATGGGCACTCCGGAACAGCGCGCAACAGCAGAAAAACGGTTATTGGCTGCCGCCGCAACGATCACCGATCCTTCTCTGGCACGCCAATATCGTCGTGAACTTCTAAAACGCTTTTTCGAAGCCACAACCACCCGCCGCCAGTCGGGCCGCGCGGTGCCCACCCAGCGCCTGGCCCGCCCTGCCCTGGTGGAACCCACCATTCGCACCGCCCAGGCGCGCATTCTGCTCGCCATTCTGCTGCGCCACCCCTGGCTGCTGCCGCAGATCGAGGAAGCCTTCGGCCTGCTGGACCTGCCCGAAGGCCCGGCGCGGCTGCTGCAAAGCGCCATTCTGTCTTGGCCTATGGACTCTCAGCGCCTTGACTCTCAGGCATTGCTATCCCACCTCGCAACTGAAGGTCTGGCAGATGCTACGGCTTGGGCGCTTGGCGCCGAGGCCCTGCCCCAAGCGGCGCGCCCAGATGCGCTCCCGCGGGAGGTAGAGGAAGGCTTCTGGCATTTCTTCCTGCGGCTGCGCGGAGAGGCGGCTTTGCTTGAAGACCAGAAGGCGGCGCAGGAAAGCCTGGCCGCCACGAATGACCCGGCGGCGCAGCAAAGGCTGATCCGCCTGACCGAAGCCCTTGGCGCCTTGCGCCGGGGTGAAGATGGGGCCGATATGGCCGAAGATACGGCGGCAACGCCATAATAGTAGAGGGTAGTTGCGCGGGCATCCGGGGCGCCGGGTGCCTGTTGCAGTTGGATGGAGTGACACGGCATGGCGACTAAAGCGGCGGCAGGGGCGGAACCGGTCGAAGCCCGCGACGAACAGGTGGAGGGCATGATGCTCGACATCCAATCAGCGGCGGTGAAGAAGCTGATCGCCCGCGGCAAGGAACGCGGCTATGTCACGGTAGACGAAATCAACGCCGTATTGCCTTCAGAACAAGTGTCTTCAGAAATGATCGAAGACACCATGGCGATGTTGAGCGAAGCCGGCATCACCGTGTCTGAAGCCGAGGAAGCCGAAGAAGGCGAAGGCGCGCTGATCAAGCCCGTGACGCGCGCGGATGGTGAAGACGAAGAAGAAGCCGGCGGCAATGTGGATGAGGAAAGCGTCGGGCGCACCGATGATCCTGTCCGCATGTATCTCCGCGAAATGGGCAGTGTTGAATTGCTGTCCCGCGAAGGTGAAATCGCCATCGCCAAGCGCATCGAAGCCGGGCGCGACATGATGATTGGCGGCTTGTGCGAAAGCCCGCTGACCTTCAAGGCGATTTTGCGCTGGCATGAAGCCGTGCGCCAGACACCGCCCCGCATGCTGCTGCGCGACATTATTGACCTGGAAGCAACCCAATCCGCCGGCAATCCCGACGCCGCAGTTTCCGCGGCTGCCGTTGAGGAATTCGAAGAAGGTGAGGAAGGGGAAGGCCTTGGGCTTTCACTCTCTGCCCTTGAAGAAAAACTGAAGCCGGAAGTGCTCGCGAATTTCGAGCAGATTGAAGCGATTTACGCGAAGCTGTCGAAGCTCAGTTCCAAGCGCATGGAAGCCTTTACCTCGGGCGAGGAATTGGCGACGCGCGGGGAGAAGAATTACGAAAAGCTGCGCAGTGAACTGATCACGCTGGTTGAAAAGGTGCAGTTGCACAATAACCGCATCGAAGAGCTGGTGGATCAGCTGAAAACGCTGAACCGCCGCATGACCCAAATGGAAGGCCAGGTGTTGCGCCTGGCCGATAGCCAGAAGGTCAAGCGCGATGAATTCCTGGCGCAATGGCGCGGTAGCGAAATGGACCCCGCCTGGCTGGAACGCGTTGGCAATCTGCCGGGCAAGGGCTGGAAGCCCTTTGTCGCGAAATACGGCGCGGAAGTAGAACAAATCCGTTCGCGCATCAGCGAAGTAGCGAATGAAACCGGCCTGCCGGTTGCGGAATTCAAGCGCGTCTATGCGACCGTGTCGCGCGGCGAACGCGACATGACCCAGGCGAAGAAGGAAATGATTGAGGCGAATCTACGCCTTGTTATCTCCATCGCCAAGAAATACACCAATCGCGGCCTGCAGTTCCTTGACCTGATTCAGGAAGGCAATATCGGCCTGATGAAGGCGGTGGATAAGTTCGAATATCGCCGCGGCTATAAGTTCAGCACATATGCCACCTGGTGGATCCGCCAAGCGATCACGCGTTCCATCGCGGATCAGGCGCGCACCATCCGCATTCCGGTGCATATGATTGAAACCATCAATAAGCTGGTGCGCACTTCACGCCAGATGCTGCATGAAATCGGGCGTGAACCTCAGCCGGAGGAACTGGCCGAAAAGCTCGGCATGCCGCTTGAAAAGGTGCGCAAGGTCCTGAAGATTGCGAAGGAACCGATCAGCCTTGAAACCCCGATCGGGGATGAGGAAGATAGCCACCTTGGCGACTTCATCGAAGACAAGAACGCGATCATCCCGATTGATGCGGCGATCCAATCCAACCTGCGCGAACAAACGACGCGCGTGCTGGCCAGCCTGACGCCCCGCGAAGAACGCGTGCTGCGCATGCGCTTTGGCATCGGCATGAATACGGACCACACGCTGGAAGAAGTAGGTCAGCAGTTTAACGTGACACGCGAACGCATCCGCCAGATTGAAGCCAAGGCGCTGCGCAAGCTGAAACACCCAAGCCGCAGCCGGAAGCTAAGGTCGTTCTTGGATAATTGAGGGAAAGAAGGGGGCGCCGCCCCCTCACCCCCGCCGGGGTAACAGTGTTACCCCGGACCCCGCCTAGACTTTCTCCGCGCTTTACTCTTCTGTGAAGAAATCCTCATCGAGGCGTTTAAATTCGACAACGCGATTTGAGCGTACTCCAACATTATAGGTAACCATCAGTTCCGTCAGACGCTTACCATCAATGAGGATAATGCGTTGCGGCACACGTGAAGCAAAATCCGACGCCTGCGCCGAGAAGGATGACGTGGTGACGAAAACGCCCTTGGTCGCACCCAAACCAACAAGGCTACCTGTGAAAGCCTGCACTTCGGGCCGGCCTACAGATGAACCTGGGGCGTATCGTCTCGCCTGCACATAAACGCGATCCAAGCCAAGAGCGTCTTCATTGATGACGCCATCCACGCCACCATCGCCTGATTTACCAAGCTGCTCCGCTGCATTCAGACGCGAACCGCCATAGCCCATGGCCACCAGCAATTCCACGATGAGCTGTTCAAAGAATTGCGGAGAATTCTGTAGAATACGGCTCAGTAGATCATCGCGTAGCGCAGCGTTAAATGCCTTTTCGGCATCGCTTATGATTTCCTCAGGGGTCGCGGCTGGCGGTTCTATGGCGCTACCATCATGCGAAGGCTGTGCGGCTTCCGACTTTCCATAAAATTCCTTAAAGGCCGGTAGTGTCAGAAGATACTTGGTATTGAGAACAGCGGGTGGCTTATTGAGAAGCTGTTTGCCCATCTCAGTCACGGTAAAACGGCCGCGCTTCGGGCTCTCCAACAATCCAGCCTTAGTCAGATAAAATTTCGCCCAATGAATGCGATTATGCAGCAGGCGCTGCTTTCCGCTTGGCAGCATCTCCTCCGCTTCAGCGTCAGAAAGACCATGGCTGTTTGCAATCTCGACCGCAGCCATCGGAACCGAAAACTCACCGTGAGCGGCCAGCTTCAGAATCGGCAGCATCAAGCTCTGATAATCGGGAATCGCCATGAATGTTATGCCCTCATGCAAGTCGGAAAGACTAATCTGCTTTTCAGAGCGATAGGCAGAAAAAACGCCGTGACCCACGCACCTGAATCCGCCCCCCCCAATCACCCACACGCACTCGGCACACCCTGCGCCACGCACCAGGCAATCGCCTCTTCCGCCGCCTTCTGATCCGCCGCGCGGATCAAGTCCAAAAACCCCTGCTCTGCCGCGCCAAGCGCGCGGTTGCGCAGGGTGATGATGCCAGGATGGATCGAAGCCCAAGGCGCGCGCTGCCAGGGAAGTGCGACGATATCGCCGTGGCGCAGAGCCTCCATCGCCATGGTGACACTCACCGCTGCCACCGCATCGCATTGCGGCAGCAGCTTCAAGGTCACAGTTGGGCTTTCATGCACCAGGGCTGGGAAGGCCGGGTGCGGCTGGCCCAGGCGGCGTGCCTCTTCACGCGCGGCGACATGCGGTGCCTGCACTTCGCGCGGTGCGCGGCCAATAAAGGCCAGCGGATAGGACATGATCTCCGCCAGGCTCACGCTGTCGCGCTCAGCCAAGGGGTGGCGCGCTCGGGCGACGAAAATCGCGGGCTGCGGGCGCAGCTTTTCCACTGTCAGGCCCTGGTCGGCGACGAAGCCGCGTAGGTCCATGATGCCGATGGGGGCTTCGCGTTCCAGGATAGCAGCCGGCACCTCAGTCCAATTGGCGGAAACCAGCCGGACCCGCGTGTTGGGAAAGGCGGATAGCATAAGCGCCGCAGCGGAAAGGCAGATCGTCTCGGCCATGTAAGCGCCGGCGATCACATCCAAATCATGGGTCTGAGTCCCGCGCGCTTCCGCCAAATGCCGGTCCAGCCGTTCCAGACTATCCAGAATGGCGCTGCCTTCGGCAATGATGGCGCGGCCCAGATCGGTTGCGATCACGCCGCGGCGGCTGCGTTCAAACAGCTTGCCGCGCAGCCTGGCCTCCAGCCGCGCCAGCGCCCGCGTCAGCGCGGGCTGCGCGATGCCAAGCACCCGCGCGGCCCGCACCAGGCTGCCGTTTTCGTCAATGGCCTTGACCAGCCGAAGCTCTCGAATCTCGATCATATACCACCAGTAGAATTTTAGATTGTCGAAAAGGTATTGGCCCCGCTTGTCGCAAAGATGGCAGTCTCTGCAAAGACGCTCACGCTGCAAGGGTATGGTTTCACGATGATGGAAGGGCCAAGCAGGCCCGATCAGGCGGGTGAAGAGGCAGCCATGGCCTGGATTCCGGGCGGCACCTTCCTGATGGGTTCGGATCGGCATTATCCCGAGGAAAGGCCCTGCCACAGCGTTTCGGTGGCGGGTTTTTGGATAGACCAGGCGGCGGTGACCAATCGGGATTTCGCCCGTTTTGTTGCAGCGACTGGCCATAAGACCGTCGCGGAACGCCCGCTTGATCCCGCGCTTTATCCCGGCGCGCCGGCCGATATGCTGGCCCCCGGCGCGCTGGTGTTCCGCATGACTGCCGGCCCGGTGGACACGCGCGATATTCGTAACTGGTGGCATTGGACCAAAGGTGCGCATTGGCGCGCCCCGGAAGGGCCGGGCAGTGACATCGCAGGCCGGGATGATCACCCGGTGGTGCATGTCGCGTTTGAAGATGCCAGCGCCTATGCCGCCTGGGCGGGTAAGGAACTGCCGACCGAAGCGGAATGGGAATTTGCCGCCCGCGGCGGGCTTGATGGCGCTGAATTCGCCTGGGGTGATGAATTCGCGCCGGGCGATGTGCATCTGGCCAATACCTGGCAGGGCCCCTTCCCCTGGCGCAATTTCGAAACCGATGGCTTTACCGGTACCTGCCCGGTCAAAAGCTTCCCGCCCAATGGCTACGGCTTGTTTGAGGTTTGCGGGAATGTCTGGGAATGGACAGTGGATTGGTGGGGCGCGAAGCACGCCGCCGATCCTGAAAGCCCCTGCTGCGTCGCTGAAAATCCGCGCGGCGCAGATATGGCTGGGTCTTTCGATCCTTTGCAGCCGGCCATTCGCATTCCGCGCAAGGTTGTGAAGGGCGGTTCCTTCCTTTGCGCGCCATCCTATTGCCGGCGGTATCGGCCCGCCGCGCGTCACGCCCAAATGGTGGATACCGGCATGAGCCATATCGGCTTTCGCTGCATCCGCCGCCCATCATCTCAATCATCAAGGGGAACGCTCACATGAGCCAAGACAATCAACGCCCATCACGCCGCGACATGCTGCTGGGTGGTGCCGCGGGGCTTGCCGCCGGCACGCTGGGTGGCGTGCAAATGGCGCAAGCGCAGACGCAACCGGCGCGCGCACCCGCCGCTGCCGCGCCGCAAGGCCAGCCGAATATTCTGGTGATTTTCGGCGATGATATCGGCTGGTCCAATATCTCGGCCTACAACATGGGCATGATGGGCTATCGCACGCCCAATATTGACCGCATCGCCAAAGAAGGCGCGATCTTCACCGATGCCTATGGCGAGAATTCCTGCACCGCCGGCCGTTCCGCCTTCATCACCGGCCAAAGCCCCTTGCGTACGGGCCTTTCCAAGGTGGGCCTGCCCGGCGCGCCGGAAGGCATGCGCCCGGAAGACCCGACCATTGCCGTGCTGCTGAAAGCCATGGGCTACGCCACCGGCCAATTCGGCAAGAACCATCTGGGCGATCGTGATGAGCATCTGCCAACGATGCATGGCTTTGATGAGTTCTTCGGCTCACTCTATCACCTGAATGCGGAAGATGAGCCGGAAAATCCCGATTACCCGCGTGACCCGCGCTTTCGTGATCGCTTCGCGCCGCGCGGTGTGTTGAAGACTTGGGCCAATGCGGATGGCACGCAGCGGATCGAAAACACCGGGCCGCTGACCATGAAGCGCATGGAAACGGTGGATGAGGAATTCCTGGCCGCGTCGCTGGATTTCATTGATCGCCAGCATCGTGCGGGTAAGCCCTTCTTAACCTGGTTCAATTCCACGCGCATGCATATCTGGACGCGGTTGAAGGCAGAAAGCAAGGGCAAGACCGGGCTTGGCGTTTATCCTGATGGCATGGTGGAACATGATGGCCATGTCGGGCAATTGCTGAAGAAGCTTGATGATCTCGGCATTACGCAAAACACCATCGTGATCTACAGCACCGATAATGGCGCCGAGGTGATGACCTGGCCTGATGGCGGCGCTACACCCTTCCGTGGCGAAAAGGCGACTGCCTGGGAAGGTGGCTTCCGCGTGCCCAGCATGATCCGTTGGCCTGGGCGCATTCAGCCTGGGCAGGTGTTGAATGATATCTTCTCCCACCAGGATTGGTTGCCGACCTTGCTGGCTGCCGCGGGTGAGCCGCAAATCAAGGAAAAGCTACTGGCGGGTCACCGGGCTGGCCGGCGCGATTACAAGGTCCATCTGGATGGCTACAACCAATTGCCGCTGTTGACCGGCACTGGCCCCGGCGCGCGGCGGGAGATGTTCTACTTCACCGATGATGGTGATCTGGCCGCGCTACGCTACGATGATTGGAAGCTGCATTTCATGATTCAGGAGAATCATGGCTTCAAAGTCTGGGAAAGAAGCTTCACAACGCTGCGTGTGCCGATGTTGTTCAATTTGCGTGCCGACCCGTTTGAACGCGCCACTGAATCTGTCAGCTATGATCATTGGCGCATGGAGCGGATTTTTGCCCTTGTGCCAGCGCAGGCCTATGTCGGACGATTCCTTGAAAGCTTCAAGGATTTCCCGCCGCGCCAACGGCCGGGCAGCTTCAGCCTGGGCGATGCGATGGAAAGGCTGCGGCGCGGTTCGGCGAATTAGGCCAAGCGGCGTGATCGAAAGACGCTCCCTGGCAGCGCTGTTTTTGGCGCTGCCAGTTGCAGCACAGGCGCAAGGCGCGGACCCTCTGCCTTCCTGGCGCAAAGGTCCGCGCAAGCGGGCACTGCTGGATTTTGTTGCGACCGTCACGCGTGAAGGCAGCGCGGGATTTGTCCCGCCCGCCGAGCGTATTGCCGTGTTTGATAATGACGGCACGCTTTGGGTGGAACAGCCGGCCTATCCGCAACTGATCTTCATCCTGGATCGCATTCGCACCCTGGCGCCGCAAAACCCCGCCTGGCAGCAGGATGCGGTTTTTCGCGCGGCCATTGCGGGTGATCTGCATGGCGCCATGGCGGGCGGCAATGAGGGGCTGATGCGGCTGGCGGGCGCTGCCATGGCCGGCAATACGCCAGAAGCATTCCAGCAAATCGCCACTGATTGGCTGAAGACCGCACGGCACCCAAGATGGAACCGCCCTTTTACCGCGCTGGCCTATCAGCCGATGCTGGAAGTGTTGCGCTTTCTGCGCGCTTCGGGCTTCACGAATTTCATTGTCTCCGGCGGTGGCGTTGAATTCGTGCGCGCCTTTTCTGAAGAAACCTACCGCATTCCGCCGCAGCATGTTGTCGGTTCAAGCTTTGCGCTGAAGGTGACGGAAGATGCCGGGCGCCTGACCCTGCTGCGCGAACCGCGCGTGGATTTCATTGATGATGGCCCGGGCAAGCCGATTGGTATTGCACGCCATATCGGCCGGCGCCCGATTGCGGCCTTCGGCAATTCGGATGGTGACTTTGAGATGCTGCGCTACACCACGGAAGGATCAGGCCAGCGCTTCGGCATGATCATTCGCCATGATGATGCTGAACGAGAATTCGCCTATGACCGCGAAAGCCATATCGGGCGATTGGCGCGCGCCTTGGATGCTGCGCCGGCGCGGGGCTGGCAGGTGGTGTCCATGCGGGAAGATTGGGCGCGGGTGTTTGAGTGAACCCTACGCTCGCTTCAGAAGCGCTTATGCAATCGATCTATTACACCAACTGCACCGGTGGACGTTCACGCTCCGCGTGGTGGTACGTGGCAGGTTAGATCGAACAGATTTTTCTCATCTGTCTGCTGGCCCACAAGCATAGTCACGGTAAAGGGTTCGAGTTTTAGTCAGCGCATCTTAAGAATCCGTCGATTTTCTACCACACAGGCTAAAGCCAACATCGTTAGCATGGAGCAGCAGGAACGGCGATAGGTTTTGTGTTAGTTTCGCAAGTGAGTGTTGAGGAGCTACACTTTTTATGATAATCTAAATTACCCAAGGGAGGTTCCGCGCGATTAACCTGAATGACGAAGACGTTTCCACCGAGAGCTTCGAATCACGAACGGGCTGGTCGAGATTCGGCAACTAGTCTGGAAAAAATGTGCTTCAATGGGCAGTTCCAACGCTTTGTAGACTTCCTCTGGTTCAAGCAGGGAGAGAGAAGTGATGTTTGAAGGATTTTTCAGGGAAACAATTGATGGCGTTAATGCCATAAAGCTCAAAGTTCTGTTAGAGCAACGTAATATGATAACCACATCTTCACGATATACGACGCTGTTTCCCCCGGTTGAAATTGGGAGCATTACGTTGGTTGATCAAATCGTACTTCTTGCCCTGGCGGAATTGGTGCGGCCATCGAAAATCGTCGAAATCGGAACTTACTTGGGATATACCACAGCGCTATTGGCAATGAATGTTACAAATGCGAGTATTTTTTCGATCGACTTACCAAGAGACGCCGAGAATAATTCATGGCAATTCGACAAGCAGAAAATCTATCAAAATGATAAAGACAACGACAATTTTCTTCGCAGTAAGCAATATATTGAGGGCGAGAAATATCTTGGTGAATTATCGGAATCTGAAAGGCAAAGAATCTTCCTAATCAAGAAAGATTCTACTAAGATGGATTTTCGCCGCGAATTTGGTTCGTCGGAATTCGTGTTCATAGATGGCGGCCATGACATGCAAACGATAAGTCAAGATACCCTGAATGCGCGTGGTATTGTGAAGCGAGGCGTGATCATTTGGCACGATTATGAGTCAAAGATTCATGGAGACGTCACAACGTTCCTCGCTGCCGAAACTGGCCGAAAGATCTTTCATGTTCTTGGTTCTTTATGTGCTTTTGAGCTTATCGGATATCAGGGTTAGGCGCGCACATGACAATTGCCAAATACATAGGAAGTTCGGAATTTCACGAGCTGAGTCGTCCCAATGACTTAAGGGCAGGTATTGATCTACTGGTCAGGCTTTCCCTTTTTGTGGGCTTCTTGGCCGCCATCATCGCTAGTTTTCCCACTCATCTCGTCTTATCAATAATTGTTTGGTATTTATTCGCTCTCCAACTATCCTTTTGGGGTTACGCGGGCCTGGGCCACGAAGCCTTCCACAAGAAGGTGTTCTCGAACAAAAAGCTGAATGCTTGGCTTTTTGTGTTTTGCTCCGCGGTTACCTGGAGCAACGGCGCCTTTTTCGAAAGATCGCATTTGTACCATCACAAGAATACCTTTGCCCAGGACGACTTTGAAGCCCATTCTGAACAATCCTGGTCGTGGATTAACCTGGTGGCGTATGCATCAATCGATTTCAGGCTCATGAAGCGAAGAGTTTTATACGCAGCTCTCAATGCCGTCGGCTATTTCCCGAACCTAACAAAAATTCAGGATAAAAGCATCGTTTCTAGCGCAAGATCAATTCTCCTCATAAACGCGCTATTTTTGCTTTCGGTTTATGCTTTGTCGGACAGTTTGCTTATAACCGCGATCGTCTTTCTAAGCCCTTTCTCGGGGACCTTACTCAACAAAGTTTTGGCAAAGGCCCAACACCACAATCTAGACGCCTTCAAATCGGATGGCCCGCTTGCGCATAGTAGGACCGTCATACTACCAAACCTCATTGGCTTTCTCTACGCGAACATGAATTATCATGCCGAGCATCATCTGGCGCCTTCAATACCTTACTATAATCTGCCTAGATTACATAGAATCCTCCACGAAGGCGGCCATGTGACATCTTGCTCCTTGTATAATTTCATTGTGAGTTGGCTGACGACCGCTAGAATGGTCGAACCCGCCCTGTCTGAAGGAAGATTGAAAGATTGAGGCGGTTGAAGCCAATCAATATTTCAGGGTAACCAAACCGTGAAGGGCATAAAAATTCTTAAGCGATGCTGAGATGGATGTTTCTACAATCCAGACCATCTGATGATTTGTCGAACCCGTTCGTTTAGCCAAGCAGCGTCACTCGTTTCGGAAGTGATTGGAGAAGATTTGGACAATTTATTCAAAACCGCCTAAGCAGCCGATCAATATAGTCCAACTCCACCGGCGCGCGTTCGCGTTCTGCGCCGCGACGGCGGAGTTCCTGCTGCAATTGATGTGACCGCAGGCGTTCCGCTTCCCCCGGCACCAGCGTATCGCCGGCATTATCCTGCGCTGACCCGCCGGTTTCGCGCCGGTCACGCCCTAGCGGATCGCGGCCTTCGCCAAGCTGGTTTTCCTGACCCTCACTACCCTGCTGGTCGCCAGCCATTTCCTGGCCCTCACCCTCGCCCTCACCTTCGCCGGGTTGCGGCGGGCCGAATTGGCGCTGCATCCGCTGCGACATTTGCCGCCCGCCTTCGGTCAAAGCACGGATCGCCTGTTGCTGCGCGCCGCGCGGGTCTCGGCCCTCGGCCAAAGCCTCGGCCGCGTCGCGCATGGCGCGATCCGCCTCGGCCAGCGGCGCCGGCACATCGCCGGTCAATTCGCCCACTTGCTGCATCAATTCACCAAGCGCGCGGCGCAGCGCGCGTTGCGTACGCGCATCACGTGCCGCTTCTTCGCGCGCTTCGGGGGTTTGCGGGCGGGGTGGTGGGGGGCGGCGCGAATCGGTGCGGTTGATGTCCTGCTCACCACTGCGCCGATGCGCGCGGTCCAGCATTTCGGCTTCTCGCCGCACCATATCCTGAAGCGCGCCCATTTGCTGTTGGCCGCGTTGGCGTTGCTGACGCTGGCGATCCTCCGCCCGGCTGGTGCGGCCTTCTTCCAGGGCTTGCAGCATTTCCTCAAGCTCGGCCATTTCGCGCTCGGCGTCTTCCTGCCGGCCATCGCGCGCGGCGTCTTCCAGGCGGCGGGTGCGGCGTTCCAATTCGCGGCGATCGAACACGCGCTGCTGTGGGTCATAGGACAGCGCTTCATTGTTTTCGCGCTGCATACGCTCCGCCAGCGCTTCCAGATGCCGGCGGATGGCTTCGCGCAATTCCTGAATGCGGCGCTGCAATTCGGCGCGCTGTTCAGGGCTGCGTTCCGGGTTGTCGCGCCGGGCTTCTTCCAAAGCCTCACGCAGGGCTTCACGCGCCTGGTTCAGCGCGCGCGCTGTGCGGTCCGTGCGGCCTTCTTCCAAGGCCACCGCCACATCCCACAAAATCTGCTGTACTTCCGGCACGGCTTCATCGCGCCGGTCGCGCAGCAGCCGATGCCGGGCAGAACGCAGCGTCAGGTACATGCCCGTATCATGTTCGAAGGCTTCGGGCGCATTGGTGATGCGGTCCAATTCGCGTCGCGCCGGTTCTCGTGCGCCGGGGTCAAGAGACAGCGCGCGCCGAAGTGCGATCAATTGCTGCGCGACAGGATGGGAAAAGCGCCGTTCCGGCAGTACCAGAAACGCGCCTTCGGATTTGCCTTCTTGTTCCGCGCCATCGCGCGCGAAAAGCCGTGCTTCCACTTCAAGCCCAGCCCAAGGATGGGCCGAGAAATCATGCTGCGCCGACCCCTGCGCCTGGCGCGGCGCACCGCCGGGCAAGGGCATATCCTGCGTCACTGGCGGGGCAGATGGCCTTTGCTTCAGCCGCAATTCAACTCGCAACGCGACCAGCCCCCAATCATCTTCTGCCTTCCAGGGCAGGCGGAGACCAAGCCCGCGGCCCGCACGTGCGGGGGAGGGATCCCAGGCAACCACCGGCGGTGCATCGGGGGTAATCGTTAGCGCCCATTGCGCCACATCGCGCCCATCGCGCTTCAGCACCAAAGCGCCACCCTCAGTCAGCGGCAGTTCCAGCGCGTGGCTTTGCGCATCCATGCGCGCAAAAGCATGGGCCGCGCTGCCCAGGCGCAATTCCGGCGGATTGGCGCTGCCGGAGAACACCATATGCAACCGGCTACCCGACGGCACCGCCACCGCGCCGCCCGCCGCATTCAGGAATTGCGGCGGCGCGCCGGTATAAGCGGGCGGCGTCACCCAGGCTTCAAACCGCGCGGCCAAGGCGGCTGGCGCCGAAGCCGGTTCCGCGAAGGGGGGCACAAGGGCAGCGAGCAGCCGTTCCGGCGCCTCCCGCCCTGCCATGCCAAGGCTCGCCACCAAAGCGACCAGCACGGCTGCGCGCAATGCGCGAGGATCACGCGCCGCAAGCCTGGGGGAAGGGCGCGACACGCTTAGCTGCCCAAGCTGCGCCACCGCGCGGTCCCGATGCGCCTGCCACAGCGCCTGCGCCATGGGGTCATCCCCGGCGGGGCGATCCGCCAGCACCGCAAGCGGGCGATGCGCCAAGCCAGAATCACGTTCCAACCGCCGTGCCGCGGCATCCGCTGCTGGTTTACTCAGCCCAAGCGCGGCGCGATAGCCAAGGTAACCAAGGGCCGCCGCAAAGCCGATCAGGATCAGCAGATGCAGCACCGGCGGCAGTGAGGGCAGCAAGCCGGTAAACGCCAGCGCCAGAAAGGCGCCCAATATGCCGAGCGGCGGCCAAAGCGCCCGCCAGGCCCCTTCCCACCACAGCGCCAGCCGAGACAGGCCAAGCTTCAAGCCCAGGGCGCCAAGCCCCTGGCTTTCAGGCGGCGCTTTCCCCGGCGCTTGGCTCATTCCATCAGCCACTCCGGCAGGCGTTGGCCGGCGTGCAACGCCTCATAGGATTGGCGGTCCCGCACCACGGCAAAGCGTGCGCCATCCACCATCACCTCGGCCGCCAAGGGCCGCGCGTTGTAGGTGGAAGACATGGTGGCGCCATAAGCCCCCGCATCAAGCAGCGCGACCAAGGCGCCGGGCGGCAAATCCGGCAAAGCGCGGTCGCGCGTGAAGCAATCACTGCTTTCGCAGACGGGGCCAACCACATCCGCCGGCGCAAGCGGCGCCACCAACGCGGCGGGCGAGACCGGCAGAATGCCATGCCAGCTTTCATACATGGCCGGGCGCAGCAGATCATTCATTGCCGCATCCAGCACCACAAAGCGCCGCGCCGCGCCCTGCTTTTGCAGGATCACGCGTGACAGCAGCACACCCGCCGGCCCGGCAATCCAGCGCCCCGGTTCCAGCATTACCGGCAGCCCAAGCGCGCCGAGTTCCGCCTTGATCGCCCCGGCAAGCGCGGCAGGCGCGGGCGCGATTTCATCGCGATAGGCAATGCCAAGCCCGCCGCCGCAATCCACCCGTTCAATCGGCAAGCCCTGCGCGCGAATGGCGCGCACCAATTCCGCCAGGCGCGCATAGGCGGCGCGATAGGCACCCATGCCGACCGTGATCTGGCTGCCGATATGCGTCGCAATCCCAATCGGGCGAATGCCGGGCAGCGCGGCCATGCGCGCGTAAAGCGCCAGGGCATCATCATAAGCGACGCCAAATTTGTTTTCGCTGCGGCCAGTGGTGATCTTGGCGTGGGTCTTCGCATCCACATCCGGATTGACGCGAATGGCAACCGGCGCGATGCACCCCATACCGGCGGCGATTGCGGAAATCATATCAATTTCCTCAATGCTTTCGGCATTGATCTGCATGATGCCTTCAGCGAGCGCCAGGCGAATTTCGCGTTCGGATTTGCCAACACCGGAAAAGACAATCGCGCTGGCGGGAATGCCGGCGGCACGTGCGCCACGCAATTCGCCTTCACTCACCACATCAGCGCCAAGCCCTTCGCGGCCCAGCAGCGATTGCACTGTCAGATTGGCATTGGCCTTGGTGGCGAAATGCACGCTCGCGGTCAGCCCGGCATCAGCCAGGGCAGCGCGCAGCGCCCGCGCACGGCGGCGCAAGGTGCCGGCGGAATAGACCCATGTTGGCGTGCCCACCACTTCGGCAATGCGCTTAAGCGGCACATCTTCCATCACCAGCCCATCATGGGCGTGGCGCGTCAGATGCGGGCGTTGTGCCAGCAATTCAGCGAAGGAAGGATCATTGCCCGGATCAAGGGCAGGAGCAGGGGAGGCCATCCCCCTATTGTCGTGATGCGCGCGGATTATCGCAAGCGGGAAAGCGCCTGATCAGCGATTTGGGTATTGCCGAGGGTGGGTGACTTCCTCGGCGGGGCCGGGCGGGCGGATCGGCCCCATCCGGCCACAGGCCGAGGCCAGGAAGGCCACCGCCAGCATTAGCAGCAGGGACCGCGCGCCAAACCTCATGCCAGTTTCGCCTTCCATTCCGCGGCCATGGCGGCGACATTGGCTGGTGCCGTCCCGCCATAGGAAGTGCGTGACCGGACCGAGGCTTCGACCGTCAGCACATCAAACACACCCTGGGTGATGCGCGGTTCCACCGCCTGCATCTCAGCCAAGGTCAGGCCGGAAAGATCAACGCCGCGTGCTTCTGCCTTGGCGACCAAGGTGCCGGTGACGTGATGCGCGTCGCGGAAAGGCATTTTCAGGTTGCGCACCAGCCAATCCGCCAGATCGGTCGCGGTGGAAAACCCTGCCCCGGCGGCGGCGGCCAGGCGTTCGGTTTGCGGCTTCATATCCCGCACCATGCCGGAGGTGGCGGCCAGCGTCAGAGTCAGGTTTTCGGCGGCATCAAAAATGCCTTCCTTGTCTTCCTGCATATCCTTGAAATAGGTGAGCGCCAGGCCCTTCATCACCGTCATCAGCCCCATTAGCGCGCCGATCACGCGGCCCGTCTTGCCACGCACCAATTCCGCCGCATCAGGGTTGCGCTTTTGCGGCATGATGGAACTGCCGGTGGTAAAGGCATCGGATAGCTTCACAAAGCCGAAATAGGGATTGGTCCAGATCACGATTTCTTCCGCGAGGCGGGACAAATGCGTGTTGCACATGGCGCAGCAGAACAGGAATTCGGCTGCGAAATCGCGCGACGCCACGGCATCCAGGCTATTCCGCATGGGCCGATCAAAACCCAAAGCCTTGGCGGTCATGTGCCGGTCAATCGCGAAGCCCGTGCCCGCCAGCGCCGCCGCACCCAGCGGGCTTTCATTCAACCGCGCCCGGCAATCCGCAAGGCGTGAGAGATCACGCGAAAGCATTTCAACATAGGCCAGCATGTGATGGCCGAAGGTCACGGGCTGTGCCGGCTGCAAATGGGTGAAGCCAGGCATGACGCTGCCGGCATGTTCTTCCGCACGCGCGAGCAAGGCGCGCATCACATCCTTGATCTGGCCAGAAAGCCCATCAATCGCATCACGCACCCAAAGGCGCACATCAAGCGCCACCTGGTCATTGCGGGAACGCCCCGTGTGCAGCCGCTTGCCGGCCTCCCCAATTGTTTCAGTCAGCCGCGCTTCGATATTCATGTGAATATCTTCAAGCGCGTCATCAAAGGGGAAATCGCCGGCTTCGATGCGCGCCGCGATTTTTCCAAGACCGTCCCTGATCGCGGCCTCGTCTTCTGCGCTGATGATCCCTACATGCTTGAGCATGGCGGCATGGGCTAGGCTGCCTTGGATATCCTGGCGCCACATCTTGCGATCAAACCCGATCGAGGCATTGATGGCGGCCATGATGGCCGAGGGGCCTTCGGCGAAACGTCCGCCCCATTGCTGGTTCGCGCTGCTGCTGCTCATGCGAAGGGAGTGTCTTTCGTGCCTGTTTTGAACCGCCGTTCCGCGATGTTCTGCGCCCCGGCCTTGATTGGCGTGACCCTACTCGCGCCCGGTCTGTCGCGGCAAGGGTGGGCAGCGAAGGGGCTGGAGAAATTGCGCGAAGCTGCCAGCCCAGCGCCGGCGGCGGCGATTACCTTCACCGATGCGGATGGCAAGGAGACGGGGCTGGCGGCCTTTGCCGGGCAGGGGCTGGTCATCAATCTCTGGGCCACCTGGTGCCCGCCCTGTGTAGCGGAAATGCCGGCGCTGGACCGGCTGCAAGCCATGCTGCGGGCGGAACGCATTACCGTGCTGGCGCTGTCTTCCGATCGTGGCGGGCGAGCGCAGGTGGAGCCGTTCTATCAGCGGCTTGGCTTGAAGGAACTCGCCATATGGCTAGACCCACGCGGCGCGGCGGCGCGGGCCTTGGGGGCGCGCGGTCTGCCGACCACGGTGATTATTGACCGGGCGGGGCGGGAAGTGGCGCGGCTGGAAGGCGAAGCGGCCTGGGATGCGCCGGAATTGGTGGCGACGGTCAGGCGGCTGGTGGGCTAGGCCAGCGGCCATTTTTGCTCATCAGGCGCTTATTTGATCTGAGTCAGCGCCGCGAAGCACGAAATCGGATTTCAAGCCCCCGGCGCCATAAATGCACTGGCGCCGCCGCATGTGCCGAAAGCCCATGCCCGCAAGCGCTCAATCCGTTTTTGGGAAGGTGTGACCCATGCAGATGCAACTGGACCGCGAGGCAGGTGACCTCGTGATTGAACCCGTGGCGCCGCTGAGCCAGGCTGAACTGGCAGAGCTCTCCGGACTGCTTGATCCCTATCTGGAAAAGGCTGGCCGGCTGAAGGGGCTGATGATTGATACCCGCGCCCTGCCCGGCTGGGACGGTTTGGCAACCATGCTGGCCCATAAGGATTTTATCCGCATCCATGCCGGGCGGATCGATCGCGTGGCCTTTGTGACCGATAGCGATGTCGCCAGCATCGTCGCGAAGCTGATTGATTTTGCGCTGCCGCCGGCGGCGCGGCGCTTCCATTGGGACGAAAGGCCAGCGGCCTTGGCTTGGCTGCGCGGTGACGCCACGGGGTGAAGGGGCTGGGGCATTTGAACCGAAGCGCGTCGTAACCTTTCACCTTGACGGCCCTTCATGGCATGATGGTTTCCCCAAACAGGAAACCAGACCATGCGCCTTGCGGTGATTTCCGATATCCATGGCAATCTGGCCGCGCTTGAAGCGGCTTTGGATGACATCGCACGGCGCGGCATTGAAGACATTATCTGCCTTGGCGATTGCGCTTCCGGCATGTGCTGGCCTGGGGAGACGACGCGGTTGCTGATGGAGCGGAATATTCCCACCATCCGCGGCAATCATGATCGTTGGCTGACAGATCGCGTGGCCGAGGGGCTGAAGGGCCAGGATGGCTTTGCCTTTCAGGAAACCACCGCCGATCAGCGCGCCTGGCTCTATGAATTGCCAGAACGTCTGACGCCCGCGCCCGGCGTGCTTGCCTGCCATGGCACGCCATCATCCGATGTGCGGAACCTATTGGAAGACCCCCGCCATGGCATTCTGGTGCCATCGCCGCTTTCCGCCATTCGCGAAAGACTGGGCGAGGATGGCATGGCCGCGCGCGTGGTGCTGTGCGGCCACAGCCATCAATCGAGCATCATCCATATGCCGGGCGATGGCCCCTTGGTGGTCAATCCCGGCAGCCTTGGCCTGCCCGGCTTTCGCGTGACGCGCGGCGATCATCCGCACCGTGCCGAGGCACGATCACCCCATGCACGCTACGCCATTATTCATGTGGCGGAAGGGGTGAAGCCGATGGCCGAGCTGGTTTCCATTGTCTATGACTGGGAAGCTGCGGCCCAGCGGGCCGAAGCGGTGGGCGCCAATCACGCCTGGCCGCACGTGCTGCGCACCGGGTATTTGCCGGAATCACTGGACGAATAGGCAGTCGGGATTGATCCAAAACCGGCACAGATTATCTACTCGACGCATGTGCTGAAAGGCAAGTTGCTCATGACCCAACGTGTCATTACCGGATTTTTCTTGTTGATTTTTGTTCTGCTGCCCTTTGGAACTTCGGCCGGCCTGCTCCCCGCCCTCGATACGTCGAGCCCTTATGCAACCATGCGATCCTTCCACCAAGAAAAGCAGCGTATCGCCACACTGTATGAGGCCTACCGCTCTAACCCTAGCGACCGTACCCAGCGCGCCCTGATCATCGCGGTGCGGCGCGCCGCCGATCAATTGCTCGACATGAGCAATGTACCACCTGCGACACAAACAAAGGTGGGAGCGCGATCATTGATTGAGCTCGCGGATATTTTTTTGCGGTTACCCGATATTGCGGCAGAAACCACTCCCGGCGCTCCGGAGCAGGCAAGCACACCGATCCCCAGCCGTTGGACCATTCCCGGCACGGAGCTTCGTATTAAGCGGGTAAGTCAGGGTGATGCGCCGCCCGATTTTCGCTTTTCTGCAGCGACTGTCGCGCGCTTGAGCTAATACTATCTTGCGATCATTGATCACCCGCCCTTGAGACCTGCCATACTGACACATTGGCGGCGGGCACAGATTGAAATCGCTGGCCCGCTTATCCCGCAGCGCATGATTGATAGCCTGCCTCAATGGCTCCGTAGACCCATTCTGGAAGCGGCCACGTGGAAAATTCTCTGCTCAATGACGGTGTTTGCTCTGGCGCTTTTCCTGGTTTTCATCTGGATTCGCAGAATTCGGCGCCTAACGCGTGGCCCTGCGCAAATCCCCCGGATCATGCGCTGGCTAACTGTGCCAGCGGTACTGGCACTTTCGATCAGCCTGTCGCATTATGTAATTGATCGCCAGATTAATCTTACTGGGCTCCTTTCCGACATTGAATCCCTTGCGACAACACTGCTTCTTTATGTTGCCGCTGCCTGGGTCACAACGCTGACTTGCCGTCTTTTGGCCGAATCTATTATTGCTTCCCCGCGTATCCCGGATGACGGCTATGACGCGCATCTATTGCGGTTGCTGGCGCGCATTTCAGGCTTTATCAGTGGAGCAACAATATTGGTCTATGGTGCCAATGATCTGGGCCTGCCGGTTCTTGGCGTTGTCGCGGGCCTCGGTGTTGGCAGTTTGGCCCTTGCTCTGGCCTCTCAGTCGACTGTTGAAAATCTCCTTGGTGGCGTGGCCATTTTTGCTGACCGACCCTTTCGTGTGAAAGATGCCATCCGCTTCAATGACCTTAATGGCGTTGTCGAATCGATCGGTCCACGTTCCACACGTATTCGCGCAACAGATGGCACGCTTACAACTGTGCCCAATGCCGATATCGCCCGTGCATATGTAAATAATCTTTCGGCACGTAGAAATTTTCCCTTTGAACATCGCGTAAATCTGCCTACCGGGGCAAATGTATCGCAGACAATAGCCTTGCTGGCGACCCTGAGGAAATTACTGGAAGAACACCAAGCAATCGAAAAATCAGGCGGGCTGCCGCATGTTCGCTTGACCGCGCTGGAACATGATGCCGGCGCCATTCATTTTTTCGCCCACGTGGCTGTAAGGAATGAGGAGGAATTCCTGCAAATACAGGAGGATCTTTTGCTACGTATCATGGAGCTTCTGTCCGAGAATACCAAGACCAGCACCATTTGATGCTGTTCCGCGACCTGCGGGCCATTTCTGCTAGTGGTCCGGTCGCTGCTGTCGATTCCCAACAGCGGCGTGAATCGGCCCATCAAATATAGGGCTAGTGGTGCGCGGGGGCAGTTTTGGGTAGGGAAAGGTTAGCATGAATCGCACCATCAGGCGCCTGGGCATGTTGACCGGCTCCGAAAAACCGCGCCCGTCGCATTCGGATTCAAGGATCAAGCCGCGGCCCTGACCTGGGCCAGAGCCACCACGCGACGGTTTCTCAAGCGCCGCAGCGCCGCCCGCCCGAAGCAGATTTTGAGGCGTAGAGGCAGGCTGTTGATGCGCAAATCAGCGCGTCCATCCATGGTGATCATGACCTGGTCCAGCGCGTCTTTATCCAAAGTTCCCTGCCAGGCATCGCCGGCATCAGCGCCGCTATGCGAAAGCTCATCATTCCTTGCAAATGGGCTACTCAAAAAAGCGTGTAACTGGCAAGCAAGGGTGGCTTGACTGTCAAGGATACTCTAGATTCGGGAGCGAATCGCACCAGAAGGGCCCTCGCCATGCTGCGTCTTTTCGTCGCCCTTGCCTTGCCGGCCACGCTGCGGGCGGAAATCGCGGGCCTGGTTGGCGGCATTCCCGGCGCGCGCTGGGTGCCGCCTGACAATTACCACCTGACGTTGCGCTTCATCGGGGAGATTGAGCCCTGGCGCGCGCAAGAAGTGGATGACGCGCTGATGGCGATCCGCGCGCGGCCCTTCACCTTGCAGCTTGCCGGCGTTGGCACATTCGAGAAAGCCGGGCGCATCCAATCGCTTTGGGTGGGCGCGGAGCGCAAGGACGCGCTGACCCATTTGCAGACCAAGGTGGAAACCGCTTTGCAGCGTGTGGGGCTGCCGCCGGAGCGCAAGCGCTTTTCGCCCCATGTGACGCTGGCGCGCACCGAACGCGCCGCGCCGGAAAAACTGATGGCTTTTGTGCAGGCCTATAATCTGTTCCGCGCGACACCGGTGGAGGTGGAGCATTTCACGCTGTTTTCGTCCCGGCTTGGGAAGGAGGCTTCGGTCTATACGCCGGAGGTGGATTACGATTTGGTGGCAAGGGTGGCGGCGTGAGGGGGTGGCTGATGGTCGGTAAAAGCAAGGAGCCGAGTTTCGGTGAAGGTTTGCTGGAAGGGCTGCGCGAGGCGGTGGCCTGGAAGCGCGGCGATGTGGCGCTGGAGGTTGTCAACTTTGATCGCATGCCGCCCAACCGCATTCGCGCCATCCACAAGCGCGTGGCACGTTTCGCCAGGGCATTTGAGAAGCGCTTTAGCATCTCAGCGGCGACCGTGAAAAACTGAAAACAGGGGCGCCGCAGCACCGATCCTACTGCGCTTGCCTTCTTGCTATAGACGCATTGATGTCGATTAAGGGGGACTAACCCAAAATGTCATTACAAAGGCAACTTGCGCTTGATGAATTGGCTTCACACCTCTGCGAATTTCTTCCCAAGACGCGGCCGCCCCTTGCCGATCAGCGTCTGTCGTTTTTTGGTATTATGACAGAACTAGGCCTGCAACGTTTTTGGAGAGAAGGGAGCAAGCTTACGGCCCTTCGATATCTTCTTGAGGGAGTTCTTGATGGTGGGACAGGTAAGTTTTCTCCCTTAATTGAAAAGATCGTTGAGCGAAGTCATACATATCGTCTAAGCAAAGATAAACCGCTTACTAGAGAGGATGTTGCGGCCCTAAATGGAATTCTCCTAAAAGTCGGTTTCCGAATACCTGCACTACACGATGCAGCCCTTCTGGATAGCCTGCCAAGAGATGGGGCGCAGGCTAGTAACGCAGTTTTTGCAGGCATAGATGTGTCAAAACTGAAGTTGCTACAGGAAGAACTGTTGCGCCTATCTAACATGAAGGCACAACAAAGGGGCTTTGCGTTCGAGACCTTCTTATCTTCCCTATTCGAGTTAAATGGCCTCCTACCAAGACGATCGTTCCGGCTGGTCGGAGAACAAATCGACGGAAGCTTTCAGCTGGGGCAGGAAGTCTATCTTCTTGAAGCGAAATGGCAGGATCACCCTGTAGGGCAAGCCGATTTGTTAGCCTTCGCAGGCAAGGTCGATGGTAAGGCTACAGGAGCACTCGGATTGTTTGTTAGCTATGGCACCTTCTCTCCAGATGGTTTGGAAGCGTTCGCGCGCGGAAAGCGAACTAGTATCATCTGCATGGATTCCCTTGACCTTTTTCACATCCTTGAGGGTAAACTCAGGCTTTCTGACGTAATCGCTCGTAAGCGCCGCTACGCTTTGGAAACAAACGCTGCGTATGTCCCAGTGCGCAATCTATTCACCGGCGTGATCTGATTGATTCTCTTTTCCCATTTGCGTACGCGAGAGTCTTAGTCCCCGTTATCCGCCAGCGCACACTCAACGCCAGTTTTCTCATTTTTTAGGCTGCTGCGATGTTGACTCGCCGTCGCGCGGCCAGCCCAAGAAAATCAGATACCGAGCGTCGGATCGATTAGAGATCGGTGTACTGGGCTCAGTAAGCACGAGTCTTCCGTCCCCAACACAAATGGCGCAGTCACCCGCGTTACAGCCCCTCCGGACAAGCATTACGGTTTATGTGATCGTACTGAGGAACCGAAATCGCGGGCTGCGTGGCAATAAGCGAATCCTCGCTACCGACAAGCTAGATTCAAGGCCTTGGCATCCCCCGCCCGCCGGATTAAGCCGTTTCCCGTGAAACACCCCGCCACCTTCCTAGCGCGCCTGATCTCGGCTCTGCTGCTTGTGCAGACCGTCCTCGCGCCGGCGCTTTGCCTTGCCCATGTGGCAAATGCGGGGATGGCGACGGTGATTTGCTCCCCGGATGGGGATCGCACCGTGCATCTGGGCACAAACGGGGAGGAATTGCCCGCCCCAGAAGCGCATCAGGGCTTCTGCCTTGCCTGCCATGCCCTGCCGCAGGCGGATCTCCCCGCCCCGCCCATGCTTTCCACCCCGGCGGAACCCGGCAGCGCCATCATGTGGTTCGCCGCTGGTGATACCGGCTGGCGCCCGGCGGCGCGCGCACCGCCTTACGAACCGACAGGTCCCCCAACCTTCTCCTGAGGCCGCCCGAATGCGGGCGGCCACCAGCCGTCCCGTCATTCGACCTCAGGAGAAATTACGTGTTCCACACCCATCATGCGCGGCGTCTCGCCGCAATTTGCGCGCTGCTGCTTGCCACACCGGCGGCAGCCCATGTCACCATCGACCCACCCCAGGCCCAGGCCAATGGCACGCTGCGCGCGGCTTTTCGCGTGCCGCATGGCTGCGGCCAGCAAGCCACCATCCGCGTGACCGTGACACTGCCGGAAGGCACCACCACCGCGCGGCCCATGCCGAAAGCTGGCTGGCGCATCGCCATCACCCGCCAACCACTCGCCCCCCCCATTTCCGATGGCCATGGCGGCATGATCACGGAAGCGATCACACAGATCATCTGGGAAGGCGGCCTCCTTCCCAATGAGCATTACGATGAATTCGTCATCATGTTCCGCACGCCGAACCGCCCGGATGAAACCATCTGGCTGCCAACCGTGCAGCATTGCGATGGCGGCGGCACCGCCGCTTGGGTAGAAATCCCCGAAGCCGGGCGGCGGACCACCGATTACCGCTACCCCGCACCCTCACTCCGCCTGACCCCACCCCGCACTGCCGGAGGCCACTGAGAATGCACCCCATGCTGAAAACCCTGCCACTCGCTGCCCTGATCCTGGCGGCACCCCCCTTGGCGCGCGCCTGCGATATGGAAGCAATCAATGCGGAAATGACCACGATTTGCCTGGGCGCCCTGCACCCAACTCGCGCGGCGGCTGAGGCCATCATGGCGCAACTCCCCGCGCCTGAAAAAGCGGCGCTGGCGGCCGCACTCTCCCGCGCCGGGGATGCCTGCGAAACCGGGGACCCCGCCCAGGGCACCCGTGAAGCCGCCGGCATTATGCGCCTGATCGGCCATATCGAAGCCCGGCTGGGCCTGGCCCCGCCCCCCATCACGCTGCAAAGGCTGGGCGGCATTGCCCCCGCGCCGCGCGGCTGAAGCCCCTGGAAAGAAGGAGAAACCCTATGTCCTCCCTGACCCGCCGTGCGCTCGGCGCCCTGATCCTGACCCTCCCTGCCACGGCCTTCGCCCATCATGATGTCACCGTCGGTGATCTCGCCATCGGCCATCCCTGGACCCGCGCCGCCGGCGCTAATGCCAATGGCGCAGGCTTCATGACGCTGCGGAATAATGGCGCCACGCCGGATAGGTTGGTTTCCGCCGCCAGCCCCGCCGCCCGCGTGGTGGAACTCCATACCCATATCCGTGAAGGCGATGTCATGCGCATGCGCCCCGTCGCGGATATCCCGATCCCGCCGGGCCAGACGGTGCATCTCCGCCCCGGCGGGCTGCATATCATGCTGATTGGCCTGACCGAGCCACTCCGCCAGGGGGCCACCGTGCCGCTGACACTGCGCTTTGAACGCGCCGGGGAGGTACAAGTGACCCTCAGCGTTGAATCCGCTGGCGCCCGCGGCCACGCGCATTGATCGGGGGGGGTGCCGGCCCCCTCGCCATAAGGTTCGCTTGCCTTTGGCCCCCTTTCGGGCCAAAGAGCCCTTCTATCCTTCACTCCTGATTCTGCATGGAGGGCCTCACATGGCCTCGTCCTTCGACCGTATCGCCGATATCATTGCTGAAAACAGCGAAGTCCCGCGGGATAAGATCCTGCCCGACAGCCATGTGATCAATGATCTGGGCATTGATAGCTTGGACTTCCTGGATATCGTCTTCGCCATAGACAAGGCCTTCGGCATCAAGGTGCCGGTGGAAGCCTGGACTCAGGAAGTGAATGCGGGCAGCGCGCCGGCGGAAAAATACTTCGTCATGAAGAACCTGGCCGAGCGTGTGGATGAGCTGGTTGCGGCCAAGGCCGGCTGACCGCATCACCAAGCCGCGCGCCACCGAAACCACGGATCCCTGACGCGATGCGCCTGGAATATTTCCAGATGATAGATCGGGTGGCATCGCGCGAAGGCGATACCATCATTGTGGAAAGCCGGATCCCGGATGCTTCCCCGGTGTTTGAAGGGCATTTCCCCGGCCATCCGCTAATGCCTGGCGTGCTATTGGTGGAAACCATGGCGCAGGCTTCCGGTTGGCTGTTGCTTGATTTGATGGGCTTTGCGCGCATGCCCTTTCTGATGGCGGTGAAGGAAGCGAAGTTCCGCAGCTTCATCGGCCCCGGCACGGCAGTGCGCGTGCATGCTAAGCGCCTGCATGATGGATCAGGTTTTGCGGTGACCGAAACGCGGATCGAAGCCGATGGCAAGCGGATCACCGATGCAGAGCTGACCTTCCGCATCATGGATTACCCCGCGCCGGAATTGGCAGAAGCCATGCGCGGGCGGGGCCGGGAATTGGGGCTGCTATGACAAGGCGCGATGTCGTCATTACCGGGATTGGGCTGGTATCATCCTTGGGTGAAGGACCTGACGCGCATTGGGCAGCGCTGAACAATGGCGCCAAACCGGTGGTGGATTCAGCAAGCTTCGCGCCCTTTCCAGTGCACCCGCTGCCCGCCCTCAGCCTTGATGCGCAAATCCCGAAAAAGGGTGATCAGCGCCAAATGGAACCCTGGCAGCGGCTTGGCACCTATGCCGCCGGGCTTGCCATTGACCATGCCGGGGCGCGCGGCCTTGTTTCCGATATGCATTTGGTTGTTGCCGCTGGTGGTGGAGAGCGTGACGTCGCGGTGGATGAGGCGGTGACGGCGGCGCTGACCAGCGCTGCACCGGAAGCATCAGGCGCGCTGTTGAATGAAAAGCTCGCCACTGAATTGCGGCCCACGCTGTTTTTGGCGCAGCTTTCCAATCTGCTCGCCGGCAATATCTCGATCGTGCATGGCGTGACGGGGTCGTCGCGCACGCTGATGGGGGAAGAAGAAGCGGCGGCTGACGCCATCCGCATCGCCGCTGCGCGCCTGGCGGAAGGGCGCGGCGAAATTGCCTTGGTGGGCGGCGCTTTTGCGTCTCAGCGCTGGGATATGGTGCTGCTCTATGCGCCGGGTGGCGTGTTGTGGCAGGGCGATTACGCGCCGATTTCCGCGCGTGGCGATGCGGGCGGGCTGATCCTTGGCGGCATGGCAGCGTTTCTGGTGTTGGAAACTGCAGAACATGCGCGCGCGCGCGGTGCCACGGCACTCGCGCGGATTGGCGGCATTGCCAGCGATGCGGCGCATCAGCGCGCCGGCGGTGGCAGTGCCGCAGCAGCCACGGCGCTTTGGCAAGGCATGTCAGCGCCACAAGCCGGGCTTGGTGTGATTTCCGGCATGACCGGTGTGGCGGAAGCGCGCGTTGAAGAAGAAGCCTTCCTGGCGGGGCTAGGCAGTGTGCCGATACGGCGCAGCGCTTCGCTGCTTGGGCATGGGGTAGAAGCAAGCTTCCCGGCCAATGTTGCACTCGCGGCACTCGCGCTATCGCGCGGTGGTTTTTATCCGGCGATGGACCCCGCCGATGCCGGCGATGGCGCGGTGGAGCGCATTCTGGTGACCGGCTTCGGCCAATGGCGCGGTGAAGCGCTTGCCCTGCTGGAGAAAGCGCCATGAAGGATCATCTGGGCCGCCCCTTGGTGGCGGTGACGGGGATTGGGCTGGTGAGCCCACTCGGCTGGGGCTTGGACAAGAATTGGGCGGCGCTTTTGGCGGGCACTTCCGGAATCACACGCATCCGGCGTTTCGCCACCGATCATCTGAAAACCACCATGGCCGGCACGGTTGATTTGCCGGAAGAAATCGCGGGCGGCGAACCTGTGCCCGCGCCGGTGCGCGTGGAACGCATGGCTGCGGCCGCTATTGCGGAGGCCTTGGTTGCGGCGGGCATGAAAGAAGGCGCCTTTGATGGGCCCCTCATGCTCGGCATGCCGCCGGTTGAAATGGAATGGCCGCAACGTGTGGCACTCGCCCGTCGCGCGGGTGGGCCAGGCCATGCCGCGCTTTCGGTGGCGAGTATCGGCCAGCGCGATTTATATGAGACGTTCTTGTATGGCGGTGTCGGTGAAAGGCTTGCTTTGCGCTTTGGCACCAAGGGCGCGCCGATTGCGATCACCACCGCCTGCGCCACCGGCGCTTCCGCCATTCAGCTTGGTGTTGAAGCCATTCAGCGGGGTGAGGCGAAATCCGCCATCGCGCTTGGCACGGATGGATCGGTGCAACCAGAAGCGGTGATCCGGTTTTCGCTGCTCTCCGCACTATCATCACGTAATGAAGACCCAACCAAGGCATCGCGCCCCTTTGAGAAATCCCGCGATGGTTTCGTGATGAGCGAAGGTGCGGCGGCGCTGATCCTGGAAGATTTGGAACATGCCCGCGCACGTGGCGCCACCGTGATTGGCCTCGTGAGTGGCTGCGGCGAAAGGGCGGATAATTTCCACCGCACGCGATCAAACCCCGATGGGTCTTCCATCATTGGCGCCATGCGCAATGCCATTGCCGATGCCGGCTTGCAGCCTGGCGATATCGGTTATGTGAATGCCCATGGCACTAGCACGCCGGAGAATGACAAGATGGAAGCGCTTGGCATGCGCGCCGTATTTGGTGAGGCGCCGCCGCCAATATCCTCCAATAAATCCATGATCGGCCACACGCTTTCCGCAGCTGGCGCGATTGAAGCGGCCTTCAGCCTGCTGACGCTGCGCGACCAAATCCTGCCGCCCACCATCAATCATGTGGAACCGGACCCGACCCTTGGGTTGGATGTGGTGCCAAATGAAGCGCGGCGCGTCTCAGGCTTGCGCCATGTGCTGTCTAATTCCTTTGGCTTTGGCGGGCAGAATGTCTGCCTGCTGCTGAGTGCCGCGCCATGATGCGCGCGCTTCGCCTGCATGGGGATCGTGATCTGCGCCTAGAATCCGTGGCGCCTCCGCCGCCGCCTGCCGCGCATGAGGTGCAGCTTCGTATCCGCGCTGTCGCGCTGAACCATATTGATGTCTGGGGCTTTCGTGGCATGGCCTTCGCCAAGCGCAACCTGCCGCTCACGGTTGGCGCGGAAGCGGTTGGTGAGATTGTCGCGGTCGGTTCCGGCGTAACCGGCTGGAAGATTGGCGATCATGTCGCGCCCTATGGTGCGGCGACCTGTGGCGTCTGCAAGGCGTGCCGCGAAGGCCGCGATAATCTTTGCGAAGATGTTGGCGGCGTGAAGGGCTTTCATCTGGATGGCTTCGCGCAGGAGCTGATGAACCAGGATGCGCGGCTGCTGGTGCGCGTGCCGGATGGGCTTTCCTTCGAAGATGCCGCTTGCGGGCCGATCACCTTTTCCACCGTTGAGCATATGCTGTTCGACAATGCGAAATTGGAAGCGGGCGAGACCATCCTGATCCATGCCGCCGGTTCCGGGATTGGTACGGTGGCGGTGCGGATCGCGAAGGATTTGGGCTGCACCGTGATCGCGACCGCAGGCGATGATGAGAAATGCGCCAAGGCCAAGGCATTGGGCGCGGATCATGTGGTGAATTACTCCACGCAGAATTTCCCGACCGTGGCGCGGCGCGTCACCGGCAAGCGTGGCGTGGATGTGGTGTTTGAACATGTCGGCGCTTCGACCTGGAGCGGTAGTTTGCTATCGCTGAAAATGGGCGGGCGGTTGGTGACCTGCGGGTCCACATCCGGCGTTTCGGCGGAAACCAATCTGATGATGCTGTTTCAGCGCCAGTTGCGCATCTTCGGGTCCTTTGGCGCTTCCATGCGCAATATTGCCGATGGCTACGCGAAAATGGCCCGCGGTATTCTGCCGGTGCTGGATACGGTGGTGCCGCTGGAACGCTTTGCTGAGGGCCTCGAACGGCTGGAAAGCCGCCGCGTCTTCGGCAAGATCGTGGTGACGCTGTGAATCGCGTTACGCTGCGCGGATGAATTTTCTGATCGGGCTTTTGCTGCGCGCGGGCTTCGGCTTTTTGCGCCTGCTTGGGCCGCGCCTTGCCCCGGCGCTTGGGGCTTTTCTGGCGCGCAATCTGGGTCCGATCACGCCGGCGCATCGTATCGGGCGGGATAATATCAGCGCCGCCTTTCCGGAAAAAACAGCGGGTGAGCGTGCCGCCATTTTGCGCGAAGCCTGGGACAATCTGGGCCGTACCGCCTGCGAATATGTGCATATGGACCGGATTTGGGATTTCGACCCCGAAAACCCGAACCCGGATGGGCATATCAGCGCCTCGGCTGAAACCGTGGCGCTTTATGAAAGGCTGCGCGATGACGGGAAGCCCGCCATCGTGTTTTCCGCGCATCTGGCGAATTGGGAATTGCCGGCGGTGGCGGCGGCCAAGCATGGCATTGATAGTGCGGTGCTGTATCGCACGCCGAATAACGCTGCTGCGGCGCGGGAAATCCTGCGGTTGCGCAAGGATAGCATGGGCGTTCTGGTGCCCGCCGGCATGGGCGCGCCGCTCCGTTTGGCGCGCGCTTTGGAAGCCGGGCAGCATATTGGCATGCTGGTGGATCAGCGTTTCGGGCGCGGGCCGCGCGTGATGTTCATGGGGCGCGAGGCAGCCGCCAATCCGCTGCTGGCGCAATTGGCGCGGCGTTATGATTGCCCGGTGCATGGCGCGCGCGCCATTCGCCTGCCGGGCGGGCGCTTTCGTCTGGATTTGACCGAGGAAATCCCCCTGCCGCGCGATGCGGAGGGCTTGATTGATATCAATGCAGCCACGCAAAAAATGAACGAGGTGATCGAGGCCTGGGTGCGGGAATATCCCGGCCAATGGCTTTGGATGCATCGCCGGTGGCGGTGATGCGCTTCGTGTGAAAGGCGGAGTTTCATGCTCACGATACGGCGCGCCAAGCCGCTGGGCGAACTCGATCGGGGTGAAGTTTTCACTGCCGAGGATCGGTTAAGTGCAGCGAATGTTGCGGCGTTTTCTGTACTGTTCGGCTTGGACGATAAGGTGCTGCCGGCGCGGGCTGCGGGAACCTTGCTCGCGCATGTCATTACAACGCGCTTTCCGGGTCCGGGTAGTCGAATCATCGCCGAAAACCTGCGCTACGGCGGGGGCATAACGGAAGGTGATATCCTGCAAACCGGCCTAGTGGTGTTGGACGTGGATCGGCTTGCAGGATTCGCTCGGCTCGGCTGCCGCGTGACCGGTCCTGAGGGCGTGGTGCTTGCGGAAGGCGAGGTTGAGGTGCGACCGCCTGAAATCGCGTCCGAACGCGCACTGCCGCAAATGACCGGGCTCGGGCCCCATACGGGGAAGGTCATGGCCGATCTTTTCGCGCGCTGCCGCGCCCTGCCGCCTGTACCGACCGCGGTTGCGCATCCCTGCGATGCGGAAAGCCTGCGCGGTGCGATCCTGGCCGCGCAGCAAGGGCTGATCACGCCAATCCTGACAGGGCCGGAGGGGCGGATACGCGCGATTGCGGCCAAGGAATCGCTTGATCTTTCGGGCATTACGCTGATTGGCACGGAACATAGCCACGCCTCGGCCGATGCGGCGGTTGCGCTTGTGCGGGAAGGCCGGGCGGCAGCGCTCATGAAGGGCAGCCTGCACACCGATGAATTGCTGGGTGCCGCCTTGGCCAAGGAAGCGGGGCTGCGCACCGAACGGCGCGTGAGCCATGCCTTTGTGCTGGATGCGCCGCTTTACCCCCGCCCGCTGATCATCACCGATGCGGCGGTGAATATCGCGCCCGATCTGGAAGCCAAGGCGGATATCATCCGCAACGCCATCAGGCTGGCGCAGGCGATTGGTATCGCAACACCCAAGGTTGCGATTCTGGCGGCAGTGGAGACCGTGACACCCAAGATGCAGGCGACGCTGGATGCGGCAGCACTCTGCAAAATGGCGGAACGCGGGCAGATCACGGGCGGCGTGCTGGATGGGCCGCTGGCTTTTGATAACGCCATCAGCCAGGTTGCGGCTGCGGCCAAGGGAATACAATCCCCGGTTGCGGGACAGGCGGATATCCTATTGGTGCCGGACCTTGAGGCTGGGAATATGCTCGCCAAGCAATTGGCCTATCTGGGGGGCGCGGAATCGGCCGGCATTGTGTTGGGATTGCGCGTGCCCATGGCGCTCACCAGCCGGGCGGATAATGCCATGGCACGACTGGCATCGGCGGCCCTTTTGCGGCTGATGGCGCCGAAGTGATGCAAGGCTGCCCGGTTAGCAGATTCCCTTTTCAGTATCGGGCGAAATGGGCTAGAAACCCGCTATGAGCATCATTCGCGACCTGTCCCTTTTTCCTCGCAACACCCTAGTTTTGCCGCTCGCGCTGGTCGTAGCTGCGTGTAGTGCAGATTCCTCGCAGGTCCGAGAGGTTGAGCGCGACGAATACAACACGGACAGCAAGCGCGAACAATTGCTGCGCGCGACCTCGGCGGCAGGGACTTCAGGCGGCATTACCATTTTTGGCGGCGGCACCGAAAAAGGTCAGGAGGGCGGCGCTGGCGGCGGCGGGCTTGGCGTGAATGCCTTTCTGTGGCGTGCCACGCTTGATACGCTTTCCTTCATGCCGCTGGCCTCGGCCGATCCCTTTGGTGGTGTTATTATTACGGATTGGCATGCACCTGCGGCTGTTTCCAATGAACGTTTCAAGGCGACCGCTTATGTGCTTGGACGGCAGCTCCGCTCTGATGGCGTGCGGATTTCGCTGTTCCGTCAGGTGCGTGGGCCAGGCGGCTGGGTGGATGCGCCGATCAGTGCCGCGACGGCGGCTGAATTGGAAGACAAGGTATTGGCCCGCGCGCGCGAATTACGGAGCCAATCGGCGGGGCGCTGAGCGCCTTAGACATTTTACAGGATCGGCAGCGCCATGATGCCGCCCGCCATGCTTTGGGGCCAAGTGCAACTGGTGATGCAGCAGGGGAGGTTGGACGCTGCTCAGGCGGGTGCGGAACAAATTCTACGCGCTTCACCACGCCACCCAGGGGCTTTGCACATTCTAGGTGTGATTTGCCTGCAACGCAGACAAATGCCCGATGCGGTCCGTTGGTTGAAGAAGGCATCTCAGGCAGATCAACGCAATGCCATGATCTGGGCTACCCTCGGTTATGCCTACTTTGAAACCGAGGCGTTTCGTGACGCAGTTGATGCTTTTCAGAAAGCGACAAAGCTCGATCCGCGCGCCCATCCGGCACTGCATGGTCTGGGTAAAAGTTTGCAGGCGTTGGGCCGGCATCAGGAAGCAGCCGGCGCCTTTGGACGCGCCCTGACGCTTGAACCGCACAATGCTGATTATTTGAATGATCGTGGCGTGGCGCTGATGGAAAGCGGCGCATTGCAGGACGCCTTGCGGGAAATTGACACGGCGCTGGCGTTAGCACCAGGGTTTTTCGGTGCCTTCCTGAACAAGGGGTTGGTGCTCAAACGGCTTGGTGAACCAAACGCGGCGCTGGTGGCGCTGGAGCAGGCAATAACACTCAATCCGTCTTACGCGCCGGCGCATAATAACCGCGCGGCGGTGCTGCTGGATTTGGAAGACTATGCGCAGGCTTTATCGGCGGCTGAGCGCGCCATTGCACTAGCGCCTGGTTTTGCAGCGGCTTGGAATAATCGTGGCTTGGCGCAGCTCGGCCTTGAACAGCCCGATGCGGCGCTGGAGAGTTTTGGGCAAGCGGTGCGGTGTGATCCGGCAAACGCTGCAGCGCATTACAACGCAGCCGGGGTGCATTGGAAGCGCAGTGATTACGCCAAGGCGGCAGAAGCTTATCGGCTTTCCCTGCGCGTCGCGCCCGCGCAGCTAATGGCGCTGAATGATCTTGGCTTGGCGGAAGCGGCGCTTGGCAATCACACTGTGGCATTGGATTGTTACAATCACGCCTTACGATTGGCACCCGATTTCGCCGAGGCACAATTCAACAAGTCACTGACATGCCTTTTGCTTGGCAACTTCACTGAGGGTTGGCGCCTATGGGAAGCGCGCAAACGCAAGAAAATCCCGGTTGGTTTTCAGGATTTCGGCCTGCCGCTTTGGACTGGCGCACAGGAAATTGCCGGGCGGTGTATCCTTCTGCATTCGGAGCAGGGTTTTGGGGATGCGATACAATTCATTCGCTACGCGCCGCTGCTGCAGGAAAAGGGTGCTGATGTGGCGTTGATGGTGCAACCGGAACTAGCACCCCTTATTCGCAGAGTAATGCCAGACATGCAGGTGGTGGAAGCAGTCCCGGCCAATGCGATGCTGCAATGCCCATTGATGAGCCTGCCGCTTGCATTCGCCACAAGTTTGGAAACCATCCCGCCCGCGCCCATCTGGGCGGTGGATGATGCGCGCCGTGCCATTTGGTGCGCACGTCTTGGGCCCGGTGATCGCCCTCGGATCGGCATTGCGTGGCGCGGTAGTGCGGGCCATGCCAATGACCATAACCGATCAATGCCCTTGCGGGATTTCCTTTCGGTTGCTGATGAAAGCGCAGACTGGTTCGGTATTCAGAAAGCCATGCCAACATCCGATTACGCGGCCGTTTCAGCGGTATCGCGGTTACGTGTTTTTGATTCTGAGATCACGGATTTTGAAGATACTGCCGCGCTGATCGCGGAGATGGATTTGATCATCACGGTCGATACCAGCTTGGCGCATCTGGCGGGCAGCATGGGTCGCGAATGCTGGGTCATGCTGCCATTCAATCCGGATTGGCGGTGGCTGCTCGATCGCCAAGAAAGCCCTTGGTACACTTCCATTCGGTTGTTTCGCCAAAAGCATATCGGCGATTGGGCTGGTGTTTTGGATGAAGTGCGCGCCGCGCTTCACGCTCGTTTCACCTGAAACGCGACGCTGCCTTTCAGTCACCTACTACGGTCAGGCTACTCACAGGAATGATCACAAGCCCTGGTACATTCAGTGTTGCCGGCGTTGCAAGAGGCGCCCATAGCACGGGGTTACCTGTCGCTTGTGCATCGAAGACGCCGATATGTGTCAAGGTGCCAGGTGCCGCAGTGAAGGTGAAGCGAACTTCGGTAACATTAGTCTGCGTTCCGGTGCCGAAAAACGTTACAGCCTGCCGGGTATAGCCGGTACCATTCGGTTCTCCGGTAACGCCGGTTGCGTCTGACCCACCGGTGCCTAGTGCAACGAAGGCTGCCGAAGGCAAGGTAGGGCGACGTCCAATGGCAGAACGGCAGAGCAAATTCTTGGCGTAGTCTGTCAGAGATGTCATGCGATTATTCCTGTGGGCATGGGTTTCGATGGGCGCCCGAACCGTAAGCCGAATGCGTCAGGCCTGCGCCTCGGGCGCGCGATATGGACGCGGAGATCAGGAAACCACCGTACCATCCGGCCAGCGCCAGGCGGCGCCATCGCTGATCGCCAGGCGCTTATTGGCGGCACCATCCGAAACATAGATCATGCAGCGTGGATAGGTTGCGGCCGGCGGCAGGGTTGCGACAGTGAAGGGCGGCAATTGCAAGGGTGAGCCAGCCTGCACCGGGCCAGTACCCTTACCCAAAAGCAGGAGCGCAACATTTGCATCCGTACCCTGCGCGGTGACTTGTGGTGGTGCGCCTGTCGCAGTGCCATTGATGCGGACGAAATTGGTTGGTGTTGCAACGGCATTGACTTCAAAAGCCAAATTGCCGCGGCTATTGAAGCGTACTGGCGCGATATTCTTGGCCGAGAGCTGGATCGGAATATTGGGATCCGTACCGGTGGCGGAAATGCTTGGCGTACCGCCTGCAACGCTGCTGGACAGCGTGAATTGATTGACGCTGCCGGCTGGCGTGGTGACGGTGAGTGCATTCGTACCAGCGGCACCTCCTATGCTTGTGCTGCCAGGGGCGACGCGCATCAGTTCTGCACCGCCAATGCTGAGCACCAGATTCCCAGGTATGGGTTGAGAAATGCCAGTATCCTGAGCGCCAATCATGACGCCCGGCCGATCAATGCGCCCGGCTGGCGCGGCGGAGGCGACAAAACCATTGGTGCCGGCATTGATCAATGGGCCCCCATTGCCATTGCCAAGCAGCGCAGGCGTGCCGAGGTAGACTTGGTTCGGCGTGCCCGCGCCGACATTCGCCAGGTGAATGGCTGCTGAACCATCATTCAGGCGATTATAGTATTCTGCGCGAAAGGCGAAGATATCCAGGCGATTATTGCTGCCATTCACCCGAATGGCGTTGCTTTCCGCCACATCCACACGAAGATTGCTGATTTGAACACGCGCGTTATTGCCATCAATCAGGATGCCGACCGCACCTGCCACCGGCACTGGCGCGCCAGCCGTGAAGATCTCACTTTGCGTGGTGATATTGGCGATACGGCCATCCACATCATTGCCATCAATCCAGACGCCGTATTTGGAGAAATCGGCGTAAATATTGCTGCCATAGAATTTCGTGGTGACCCCGGAAGCCGAGGCGCTGAAGCGCAGCGTGGATCGTGCGCCAAGCACGAAGATATCATCCAGAAAGACCCCATCCACCTTGCGGAAGACCAGCGCATCCTGATTGTTCTGCTGCCAGGTGATCACATGCCCATTATCGGTGTTGAAGCTCCAGAAATGCACATGTTCAAGCCGGCAGATATCAAGACAGCGATCTACCTCAACGCCGCGGGTGAAAATCTGGCCACGTAGGCGCTTGATGCTCATGCGGCCTGAATTGTCGCACCAGATGCCGCGGTTAACGGCGACAAGGAAGACGTTTTCGAAATCCACCGCACCAAGGCAGTCCTGTACGCGGAAGACATAATCATAATCCGTAGGTGCCCAGGAAGCGTTGTAGGATTGATTGTGCAACTGCCGAACAGCGATGTCGCGCACAATGGAACCGCGCGCCATGGGCCCGGAAAAGGTGAAGGGCGTGAAACCGGTCTGGTCAATCTTGAACCAGGTTCCGTTTGCCTCATTTGGGCCTTCGGTAAAGCCGGCCCCTTGCAGTGTGACGGTTACACCATCAATGACGATCGGGCTCGCGATCCGATAAATCCGGGGGCCGAATTGCAGCACGCCGCCGCCAGCAAGCTTCAGCGCATTGATCGCGGCCTGAATGGCGGGTGCGTCGTTGGTGGTGCCATTCCCAACCGCGCCGAAATCCCGCACATGGGCCGGGCGATCGGCGAGAACGCCGGCGCGCAGCTGCGCCATGGTGGCGCGCCTTGTGGCAAGGCTACTGCCGGTGTTCTGCACCAGAGGCAGCATATCGGCATCGGTGGTAGCGGAAACGCTGGGCAGCGCGCTGATTTTTGAATCGGACATGGAAAGCCTTTGCGTGGTTGATCCGTTCACGCCTGGTGCAGCGACCAGGCATGCGGTGATGGATGGGATTGTCGCGAAACGGTTCAGAACAGCAGTAACTGGCCGCCGGTTTCCAGCAGCAGAACGCGGCCTTCTTCGGTCAGTAGGCGCGGGGGCGCACCAATGGCAAAGGGCGGAGAGGTGATGCTATGCGCCGTATCCGCCGAATTACGCGCGATAATGCGATAGCCGCCGCCAGGCGCCTGCGCGGGAAAGAGCACCGTCGCGCGTGCGGCGCTGACCGCAGTGTTTTGCGTCGCCACCAGGGTCCCGGCGGCATTAAGAAGCTGGAACGTCAGATTGGTGATGCTGCCAATGATACTGGCGCCGACGGGAATGGAAGCGCCAGGTTCAATAGCTTCTGGCATTGGATCCAGGATGATGGCGCGTCTCTGCGGATTGGCCGCCAGGGTGATACGGAAAGGTAAATTGCCGGAGCGGCGCAGTTCTGGTGGTGCACCTGCGGCATCGAGCGTGATGCCTGCCATGGCAGGGTCGCTGCTACGGAATGGTAGCATGATCGTCGCATCTGCGGTTTGGGCCATGATGATATCACCGGCGCGCATTTGCGTGCTGGCGGGCGCAAAGTAATCGGCCGCTTGCACCTGGCCTCGGGTATCTGTGGTGCGGTAATGCCAAAGGGTGAAGCCATTTGTGGTGCTTAGCACCGAGAGGTTGGTGGCGATAAAAGGCATGGGCGCTCCTGCTGGCAGCCAGGCAGCAAGGCGCGCGCCTTGCTGGTGGCATGCTTGGGTCAAGGTTCGGGGAGGGAGGGGAGCTTCGGGCGCAATTCGGCCCTTGATAGGGGATCAGATAAAGGAACAAAAACCTATTGTCAAGGAAAAATTACAGGGTTTGGGAGATTTCTTTCGCTCGCCAAGTTTGCGATGAATTCCGCTACAAGAAGTTCTTCGCTTGCGGAGCCGCACCCATGATCCTTCGCCTTGTTGCCCTTCTTGCCCTGCTGCTGCCAGGCATCGCCACCGCGCAGGAGCGTGTGGTCAATGTCTATAATTGGTCGGATTACATCGACCCCTATGCGGTGCAGCGCTTCACGCGCGAAACCGGCATTCGCGTGCGCTATGACGTCTATGACAGTCTGGAAACACTGGAAGGCAAGCTTTCCGCTGGGCGGTCTGGCTATGATATCATTGTGCCAACCAGCGAACCGACTTTCGCGCGACTGCTACGCGCCGGTGCGCTTGCACCGCTTGATCGCGCGCGCGTGCCCAATTGGCGTAATCTTGACCCAGTTCTAATGGCGCGTGTGGCGGAGATTGATCCTGGCAATCAGCATGGCGCGATCTACTTATGGGGCACTGTCGGGCTGGGTCTCAGGCTTGATCGCATCAGGGCCATCGCGCCCGATATGGCGTTGGATGGGTTTGATGTTTTGTTCAAGCCGGAAAATGCGGCGCGGCTGGCGCGCTGCGGCATCCTGGTAATGGATAGCTCAACCGATGTGCTGCCTTCCGTACTGCGCTGGGCGGGGCGCGATCCCAATGCGCATTCCCTTGAAGATTTGCGCGTGGCCGAACAGGCGCTGATGGGCATTCGCCGGCATGTGCGCGCCATCCTACCCTCGGGCGCCATTCTGGATGCGCTGGCCAATGGGGAAGCTTGCGTGGCGCTGACCTATTCCGGCGATGTCATCCAGGCGCAGGCGCGGGCAAAGGAAGCGGGGCGCAGTGTTGAGATTGGCTATGTCGCCCCCCGCCAGGGTGCCCAGCTTTGGTTTGACATGCTGGCGATCCCTGCTGATGCACCCAATAAGGATGCCGCGCATGAATTCATCAATTTCCTGCTACGGCCTGATGTGATGGCAGGCATCACCAATCATGTGCGCTACCCGAATGCAGTGCCGGCATCGCTCGCCGCCGTGGATGCCGCCGTGCGCGAAGACCGCAATGTCTATCCGAATGAAGCCATGCTGGCCGCGAGTTTTGTCGCCAGCACACCGCCGCGTGAGATTGAGCGCGCACGCAGCCGGCTTTGGTCACGCTTCAAGGCGGGCCGTTGATCCGGTGCTGAAGGCAACCGGCCTGGAAAAGCGATTTGGTGCGGTGCCTGCGCTGGCGGGGCTTGATCTTGCCATCAATGCCGGCGAGTTCTTTGCGCTGCTCGGCGGATCGGGTTCCGGCAAATCAACGCTGCTGCGTGTGCTGGCTGGGTTTGAAGCGCCGGATGCAGGGGCGCTGACGCTGGATGGGCAGGATTTGCTGCCAGTGCCGCCCTGGGCGCGACCGATCAATATGATGTTCCAATCCTATGCGTTGTTTCCGCATATGAATGTCGCAGACAATATCGCCTATGGGCTGAAGCGTGCTGGTGTGGCAGCCGAAGAACGCCGCAGCCGCATTGTCGCAGCGATTGATCTGGTGGGCTTGCAAGGGCTGGAAACGCGCAAGCCGCAGCAGCTTTCTGGTGGGCAAAAACAGCGTGTGGCGCTCGCGCGTAGCCTCGTGATGCGCCCGCGCTTGCTGTTGCTGGATGAACCCATGGCTGCGCTCGATGCGGGCTTGCGCGAACGTACCGGGCTTGAGCTCCGTGCCCTGCAACGCAAGACAGGGGCGGCCTTCATCATGGTCACGCATGACCAGCAGGAAGCACTCGCACTCGCGGATCGTATTGCGGTGCTGGAAGCCGGGCGCGTGGCACAAATTGGCCCACCGCAGGAAGTTTATGCGCGGCCCGCGACACGTTTCGTTGCACGCTTTCTTGGCGCTGCGAATGTGCTGGAAGGGCGCATGCAAGATGGTGTGTTTGAAAGCGACGAAGCGGGTAGCGTTATAGCCTCTGGTTTGCCGGCAGCAACTGTCGCGGTTGCCTTGCGTGCGGAGCAGATCAGGCTGACTGGTGCCAATGAAGCGCCCTGCATCACGGGCATTCTGGAAGATGCGGCGTTTCGTGGTGAGGATTGGCTGCTGATCATTCGCCTGCCGGGTGGTGCTTCGCTGCGCGTGGTGCACCAGGCGCCGCCGCCAGCGCAAGGCAGTATTGTTGGTGTGGCATGGGGGGCGGCATCAGTGGTGCCGCTTTTCGCCTGATGCCGCGCGCCATCCTGCTTGCCCCCTTGTGGGTGTGGTTGCTCACGCTTGTCGCCGCACCGTTATTGATTCTGGTGGTGATGGCCTTTGCGACACCTGCCGATGATGTGCCGCCTTTCAGGCTTGGGTTCCGCTTTGCTGCCTTCGCCATGCTGGTCGAGGATTTCTATTTCGCCAAAAGCTTTCTCGCAGCCTCGCACTTGGCGGCGACCACAGCGGGGCTTTGCCTGGTGATCGCCTATCCCATGGCGCTTGGCATGGCGGGCGTGCGGCCCCGCTGGCGTTTGCCCTTGCTGGCGCTGCTGATGCTGCCGTTCTGGACGGGATTTTTGCTGCGCATCGGTGCCTGGATCGGGCTTTTGCGCAATGAGGGGCTGGTCAATCATCTGCTGCGCGGCCTCGGGATCACGGATGCGCCCTTGGCATTGCTTTACACCGAAGGCGCGATGCTGGCCGGGATGGTGCATGCCTATCTGCCCTTTGCAGTGCTGCCGCTTTTCACCGCGCTGATCCGGCTTGATCCTGCGTTGTTGGAAGCGGCGGCTGATCTTGGGGCGCGGCCGGCGCGGGTATTCTTTAGCGTCACCTTGCCGCTGACTTTGCCTGCCGCGGCGGCGGGGTTTCTGCTGGTGTTCATTCCGGCGGCGGGGGAATTCGTCATCCCCGAATTGCTCGGCCCGCCCGAGGCGCAGGTGATCGGCCGGGTACTCTGGCAGGAATTTTTTCAGAACCGGGATTGGCCCTTGGCGGCGGCGCTGGCCTTGGCTTTGCTTGCGCTGCTCAGCCTGCCCATGCGCTGGTTCCAGAAATTGGGGGCGGGCACATGAAGCCGGGCGGGTTTGTGCGGGCGATGATGCTGGCGGGTTTCCTGTTTCTGTGGCTGCCCATCCTGCTGCTCGTGGGCTTTGCCTTCAGCGCGGATCGCATCCCCTTCCAATGGGGCGGGTTTTCGCTGCGCTGGTTCAGCGCGTTGGCGGCCAATGAAAGGCTGCTGGAAGCCGCCTGGCTGTCGCTGCGCATCGCCGCCGCATCTGCGACGCTGGCCGTGCTGGCGGGGGGCGGCGTTGCCTTTGCGCTCACGCGGTTTGGCCCCTTTCGGGGGAGGGCGCTGTTCGGCGCCCTGATCGGCGCGCCGCTAGTGCTGCCGGAAGTCGTGATCGGGCTTTCGCTGCTGTTGCTTTTTGTCTTCATGGAGGGGCTGATCGGCTGGCCCGCTGGGCGCGGCGCCTTCACCATCCTGCTGGCCCATGCCGGCTTTGGCGCGGCCTATGTTGCGGTGGTGGTGCAGGCGCGCCTGGCCGAGGCCGAACGCAGCATGGAAGAAGCGGCGATGGATTTGGGCGCGACACCCCTTGTGGCGTTTTGGACCATCACGTTCCCCCTGATCGCACCGGCCTTGGTCGCGGGCTGGTTGCTGGCCTTCACGTTATCGCTCGATGATGTGGTCATTGCCTCCTTCGTCTCGGGCCCCGCCGGGACCACGCTGCCGATTGCGCTGTTTTCCATGCTGCGCCTTGGCCTGACGCCGGAGGTGAATGCGCTCGGCGCCCTGGTGGTGCTGGTTGTGGGCAGCATGCTGGCCCTGGCGCTTTGGCTGCTGGGGAGGCAGCGGGCATGAGGCAGCGCCATGATTCAGCCCTGACTTTCCCGCTATAAAGCGGCCATGCGCCTATTGCCCCTTGCCCTTGCCGTGCTGCTGGCCGCCTGTGCCGAGCGCTGGGAAAAGCCCGGTGCGACGGAAGCCGATTCGGATGCGGCGCAAGCCGCCTGCACCGCTCAGGCGGCGGAACAGATCAAGCCCGCCATGGTCTGGATGCAGGTCCAGCCCGCCTATTGGGAACCAGGCGAAACGCGCTGCTGGACCAGCCCCAATGGCGTGACGAACTGCACCCGTCGCCCGCCGCGGCTCCGCCCGCCGATCTATGATTGGGTGGATGTGAATATCCCGATCCGGCAGGAAGCCCGCGCCAAATGCCTGGCCGAGCAGGGCTTTACCTATAAGGGGCTTAGGCCGCTCAGGCTTTTTTGACACCTCCCGGGTTGATGCGACGGGGGCGCGGGATTAGCTTGCGGCGCTTGCTGAAAAGGTTCTGTCCCACATGAAGCTCATCGCCGATCGTCTCGATCGTATTTCGCCCTCTCTCACCATTGCCATGACCGCCAAGGCGCGCGCGCTGAAGGCCGCGGGCAAGGATATCATTGGCCTTTCCTCTGGGGAGCCGGATTTCGACACGCCGCGCAATGTGAAAGACGCGGCGATTGCGGCGATTGAACGTGGCGAGACGAAATACACCGATGTCGCCGGCACGGTTGAGCTCCGGAAAGCGATCTGCACCAAGTTCAAGCGTGATTCCGGCATTGAGTATACGCCCGAGGAAATCCTGGTCGCGACCGGCGGCAAGCAGGTGATCTTTGATGCGCTGGTTGCGACGATCAATCCGGGTGATGAGGCGATCATCCCCGCCCCCTGCTGGGTTTCCTACCCGGATATCGTGGCGCTGGCGGAAGGCACGCCGGTGATCGTGCAATGCGGCCAGAATTCCGGCTTCAAAATGACTGGTGAGCAATTGGAAGCCGCGATCACGCCACGCACCAAATGGCTGATCCTGAACAACCCCTGCAACCCAACCGGCGCTGCCTATAACGCCGCCGAGTTGAAGGCGCTGACGGATGTGCTGATGCGCCATCCGCATGTTTGGATCTTCACTGATGATATCTACGAAAAGCTGGCCTATGATGGCTTCAAGCCGGCGACGGTTTTGGAAGTGGAACCGCGCCTGAAAGACCGCACGGTGACCATGAATGGCTGTTCGAAAGCCTATGCCATGACCGGCTGGCGCATTGGCTTTGCCGGCGCGCCGATTTCGCTGATCAAGGCGATGGACAAGCTGCAAAGCCAGTCAACCTCCAACACCTCTTCCGTGTCTCAGGCGGCGGCGGTGGAAGCGCTGACCGGGCCGCAGGAAAGCATCGAGGATATGCGCAAGGTCTATGAACGCCGGCGCAATATGGTGGTGGATATGCTGAATGCGGCGCCTGGCTTGCGCTGCCACAAGCCGGAAGGCGCGTTCTACGTGTTCCCGGATATGCGCGGCTGCATCGGCAAGACTACGGCGGGCGGCAAGAAGATTGAAACCGATGAGGATTTCACCATCGCGCTTTTAGAAGAAACCGGCGTTGCCACCGTGCATGGCGCGGCCTTCCTGAGCCCGGGGCATTTCCGGATTTCCTACGCAACGTCCGATGCCGCGCTGAAGGAAGCCTGCACGCGCATTCAGAAATTCTGCGCGGGCATGAAGTGACGCCTGATTTCCGCCTGCGCCCCGTTGCGGAGGCGGATTTCGAACCCTTGCTGTCCCTGAGTATCCGCGTTTTGCGCGCGGATCTTGAACGGCTTGGCCGCTTCAGGCCGGAACTTCGGCGTGAGCGTTTTCGTGCGGTTTTCCATCCCGCCACGCTTTCAGCGATTGAGGTCGCTGGGGATTGCGTTGGGTGCATCGGTGCTGAACTACGCGCTGATCATCTGCATATCCACGCCTTTTACGTGCAGCCCGAATTTCAGGGACGCGGGCTTGGGGCGGCAGTGCTGGCGCAGGTAACAGGGCAACACCCCGGCCTGCCCGCCAGGATCGAGGTACTGAAGGGAAGCGCGGCTTTGGGCTTTTGGCGGCGGCAAGGTTTTGGCCAATCGGGCGAAGAGGCGTTTGACCTTTTGCTGGAACGGCCAGCGCCGCTTGGCTAAGCCGCAGGAGCGCCGTAATCTAACCCTTTCTTCCATAGGAATGCTTGTCGATGCCTGCCCTTGCCGAACGTTTGAACCGCGTTTCCATCTCCGCTTCCGTGATCATGACGATCAAGGCGCGGGAATTGGCCGCGCAGGGCATCAAGGTGATCAGCCTGGCCTCGGGTGAGCCCGATTTTCCATCGCCACCACACGCCATTGAAGCAGCGCATCAGGCCGCGCTTGCGGGTGATACGAAGTACCCGCCGCAGGATGGCACCAGGCGGCTCAAGGAAGCGGTGCAGCGGAAATTCAAGCGCGACAATAACCTGGATTACGCTTTGGATGAGATCATGGTCACCAATGGTGGCAAGCAAAGCATCTTCAACGCCTTCATGGCGACGGTTGATCCGGGTGATGAGGTGCTGATCCCCGCCCCCTATTGGGTTTCCTATGCCGAAATGGCGAAAGTTGCGGGCGGTGTGCCGGTGACCATCAACTGCCCGCAGAATAACGGCTTCAAGCTGCGGCCTGAGGATCTGGATGCCGCCATCACGCCCAAGACGAAATGGGTGATGCTGAATTTCCCGAATAATCCAACGGGGGCCGCGTGTTCTCGGGATGAGATGAAGGCGATTGCGGCGGTGCTGATGAAGCACCCGCATGTCTGGATCATGACCGATGATATGTATGAACACCTGATCTATGACGGGTTCGAATTCTGCACCATCGCCGATGTGGAACCGCGCCTGAAGGACCGCACACTCACGGTGAATGGCGCGTCAAAAACCTATGCCATGACCGGCTGGCGCGTTGGCTTCTGCGGTGGGCCCAAGGCGCTGATCAAGGGCATGATGAATATGCAGGGCCAGGCGACAGCGGGGGTTTCCACCATCTCCCAGGCCGCGGTCGCCGCCGCCTTGGATGGCCCACAGGATCTGGTGCGCGAAAGGGCAGAAGAATATCGCCAGCGCCGCGATCTGGTGGTGGAGATGTTGAATGCCGCGCCGGGCATTTCCTGCCACAAGCCTGAAGGGGCGTTTTACGTTTTTCCGAATATCGCCGGCTGCATTGGCAAAACCAGCAAGGGCGGGCGCAAGATCGAAACCGATACGGATTTCGCCATGGCGCTGCTGGAAGAAAAATATGTCGCGACCGTGCAGGGCACGGCTTATGGCATGTCTCCCTATTTGCGGATTTCCTATGCGACCGATACGGAAAACCTGCGTGAGGCCTGCGGCCGCATCCAGGAATTCTGCCGCGAATTGAGCTGACCGCGCCATGCTCCGCGCCGGGCGCGATACGGATGCGGCGGGCTTCATTGCGCTGATCCGTGATTGCTGGGCGGAGTATCCAGGCTGCGTTTTTGATCTGGATGGGGAGCTGCCGGAACTTCGCGCGCTCGCCAGCTATTTTGCCGAACAGGACGGCGCGCTTTGGGTGGCGGAAGAAGCGGGCGCGGTGGTTGGCATGGTGGCAGCGCATCCGCTGCACGGCACGCCGGATTGGGAGATTTGCCGCATGTATGTCGCGGCGAGCCAACGCGGCACGGGCGTGGCGGCGGCCTTGCTCGGTACCGCCGAAGCCCATGCGCGTGAAGCGGGGGCGGAGGTAATCCGGCTTTGGTCCGACACACGCTTCACCCGCGCACATAGCTTCTACGCGAAGCTTGGCTATGTCCGGCAGGGGCCGATCCACGTTTGTAATGATCTTTCCAATTCGCTCGAATTTCCCTTCATGAAGCCGGCGCGCAGTGTTGCGGTGCATCTGCTGGATGCCTCAGCCGCCGAACATGCCGAAAGGCCCTTGGCGGATATTCTGATGGCCTGTGTTGCCGCCGGCGCTTCGGTATCCTTCCTGCCGCCTTTGAGTGCTGAGGCAGCGCAGGGTTTCTGGCGCCGCAGCCTTGCCGATATCGCGCTTGGCAATAAAGCCATCTGGGTCGCCTGGGTGGATGGCGCGCTGGTCGGGACCGTCACGCTCGATCTGGCGATGCCCCCCAATCAGCCGCACCGCGCCGAAGTGGCGAAGCTATTGGTGCACCCTGAGGCGCGTCGGCGTGGCGTAGGGCAGGCGCTGATGGCAGCTTTGGAAGCGGAAGCGGCGCAGCGCGGGCGGCGGTTGCTGACACTCGACACCCGCGCGGATGATGCTGGTGAGGCGCTCTATCGTCGCCTGGGCTGGCAGGAAGCCGGGCGCATTCCAGGCTTTGCGCTGAATGCGGATGGCAGTGCCGCGGCGACCGTATTTTTCTATAAGCAGGTAGGTGACGCATGATCTCACCCGATTGGTGCCGCATGATGGCCGCCTATAATTCTGAGATGAATCGCAGGCTTTACGCCGCCGCCGATGGGCTGGATGCCAGCACGCGGCAAGCCGATGGCGGCGCTTTTTGGGGCAGCATTCAGGGCACGCTTTGCCATCTGCTCTGGGGCGATACCACCTGGATGAGCCGCTTTGACGCTTGGGAAAAACCGAGTGTCGGCATGCAGCAAAGCCCTGTCATGATCACGGATTGGGCTGAGTTGAAATCTCAGCGCGTGGCGGCGGATGCGAAGATCGAAGCCTGGGCAGCACGCCTTACGCCCGAAGCCCTGGCAGCACCGCTAATCTGGTATTCCGGCATTGCGAAACGTGAAGTCAGAATGCCGCTTTGGATCACGGTCGGGCACTTCTTCAATCATCAGACGCATCACCGCGGCCAGGCGCATGCGTTGCTGACGCGCGCGGGCGCGGCGACAGGCGATACGGATTTGCCTTGGGTGCTCGATCTTGCCGCGCTTGGGCTGAGCGCCTGATGCGCTGAGAAGACTACCCGCCCAGCAGCCGCTTCAGCTTCACCACCGCGCTATCCGGCGTGGTCAATACGGGTTTGCCCGTTGCCTGTTCCACCAAGGGCTTTGCGCGCGCCAGGCTGAATTGGCCAAGCGCAATGGCATCACAATCCGCCAAATCCCGCGCCGCTTCGGCGGCCAGCCGGTCATGCGTTGCCAAATCACCCGCATCCAAGGCGGCGAGCGCACCTTCGGCGAGTTTCGGCACTACCGTAATGCCCGGCGGGAATTCCGGAATCATGGAAGGGATGGTGCCGGCGAAAGTCACCAAAAGCCCGATGCGCTTACCTTTGGTGATGGCTTCTTCGATCATCGCCTCATTCGGTTTCAACACCGGCATCGGCGCCAGATCCTGCGCGCAGGCTTCAATGCAAGGGCCGAAGGCGGAACAGGTGAATAGGATGCCATCCGCCCCGGTACCGGCGGCATAGCGCGCCAGTGTCAAAAACCGTTCTGTCATGCGGGGCGTGAGTTTGCCCTCCCGCGCCAGATCAGCTGAAAGGCTGTCATCCAACAAATTCATCAGCGTTTGGCCAGGCCAAAGCCGCGCAAAGGCGGCTTCAATCGGCGGCGGTGAATGGCGCAGCGCATGGATCAGGGCAAGGCGCATGGAAAACCCTCTCGAGGAAAATCAGGCAGTGGCGGGCTGGGTGCGCGGGCCGTCACGCACGGGAATATGGATCACGGCGGCGAAGACCGCGGCCAGAATGCCAATCACCCACATCAGATCATAAGAACCGGTGCGGTCAAAAATAATCCCGCCCAGGAAGGCGCCGGTGAAGCCGCCAATCTGATGGCTGACGAAGACCATGCCGAAAATCGTCGCCAGCCAGCGCAAGCCCCAATTGCGCGCGCAAAGGGCAAGGCTTGGCGGCACGGTGGAAAGCCAGAGCAGGCCCATGAGTGCGGAGAAGATCATGACGTTCAGAGCGGTTTTCTCAGCGAGCAAAAACACCGTCATCAGCACGGCACGTGCGGCGAAAATCCCCACCAGCAATTCGCGCCGCTTCCAGCGTTGTGAAAGCTCACCCGCGGCCAGCGAACCGATGATGTTGAACAGCCCAATCATGGAAATGGCCCCGGCACCGACATAAAGCGGCAGGCCGCAGCTATGCACAAAGCCCGGCAGATGCACGGTCAGAAAGGATACATGCAGCCCGCAGACGAAATTGCCGGAAGACAGATACCAGAAGCTTGGGTCTCGCAACGCGCGGCCCATGGCGGAACGTGCCGTTTCATTATCCGCAGCCACACCCGGTGCGGGCACTGGCTGCTTATCGGCCAGCGGCAGGGCAAGCGGGATCATGAAAAGGGTCGCAATCGCCATGGCGAATAGCGCGCCCTGCCAGCCAAAACCCTGTATGGCGATGCCCGCCAGCGGCACCACCAGGAACTGTCCGGCCGAGGAGCCCGCCGTGCCAAGCCCCGTTGCGCGCCCGCGCATTTCCGGCGGCAGCATTCGGGTCAGGCTAGCGATAATGGTCGGCATGCCCGCGGCCGAGACTGCCATGCCCATGATGAAGCCGGCAAAGAATGTAAAAGGCACCACCGATTCTGACAGCGCCATGCCCAATATGCCGATACAGTACAGCACCGCGCCGCCCATCACCACGCGCCGGCCGCCGAAGCGATCCGCAAGCTGGCCCATGAAGGGCTGGCTGATGCCATTGATCAGCACCTGCAGCCCAATGGCAAAGGCGAAGTCCCGCGCCGCCCAGCCATGTTCCGCTGTCATGGGCGCCAGGAACAGGCCAAAGGATTGGCGCAAGCCCATGGCGAGCATGGCGCCGCAAACGGCGCAGGTGATCACCAGGGCAATGGGAAGCGCCAAGGGACGGGGAGGATTTGCGGAAGACATTGCCGCATAGTGTCATTTTGCGTGGGGGCCATGCAAGCCAAGGCGTCGCGGTTGACGCCGCCCCGCGCCCGGGCCTATCTCAGCGCTGTTGGTGGCGGCCATAGCTCAGTTGGTAGAGCGCCAGGTTGTGGTCTTGGATGTCACGGGTTCGAGTCCCGTTGGTCGCCCCAACATCCTCATTCCCGAAATGTCGCTGAATTGGTATGCCCCCAGGGAGACTCGAACTCCCATGCCCTTACGGGCGGACGATTTTGAGTCGTCTGCGTCTACCGTTCCGCCACAGGGGCAACGCATCGTCTTCCTAACCCAAGCCGGGGGCCGGGGTCCAGAGGGGGGTCAGAATAGCGAATAGCCGCCATCAATCACCAGGCAATCGCCGGAATGATAGGCTGAAGCGTCGCTTGCCAAATACACCGCAATACCGCCGAAATCCGCAGGCTGGCCCCAGCGCCTGGCGGGGATGCGGGGCAATACGGCCCCGCTGAAACGCTCATCCGCGACATTGCCGGCGGTCATGGCGGTTTCGATCCAGCCGGGCAGGATGGCATTGGCGCGAATGCCATGCCGGGCCATTTCCACCGCCAGCGCCCGGATCATCGCGACCAACGCCCCTTTGGTCGCACCATAATGCGCATTGCGCGCGGCGCCTTCGATGGCGGCGAGGGATGCGGTGGCTACCAGGGAACCACCGCCGCCGCGTTCCACCATATGCCGCGCTGCGGCGCGCAGCGTGAAAAAGGCGCCGTCCAGATTGATGCGCATCACGCGCTGCCATTCGGCGGTTTCCAGCGCGGTGAAGCGCGCGGCATGGCCATAGGTGCCGGCATTGGCGAAACAGGCATCCACGCGGCCAAGCTGTGCGACGGTTTCCGCGAAGGCATTGTCCACCGCTGCTTCATCGCTGATGTCACACGTAAGCGCATACAGGCGCACGCCAAACGGCTTCAGGCTTTCCAAGGCCGCCGCATTCTTCGCGGCATTGCTGCCCCAGATCGCGATATCAGCGCCCGCTTCGGCAAGGGCCTTCGCCATGCCAAGCCCAATGCCGGAATTGCCGCCCGTGATTAGCGCAACCTTGCCGCTGAGATCGAAGGGCCGATAAGCCATGGGAGTCAGTAACCCGCCTTGCGGTCCACCACTTCCTTGAGCGGCGCGCCATCCAGAAAACGGCGTAGGTTTTCAACCAGCAGCGCCGCCACCATGGAATCCCGCGCCGGATGCAGCCCGCCAATATGCGGCAACACCAGGATGTTTTCCGTGCTCCAGAAAGGATCTTCCTTGGGCAAAGGTTCCTGGCGGAACACATCCAGGATGGCGCCGGCAATGGTGCCGGCCTTGGCAGCCGCAACCAAGGCTGCATCATCAATCAAGGCGCCACGGCCGAAATTCAGCAGCCAGGCGGTTTTCTTCATGCGCGAAAGCCGCGCGGCATTGATGATGTTTTCCGTCTCGGGCGTGGCCGGCAGCAGCAGCACCACGAAATCGGATTGTGCCAGCACTTCATCGGTTTCCGCCGGTGAGTAAACGCGTTCCACATGCGGCAGCGTGCCAGCAGCGCGGCGCGTGCCGATCACGCGCATTTCAAGTGCGTCCGCCTTGCGCGCCAATTCCTGCCCGATGGCGCCAAGGCCTAGAATGCCAAGTGTCTGCCCCGCGAGTGTTGAGGAAACCCGACGCGTCCAGGTGCTGGCGGCATTGTCACCCACAATCGCGGCATAGGGTTTGGTGATGTGAAACAGCGCGCCCAGGATGTTTTCCGGCATTTGCACGCGATGCGTGCCGCGCGCGCAGGTCAGCGTGAGGCCAGGCGGCAGATCGGCTCGCGCGAGCCAATGTTCCACGCCTGCGGTGAGCGCCTGCGCCCAGCGGAGCTTTGGCATCTGCGCAAGCGTCCCGGCAGGTGGCCCCCAGGTCAGCATCGCCTCCGCTTCCTGCATCTGCGCGGCGCTGGGTGTCGCGTTGCGCGGTAATTCCTCAAGCCTGATGTGCTGGTCCAAGCCGGCATCAGTGATCGCCTTGCGATAGGCATCCGCGCCATCGGTCCAAAGCAGGAAAAGCGGTTTGGTCATGATAATGCCTCAGGCTTTCACAATCAGCGCATCCACCGCCACAGCATCACTGCCGGCGATGATGATGGGGTTCACATCAAGCTCAGCGATCCGATCGCGCTGATCGGCGGCAAATTCCGAGAGCCGAACAATGATGTCGGACAACCGATCCATATCGGCCGCCGGCGCACCACGGAAGCCTTCCAGTGCGGCGCGGCCTTTCAGGCGGCCGAGCATATCGCGCGCTTCGGTCTTGGTGACAGGTGCGAGCGCCAAAGCTGAATCGCGCATCAATTCCACCAGCACACCACCCAGGCCCACCACGACCAGCGGCCCCATCAGCGGGTCAATGCGCGCGCCGACCATGATCTCTACGCCCGGCTTCGCCATGGGCTGCACCAGCACACCATTGATGCGCGCGTTGGGCGCATGGTGCTTGGCATTGGTCATGACAGCGCGGAAGGCTTCGCGCAATTCGGCTTCATCCTTCAACTTCAGCCGAATGACACCCGCTTCCGTCTTATGCGGCAAATCCGGGCTTTCCACCTTGATCGCGACCGGCCAGCCGAGCGCCTTGGCCGCCACCAGTGCCTCATCTTCTGTCGTGGTCAGCCGTTCCGGCACCACCGGCACGCCATAAGCGGCCAGCACCTGCTTCGCTTCGCGTTCCGTCAGTGTGCGATCCTGCGCGGCTGCAATAAGCTTTGCCGCTTCCTGCGCGGCTTCGGGGCGCGCTACCCGCTGATATTGGCGCGGACCAGCGCTACGCCTTTCTTCGCGCTTATGCCAATGATCGAGCGTCGCAAAGCAACGATCCATGGAGCGGAACAGGCCGATGCGTGGGTTCTGCTCAGCCTCCTTCGAGCCGAAGCCTTCCAGCCATTCCGTTGTCCAGACCACGCAAATCGGCTTGTTATGCTGTTCGGCGATGGCGGCCAATTCGCCCGGGCGTTTGGCGGAAAGTTCGGTCGAATAGATCTGCGCGTAAAGCAGCGTGCCGTAATGGTCTTCGCCAAGCATGGCGGAAGCACACGCCGTCAGGCTTTCCGGGTCATTCGCAACTTGCGCGGTGACATCGCAAGGATTGCGCGCGGAACCAAAATCCGGAATGCGCGATTCCAAAATGGCCTGCACCGGCGGCGTTGGCTGCGGCAAGGGAATACCGCGTTCTTCCGCACGATCGGCAGACATGATCGCCGCCCCACCCGAGACCGCCACCACCGCAACACCGCGCGCCTTGGGCTTCGGCGCCTTCGCCATGAAGGATGCGGTTTCCACCATGGCTTCGAAATTATCCACGAGTATCGCGCCCGCGCGTTCAAACGCCGCGCGATAAGCGGCCTGAGAGCCCGCCAGAGACCCCGTGTGTGACATCGCTGCCGCCGCGCCTTGCTCACCGGTGCCAAGCTTGAAGACAATCAGGGGCTTATCGGCAGCGTCGGCGATTTGCGCCGCTTCAATGAAGCGCATCGGGTCCGGCATGCCTTCAAACACGCAGGCTATCGCGCGGCACGCCGGATCATCCGCCAGGAAGGAAACGCAATCCGCGACATCAATATCGGAAGAATTGCCGGTGGTGAGAAGGTGGCTGACGGACACACCACGCATCACCGCCTGCGCGAGCGAAAAACCAAGCGCGCCGGATTGGCTGACCAGGCCCAGCGCATGCGGCAAGGGTGCTTCCATGGGCGGTGGGATCATGAAGGTCACACCGGCCTTGCTGCCGAAATTCAGCATGCCGATGCAATTCGGCCCGACAATACGCATACCCGCATCACGGCCAATGGCGGCCAGGCGCTGCTGTGCGGCAATATCCTCTGCCCGCCCGGTTTCCGAAAAGCCGGAGGCATAAATCATCACGCCGCCGACACCTGCCTTGGCGCAATCGGTCGCGATTTCTTCCACCGCATCCTTGGCAGCGACCACAATGCAGCAATCGGGCACTTCCGGCAGCGCGGCGACAGAAGGAAAGCAGGGCCGCTCGCCTATCTTGTCATAGCGGCTATTCACCAGATGCAGCCGACCGGTATAGCCAGATAGCGCGCTGATGGTGCGATCCGCGAAGGAACCCGCGCGGGGGGAAGCGCCGATCACGGCGATGGAGGCAGGGTTGAACAGCCGCTGCATATCGGCATGGCGATAAACGCTGCGATGGGTGATGGACATTGCCTTGCTTCCTCCTGCTCTGCCGGCTTGATGCGCCAGTCTGGTCTATGAAGGGCGCGCTTGACGGCGCGCCCTGTAGTTAATTCAACGCGCGGCTTCCGCCAGATATTCCATCGCCGCCGCGACACCGCCGGGCGCATGCGGCACGCCATTCAGCTTCAGCGCCATTTCCACAACGGAAAGCGTGCCCAAAATCATGGGTTCATTCAAATCGCCCAAATGCCCGATACGGAACACCTTGCCGCCCAAAGGCCCAAGCCCGCCACCCAAGGAGACATTGAAGCTTTGCAGCGCCGTGCGGCGCACCGCTTCCGCATCATGGCCTTCGGGCATCAAAATCGCGGTGACGCTATCCGAATACCGATCAGGGTTCATGCAAAAAAGCTGCGGCCCCGCATTGCCGGACCAATGGCGCACGCAGCGCCGCACCGCTTCCGCCAGGCGCGAATGGCGCGCGAAAACCTGATCGAGCCCTTCTTCTTCCAGCAAGCGCAGGCTTTCCTGCAAGCCATAGAAGAAGGAGGTGGGCACTGTACCGACGAAGGATTTGTGCTTCCGCGTCAGCATATTCGTCCAGGATAGGTATGATTTCGGCAGGCGCGATGTCTTATGCGCCTCCAACGCCTTGGCCGAAACGCCAGTGAAGGACATGCCCGTTGGCAACATCAAGCCCTTCTGGCTGCCGCCCACCGCAACATCCACGCCCCATTCATCCATGCGGAAATCAAGCGAACCGAGCGAGGAAATCGTATCACTCAACAACAAGGCAGGATGCTTCGTGGCATCCAGCGCCGCGCGCACTTCCTTCAGCGGCAATTCCATACCCGTGGCTGTTTCGTTATGCACAGCGCAAATCGCCTTGATGCGATGATCCTTATCGGCGGCGAGCGTTGCGCGCAGCGCGGCGAAATCAACACCACGGTGCCAATCCGCGCTGATCACTTCAGCCTTCAAGGACAAATCTTCAGCCATTTGCGCCCAGCTCTGCGAAAAATGGCCGGTTTCAATAATGGCTACTGTATCGCCGGGGGAAAACAGGTTGACCAGGCTCGCTTCCCAGGCTGCGTGGCCTGAGCCCGTGTACATGAAGACTTCCTGTTCCGTTTTCAGAATGCGCTTCAGCCCCGCGACGCATTTTTCATAGACAGGCATGAAAGCCGGATCGTTGAAATCCACAGTGACATGCGCCACCGCAAGCAGCACGGAATCCGGAATATTGGTCGGGCCGGGATTGGCAAAGAATTGCCGCCCGCGCGGCAGACGAGGCTTAGAGGCCATGAGAATGGACTTCCTTCTTGCGATAGAGTGGTTGTGGCGCAGGCATCATTTCGCCAATTCCCGCGCCATGGATTCAAGCCCCGCCAATGTCAGCGGGTGCATGCGGTTTTCCATCAGCCCCTGCATCATGCCGATGGAATGGGTATAGCGCCAATGCTGCTGATCTATGGGATTGAGCCAGGCGGCGCGGCGGAAATGCCGCGTCAGGCGGCCCATCCAGACCACGCCTGATTCCTCATTCCAATGTTCAACCGAACCGCCGGGCTGAGAGATTTCATAAGGCCCCATCGTGGCATCACCCACCAGCACCAGGCGCCAATCCGGGCCATAGGTGCGCAAGACCTCCTGCGTTGATTTCTCGGTTTCCTTGCGCCGGCGATTTTCGCGCCAGAGCCTCTCATAGGGGCAGTTGTGGAAGTAGTAGAATTCCAGATGCTTGAATTCGCCACGCGCTGCCGAAAATAATTCCTGACAAATGCGGATATGATCATCCATGGAACCGCCAATATCCATCAGCAGCAGCACCTTCACCGCATTGCGGCGTTCCGGCACCATATGCAGATCAAGCGACCCACCATTGCGCGCCGTCGCGCCAATGGTCCCCGGCATATCCAATTCTGTCGCGGCACCCGTGCGCGCAAAGCGGCGCAGCCGGCGAAGCGCGACTTTCATATTGCGCGAGGATAACGCCTCATCTTCATCCAAATCCTTATAGACGCGCTTATCCCATACCTTGGCGGCGCGGCGATTGCGGCTTTCTTCCTGCCCGATCCTGACACCTTCTGGGTTATAGCCATAGGCACCGAAGGGCGATGTGCCGGCGGTGCCGATCCATTTTGAACCACCCTGATGCCGGCCCTTTTGTTCCGCCAGCCGCTGGCGCAGCGTTTCCATCAGCTTGTCGAAACCGCCAAGCGCTTCGATTTGCGCACGTTCTTCCTCGGTCAGGAGTTTTTCCGCCATTTTGCGCAGCCATTCGGCGGGGATTTCCACCGTGGTGTCCGCTGTGCCGGGCGGCGATTCCAACCCCTTGAAGATTTCCCCAAAAACACGGTCGAAGCGGTCCAGATGGCGTTCATCCTTCACCAAAGCAGCGCGCGATAGATGATAGAAATCCTCCACATCAAAGCCCGCCACGCCGGCCTTCATGGCGCGCAGCAACGCCAAATATTCCGTGATGGAAGCCGGCACACCGGCAGCGCGCAGCGCAATGATGAAGGGCGCGAACATCGTGCCGGTCTCCCTAGGCGACCACGCCGCCAGCTGCGGCCTCGCTCGCATGAACCTCGCGGATGAAGTCCCGCAGCACAGCGAAGGCGCGCACCGGGTCGTCCGCCTGCACGCCGTGCCCGCATCCCGTGAAACGTTCGAGGCGAACGAGGTGCGGTGGCAGATGCGCGGTGATCTCCTCACTGAACGCCATCGGCGTGATAGGGTCGCGGTCGCCCGCCATGACCAGCACCGGGCAGCGGATGGTGCGAAGCAGTGGGCGGAAATCCATCCGGCCATGCTCGTTGCGTGGCCCGTTGAAGTGTATCGCGACGGCATTGCGCACAATGGCGCGTTGGCGCATCGCGTCGTCCTGCGGCGGCTTCGCCCGATAGAGCGGCAGACAGACGGCAAAGTACCTGACCCGCGTGGAGTCGCCAGGATTCCGCCAGTAGGCTTCTGCCACCTGCCGCGCCTCAGTCCCGCCGAGCCGCTCAAAGGCCTCGAACACGACGTCGAAATCGATCCTTGCCGCGGTGCTTGCAAGCACTAGCGCCGCGGGGTGTGCCGGATGGCGGGTGGCGTAGGCCTGCGCCACGAAGCCGCCGAAGGAGGTGCCGAGCACGATGGGGCGCTTGATGCCGAGCACGTCGCAGAGCCCCTTCACGTCGTCGCCCCATTGCGCGAGGTTCCATTCCTGCGGATGGTCGCCACCGCTGCGGCCGCTGCCGCGCAGATCGACATAGATCAACTGCGCCGCGTCCGAGAGTGCGGAAAAGGCCGGCTTATAGATGGAATGGTCGAAGCCCGGCCCGCCATGCAGCAGCACGACCGTCGGCTTTGCACGCATGCGCGTCCCGTCTGGCACCAGCCCGGCGCCTTCGACATCGAAATAGAGCCTGGCACCGTTGACGGTGACGAACATGGTCGTCCTTCCTAGCCGCCGCGACGCCGCGTCAGGAAGGTCAGGCGTTCAAACAAATGCACATCCTGTTCGTTCTTCAGCAGCGCGCCATAAAGCGGTGGGATGGCGGTTTTATTATCCTGGCTGCGGAGCGCCTCAGGCGGCATGTCTTCAATCGTCAGCAGCTTTAGCCAATCCAGCAATTCGGATGTCGCTGGCTTTTTCTTCAATTCATTCACATTGCGCACATCGAAGAACACCGTCAGTGCTTCGCGCAGCAAATCCTGGCGGATATTCGGGAAATGCGTCTGTACGATCCTCTCCATCGTCTCCCGATCCGGGAAGCGGATGTAATGGAAGAAGCAGCGGCGCAGAAACGCGTCCGGCAATTCCTTTTCATTGTTGGAAGTGATGATCACCACCGGCCGATGCCGTGCCTTCACATTGCGGCGCAGCTCATAAACATAGAATTCCATACGATCGAGTTCCAGCAGCAGATCGTTAGGAAACTCGATATCGGCCTTGTCGATTTCATCAATCAGCAGCACCACCGGATGGTCGGCTTCAAAGGCTTCCCACAGCTTGCCGCGCACAATGTAATTCGCAATGTCATGCACGCGCGGATCACCAAGCTGGCCATCGCGCAGCCGGCTGACGGCGTCATACTCATACAGGCCTTGCTGCGCCTTGGTGGTGGATTTGATATGCCATTCAATCAGCGGATAGCCGAGTGCCTTCGCAATTTCCTGCGCCAGTACGGTCTTGCCCGTGCCGGGTTCGCCCTTGATCAGCAGCGGGCGTTCCAACGCCACCGCGGCATTGACCGCAACCTCCAGCTCTCGGGTTGCGACGTATCTTTCAGTGCCTTTGAACTGCGCCACGCTCTGCTCCGTCTTTCTACCCTTATGGTCGGGCGAGCGCCCCTTGCGCGCAAGCCCCCGATTCACTCGGCGGGGGTCAGGCGCAGAAGGGCTCCTTCCGCGCGCGGGGCGCCGGGGGCGGAAACCCGCACATCGGCGGCGACCAAGGCGCCTTCGGCATCCATCACCGCAATGCGGTAGAAGCCAGGGCCGGGCGGTAGCCAACCCAATTCGCGCCGCGCCGCATCCCGCGCGAGCGGCGCGCCATCCACCAGAAAAGTGAGTGGCCGCCGCCCGCCGGCCACGCGCAGCACCACCTGCCCCGCGCCTTCCGCCAGAACCGCGCCGGGCGGGGGGAAGATCAGGCGTAAGGGATCACTCCCCAAGGCCGCCATCGGCGCATCCGGGCGGCTTGGCGCGCGTTCCAGCGGCGCTTCCGGCAGCAGGGCAAAAAGCTTGGCAACCAAGGGCAGTGCCGCATCCCGCCCGGTCAAGCCTGGGATGGGCGTGCCATCGGGTCGACCCACCCAAACCCCGGCCACGTGCCGGCCATCAAAACCAAAGGCCCAGGCATCCCGCCCGCCCCAGGAGGTACCGGTTTTCCACGCCACCCCTCGCGGCCCGCCGCCCGGGAAATCCTGCACCAAAAGCCCCGCCACGGCGGCGGCGGCGCGCGCCTCCAAAACGGGCGCCCCTTGTGGTGCCGGCCCGGGGGTGAAGCGCAACCCCCCTGCCCGCCCGCCATCACCGAGCAACGCATAAAGCCCAACCATGTCACGCAGCGTTGTCCCCGCGCCGCCGAGCGCCAAAGGCAGGGACGCATCCCCCCCACGTGGCAGGACCGGCGCTGCCCCGGCTGAGCGGAGCGATGCCGCAAACCGCGCTGGCCCCACCCCATCCAGCAAAGCGACCGCTGGCAGGTTGAGCGAAAGCCGCAAAGCCTCCGCCGCCGTGATGCGGCCCGTAAAACCGCGATCAAAATTCTCTGGCGCATAGGCGCCAAAGCGGCGCGGCAGATCGGAGATCAGCGTATCGGGCCTTATAAGCCCCTGTTCAAACGCCATGGCATAGAGAAAGGGTTTTAGCGCGGAACCGGGCGAACGAGTCGCCCGCGTCAAATCCAGCGCACCGGCGCGGGTCTCGGCGCCAAAGGCCCCGCCCACCAAGGCGCGGGTTTCGCGCGAATGCAGTTCAGCGATGATCAGCGCCACGCTGGCCCGCTCCGGCAGCCGCGCCAGCGCCTGCTGGGCCAGTCTTTCGCTGGCGCGTTGCAGCCCGGCATCGAGGCTGCTGCGGATGGGAGAATCCCCCCGCCGCGCCAATTCCCGTGCCAGATGCGGCGCGAGGCCAGGCATGGGCAGCCGCGCATTGGGCAAGGCTGCCGCCAGCGCCAAGGCCTGATCTTCGACGGAGAGCATGGCGGCACCGCGCCGGCGCAACACATCATCTCGCGCAGCGCGCGCTGCTTCGGCGTGTCGGTCAGGGCTGAGCGCTGCCGGCCGGCGGGCGAGCGCAATCAGCAGCGCCGCTTCCGCCGCGTCCAGCCGGTGCGCGGGTCTGCCAAACCAGGCCAGCGCCCCGGCGCGCATGCCTTCAATATTGCCGGTTTGCGGGGCCAGCGTCAGCCAGATGCCCAGGATTTCGCGCTTGCTGAAGCGCGCTTCCAATTGAAAGGCGCGGAAGATTTCAATCGCCTTGGCGCGCAGCCCGCGCGGGCGCGGTTCCAAAAGCCTCGCCGCCTGCATGGTGATGGTGGACCCGCCCGAGACCACCCGCCCTGCGCGCAGCCATTGCCCCGCTGCGCGCGCCAGCGCCAGCGGATCAACGCCGGCATGGTCATAAAAGCGCCGATCCTCCGCCGCGATCAGCAGATCAAGCAGAATGGGGGAGACATCTTCGGGCCGCGTTGCCAGACGCCAAAATCCGCCTGGCGCAGGCAGGACAGAAAGGATGCGCCCGTCACGATCCTGCACCTCCACGCCCACAGCATGAAGGCGCGAGAGGTTGGGCGGGAAAAGCCGATCCAGCGCGAAGGGCGCCAGCAGCAGCGCGGCAAGGCACGCTGCGAATACCCATAGCCGCCGCTTGCGCAGCATGGTGCGCGGCGGCTTCACAAGCAGGCTCCGTTCTGATGCATCAAGCGCATGTCATTCGGGGTCGCTGGATCATGTCAAGCAAAAGCTGGTGCGTGCCCCTGGGCGGCTTCCTGAATTCCGATAAGCTCCGCCAAAGCGCGCGCTATTGGCGGGCGCGTGATGAAGGGGGGGCCATGGCGATCAGCATCGGCATTGTGGGCTTGGGGCAAATCGCGCGTAAGCGGCATGTGCCGGCGATCGCGGCCAATGCTAGCTTTACCTTGGCGGGGCTTGCTGATCATGGCGGCGGGGAAACCATTGCGGGTTTGCCCATCTACACCGACCATCAGGCAATGTTCGCGGCTTGCGCGCTGGATGCGGTGGCAATCTGCACGCCACCCGCGGCGCGCTTCGCTATTGCGCGCGAAGCGCTGCTTGCGGGCAAGCATGTGCTTTTGGAAAAGCCGCCCGCCGCAACAATGGGCGAGGCAGAGGCGCTGGTGCAATTGGCGGCGCGCTCTGGGCGCGTTCTCTATGCGTCCTGGCATTCACAATGCAACCACGCGGTGGAGGCGGCGCGGCTGTTTCTCGCTGATAAGCACCTCGCCCGCCTGCGCGTGGATTGGCATGAGGATTTTCGCGTCTACCACCCGGATCAGGAATGGATCTGGCAGGTTGATGGGCTTGGCGTTTTCGACATGGCGATCAATGCGCTGTCAGTGATCAGCCGATTATTCGCGTCGCCGCCCTTCGTGCAGAGCGCGGAACTACATATCGCCGCCAACCACGCCGCACCACTTGCTGCTAAAATCCGATTCGGCACCTTGGATGGCGCCGGCCCGCTGGAGCTGCACGCGAATTGGGGCCATGTCGGTCCCGATCAGCGAGAGCTGCACATGACAACACGCTGCGGCCATGAAGTGGCGCTGCTGGATAGCGGGGGCACGCTGGTGATTGACGGCAAGGTGATGCTGCAGGAAGCGCGGGCGGAATACCCGATGCTCTATGCCCGCTTCGCCGAATTAGTGCTGAGTGGCCAGAGCGAGGCTGATCTGACGCCGCTGCAAATGACGCTGGATGCGCTGGCGCTCGGCAAGCGCGTCGCACTGCCCCGCTTCGAAGGTTAGGACTGGCCTGCCTGGGCTGAACGCTCAGGCAGGCCGGACGCCAGGTTAAGCCGCCTTCAGCGCGGTGCGGATTTCAGTCACCGCTTCTTCGATCATCGGTGCGGTGACATCCAAATGCGTACACGCCCGCACGCGCCCGCCAAGGCCACTGACCGCGATGCCGCGCATTTGCAGCTTTTCCTGCAAGCGCGCGACATCCATGCCGGTGCCGCTGATATCGAAGAACACCAGATTGGTTTCCGGGTCTTCCACCTTCACGCCTTCAATCTGCGCCAAGCCCCGCGCCAGAGTCTTGGCATTCGCATGGTCATCCGCCAGCCGATCAATATTGTGGTCCAGCGCATAGATGCAGGCGGCGGCGCAAATGCCGCCCTGGCGCATGGAACCACCCAGGCGCTGCTTCCAACGCCAGGCGCGGCCAATGAACTCATTGCTGCCGCACAGCACGGCGCCCAGCGGCGCGCCCAGCCCCTTGGTGAAATCCAGCCAGACGCTGTCATAGGACGCGACCATATCCTTGGGCGCGATGCCGGCGGCGACACAGGCATTCATCAGCCGCGCACCATCCATATGCGTCGCCCAGCCTTCGCCATGCGCGACCGCCGCCACGGCATTGAGCTGCGCCAGCGGCCAAACCGCACCACCGCCGATATTGGCGGTTTGCTCCACTTCCAAAAGCCGCTGCGGCGGGGTGTAGCGGGTTTTCGGGCGAATGGCGCCGCGGAGGTCATCTGCGGTGAACATGCCCTTCGGCCCGCGCATCGGCATGATCTGCACGCCCGTCAGCGCAGCATGGGTGCCGCCTTCGCTATGCAGGATGTGGCTGGTTTCATGCGCCACCACCTCATCACCCTTTTGGCAATGGGTTAGGATAGCGATCACATTGCACATGGTGCCGGATGGCAAATACATCGCCGCTTCCTTGCCCATCAGCGCGGCCATGCGGTCACAAAGCTCATGCACCGTCGGGTCATCGCCATGCTGCTCATCACCCACTTCGGCGCGCATCATGGCTTCCTTCATGGCCGGTGTCGGGCGGGTTTGCGTATCGGAATAGAGGTTAATGCGCACAGGCGGCGCACCTGGCGGCGGACGGTTCGGAGCATGGACCATGGCGGTATTCCCTTGATTGATGACAGCAGGATGCAACGTGCTGAGGCTTTCTGCCAGGGGGTGGCCCAGGCTTCCTATGCGTGGGCAAAACTGCAAGGGTTCTTGCCGGAAGACCGCAAGGGGGAACCACCATGCCCGATATCCGCAAACTCGTTTACCTGCGTGAGGAAAGCTTTGCGGAGGCCGGGCGCGTGGCACCGCGCCCCATCATCCGCGCCGTGGCGCTGATCCTGATCGGCAATCCCTTCGCCGGGCGTTTTGAGGAGGATTTATCGCCCCTGGTGGATTATGGCCCGCAGCTTTCGGCCCAGGTCGCCCCGGAACTGGTGAAGCTGCTGCGCGGGCCTGTGGTTTCCTATGGCAAGGGCGCCATTGTGGGCGCGGCGGGGGAATTGGAACATGCCGCAGCCATCCTGCACCCGGCCCTTGGCCGGCCATTGCGGGAAGCGATTGGCGGCGGTGCGGCCATTATCCCATCCGCGGCCAAGATGGGCGGACCTGGCAGCGCGCTCGACCTGCCGCTTGGGCATAAGGATGATTTCTGGTCGCGCGGGCATTTTGACGCGATTACCGTGAGCCTCGGCGATGGTCCGCGCCCGGATGAGATTCTGGTGGTTATTGGGCTCGCGGATGGCGGGCGGCTGTTGCACCGGATTGGGGAAGGGGCGCCGCGGTAGGGCGACCCCGTTCAATTCCCGTCACCCAAGGCGCCTGCGGAAACTATGCCGCGCCTTGTCGAACGCGGCATCAAACAAGGGCGATAGTGCCGCCAATGTGCTGTGCGATGGGTTGAGCACTGCTACCCAGCCCATCCAGGCATAAATTGGGTGCGGCGAAAGCTGGTCCAGGGCGGTGAAGTCCCAAGGCCCCAGGACCACGCCCCCTTTACCCGGGCGCAACGGCATTGGCCCAAAGCGCGAAATATAGTCTCCCCGCGGCAGGCCAAGGCTCAGACGAAAAACACCAGGCCGATGCAGCGCTGATGCCTTGTCGTTCGCGCCATCATGGTCCTTGAGCGTGGCGAAATAGATGCCCCTGGGAAGGCGCTTGCCGGGGTTGTAGAATAGCGCTGTCTCGCCCCAGGTGGTGGCAAGAGAAACATCGGCATAGCGGGCAGACAGCATGGCCGCGACCTCGTTCATTGTTGGTGCGGCCATGACTTTTTCTTCCAGGACAGAAAAATCAGGCTTCATGCCCGGCACGCCGCAGCACGGCGCAATGTTCCATCTTTGGTTCGGCATTTTCTGTGTCCATGAGAATATGGGCAAGAAACTGCCCTGCCGCGATTGAAGACTGGGAATGCTCCAACGCAGCGTCAGCATGGGCCTGGCTTTCCCAAAGCACGACATCAACATAGGACCCATCATCCCGCCGCGCCGTGAGCCTCAGCAGGAAGCCTTCCTGCTTTTGCAGGAATTCCGACTGGCACATGCCTGATGCGGCCAGCATCTCCGCCTCGGAGCTTCCAGGCGCGAGCTTGAATGAGACCAATTCCAGGACTTGCTGCTCCACGATCATCCTCCATTCCCGGCGTCTTGCGCGCGGTGGCTTTCTTGTACGGAAAAATTATGTCGCTTTCTGGCATATTTTAGGCCATAGGGACCGGATGACGATGTCCACCCGCCTCGCGCGCCTTGATCGGCTTGAGGCTTGGCTGAAGAACGAGGATGCGCTCGCCTTGGGGGATGCCGCGATCGAATTCGGCGTATCCCTGCGGACGCTGCACCGGGATTTGGAAATCCTGCGCGAACGGGGCGTTCCCGTGGAAAGCGAAAGGGGTCGAGGCGGCGGTGTGCGCATTGCACCCGGTTGGGGAATTGGGCGGATCAACCTGTCACGCCGGGAGGCGCTTGATCTACTGATCGGCCTCGCTATTGGCGAAAGCCTGTATGCGTCACTTCAAATGAGCCATGCCGATGCGATAAGGCGCAAGGTCATGGGCAGTTTCGCGCCTGGCGAACAGCGCCGGATTGCGGCGATGCGCAAACGCATCAGGATTGGTGGGGCTGCTTCTGGCGCAGTGCTGGCATCCCTTGAAGAGACCCGAACGCAATGCGGACACGCCCTGAAGGAAGCTTTCGCGCTCAATCGCGTTATCAGCATGCGCTACCGGGACCGACACCGTAACATTACGGAACGGTTGATTGAGCCTCATTTCCTGCTGCTCAATCCGCCGGTCTGGTATGCGCTGTGCTGGGATGAATTGCGCGGCAATATCCGTGCCTTTCGGTGTGACAGGATAACGGACGCCTTCGTCACCGATACCATATTCAAGCCACGCCCCTGGGATGATTTCGCCAGGATGCTGCAGGGGCATCCCACGCGGGAGGCTTAGCGAGTTTTCAAGCCAAGAGGCTCACTTGGCTTGAAAATATGCGGAATTTTGTGAGATCGCATTTTCCGAGTCGCCAAGTGTTTCCACTTGGCTTCAAAATGCTTACGCCGCCTCACTCTCCGCGCGGCGCGCATGGCGCTTGCGCTCATGCGGATCAAGGTGGCGCTTGCGGAGCCGAATGGCGCCCGGCGTCACCTCAACCAATTCATCATCTTCGATGTACGCGATAGCCTGTTCCAGGCTCATCTTGCGCGGCGGGATCAGCAGCAGCGCCTCATCCTTGCCGGCGGCGCGGATGTTCGTCAGCTTCTTTTCCTTGATTGGGTTAACTTCCAGATCATTGTCGCGCGAATGTTCACCCAGGATCATGCCGACATAAACCTTGACGCCGGGGTCAACGAACAGCGTGCCGCGTTCCTGCAAGTAGAACAGCGCGTATTGAATGGCCTCACCATCCGAATTCGAAATCAAGGACCCATTGCGCCGGCCTTCAATGGAACCCGCCCATGGGCGATAGCCCAGGAATAGCCGGTTCATCATGCCCGTGCCGCGCGTATCGGTCAGGAATTCGCCGTGATAGCCAATCAGGCCGCGCGATGGGATGTGGAAGGTCAGCCGCACCTTGCCGCCGCCCGAAGGCCGCATATCCTGCATCTGGCCTTTGCGGAGAGACATCTTCTCCACCACCACGCCGGAATAGCTTTCATCCACGTCAATCAAAGCTTCTTCGAAGGGTTCCTCACGCTCACCGGTTTCGGGATTGTCGCGCGTCAGCACGCGCGGGCGCCCGATCGTGAGTTCAAACCCTTCACGCCGCATGGTTTCAATCAGCACGCCCAATTGCAATTCACCACGGCCGGCCACTTCGAAGGCGTCAACTTCTTCGCTGATCTTCACCTTGATCGCGACATTGCCTTCGGTTTCCTTGAACAACCGATCACGAATCTGGCGCGACGTGACCTTCTTGCCCTCACGCCCGCCAAGCGGTCCGTCATTGATGCGGAAAGTCATGGCGAGTGTCGGCGGGTCCACCGGAATGGCCGGCAGCGGTTCCGTCACATCCGGTGCGGCGATGGTATCCGGAATGGTCGCATCTGAAAGCCCAGCAATGGCGATGATATCGCCCGCCTGCACTTCTTCCACCGGCACGCGATCAAGGCCCGAGAATGTCATCAGCTTCGTCAGGCGGCCGGTTTCCACCACCGTGCCATCCTGGCGCAGCACGCGCACCGGCATATTAATGCGCGCCACACCTTGTTCCACGCGTCCCGTCAGGATGCGGCCCAGGAAATTGTCGCTTTCCAGGATGGAGGCATTCATCGCGAAGGGCTTGTCCAGATCAACCTTCGGCGCCGGCACATGGGACAGGATCAGGTCAAACAGCGGCGCCAAATCCTTGCGCGGGCCTTCCAGTTCCAGATCCGCCCAGCCCTGCCGGCCAGAAGCGAAAAGCGTATGGAAATCGAGCTGTTCATCACTCGCCCCCAGGGCAGCGAAAAGGTCGAAGACTTCGTTATGCACTTCATCCGGGCGGGCATCCTGGCGGTCCACCTTATTGATGACCACAATCGGCTTCAGACCGCGCGCGAGCGCCTTGGTGAGCACAAACTTGGTCTGCGGCAGAGGGCCTTCGGCGGCGTCGCACAACACAATGGCGCCATCCACCATGGACAGGATGCGCTCAACCTCACCGCCGAAATCGGCGTGGCCAGGCGTGTCCACGATATTGATCTTCACACCCTTCCATTCCACGGCGGTGGATTTGGCAAGGATGGTGATGCCGCGTTCGCGTTCCAGATCATTGCGGTCAAGCGCGCGTTCGGCGACGTGCTGATTGGCGCGGAAGGCACCAGCCTGGCTCAGCAACTTGTCCACCAGCGTGGTCTTGCCGTGGTCAACATGGGCGATAATGGCGACGTTACGAATCTGCATGGAACACCTGGGAAGGAGCCTGGCAAAACGCCACCAGCCCGGCTCCCAAGGCTTGGGGGCGAGCGGTGGTTTCCATCCAGGCGTTTCGTTATGGCGGGGAGATAGGGGGTCGCGCCGGAAAAAGCCAGAGAAAAGCGTGTGAAACTTCGGCGCCTATCCGAGCGCCGCCGCCACCCCACCGGATTTGCCCCTAACCAGCGCCGCCAGATCGGCCTGGGGCCGGGCGCCGAAATGGGAAATCACCTCGGCCGCGGCAATGCTGCCCCAGCGGCCGCATTCGGGCAGGGGCAGGCCGCGGGTCAGCGCCGCCATGAAGCCGGCGGCATAGGCATCCCCGGCGCCGGTGCTATCCACCAGCTTGGTGGGCTCGGCACGGACCTCATGGGTCTCAGCGCCCGCAATGATGCGGCTGCCCTTTTCGCTGCGGGTGAGCGCCGCGATGGCCACTTCGGCCCGCACGGCCTTGGCCGCAGCATCGAAATCATCAGTTTCATACAGGGCGCAAATCTCGGCTTCATTGGCGAAGACGATATCGGCTTCTTCGCGAATAAAGGCGCGGAAGGCGGCGCGGTGGCGGCCCACGCAGAAGGGGTCGGATAGCGTGATCGCCACTTGCCGCCCGGCCTGATGCGCGATGCGCGCCGCGGCGCGGAAGGCGGCCTGGGCCGCCGGCGGGTCAAAAAGATAGCCTTCCAGATAGACAATCCGCGCACTGGCAATGGCGGCAGGGTCCAGATCGGCTTCGCCAAAGGTCACGCAGGCGCCAAGAAAGGTGTTCATGGTGCGCTGACCATCGGGGGAGACCAGGATCAGGCAGCGCGCGGTGGGGGCACCGCCTGAAAGGGGCGGGGTGGGGAAAGCGACCCCGACGGCGGTGATGTCATGGCGGAACACCTGGCCGAGGCCGTCATCCGCAACCTTACCCAGATAACCGACCTTGGCACCAAGCCCCGCCGCGACCGCGCAGGTATTGGCCGCGGACCCGCCGCTGCTTTCAATGCCTGGGCCCATGGCGGCGTAAATCGCCTCGGCCTGGTCAGTGCCAATCAGCGCCATGCCGCCCTTGGCCATGCCGTGTTCTTCCAGGAAACTGTCCTCGGCGCGCGCCAGCACATCCACAATGGCATTGCCGATGCCAAGAATATCAAGGCTGGGGGGGGTCATGGGCGGGGCTCCGGGAAAAGGTTGCGGCGGGATTAGCCTTGGGCGAGGGTGGCGTCCACCATGCCCCAAGCCCTTTTCCTGGCCTTTCGCCAAATCGGCGACCCCGCCTTTCGCCTGCCCTTGATCCTGGGCGTGCTCGGGGCGGCCCTGGCCGTGGCGGGGCTGATCTGGCTTGCAGCCTGGCTTGCGGGTTGGGCGGCGGCGGGTGGTCCGGAATGGCTTTCCTGGATCACCCAGGCGGGCGGTGCGGCGGCGGGAGTTTTTCTTGGTTGGTGGCTTTTTCTGCCCGTCGCACTCGGCATTGCGGCACAATTCACCGATAGCGTGGCGGGCGCGGTGGAACGGCGCCATTATCCTGGGCTGGCCGAGCCCGCCGGGGCATCCCTGCTGGCGCAGGCTGGCTATGGCATCTGGTTCGGGGTGAAGCTGCTGGCGCTGCAAATCCTGCTCTTGCCGCTATTCTTCATCCCGATTCTTGGCGGTCTGATCGCGCTGCTGATTGCCGCCCATGCGCTGGGGGCGGGCTTACTTCGGGAAGTGGCGCTCCGGCGCATGAACCTCGCGCATTCGCGCATCGCTTGGCAGCGTTTGCGTTGGCAGGGCTGGTGGCTTGGGCTTATCCTCGCGCTGATGGCGATGGTGCCGGTGCTTAATCTGTTGGTGCCGATCATCGGCATCGCGGCCGCTGCGCATTTGCTGATCCGCGGCCTGAGCGGTTTCGATAGATTTCCGAGCGCATCACCAGAAAACAGGGGATAACCTGTTTTCGCCCGTTGTGGTGCGCCAGAGTCGCATGCTAGCCGAAGGCATCATCAACACGAATCACCAAGGGGGCCAAAATGTCGCTTTTCCGTCGTAAGGACGAAGCCACCACTCCGCCAGCACCGGAACCAACTAGCGTGCCGACAGCGCGCGATCCTGACCTCGCGGTGCCCCCCTTCCGGCCTGCGGCGGCGGTGGTGCCACCGGTGGCCAGCGCGGCTGCCTCCCCCGCGAAGCCCACCATTGCGCCATCACCTGCCGCGCGCCCTGCGACACCTACGGCTGGCCGCCCCACCGGCCGGGCTGAGGCAGGTGAAAAGCGCGTGCTGCAATTGGGCAAGGGCATCAGCATCCAGGGCAGCGTGACGGATGCCGAACGCATCGTCATTGAAGGCACCATGGAAAGCCAGCTTCTGCAGTGCCAGGAATTGGCCATCAGCCATTCCGGCGTCTTCAAGGGCGAAGTACAGGTCGAAGATGCCGATATCGCCGGCGTGTTTGACGGCACACTCAATGCCACCGGCAGCCTGATCATCCGCGCCACTGGCAGGGTGCTGGGTGTGGCGCGGTCTCGCCGTCTTTCCGTGGAAGATGGCGGGCAGCTCACCGGGCGCATGGAAATGATTACCGAGGCGCCTTCCAGCCCCGCCATGGCTGTGGCACCGCCCGTGCGCGTGGTTGAAACCAGCGAATCCTGATCTGGCGCTGCGTGCGCCAGGGGCCAAGGCAAGGCAAAATATCGCGGTGGCGAGCCATGCCGCCGGGTATGGTTCATCTCGCCCCCATCGGCGCCGCCAGCTTGGCTTTGGCGGCGCTATTGCTCACCCCCGCCTGTCGCAAATCTGAAGCCGAGGGGGCGACGCTCGGCCTGGAACAGGCGTTGCGTGATACCAGGGCAAGCTTGGCCGCCCTTGGCCAGCCCGCCACGCCGGACACCTCGCGGATGGAACAGCCCGCGCCATTACCGCCCCCACCGACCAGCGCCAGCACCCCGCGCCGACATGGCACTAACCCACCGCGCGCTGCTGCCGCCTTGCAGGGGCAAATGCCCGAAGCGGTGATCTCTGCCCTCGGCGAACCCGCCTTGCGCCGACGCGAAGGAGATGCGGAGATTTGGCTTTATCAAGCGCCGGATTGCCGGCTTGATCTGGTATTCTACCCAGAAGCTTCCCGCTTGGTTTTGGCCCATGCGGCGGCTAGGGCTTCCGGCGCGCGGCGCCTGACCGAATCTTCATGCATGGAGGCGCTGGCGCGCGCGCCCAATCCGCCGCCTTGGACAGCCCCCGGCAGCGGGGGTTGAACGGCGCGCATGAACCTTTGGCTTGATGCTTTTGTGCCGGCCTTTGCGCTGCTTGGCCTTGGGGCGCTGCTGCGCCGCATCCTGCTGCCTTTGGATGCGGTTTGGGCGGGCATGGAAAAGCTGATCTATTGGGTGCTGCTGCCAAGCCTGATCCTTTCCGCCCTGGCAGCGCTTGATCCCGCCAGCCTGCCGCTGGGTGCCATGGCTTTCACCATTTGGGGCGCACTTGCCACGGGCACGCTGATTTCCGTGCTGCTGGCGCGCTTCATGGGGCATGGGCATGCGGCCATGACATCGGTCCTGCAGGGCGGCATTCGCTTCAATAATCTGATGGGCTTCGCCATTGTGGGCGCGATTTTCGGCGCCGAGGGCGTCAGTTTCGGCGCCGTTGCCACCGGCATTATCGTGCCCTTTGTGCAAAGCGTCACCACACTTGCCTTCGCCATGGATGGCAGCCGCAGCAGGCCGAAGCCATTGGTGATCCTGCGGCAATTGATCCTGAACCCGCTGATCATCGCCTGCATCCTGGGCTTCAGCATTGCGGCTTTGGGTGGCTTTCCCCCGGGTGTGAAGCCAACCATCCAAACCCTGGGCCGCGCATCGGTGGCGCTTGGCCTGTTATGCGTTGGCGCGGCGCTGTCCTGGGAGAGTTTCACCGACCGCGTGCCAACCCAGGCGCTGACGGGCGTGCTGAAGCTGGTGGGTATGCCCGCCATAACCTATGGCCTCGGGACCTTCGCCGGTCTGCCCCCTTTGCCGCTGGCAGCGGCGGTGATCTTCATGGCACTGCCGACAGCCGCCACTTCCTATGTCATGGCGCGTGCCATGGGCGGCGATGCCAAGCTGATGGCCGCCATTACCACGACAGAGCATATCGCCTCCATCCTGACGCTGCCCTTTTGGGTCATGTTGGTGTTAGGATGATGAAGTTGAGGAAGCTACCCGGAGTGCAATGCATGTATCACTGGATTGTCGCCTTTCTGCTTGGCCTTGGCGGTGCCAGCCTGGCGCAAAGCCTGCCGCCACCTATTCCCCTGGCGCCTGGCGCCCCGGCAGCCAGCGATACGCCCGCTGCACCGCAAGCCGCGGCACCTGCCCAGGCTGCGGCGCCTGCTGAACGCAGCCTGTCAGAACGCGCCGGCAGTGCGGTGGGCAAGGCGGCCGAGGAAACCACTTCGGCCTTCGGCCGCGCCATGAATTGGACGGGCCGGCAATTGGAAAGCGCTGGTCAATGGACAGCGCGGCAGGGCGAGAATATCGCGACCGACAAGCCAGCAACGGCGGCCGCCCCCACGGCGCCGGCGCAGCCCTTGCCAGCGCCAGTGCCGGCGCGCTGAAGGTTTTTACGCCTGTTCCGGTAGCGTAATTTCCAGCCAGCCGCGCGCATCCATCCGCGCGGCATCACCCGGCAGCAGCAAAACGGTTGTGGTATCGCTTTCCACAATCGCCGGCCCGGCTACCGGCTGATCCGCGCCAAGTTCCGCAAAATCATAAACCGGTACCTCGGCCACGCCACCTTCCAGCATGATGCGGCGCGCGCCGCGCGGCGCTACTATGGCGCCGGCTGCCTTGCCCGCTGGGGCTGGCATCGGCGGCAAGTGCCCAATCACGGCAAGCCTCGCGTTTACCAGCACCACTTCTTCCTGGCGTAGCGCATAGGTGAATAGTGCTTCGTGGCGTGCGTGGAAGGCATCGCGCAGCCGATCAGCAAGCCCGGCCCCTTCCCAGGCCACATGATCCAAGGGCACAGCGATATCAAAAACCTGTTCGCCATAGCGCATATCAGCTGCCCGGCGCGTTTCCACCGCGCCACCAAACCAACTGGCGACTCGCGCGCGGCCTTCCTTTTCCAGGGCTGCCCAAATGGCGCGCAGCGCATCATCATCCGGCACGCCGCCGGTGTTCAATTCGCTGCGCGCCATCTCGTACCGCAAATCCGTATGCAGCATGCCCCAGGCGGAAAGCCCGGCGGCGAAGAAGGGCACTGCCACGCGCTTCATGCTGAGTTCCCGCGCCACCGCGCTGGCATGCAGCCCCGCTGCGCCGCCGAAAGCGAGCAGGCAGAAATCGCGCGGATCAACGCCGCGCCTGACGGTTGCCACGCGAATGCCATCCGCCATGCGGATATTCGCCAAGCGATGCACACCCGCTGCCGCCGCCATGGCATCAAGCCCAAGCTTGGCGCCGAGGCTCGCAAAGGCGCGCTCTGCCGCTGCCATATCCAGCTTGCGTTTGCCGCCCAGGAAATTCGCGGCATCCAGATAGCCCAGCACCAGATTGGCATCCGTCACCGCCGGTTCTGTGCCGCCCTGCCCATAAGCCGCCGGCCCCGGCACCGCGCCGGCGCTGCGTGGCCCCACCTGCAAGGTGCCACCCGCACCAACATGGCCGATGGAACCGCCACCCGCGCCAAGGGTCACGATATCCAGGCTTTCCAACGCAATGCGTTCGCCAGCGACATCACGCCCGCGACCCAGCGCGGCATCGCCTTCCTGAATCAGCGCAATATCGGTGGAGGTGCCGCCGACATCAAAGGTGATCAAATCCTGCCCAAGGCCGCGTTCTGCCAAGGCAACACCAGCCGCCACGCCGCCCGCTGGCCCTGACAGCGCTGTGCCCGCCGCCAAGCGCGCCGCTTCTTCCACCGGCGCCACCCCACCATGAGAGAGGATAACGAAAACCGGCCCGCCATAGCCCGCCTGTTCCAACCGCCCGCGCAGCCGCGCCAAATACCGCGAGACAATCGGCCCCACATAGGCATTCACCGCTGCTGTGGAGAAACGTTCAAATTCCTTGATCTGCGGCAGCACTTCCGCTGATGTCGTGATGAAAACCCCAGGCAAGGCCGCGCGTAATGCCTCGGCGGCGGCGTTTTCATGCCGCGCATCGCGCCAGGAATGGAGGAAGCATACCGCAACCGCTTCCACCTTCTCTGTACGCAACTGTTCAATGGCGGCATTGAGTGAGGCGTGATCCAGCGGCACTTCCACGCGCCCATCCGGGCGCAGCCTTTCACGCACCGCAAGCCGCAAGCGGCGCGGCACCAAAGCCGGCGCGGCAGGCAGGCGCATATTGTAGCGTTCGGGCTTCAGCCCTTCGCGCATTTCAATCACATCGCGATGCCCTTCCGTGGTGAGCATCGCAATCTTGGCCCCCTTCCGTTCCAACAACGCATTGGTGGCAACCGTGGTGCCGTGGACGATGCGTTCTGTCTGCCGCAGCAGATCGGGAAGCGTGACGCCAAGGGTTTCCGCCAATACTGCCAGCCCTGCGACAACACCTTCTGATTGATCCGCTGGCGTACTGGCCGCCTTGGCAAGCGTTGTAGTGCCATCCGCCGCGACACAAACCACATCGGTAAAAGTGCCGCCGACATCAACGCCGATACGATAGGTCATATCAAGCCCTCCGCCGCATCAGCCACGCGCGCGGCAGGATCACGTTTTTCAGGCGGCCCCCAACCGCCGCCTCCGCCTGAGAGCACATGCAATTGATCCCCGGGTGCCAAGGGAATGCCGACTTCCTTGGTGCGCAAATCGCGCGAGGTGCCATCGGCGCGTTCCAACCGATAATGATGCGGCAAGCCATCCTGGCCACCCAGCATTCCCGCCGCGCCATAGCGTACACCATCACCGGCGGTATTCGCCACTGATGGGCCATCAGTTTCCAATTTCAGCAGCAAATCGCCGCCAAGCCCGCCGCGATACGTGCCATCACCCGCGCTGCCGGGGCGGAATTCATGCCGCGCGAAGAACAGCGGGAAACGCGCTTCCGCCATTTCAACACTGCCGAATTTCAAACCGCCAGCGGAATGCCATTCGCCCGCGGTGGACCAGCCATCGCCACCCGAGGAACCCCCGCCACCTGGCCGCGCATGGAACATATGCCAGACGAAAAAACGCCCCGGCCGTCGCGGATCGCGCCCCTTGATCGCGACACGAAAGCGCCGCCCCCAACCGCCCATGGCACGATCCGGGCAGGCGTTTGCCAAAGCTTTGACCACCGCTTCCACAATCTCATTCGAACAATGCGATGTGCACATGGTGACCGGCGCGCCCTCAGCGGCCCAAACCACCGTGCCTTCGCGCGCCTTGATCGTGAGTGGCCGGAAGCAGCCATCATTCTTCGCCACCTCGGGATCAAGCAGGAAGGCAAGCGCCATGCGCACCGCACTCGCCATATTGGGATAGGATGAATTGACGAAGCCAGGCGTTTGCGGCGCGCTTTCCGTGAGGTCCACGGTCAGATGATCGCCCTGTTTCGTGACGCGCGCACGAATGGCGATATCCTTGCCGCCAAAGCCATCATCATCCAGAAACGCCTCACCCAACCAGGTGCCATCCGCCCAGGTGGAAATGATGCGCCGCGTATGCGCTTCCGCCAGCGCCAGAATCGCATCCACCGCGGCAACGGTGGTATCAGCGCCATAGCGCGCCAGCAGTGACAGCAGGCGCTTTTCACCGAGATGCGCCGCACCAATCATCGCCATCAGATCACCGCGCACATCGCGCGCCAGCCGCGTATTGGTGATGATCATACGCACCAAATCTTCGCGCGGAATGCGCCCCTGGCCGAGCAGGATGGGCGGCACGCGCAACCCTTCCTGCCAAATCTCGGTGGCACCCGGATTATAGCCGCCATGGGTGGCGCCACCGATATCCGTATGATGCGCGCGCACGACGGACCAGAACACAAGTCGCCCTTCCGCAAAGACCGGCACAATGGCCGTGAGGTCCGGTAAATGTGACCCGCCATGATAGGGATCATTCAACAGGTAGATATCGCCTTCTTGTACGCTATCACCAAAGGCATCGCGCACTGCCTGCACGGCAAAGGGCATGGCGCCGACATGCACCGGAATGTGATCCGCCTGCGCCACCAGCCGCGCTTCGGCGTCACAAAGTGCGATGGAGAAATCGCGGGACGAGTTCAGGATTTGCGAATAGGCGGTGCGCAGCATCGCCTCCCCCATTTCCTCCACAATGGCGCGGAAACGGTTATCGAGGACCGAGAGCGTGACGGGATCAGGGGCGGTTTTCATGGGGTGAAGGCTTCCCCCGAAGGCGCCCGGCGTCAAGGCTTCGCAGCGGGGCAAAACAGGGCCATGATCCCCCTAACCAATGCAGGAGGAAACCATGGCCGTGCATGTCGCATCACCTGATCTGAAGATCATCGCCGAGGGGCTGCGCTTCCCCGAAGGCCCGGTTGCCATGCCCGATGGGTCCGTGGCGCTGGTGGAAATTGAGACGCGGCGCATCACCAAAGTGGCGCCCAATGGTACGAAAACCACAATCGCCACCGTGGAAGGCGCGCCGAACGGCCTGGCGCTAGGCCCGAATGGCAGCTTTTACGTCTGCAATAATGGCGGCTTCACCTGGCATGAAGAACCCGGGATTTTACGCCCGAGCGGCCAATCGCCGGATTATTCCGGCGGGCGGATTGAACGGATTGATGGTGCGACGGGCAAGGTTGAAGCGCTGATCCGTGTGTGTGATGGGCGGCCTTTGCGCGGGCCGAATGATTTGATGTTCGATGGCAAGGGTGGTTTTTGGTTCTCTGACCTCGGCAAGGTGCGCGCGCGGGATCGCGACCATGGCGGTGCCTATTGGGCATCAGAAGATGGATCGCGCGTGGTGGAAGCGGCCTTCCCCGTGTTTGGCGGTGCCAATGGGATCGGGATCAGCCCTGATGGCAAGACGCTTTATGTGGCCGAGACCGAAACCGGCCGGCTTTGGGCTTGGGATATTGAAGCGCCCGGTAAGTTGAAGAAGGAACCCTGGCCATCCAGCGCGGGCGGGCGCGTGCTTTGCCAATTCCCTGGCTATCGGCGCTTGGATAGCCTCGCGATTGCCGCTTCGGGCAATATCATTGTGGCGACACTGGTTTCGGGGGAAATCACCACCGTGTCACCTTCGGGCGAGATTCTCCGCACCGTGAAAATGCCGGAACGCATGCCGACCAATATCTGCTTCGGCGGGCCGGATATGCGCACGGCTTACATCACGCTGTCCAACACGGGGAAGTTGGTCGCGATGCAATGGGATGAACCAGGGCTGCGCCTACCCCATAATTGAGGGGCGCTAACTGAGTTCAGACAAAACCTCAGCCGTGTGCTGCCCAAGCGCCGGGGCTTCCGCCACAAAATGGCCAAGCCCCGGCAGCATGGGCAGCGGCACCGCGCCTAATTGCGGCTGCGGAATGCGCGCGGCGGCGCCATAGGCGACAACATGCTCATTCGCCAACCAATCAAGCGGCGTATTCACCCGATCCGCCAGCAGCCTTTCGCCCTGCAAAATCGTCACCCATTCCGCGACAGGCTTTTTTAGAAATGCTGCGCGTATCATGGCGTAAAGCGCATCCCTATTCTGCCAGCGCAGATCGAAATTCAAAAAGCGCGGATCGGCAGCGATATTGGCGATGCCCAGCGCACCGCAAAGCTTCGGCCATTCCGCTTCGCGCACCAGCGTAATCATCACCCAGCCACCATCGGCTGCGCGATAAGCCCCCGCCGGCGCATTGGGTGGTGCGGCGGATTTGCCCTGCACGCCCCATTCGCCGATCTGGTGCGTCAGCAGATTGGACGTCGCGGCCATAAGCGACATGTCAATCACGCGCCGTCGTGGCGAGGTATCCTGCGCGCGCGCGGCGAGTGCAACTTGTACGGCTGAGAAAGCATAAATCCCCGTTGCCATATCGGCGATGAAGGCACCGCCCTTATGCGGCGCGCCATCCGCACCTTCATTCAAGCTGACGAAGCCGGAAAAGGCTTGCGCCACGGAATCCGTACACGGCCGTTCTGCATAAGGCCCGCATTGACCGAAGCCGGAAATGGAAAGACAAACTGCATCCGCTTTAGCATTCTCCGGCCCAAGGCCGATGCGCGCGGCCACGCCGGGGCGGAAGGCTTCAATCAGCACATCGGCCTGCGCCGCCAAGGCAGCGGCGGCGCGCTTGCCTTCTTCCGATTTCAAATCCAGCACCACGGAACGCTTGCCGCGATTGAAGCACACGGTCATGACCGAAACCGTATCCTTGGCCGTGCCAAGCCCGCGCGACCAATCGCCTTCCGGCGGTTCCAGCTTGATGACATCAGCGCCGCAGGCGGCCAGCATCATGCCGCAATAGGGCCCGGCAATGCCCTGGCCGGCATCCAGCACCCGAAGCCCCCTATAGGGCCGCATCGCTTCATTCATCGCGTTTCCTCCAGCGCCAAATCATGCCTATCCTGACGGCAAATCAGGATATGGGAAGGGGCCAGCCATGCAGATCACACGCCGCGCCGCAATTGCGGGAGCCTTATTGCCACTTGCTGCGCGGGCACAGGCGCCGGAATGGCCAAGCCGCCCGGTGCGCTTCATTGTGCCTTATCCGCCAGGCGGGCCCACTGACATCATGGGCCGCATCATTGCCCAAGCCGTGCAAGGGCCGCTGGGCCAGCCTTTCGTGGTGGAGAATCGTGCCGGCGCCAATGGGCTGATCGGGTCTGAGCAAGCGGCGCGCACCGCACCGGATGGCAGCACTTTTCTGGTCAATGCCTCGGCCCATGTGATTGTACCGCATCTCACGCCCAATATGCCGATTGATGTGCTGGCAGATTTCGCGCCGGTGACGAATATCGCCGCCGTGCCGCTATGGCTTGTGGTGAATCCAACGCTGCCGGTGCGGAGTGTTGCGGAGTTCATTGCCTATGCGCGCGCCAATCCGGGGCGGATTGCTTATGCATCATCGTCACAAGGAGGTGCGCCGCATCTGGCGGGAGAATTGTTCAAGCTGATGACAGGCACGGATTTGGTGCATGTACCTTATCGCGGCAGCGGGCCGGCTGGGCAGGACTTAATTGCGGGTACAGTGCAGGCGATGTTTGATTCTGTACCCGCCAGCGCGGGTGCCGTGCGTGATGGGCGCTTGCGCGCGCTGGGTGTCACCACGCGCAATCGCATCGCCCCCTTCCCGGATTTGCCGACCATCGCTGAGGCTGGCGTGCCTGGCTATGAAATTTCGACCTGGTACGGCATTTGGGCGCCGGCGCGCACACCGCCCGCCATTATCGCACGCTTGCAGCAGGCCGTTGCCAACGCCGCGCGCAACCCCGAAACGCGCGCGCGTCTTGATGCGCTGGGTGCAGAGCCCGTCGCCGATAGCCCGGAAGATTATGCTCGGTTTGTCCGTGCAGAATTTGATCGGTGGGGCAAGCTGGTGCGTGATGCACGCATCAAACTCGATTGAAGGTGGCTAAGATGGAGACGGATTATCTGGTGATTGGCGCGGGGTCTGCCGGCTGTGTGGTGGCAAGCCGGCTTGGCATGGCCGGGCGGCGCGTCACGCTGCTGGAAGCCGGGCCAAAAGATCGCCACCCCTGGATTCATATCCCCGCCGGTATGCTGAAGCTGATGCAAAATCAGAAGTTGGTGAATTGGGGCTACACCACGGAAGCCGATGCCGGCAGCAATAATCGCGAAATCCGCTGGCCGCGCGGGCGCACTTTGGGCGGTACTTCTTCCATCAATGGTATGCTTTACGTGCGCGGCAACCCGGCCGATTTCGATCTTTGGGCGCAAATGGGCTGCCGTGGCTGGAGCTATGATGAAGTCCTGCCACTGTTTCGCCGTAGCGAAACCTATCGCAATGGTGGCGACCCTTCTGTGCGTGGGCAGGATGGGCCTTTGCAGGTGGAAGATTACCGCACCATCCTGCCGCTCACGCATCGCTTCATCGAAGCGGCGCAGCAGGCCGGCCATCCCTTCCGCAAGGATTTGAATGGCGTTGAGCAGGAAGGTGTCGGCTATTCGCAAATGACGCGGATTGGCCGCTGGCGCGGTTCGACGGCGCGCACCTATCTGGCGCAGGCGGGTGACAAGGTGCAGGTGGAAACCGAAGCGCAGGTCACGCGGCTATTATTTGAAGGCAAGCGCTGCGTGGGGGCGGAATTCCGCCAGGGCGGCACGCTCAAGCAAATCCGCGCGCGGCGGGAGGTGATCCTTTCCGGGGGCGCGGTGAATTCACCGCATGTGCTGCAAATATCCGGCATTGGTCCCGCCGAGCATTTGCGTGCGCTCGGGATTGAGGTGGTGCAGGATATGCCCCAGGTGGGCGCCAATCTGCAGGATCATTACGTCACGCGCGTGCAGCATCGCGTGAAGGACAGCATCAGCACCAATCAATTGGCGCGTGGGCTGCGCCTGGTGGAGCAGGTCGCGCGCTTTTTCACAGTCGGTAATGGCGCGCTGACTTTTGGCGTGACTACGGCGCAGGTTTTTGCGCGTTCCCGCGAAGGGCTTGCCAGCCCCGATCTGCAATTGCTGTTCACCCCGGCAAGCTATGCGCTTGGTCAATTCGGCGTGCTGGAAAAAGAACCCGGCATGACTTGCGCCATTTGCCCGGTGAAGCCCGATAGCCGCGGCACCGTCATGGCGAAATCCGCTGACCCGTTTGAAAGGCCTGCAATCCGGCCAAATTACCTCTCGGCACGAAGCGATCAGGAATTGCTCGCGCGCGGGCTGCGTATGGTGCGCGAGATTTTCGCGCAAGCCGCCATCACGCCCTATAGCGTGAAGGAAATTCTACCAGGGCCAGCCGTGCAAAGCGATGATGAATTGCTCGCCTTCGCCCGCCAATATGGCACCACCATCTATCACCCGGTCGGCACCTGCCGCATGGGTGAAGACCCGGCGAGTGTCGTGGATAGCCGGCTTCGGTTGCGTGGTATTGCGGGCTTACGGGTGATTGATGCGTCCATTATGCCGACACTCACGACTGGCAATACCAATGTGCCGACGATCATGATTGGCGAAAAAGGTGCGGATATGATCATGCAGGATGAGGCAGCGTAATGCGTGCCATCATTTGCGAAAGCTGGCGTGATTTCTCAGACCTTGAAATCAAGGATATGCCGCGCCCGCCACTCCGCCCACGTAGCGTGCGGATCAAGGTGGCGGCAGCGGGGGTATCCTTTGCCACGCAATTGGTGGTGGCGGGGAAATATCAGCGCAAACCGCCTTTGCCCTTCACGCCGGGGACAGAGATTGTCGGCACCGTGCTGGAAGCGGCACCTGATGCGGATGCGCCGCCGCCCGGTACGCGGGTTTTCGCTGTGGTGGATTGGGGTGGCATGGCGGAAGAAGCCGTGGCCGATGATATCCACACCATCGCCATCCCTGATGGCCTGCCTTTGGAACCGGCCGTGGCTTTCCCGATTTCCTATCCAACCGCCGGCGCGGCGCTTTTGTGGCGGGGCAGGGTCAAGGCAGGCGATTGGGTGCTGGTGCATGGTGCGGCGGGCGGTGTGGGTTTGGCCGCGGTTGAAATCGCCAAGGCTTGTGGCGCCAAGGTGATTGCGCGTGCGGGTGTGGCAAAGCACGAAATGCTCCGCGCACGGGGTGCGGATGTAGTGCTGGATAGCGCCGAACCCTTCCGTAATGCGGTGCGCGCTGCCACGGGTGGGCGCGGCGTGGATTGCCTTGTGGATACCATCGGCGGCCCTGCCTTTGATGAAAGCCTGCGTTGCCTGGCTGATGGCGGGAACCTTGTTGTGATTGGCTTCGCCGGTGGCGGCATTCCAACACTGCAAACCAATATCCTGCTGCTCAAGAATATCGGCGTGATCGGCGTGAATTGGGGCACCTATGTCGGCTGGTCCCCGGGCGATGGCCGCCGAGATCACGCCCCCGCCGCGCGTGCGCTGTGGGATCAATTGCTGGTCTGGTGGCAGCAAGGCGCGTTGAAGCCCGAAATCCACGCGGCCTATCCCTTGGAGCAATTCCGCGAAGCGATGGATGAGGTTTCAGCGAGGCGCAGCGCCGGCCGCGTCATCCTGCGTCTCTGAAGCCGCACGCAATGGAACAACCCGCCGCCCATGCCAATCACCGCGTCATTGCGTTGATTGTCGCATCCGCGCTGCTGATGCAAAACCTGGATAGCGCTGTGGTCGCCACCGCGCTGCCCAGCATGGCGCGCGATATGGGCGAAGACCCGGCGCGCTTGGGGGCGGCCATCACGTCGTATCTTGTGGCACTCACGGTCTTTATTCCGTTTTCAAGCTGGATCGCGGATCGCTTCGGCGCCAAGCGTGTTTTCATGTTGGCCATTATCGTTTTTGTCGCGGCCTCCGCCCTTTCCGGTCAGGCGCACGGGCTGGAGGACTTGATCGCCTTTCGCATCCTGCAAGGCGCGGGCGGCGCGATGATGTTCCCGGTCGGGCGGCTATTGCTGCTGCGTGGCGTGCGCAAGGAAGAACTGCTTTCCGCCATGGCGTGGCTTACCATGCCGGCGCTACTTGGACCGGTCACTGGCCCGCCGCTTGGTGGCATATTGACCGATCTTTTTGGCTGGCGCGCGGTATTTTGGATCAATGTGCCAATCGGGCTGATCGGCTTTTTGCTCGTGGCATGGAAAATCCCTGCCATTCCACCCACCAATCCGGGCAGGCCAGATATACTTGGCTTGGCACTGGTGGGGCTTGCCTTGGCGCTTGGCATGTTTGGGCTTGAAACCGTGGGGCGGCACGTGGTGGCGGAACCCTGGCCTGGGGTTGCCTTGGCGGCTGGTTTGCTGATTGGCGTTGCCGCCTATTTCCATTGCCGCCGCGCACCGCGACCGGCGATTGATATCGCGCTGCTCAAAATCCCCACCTTTCGCCAACCGGCGCTTTTTGGCAGCCTGTTTCGCGTGGGTGCCGGCGCGGTGCCCTTCCTGGTGCCGGTGATGCTGCAAATCGGCTTTGGCATGTCGGCATCTGAAAGCGGGCTGATATCCTTCGCGACCGCGCTTGGCGCCTTCACCATGAAGCCGCTGGTGCGCCCGCTGCTCAAGCGCTTTGGCTTTCGCAATGCGCTATTGATCAATGGTGTCTTGGCATCAGCCGGGATTGCGTTCCTCGCCTTCCCCAATCCTGCCTGGCCGGCGGTAGCGATATTCCTGCTGCTCGCTTGCGGCGGCCTGTTCCGCAGCCTGCAATTCACCTCGCTCAATACGCTGGTCTTTGCTGATGTGCCGCCAGAAAAGCTCTCTGCCGCCACCAGCTTCTACAGCACGCTTCAGCAATTATCCCCGGCCCTTGGCGTGGTACTAGCCACCGCGACGTTGGAAGCATCACGCCTGATCGCAGGCCGCGCAGCGCTTACACTGGCCGATTTTTCCACCGGTTTTCTAGTGGCAGCTACAGTGACGCTTCTGTCTATTCCCATGCTTGCTGCGCTCAGCCGGGATGCGGGGGCAGAGGTTTCGGGGCATAAAGCCCCATGATGCATCCCGCCGCGTAACATGCGATAAGTTGCTATGCCTTTGGCGAGGAACCCCAAGATGACGCTGCCGCGCCTTTTGCTGATACTGCTCTTGGCCCTTGCCCCTATGCATGCAGGGGCGCAGGGTTTTGATTTGCCGGGCCTGTCGCAGGAATCCGGCGCCTATCAGCAAAGCCTGCAACGGCGTTTTCCCGCCGGTGGCACGCCGCAACAACGTGCCGCTGCCGAACGCCGTGCGCAGGAAGCCACCGCGCGGCGCGATTTCACCGCCGCCGCCGCGGCCCTGGAAGAACGCATCGGGCTTGGCAATAGCAATTCCGATCACTGGCTGGCGCTGGCCGAAGCGCAGCTTGCGCGCACGCCGCCGGAAAACAACCGCGCCCTGCAAGCCGCCTGGCGCGCCTTTCAATTCGCCCCCGGTGGAGAGCCGGAAGTTCCGCCCCTTTTGCTGATTGCCGAAGCGCTGCGTCGGCAGGATCGCCTGGCGCAACAGGTGGAGGCGCTCGAAGCCGTGGTGGAACGCCTGCCCAATGATGCGCGCCACAAGGTAGCACTTGATGCCGCGCGCCGCGCTGCCGGCATGCTGGTGCGGCGCGTGAACCCGGAACCTGATGCCGAACCGGCGCGCGCCTGCATCACCTTCACCATCCCGCCCGCGCGGCGCGGCGATTGGCGTGCGGAGGATTGGGTGCGCGCCGACCCTGCCTTGCCCAACCTCACCATCGAACGAGAAGCGGATCAGCTTTGTGTGGGCGGCCTGCCCTGGGGTCAGACCACGCGGCTGATTCTGCGCGCTGGCCTGCCCGGTGAAGGCGGCAATCTGCGTGCCGATACGCCGCTTGCCATCGCCATGCCGGATCGCAGCGCGCGCATTGTCTTTGAAAATCGCGCCTTCATCCTGCCGCGCGGCCAGGCGCCGCGCCTTGGCGTCGCCACCGTGAATATCGAAAAATTGCAACTTCGGCTGGTGCGGCTTTCCGAGCGCAATCTGCTGTCGCTCCGCGAACGCTGGCGCCCCGGTGAGGCGTTGGATCAATGGATGGCGCAGTATATCGGCGAACAAAGCGGGCGCCTGCTGTGGGAAGGTAGTGCCGAATTGCAGGGCGGCATACCCAATCGCCTGACGCGCCATGCGTTGCCGCTTGCTGATCTGCTGCGTGATGCCGCGCCGGGCCTTTATTTGATCACGGCACGGCAGGCGGAAACCCGCCGAGGCGAAGCCACCGCCGCTGCCTTTCCGTTTTTCGTGACGGATATCGGGCTGACCGCCTGGCGCGGCGCGGATGGGCTGGCGGTGCAGGCGCGCAGCTTTCAATCGGGCCAGGTGAAATCTGGCCTCCGCGTGGCGCTCATGGCGCGCAATAATGATGTGCTGGCCGAAGCGCGCACGGATGCAGCGGGGCTCGCGCGTTTTCCCGTGGCGCTGCTGCGCGGGCAAGGGCCGCTTGCACCCTTCGCCATTCATGCCGAAGCGCCGGATGATCTTGCTGCGCTCAATCTTGAAGCGGCGAGTTTTGATCTTTCGGATCGGGGCGCCTCGGGCCGCGCGCATCCCGGCCCGCTCGATGCCTTCCTTTGGCTTGATCGCGGCATTTATCGCCCTGGCGAGACCGTCAATCTGACCGGGCTTTTGCGTGATGCCGCGGGCAATCCGCAGGATCTGCCGGTCAGGCTCAGGCTGCGGCGGCCCAATGGGCAGATCGCAGCAGAAGTCACGCCGCCGCGCCTGACGGGCGGCGCCATTTCATGGCCGCTGCAGCTTTCCGATGGCGCGGTTTATGGCCAATGGACGATTGAAGCCCTCGCTGATCCTGCGCTGCCGCCGATTGGGCGCGCGCAATTTCGCGTGGATGCCTTTGTGCCGGAAGGCTTGGAAGTCACTGCCGGGCCAGCGCCGGGGCCTTTGGTGCCGGGCGCGACTGCGCTCAACCTGCCGATCAGCGCGCGCTTTCTTTATGGCGCGCCGGGTGCGGGGCTTACGGGCAATGCGGAAATTCGCCTGCTGCCGGACGCTGAGCCTTTTGAAGCCTGGCGCGGCTGGCGTTTCGGCTTGCAGGATGAAAGCTTCGCGCCCGATCTCATCACGCAGGAAATCGCAGCGCTTGATCGTGAGGGGCGCGGTGTTGTCGCACTTTCGCTTCCACGCGCGCCGGATACAACGCTGCCCATCAAGGCGAATGTCACGCTGGCGATTGCCGAGCCCGGCGGGCGCGAAAGCCGCGCGCGCATTGCTGTGCCGGTGCGTGCTGCGGGTTTGTTTCCTGTGCTGCGCCCGGTCTTTCAGGGTGATGCGATAGATGCCGGTGCGGAAGCGGCTTTTGATATCGCCGCCGTCGCACCCGATGGCAACGCGGCACCGGCGCGGCTTAGGTTGCGCTTGCTGCGCGAAAGGCCGGATTGGCGGCTGGTGATGCGTGATTCCATCGCGCGGTTTGAAACCGTCTGGCGCGATGAACCGGTGGATGCGGCGGAGATTACCATCAACCCCGCCGCGCCCACGCGTTTTGCGCGCAGCCTGCCCTTTGGACGTTATCGGCTGGAAATCGCTGATCCGGATGGGCTTGGCATGGTATCCTATCGCTTCCGTGCCGGCTGGGCTGGTGTGGAAAGCGCGGAAATTCCGGATCGGATTGATGTCGCTGCGGAACGCCGCAATTTCGCACCGGGGGAAGTCGCGCGGCTGCGCATCACGCCACCCTTTGCGGGGCCCGCGACGGTTGCGGTGCTCACGGATCGGTTGGTGTCGCTGCGCGAAATCACGCTGAGTGAAGCGGGCACGGATATCGAAGTGCCGGTGGATGCTGCCTGGGGGCCGGGCGCCTATATCACCGTCACCGCCTATCGCCCTGGTGAGGCGCGCGAAGGCCGCCCTGGCCGCGCGCTTGGTCTGGCCTGGATTGGGCTTGATCCCGCACCGCGCAGGCTTGAGGTGAGTATCACCGCACCCGAACGCATCCTCCCGCGCCAGCGCGTCGAAATCCCGATCCGTATTGCTGAGGCGCGGGGTGAAGCGATGGTGACACTCGCCGCGGTGGATGAGGGGATTTTGCGCCTGACCGGCTTTGCCTCGCCCGATCCGGTGGCGCATTTCCTCGGCAAGCGCGCGCTTGGCGTGGATATCCGCGATGATTACGGGCGGTTATTGGCGCCGGCGGAAGGCGCGCTTGCCTTGTTGCGGCAAGGCGGTGATGGGGGCCTTGCGGGGATGGGTATTCAGCCGCCGCAAAGATTGGTGTCTCTGTTCTCCGGTCCCGTGCGCGTGGGCGCGGATGGCAGCGCGGTGATTGCGCTCGATATTCCGGATTTCGCGGGCGAATTGCGCCTGATGGCGGTGGCCTGGGAAGCTACGCGCATCGGTGCCGCAAGCCGCGCCATGATTGTGCGCGACCAGGCGGTGGTGGAAGCCGCCTTGCCGCGCTTCCTGGCACCTGGCGATACGGCGCGCCTGCCGGTGCTGATGCACAATATCGAATTGCCGGCGGGTGAGATTGTCGCCGAACTCAGCACCGAAGGCGCGATTGCGATTGAAGGGCCAACGCGCTTGGCTGCACAGCTTGTCACAGGCGAACGCGCCGCCCCTGCGACTGGCCTGCGTGCCGTTGCGGGTGGAGAGGGCGTGCTGCGCCTGCGCCTCAGCGGGCCTGAGGGCTTCAGCGTCACACGCGACAGCCGCATCACCATTCGCCCTGCGCGGCCGTTGCTGACTGATGTGCAATCGGCCGAATTGGCCGGAGGGGCGGAGCGAGAAATTACCCCCGCCTTTGATCGTTTCATTCCGGGTACGGCACGGGCGGAGCTCAGCCTTGGTGCTGTGGTGCGTTATGACGCGGCGGCGGCCTTGCGTGCGGTGGAAGCCTTTCCTCTGGCGTGTCTGGAACAAAGCGCAGCGCGCGCCATTGCGCTGAGTGCGGGGCTATTCGCGACCAATGGCGCTGATCACGCCGCCCGGCTGCAAGCGACCGTGCAGGCCATTTTGGATCGGCAGCGTTTTGATGGCGCTTTCGGCCTTTGGTCTGCCAATGCGGAAGCGGAATTATGGCTGACACCCTTCGCGGTGGAAGCCTTGCTGCGCGCCCGCAGCGCGGGCGCCACGCTGCCGGAAGCCGCCTTGAATGATGCGCTGCGCTTTTTGGATGATGCGGTGGGCGACACCGGTGAAGCGACGCCGGAAGAACGTGCTGCACAAGCCTATCGGCTGCATGCGCTGGCCATGGCCGGGCGCGTTCGTCTGGGCGCGGCGCGGCGCTTGATGGAAAATATGGGCGATATGCCTACACCGCTTTCGCTGGCGCAGCTGGGCGCGGTATTTGCGCGCGGTGGGGATCGGGTGCGGGCGGAACAGGCTTTCAACGCCGCGCTTTCAAACCTCGGCCGCCGTTGGTGGAGCTTTGATTACGGCTCAGCGCAGCGTGATGCGCTGGCGGTGGCAAGCCTGCTCAAGGAAAGCGGCTTGCTCGCGGATCGGCTGGCGGCGCTGATGGGCGCCCTGCCGGGGCAGAATTTCACGCCGGAGACGACCAGCACGCAGGAACAAGCTTGGGCCGTACTCGCGGCAGCGCGTTTGGGACAAGGCATGCGCCCAATCGAAGCCAGCCTGGATGGTGTGGTGCTGCCGGCGGCACCGGTGATTGTGACGCCACTTGCCGTCCCGGCTCGGGTCCGGAACCTGGGCAGCACCACCGTCTGGCAAATGGTAGCGACCAAGGGCATTCCGCGTGAAGCTCTGCCCGCTGCGCGTCAGGGGCTGCGCGTCACGCGGCATTTCCATGCGCTGGATGGCAGCGCTTTGAACCTGGACACGCTCCGTGCCGGGGATGGCTTTATTCTGCTCTTGGAAGCGCGCGCCGATAATGAGGATAAACTCCAACTCCTGCTGCAACAGGGCTTGCCGGCGGGCTGGGAAATCACCGGCCGCTTTGGCGCTGGTGAGGTTTCCGGCCTTCCCTGGCTTGGCGCGCTTACCGCCATTGATAGCCAGCCGGCCTTGGATGATCGCTTCATTGCGGCGGTAACGCTGGAGGGGGAAAACCGCGTCGCGCGCATTGCCGTGCGGTTGCGCGCTGTCACGGCTGGGAGTTTTGAACTACCCGGCGCCGAGGTGCGGGATATGTATCGCCCGGCCTTTTTCGCCCGTCAGAATACCGGGCGGATCGCGATCCAGCCTTAACCGCCATCCTTATTCGGGCGGCGGCGGAAGGCATCCAGGCTTACCACCTCACCCGGTGCTGCGGGGGCGGGTGGCGCGGCGGGCGCCTCAGGGGCGGCGGGAAGGCCGGCCTTTTCGTCTTCCAACCCGCTTGGCGTGAAGCGCAGGCCAAAGCGCACATGCGGGTCATGGAACATGGTCAGCGCACCAAAGGGGATTACCAGCTTCGCCGGCACGCCACCGAAACGCAGCGTCACGCCAAAGCGCTCCGCCACACGGTCCACAAACAGCCCGTCGAATTGGTGCTGCAGGACGATGGTGATTTCCTGCGGGTATTTCGCCTTGAGGTGCCCTGGGATCGCAACCCCCGGATGATCGGTGCGGTAGCTCAGGTAGAAATGATGTTCCCCCGGCAGGCCGTGCTGCGCGGCATGTTCCAAGGCGCGCCAGGCGACTTCGCGCATGGCTTCCTCTGACCAGGCTTCATAGGGAAGCAGGCTTTCGGGCGGGGGGGATTTCTCGCTCATGGCGGGGTGTCTCTATATCCCTTGGCGCACAAAGGAAAGAGTGGGGGGCTTCTGTTGCCCGGCGCCCCCCGAGCCGCGCTTACCTGTTAGGCAGCGAGTGCGGCAGCCTCACGGCTGTTATCGTTCGCACTTAAGGTTTAGCCCGATAACGGCGGTACAATGCCGAGCAAAAGCGTCCCCTTTACCACGCGCGTCGAGCCTGTTTCGCCCCCATCTGCCGCTGATAAGGCGGGTGATTGGTGGAGGCGCCGGGTACCGCCCCCGGGTCCGCAACGCTTATTCCGAGCCGTGTTTATCGCCATAGTCACCGAAGTGACGGGATAGATATAGGCGCTGTGGCGGGCGATTTCGAGGGGGGCCTACGCCCCCGGCAAGCCCTTTTCCACCACACGCGCATAAAGCGCCGCGCCATAGGGGATGGCCTCATCATTGAATTGGTAGCGCGGGTTATGCACCTCAGCGCCATCGCCAATGCCGAAATTGATATAGGCGCCGGGTACGCGTTCCAACATGAAGGAAAAATCCTCAGACGCCATGGCGGGCGGCTTGTCGCGCGCCACCTTGTCTTCGCCGACCAGTTCCGCCGCTGCGGCGGCCAGGGCTTCGGTCTGTTCCGGCGCATTGATGGTGGGGGCAAAGATCAGCCGGTAATCCACGCTGGCCGAGGCACCAAAACCGGCCGCGACACCTGCCGCCACGCGCTTCAGCCCTTCTTCGATCTGCTGGCCGACATCGCGCGAAAAGAAGCGTGCCGTGCCGGAAATCACGGCGGTTTCAGGAATGATGTTATAGGCTTCGCCGCCCACCACCTTGGTTACGCTGATCACCGCCACATCGCGCGGCGACAGATTGCGTGAGACAATGGATTGCAGCGCCGCCGTGACATGGCAGGCGGCCAGTACGGGATCAACGGAAGCTTCCGGCCGCGCGCCATGGGCGCCCTTGCCGGTGATGGTGATGTCAAAAAACGCACCGCCCGCCATGGTTGGGCCGCTGTTAATCGCATATTGGCCAAGCGGCATATTAGGGCGGTTATGCATGCCGTAAATCGCGTCACACGGAAAACGCTCAAACAGCCCATCTTCCAGCATGGCGAGCGCACCGCCGCAGCCTTCTTCGCCTGGCTGGAAGATGAAATGGACAATGCCATCGAAATTGCGGGTCTCGGCCAGGTATTTCGCGGCCCCCAGCAGCATGGTGGTGTGCCCATCATGCCCGCAGGCATGCATCGCCCCCTTCACCGTGCTGCGGAAGGGCAGGTCTGTCAGTTCATCCATCGGCAGCGCATCCATATCGGCGCGCAGCCCAATAGCGCGATTGCCGGAACCATTGCGGAGCACACCAACCACCCCCGTGCCGCCCACGCCGCGATGGACTTCTATCCCCAAAGCCTCCAGCGCGGTCGCCACTTTCTCCGCCGTGCGGAATTCCGCCATGCCGAGTTCCGGATGGGCATGCAGGTCGCGCCGGAAGGCAGTGAGTTCGGCCTGGTGGCGGCGGATGGCTTCGATGGGGGACATCAGTGGCTCCGGGAGCTTGGTTTCCCCTCCATCCTGCCCCGAAGTGACGCGGGGCGGAAGCACCTGAGCGCTTGACCCGCCCCGCCCCCGCCGCTACCGCCAAAGGGTTCCAACAGGCGAGTCTCACCATGGCGCTTACCGATGCCCAGCAGCAGGAAATCGCAGCCGCGCGCGCGAATGAGGCGCCGACGCGCCGCCCAAGCGTGCCGGCGCTGGAGGCCATGCTGTATGAGGCGCTCCCCGTATTGGATCACGGCTTTGTCCGCGTGATTGACTATATGGGCGATGACGCCGCCATTGTGCAGGCGGCGCGCGTATCCTATGGCCGCGGCACCCGCGCAGCGAATGAGGATCGCGGCCTGATCCGTTACCTGATGCGCCATCGCCACAGCACGCCCTTTGAGATGTGCGAAATCAAATACCATGTGAAGCTGCCGATCTTTATTGCGCGGCAATGGATCCGGCACCGCACTGCCAATGTGAATGAGTATTCCGCACGCTATTCCATCCTGGACCGCGAATTCTACATCCCCGCGCCGGAAAACCTGGCCGCGCAATCCGCCAGCAACCGCCAGGGGCGCGGCGATGTGCTTGAAGGTGCTGAAGCCGCACGCGTGCTGGATCTGCTGCGCGAAGACGCCACGCGCAATTACGATCACTACCTTGAAATGCTGAACGAGGATGATGAAGGTGCTGCGCGTGATGAAAGCCGCCAAGGGCTCGCGCGTGAATTGGCGCGGATGAATCTGACGCTCAATGCCTATACGCAATGGTATTGGAAGACGGATTTGCACAATCTGCTGCATTTCCTGTCACTCCGCGCCGATGCCCATGCGCAATATGAAATTCGCGTTTATGCAGATGCCATGCTGAAAACCGTTGAGGCCTGGGTGCCCATGGCCTTTGAAGCCTTCCGCGATTACCGCATGGGCGCGGTGACACTTTCCGCACAAATGATCGCGATCCTGCGCCGCATGTTGGCCGGGGAAGCCGTGACGCAGGAAACCAGCGGGCTTTCCAAGCGCGAATGGCGGGAAATGATGGATATGCTGGGGCAAAAGATCTGACCCCATGTCCGATGCGCGCGGACGCGGCGTGGCGCGTCAGGTACATTCAGGCGGGCAGACGCGACCCTTGGGGCGGAAAGCCAAGGCCCCTGCCGCCGGGTGGCGTCAGCGCTTTGGCTTCATCATTGCCTTTGTACTCGCGACGTTGATCGGCCTGCCGCTGGCGAATGCGCTGATGGGCGAAGTCGCCGCCATGGTGATGGCGGCATTTATTAGCGGCTTTGCGCTGGGGCGAATGACGCTGAAGCGGCGTTAGGCCCCCTCACTCCATCACAATCTTCGGCGCTGCATCTGCCCTCGCCGCCGCCTTTTCCCAAACGCGCCGCGCGATGCGGCGATAGGTTTGCGCCTCATCCGAATCAGGCCGCGCCATTACAATCGGCGTACCGGCATCGGCCAATTCGCGGATTTCAAGCTTCAGCGGCAATTCGCCCAGGAATTCCACCCCCAGCCTCTCCGCTTCCCGCCGCGCGCCGCCATGGCTGAAGATATCGGCGCGATGGCCGCAATTGGGGCAGCAGAAGAAGGACATATTCTCAATCAGCCCCAGCACTGGGACATTGACTTTTTCAAACATCCGCACGCCACGCCGGGCATCCAGCAGCGCCACATCCTGCGGCGTGGAGACAATCACCGCCCCCGCCAAGGGCACACGCTGAGACATGGTCAGCTGCGCGTCACCCGTCCCCGGCGGCATATCCACAATCATCACATCCAAGGGGCCCCAGGCCACTTGCCCCATCATTTGCTCCAACGCGCCCATCACCATGGGGCCGCGCCAGATCATCGGTGTTTCTTCCTCAACCAGGAAGCCGATGGACATGGCCTTCAGCCCCCAGCGGCTGAGCGGGATGATGCGCTGGCCCTCTGACCGCGGCCTTTCGCGGGTGCCGAGCATTTGCGGCAGGGATGGCCCGTAAATATCCGCATCCAAAAGCCCAACTTTGAGGCCATCAGCGGCCAGGGCGACCGCCAGATTGACCGCAGTGGTGGATTTGCCCACGCCCCCCTTGCCGGAGGCAACCGCGATGATCGCCCTGACATCGGCAAGCAGCATGGGCCCTGGGGTTGCCGGGCCGCGCGGGGCGGCCGGGCGGGCGGCGGGTGCGGCTTCGGCGCGATGCGCGGTCAGCACGGCGGTGGCCGAGATCACCCCCGGTACGGCGCGGGCGGCGGCTTCGGCCGCGGCGCGCACCGGTTCCATGCTGGCGGCGGCTTCCCGCGCGACCTGCAGGGCGAAATGGACCATGCCATCGCGCACCACCAGGCCCTGCACCATGCCAGCCGCTACCACATCCTGACCCGAAGCCGGGTCCTTCACCGCTGCCAGCGCTTTTGTCACCGCTGCCGCCAAATCATCCGCCATCGCTTGAAAAGCCCCTACCCATGGTCAATATCCGCCCAACCCGGCATTACAGCGCTGTTAGCTGCTTTTCGGGAAGGTCGCTCGCCTCTATATGGGGGTTGGCTTCCCGCTTGAAGCATCCCGCCCTGTTTTGGGCCTTTCGTTTTTGACGTTCATTTGCTGGAGGCCACGCCTTTCATGCCCTGGAATAACAATAGTGGCGGTCAAAGCCCCTGGGGCAATCCGCGCCCGCAGGGCCCTTGGGGCCAGCCGCCTTCGGGTGGCGGTGGCGGTGGCGGTGGTGGCGGCCAGGGTGGCCGTGGCCCCGACATTGATGATGCGATCAGGCAGGCGCAGGACGCCATTCGCCGTGTGCTGCCAAGCGGCGGTGCGGGCGGCGGCAAGCTTTTCGCCCTGATTGGTATTGTGCTGTTACTTGGCTGGGGAGCTTCCGGCTTTTTCCGCGTCCAGCCCGACGAGCAGGGGATCATAATGCGCTTCGGTGCGTTCAGCCGCACCTCGCCGCCGGGCTGGGATTACCGGCTGCCTTGGCCAATCGAAAGCCACACCACGCCGCGCGTCACGCGCATCAACCGCGTGGATATCGGCTTTGTCGGCGCACAGGATGGCGGCATAACGGGTGGGCGCGTGATGGCAGCGCGCGATGTGCTCGAAGAAAGCCTGATGCTGACGGGCGATGAGAATATCATTGACATTGATGTCGCCGTCTTTTGGCGTATCCGCGATGCGGGTGAATTCCTGTTCAACACACGCAACCCAGAAAGCACGGTGAAAACCGCGGCTGAGAGCGTGATGCGCGAAGTGATCGGGCGCACCGCGATCCAGCCTGCGCTGACCGAAGCGCGCGCCCAGATCGAACAGGAAGTACGCCGCGGTGCCCAGGTGATCATGGACCAATACAAGGCTGGCATCGAAATCACGCAGGTGCAATTGCAGAAGGTGGACCCGCCAGCCCAGGTGGTTGACGCCTTCCGCGATGTGCAGCGCGCCAATGCGGACCGTGAGCGTTTGCGCAATGAAGCCGAAAGCTTCCGCAATGACATCATTCCCCGCGCCCGTGGTGAGGCTGAACGCATGAGCCAGGAGGCCCAGGGCTTCCGCGAAAGCCAGGTGGCGCGTGCCGGCGGTGAAAGTGCCCGCTTCCTATCCGTGCTTTCCGCTTATGAATTGGCGCGCGATGTGACCACGCGCCGGATGTATCTGGAAACCATGGAAGAAATCCTCCGCCGCAACCCCAAGGTCATTGTGGATGACCGCTTGCAGGGCGTGGTGCCCTTCCTGCAATTAGGTGAAACCGGCGGCGCGCGTCAGCCGCCTGCCGCCGTGCCGCAGCAGCGGCCCGCGCCGCTACCACCGGGAGCCGCCGCCGCGCCCATATTACAAAACCGTACGGGGGCGCCGCGATGAACCGCTCAATCATTCTGCTTGGCGTATTGGCAGTGGCGATTCTCGCCGCGGCTTCCACGCTGTTCACGGTGCATCAGACGCAGCAGGTACTGATCACTCGGCTTGGCGAACCGGTTCGGGTTATCCAGCATCCTGGGCTGTATCTAAAGATACCTGTTATCGAGTCGGTGATCACCTTTGACCGGCGTCTGCTTGATTTCGACGCACCGGGCGAGGAAGTCATTCTGGGTGATCAGCGCCGACTGATTGTGGATAGCTTCACGCGCTATCGCATCACTGATCCGCTGCGCTTCTTCCAGACGGTGGGCGCGACCGAAGCGGGCATTCGCGCCCGGCTTAATTCCATCGTCACCTCATCCTTGCGTCGCGTTTTGGGCAATGAACCGCTGCTTTCGGTGCTATCGGCGGATCGCACGCGAATCATGGGTGAAATCCGCCGTCAGGTGAATGAGGAAGCCCGCCAATTCGGCATAGCCGTGGAAGATGTGCGCATTCGCCGTGCTGATCTGCCGGGCGAAAACACGCAAGCCATCCTGTCACGCATGCAATCCGAACGTGAACGCGTGGCGCGCGAAGCCCGCGCTGAAGGTGCGGAAGTGGCGCAGCGTGTGCGCGCAAGTGCTGAGCGTGAACGCACCGTGTTGATCGCGGAAGCCCAGGCGCAGGCTGATATCCTGCGCGGTCAGGGCGAACAGGAAGCGATCCGCATCTTCGCGGAAGCCTTCCAGCGCGACCCGGCCTTCTTCCAATTCTGGCGCACCATGCAGGCCTATCGTGAAGCCTTTGCCGAAGGTGATACGCGGCTGGTGCTGACGCCGGATTCGGAATTCTTCCGCTACTTCCGCGAAAGCCCGAATAGCCTTCCGGCACCTGCGCCAAGGTGAGCTTTACCGCGCTGCTCCAGGGCATAGCCGTTGTGCTGGCCCTGGAGGGCTTGGCCTACGCCATCGCCCCCGGCTTCATGCGCCGGATATTGGCAAGCCTGGCTGAAACGCCCGAGGCGCGGCTCAGAATTGGCGGGCTGGTCGCTGCGGTGGGCGGGATTGGCCTTGCTTGGCTGCTCAAGCTTTTGTGACGCTGTCGCTTTTTGTCGCACTTCGTTGCCGCGCGATCCCTTAAATTCGCGTCAATACCGCCAATCTGCTAGACTGAACGACGTATTCCCCGAGGAGAGCTTCCTTGCGTATCGCCCATCTTGCCCTTGCCGGTGCCATGGCCCTGGCGCCGCTTGCCCCCCTGCCGCTGATAACACCGGCCCAGGCGCAGCAGCGCGCACCGGAAAGCTTTGCGCCGCTTGCGCGGGAGTTGCTGCCGGCGGTGGTGAATATCTCCACCTCCAAGAATGTCACGCCGCGCGCTGGGCGCCCGAATGCGCCGGAAATGCCGCAGCTGCCCCCGGGTAGCCCCTTTGAGGAATTTTTTCGCGATTTCTTCAATCGTAACCGCCCCCCCGGCCAAGGCCAGGGTGAAGCACCGCAGCAGCGCCAGCGCCGCGCGCAATCGCTTGGGTCTGGCTTCATCATTGATGCGCAGGAAGGCATTGTGGTCACGAATAACCACGTGATTGATGGCGCTGACGAGATCAATGTGATCCTGCAGGACAACACCAGCATTCGCGCCGAATTGGTGGGCACCGATCCGCGCACCGATATCGCAGTGCTGCGCATCAAGCATGACAAGCCTTTGGCTGCCGTTGCGTTTGGCAATTCGGATCAATCGGAAGTGGGCGATTGGGTGATTGCCATTGGCAATCCCTTCGGCTTTGGCGGGACCGTCACGGCGGGGATTGTCTCGGCCCGCGGGCGCAATATCGGCCAGGGGCTTTATGATGATTTCATCCAGACAGATGCTTCGATCAATTCGGGCAATTCCGGCGGGCCGCTATTCAACATGCGCGGCCAGGTGATTGGCATCAATACCGCCATTGTCTCGCCGAGTGGGGTTTCGGCCGGGCTTGGTTTTGCGATCCCGTCCAATTTGGCAACGCGGGTTGTGGCGCAGCTACGTGATGCGGGGCGCGTGCGGCGTGGCTGGATTGGCGTGAATATCCAAAGTGTGACGGATGACATTGCCGAGGCGCTGCGCCTGCCCGCTGGCACGCGCGGTGCGCTGATCGCGAATGCGCAAGCCGATGGCCCGGCGGCCAAGGCGGGGATCCGCTCGGGCGATGTGATCATTCGCTTCAATGGCGTACCGGTACCCGAAATGCGTGCGCTGCCCAGGATTGTTGCGGATAACAATGTCGGCAGTTCGGTTCCCGTGGTGATCTGGCGCGATGGCAAGGAAGAAACCGTCACGGTGACGCTCGGCGAATTGCCGGCGGAACAGCGCCAGGCGGGGGCACCGGCCACGCCTCCTCCCGGGCAGGGGCCGGTGGAACTCACCGGGCTTGGGCTCAGGGTTGCGGCCATGACGGATGAGCTTCGCCAGCGCTTCAACCTGAAGCCCGAACAGCGCGGTGTGGTGATTGTGGAAGTAATCCCCGGCACGCCGGCGGCGGAACGGGAACTCCGCCCAGGCGATGTGATTGTGGAAGTGCAGCAGCAGCGCGTGGCGACGCCGGCCGAAGTGCAGGAACAGATTGAGCGCCTGCGCCGGCAGAACCGTAATGTTGGGCTTTTCGCGGTTGAAAATGCCGGCGGGCAGCGCTTTGTGCCGCTGCGGCTCAATGCTCGGGGCAATGCGCCTGGCTGACTTGGCGCTGTGGTGCGTAATCCCCCGATCGGGCCTAGTCCCGATCGGGGCCACCTTGTGCTTGTACCAAAGATGATTGGCCTTTCTGGTCACAAGCTATTCCCGGTTAAGGCCAGATGCGCCGATGATCTCGGTCCATTTGGTAATGTCCGCCGCAATCCTTTGCCGAAGCGCCTCAGGGCCGCGCGCAGCAGGGGCAGGGGCCGTACTGGCTAAATCGCGTAGCCGCCCCTGCAGAACAGGGTCCTGCTGAGCGCCTTCAATTGCCTCGGCAAGACGTGCGATGACAGGGGCAGGAGTTGCCGCCGGGGCGGCAAAGGCGTTCCAGATTACCAGATCAAAACCTGGCAGGCCTGCCTCGGCAAAGCTCGGCACATCGGGCAATTGCGGAATGCGCTGTGGTGCGGAAACCGCGAGCGCAATGGCCGTGCCGCCGCGATGCGCGGGGATCATGGTGACGGTCTGATCGATGACGGCATCCACAGTGCCCGCCGCCAAATCTATCATGGCGGGACCAGCGCCGCGATAGGAAACCAGCGTTGCCTTCAACCCCGCAAGGTGCAGCAGGTATCCGGGCGCAAGATGGCTTGTGGTGCCTGAACCGGCGGTCCCAAAAGTTGCCTTGTCGCCATTGCGGCGAATATGGTCCAGCAGTCCTTGCAAATCGCGAATTTGCCCCCGCGGGGAAGCCGCCAAAACCATCGGCACATCCGCCACCATGGAAATCGGCGCCAATTCGCGCCGCGGATCGAAGCCGGCATTGGGGTTCAGCACATGGCCTACGGCCATGACGCCCATATTGCCGAAGACCAGCGTATGCCCGTCGGCCTCCGCGCGCGCGGCGCGCTGCATGCCAATCAGACCGCCCGCACCACCAACATTTTCAACGACCACACTGCGGCCCAGCAGCGGCGCCATGGCCTGGCCGAAATAGCGCGCCAGCGCATCCAACGTGCCGCCTGGGGCGGATGGAACAATGATGGTGATGTTCCGCTGTGGAAAGGACTGGGCCAGGGCCGGCGCGGCCAGGGTGGCCAAGGGCAGGGACAATAGGGCCCGGCGGGGCAAAGAATGACGCATGGCGCTTCCTCCTTGTTTTGCTGTTTCTTGTGGCAGGAAGGTTAACCGTGACTATTACCCTTGCCTATGGCCCCACCAGGGCAATCGCTTGAGATTGGTCGGGATTCCTGATTGCGGCGTAATGTGATTCATGGGTTACCTCGATTTGATGAGGTTTCTCCATGTCTTCTGCGTCACTCCTGGATCATTTTTCTGCGCTTGAGGACCCTCGCCAGT
>JADCFN010000029.1 GCA_020249505.1 Roseomonas sp. | reverse complement strand
CGCCGGATAACGCTCAATAAAGCCATGTCCAACACTCCAGCTGCCTCCGCCCAAAGGGCCGAGGCTAGCGTCCGAACATGGGTCAAATCTCAGCAGCAACTTCACCCCAAACCGGGTCACTTCTCAGCGGCATTCAACACCCTGGATATAGGGCGCGGCGGAGAGGTGATCAGCATGCACATGCGTCTCGATCAGCCATTCGAGCTTGAGGCCGTGGGCGCGGATGTGTGTGATGATCGCGTCGGCGCTGTCGTAGGTGATGCGTCCGGCGGCGTAGTCGATGTCCATCACGGAGTCGATAACTGCACAGGCGTTGGAGGCAGGATCCTTCACCACGTAGCTGATTGTGTTGGTCGGCGCGTCGAAGAAGGCTGTGACCTCGGACTTTACCGACAGGTCCACGTGGTGAGGAATGGCATTCATTGGGCGTCTCCTGTTGATGTTGGGTTGCGCGTGTCAGGCGGTGGTGCGGACCGGCGTCGGCATGGTCCGGCGCGCCGCCAGAAAGCGGGCGCCAGCCATGCCGGCGAACATGGCGACCAGGAACAACCAAGCCGGGGCGCCGCCGGTAAGCGCAGCCGTCAGGGCCGGGCCGGGGCAGAAGCCGGCGAGCCCCCAGCCCATCCCGAAAATTGCCGGACCAGCGACGATGCGGGCATCAAGATCCCTGGCCGTAGGCAGGTGGAAGTGTTCGCCGAAGATTGGTTGGCGACGCCGCAGCACCAGCTTGAAGCCGATGAAGGTCACCACGATCGCGCCGGCCATGACGAAGGCGAGGCTGGCATCCCAGCCGCCGCTGCCGATCGCGGCCAGATCCAGGAAGTTCAGCACTTTAGCCGGGTCCGACATGCCGGCGACGATCAAGCCAAGGCCAAAGAGGAGGCCGATGGCGAATTGGACCAGAATGACCATGGCGCGCCTCACAGGACGTGGCGGATGAGGAAGACGGTGGCCATCGCCGTCGCCATGAAGACGGCCGTGGCCACCAGCGAACGCATCGAAAGCCGTGACAGGCCGCAGACACCGTGGCCGGAGGTGCAGCCATTGCCCCATACCGCGCCGAAGCCGACGAGCAGGCCAGCGAGCGCCAGCAGCGGCGTCGTGGCCTCAATCCGGGAAATCGGCACGCTGCCCGTGATCAAAGCGGCGACCAGCGGGGCGACCACAATGCCGAGCACGAAGGCGGTCCGCCCGGCTAGACCAGCCTCGGTATAGGGAGGCAGCAGGCGGACGGCGATGCCGCTGATACCAGCGATGCGCCCGGTGGCCGCCATCAGCGCCACTGCCGCGATGCCGATCATTGCGCCCCCGAGGAGCACCGCCACGGGCGTGAATTCGGTCGCGGTCATGTCAGGACTTGACGACCGGGCAGGTCCGGATGCCGAGCAGGGTGTATGCAGGGCAAAACCGGAAGACGGCCGTGCCGAGCATCACCACGCCCCAGGCGACCACTGCGAAGCGCCAGGCGCCGAGCGGCGCGAAGGTCTCGGCGAGCAGAAAGGGGGCTGCGACCAGCACGGCGCCTAGGGTGAAGCGCAGGATGCGATCGAGGGGGCCGACATTCGCCATGGGGAGTATTCTCCAGCGGGTTGATGTTGGACTTTTATCTGCGAAGATGCGAAGATGTCAATATGAAAATAGACATCATGGATAATGTTTTTCTGGAGATGGAGGCCAAAGCCGAGGAGGCCGCGCGGCTGCTCGCCACCCTCGCCAACGCCAAGCGCCTGATGGCACTCTGTCATCTTCTGCAAGGGGAGAAGTCGGTCGGGCAGCTTGCCGAACTGATCGACCTGGCGCCGACGGCCTTATCGCAACACTTGGCGCGGATGCGTGACCTTGACCTGGTCGCAACGCGCCGCGAGGGCCAGACGATCTTCTATCAGCTGGCGAGCCCCGAGGTCGCGGCGATTCTTGAGACGCTTTACCGGCTCTATTGCGCCCCGGCGCCCTCCGGCAGCGACGCGGACTGATCCGCCGACTCACCTGGAATCTCGACGCCCAATCGCGCCAGCAGCGCGTCCTTGTTGTAGGCGATGTCGGCGATGGTGAGGTCATCCAGTACCGACAGGAAGGCCCGCAGCGCCCGCTGCAGCCCGCGCGAGAGGTGGCAGGCGCCGAGCAGGGGGCAGGTGTTGGTGTCGGGATTGAAGCACTCAACGAGTTCGAGCGGCGCCTCGGTCCAGCGCACGATTTCACCTACCGTGATGCCGTCAGCCGGGCGCGCGAGGCGCATGCCGCCATGGCGGCCGCGTATGGCTTCGATGTAGCCGCGCCGTGACAGTTCGGCGGCGACCTTAACCAAATGCGCCTTCGATATCCGGTGCGCACGCGCGACATCTTCCACCGTAACGATGGCCGGCGCGCGGAGCGCGACAAGCTGCAGCGTGCGCAGGGTGAAGTTGGAATACTGGGTAAGGCGCAAGGGAGCTCTTTCGTGGATTAATCTTCATCTAGCATATTGCTTTTTAATCCGATCTGCAATAACCTTTATCATGAATGATGGTTTAGCGGGGTTCCCCATGCTTGGTCTCGACGCTCTCATGCTCGCGCGTATTCAGTTTGCCTTCACGGTCAGCGCGCATATCATTTTCCCCGCCTTTTCAATCGGGCTCGCCAGCTATCTTGCTGTGCTGAACGGCTTGGCGCTCTGGACCGGACGATCAGTCTTCACCGACCTCTTTAACTACTGGAAGAAGATTTTCGCCGTCGCCTTCGGCATGGGCGTCGTCTCCGGCATCGTCATGAGCTACCAGTTCGGTACCAACTGGTCGGTCTTCTCTGACAAGGTCGGCCCGGTGATCGGCCCGCTGATGGGCTATGAGGTGCTGTCGGCCTTCTTTCTCGAAGCGGGCTTCCTCGGCGTCATGCTGTTCGGGCGTGAACGCGTCGGGCCCCGGCTGCATTTCCTCGCAACACTAATGGTGGCCCTTGGCACCTTCATGTCGGCCTTCTGGATCTTGGCGGTGAACAGCTGGATGCAGACGCCCGCAGGCTATGCGATCAATGAGGTTGGGCAGTTTATTGCCACCGACTGGTGGGCGGTGATCTTCAATCCCTCCTTCCCCTATCGTCTGGTGCATATGCTGCTGGCCGCCTATCTCACGACCGCTTTCGTGATTGGCGCGGTCGGTGCATTGCACCTGTTGCGTGACCGTTCCAACGAGGCGGCGCGGGTGATGTTCTCAATGGCCATGTGGATGGCCGCGATCGTGGCGCCCATGCAAATCGTCGCAGGGGATTTCCATGGGCTGAATACGCTTGAGCACCAGCCCACCAAGATCGCCGCCATGGAAGGCCATTTCGAAACCCATCCCGGAGCGCCACTGATCCTATTTGGCATCCCGAATGAGGCGGAAGGGCGCATCGACTACAAGGTACAGATCCCCAATCTTGGCGCCTTCATCCTGACGCATGACTGGAACGGCGTGGTGCGCGGCCTGAATGAATGGCCGAAGGAGGAACGCCCACCGGTCGCCATCGTCTTCTGGAGTTTCCGCGTTATGGTGGCCATTGGCTTCCTCATGCTTGGCCTTGGAATTTGGAGCCTTTGGGCGCGCTGGAGAGGCCGGATCCATGACGCTCCCTGGCTGCACCGCGCGGCGATTTTGATGGGACCTTCCGGCTTTGCTGCGGTCCTCGCCGGCTGGATCACGACCGAGGTCGGCCGGCAGCCATGGACCGTGCAGGGATTGCTGACCACGGCGCAATCCGCCTCACCAATCGATGCAGCCGCCATTGGCGCATCGCTGGTCGCCTTCGTCATTGTATATTTCGCACTCTTTGGCGCGGGCACCTTTTACATTCTTCGCTTGATGAATCATGCGCCGCAGCCAGCCGAGCCCGGTATGCCGCCGCGGGTTCCGGTACGCGCCGGTGGGATCATGCCGGGCCCTGTCATGACAGCGAAGCAAGCGCTGCCGGCTGGTGAATAGGGAGACGCGCCATGACACTCGACCTGCCGATGATTTGGGCCGCGCTGATTGCCTTCGCGGTGCTGGCCTATGTGTTACTCGATGGCTTCGACCTTGGTGTGGGGATACTGTTCCCTTTGATTAAGGGCGAGTCCAATCGCGACGAGGCCATGAATTCAGTGGCGCCGGTTTGGGATGGTAATGAGACTTGGCTTGTGCTGGGCGGCGGCGGATTGCTGGCGGTTTTTCCACTGGCCTACGCGATCATCATGTCGGCGTTATATGTACCGATCATCGTTATGCTGCTTGCGCTGGTGTTCCGCGGTGTCGCTTTTGAGTTCCGCTGGCGCACCAAGCGTGGGCAGTTCTTGTGGGACTGGGCGTTTGCCTTCGGCTCGACGCTCGCCGCATTCGCGCAGGGAGTGACGCTCGGCGCGTTGGTGCAGGGTATTGCGGTGGAGGGGCGCGCCTATGCCGGGGGGTGGTGGGACTGGCTTTCCCCCTTCAGCCTATTGACCGGGGTTGCGCTCGTAATCGGCTATGCACTGCTCGGCGCCACCTGGCTCATTTGGAAGACCGAGGGTCATGCACAGCGCCGCGCTTATGACATCGGCTTCTGGGTGGCGCCGGCGACACTGCTGTTGATCGGCGCGGTGAGCCTTTGGACGCCTTTTCTCAACAGCCTTTACGCCCAGCGCTGGCTTGCCTGGCCACAGGTGCTGCTGATCGTACCGGTGCCGCTCGCTGTATTCGGCGCAGGCTTCCTGCTGATCAAGGGCCTGACCGAGCGGCGTGAGGTCACGCCCTTCCTTGCCTCTCTGGCACTGTTCACGCTCTGCTTCATTGGGCTAGGGATCAGCTTCTTTCCTTACATCGTACCGCACGCGGTGACGATCCGTGACGCCGCCGCGCCGGACAATAGCTTGGCTTTTTTGCTGGTTGGTGCTGTTGTGTTGGTGCCAATGATCCTGGCCTATACTGCCTACGCCTATTGGGTGTTTCGCGGCAAGGTGAAGTCGGTTGGGGGCTATCACTGATGATGCCGTCCCGTACCTTGTCACGCCGCCTGCTCTGGTTCGCCCTGATCTGGACTGCAAGTGTGGCTGGCCTTGGCGCTGTTGGGCTCCTCATCAAGGCGATGCTACGATGACCGAAAGCTTCAACCTAAACGGTGAAGCTACCACCATGATCCACTGCCTGTTCGTCCGATCGTCGTTGATGTTGTTGGTAGGCGCAGGCTTTTTTACGGTTCCTCGGCTCAGCTGCAACACTCCTGTGCATAGTGATAGCGACGCCGGGGTCGATGCTCGTCGACATTGCGCGCGCAGTCGTGCGCACTGAACTTTGAGCGCCTCGCAACGCCAACTGATATGGCGCGCCAGATGACTGACTGTGTCTGCAATATCTTGTCGCACTTCTACCCCACCAGCAAGGAGAACCCAGCATGGATACCCGCAAGGTTGATGTCGCGATCATCGGTGCCGGCACCGCCGGCTTGAACGCGCGGCGCGAGGTTGAAAAACAGGGCGGGCGCCCGCTGATGATCGAGGGTGGTGCTTATGGCACAACCTGCGCGCGCGTGGGCTGCATGCCCTCCAAGCTGCTGATCGCCGCAGCCGAGGCGGCCCATGCGATCAAAGGCGCGGCGCAATTTGGCCTGCCCGCGACCGCCCACATTGACGGGGCGGCGGTGATGGCCAGGGTGCAGCGGGAGCGCGATCGTTTCGTGGGTTTCGTCGTCGCGGGGACTGAGGCAATCCCGCCAGACCAGCGGCTGCTTGGCCGGGCGCGCTTCACAGGCCCGACCACGCTTGAGGTGGATGATCACACGCGGGTTGAAGCGCGCGCGGTGGTCGTGGCCACCGGCAGCACTCCCTTCCTGCCGCCGCCCTTTGACACTGTGGCCGAGCATGTGCTGACCAGCGACACGGTCTTTGAATTGCCTGACCTGCCGGAAAGCCTCGCGGTTATTGGCACCGGCGTTATTGCGCTGGAGCTTGG
>JADCFN010000028.1 GCA_020249505.1 Roseomonas sp. | reverse complement strand
GCGCTTGACCTGATCCATGGCCGCCTTGCGCTGCGTGGTGAGGGGTTGGCGCGGGCGAAGCACGCGAAGCGCGGCGGGTGAGGGTAGGGGGGCGCGCCTGATCCCTTGTTTTACCCCGGCCCTGCTGGGCCGGGGTACTGGAAAGGGTTGGTGAGGCTTAGAGCAAGCTGTTTTTCATTTCATCGGGATTCCCGAATCGGGTTGATTTCTGATTCAAGCCCTGTGCCGGGTTGAAAAGGCCAGCATGGATGCGCCTCTATTCCGAAGATTTGCGTGAGCGTGCCGTTCAACCTGCCGAGGCTGGCGAGACGATCCGCTCAATCGCTGCTGCCTTGCGGATCAGCCCATCCTGCGCCTCCAAATGGCGCATGCGGCAGCGCGAGACCAGGGCGCTAACGCCAGGCCAGATGGGCGGTCACAAGCCGCGTACCCTGAGCGGCGAGTCTGCCGATTGGCTGCCAGCGCGGATCGCAGCGGGGCCTTTCACCACGCGCGTTCTGACGGCGGCGCTGGCCGCGCGCGGCATTAAGACCGACCGGCGCGCGGTGTTATTTTTCCTGCATGCCGAGGGGCTGAGCTTCTCGGTCAGCCATGCCTGAGGATCAATATCATTGAGGATCGCCGTGCAGAGGATATTTCGGCGGCCAGAGGGGATGACGTTGTCGCAGCTGCTGAAGAGGCTGCCGGTGGAGTGGGCACATCAGCGGGAACATCTTTTGTCCGGCGCGCCGTCACAACCCACCGAACGGCGCGTCCGGACCGAAACGTAACCTCTGATCCTATCGCTTCTTTAGCCAGCGCTTGGCGATGCGGCAGGCAACCGTGAAGGCTGGATTGAAGACATTGCCGACGTCGTAGCGGACCACCTGGCCCATCAGATGGCTCGCGGCGTGGGCGTCCAGGCCATAGTCTTCGCCAAGCCAGCGGAGCATCTCGGTCGTGGCGTGCTGCAGAGCCTGGTCGAGCGGCCGGGCATTGCCAACGGTGAAGATGTCGTCGGCCGTCTCGCCCCGCGGCCAGGTGATCTTCCGCTTCAACACGCGGAAGGTGACCTCCATCTCAAAGGAAGTCTCAATGCCCGTGCCGACGATCTCGCCATCGCCTTGGCAGGCATGCCCGTCGCCTAAATAGAATAGCGCGCCGGGCACCGCGACGGGAAACCAGGCCGTCGTGCCGGGGGCGAATAGCCGATAGTCCATATTGCCGCCATTCTGCGCGCTGGTCGCGTTGGACAGCGCTTGCCCGCCTGCGGGCGCGACCCCGAAGCAGCCGATCATCGGCTGGATGGGCGGGGCGAAATCTTCAAGCCCTTTCACCTTTTCCTGCAGCCGCACCGTCCCCGCTTCGCGGTCAATGTCCCAGACCACACGCTGCTGCGGTGGCCTTTCAAGGATGGCGGCCGGGTCCAGCACGGTCAGGGCGAGTGGCGAACGGGTCCAGCCGGTCGCTCGGCTCGGTGTCAGCCGATCAATCCGGACAGTCAGCGTATCCCCGGGCTCAGCGCCCTCAATATAGAACGGACCCGTCATCGGATTTGGCCCGCTCGCGACGGTCACCTCCCGCGCATCCCGGCCGGACGCATCAATAGTGTCGGTCACTACGGTGTCGCCATCGGCAACGCGCAGGCAGGGTTCGGCGACGCCGATCGCGTTGAAGTAGCGTGTCGGTTGAAAATGGTGCTTGGCTATGGGGTTCCTGGGGTATCTCGCTGGTAAGGGCCGCTGGTTCGCGCCAAGGCCTGATCCTGGCACGTTAGGAACCGGTACATACGGCGGTCAAGGCGGAGCGAAGCGGGAGTTTGGCGGCGGAGACTGTCGAGGCGAATGATGGCGCATGACTATTTTCGCGGCTACAGCATATGAATCAGATTAGGCCGAGTCTCCAACCTTTCGGTAAGGGAATTTCAAAATGACATTCGAGGGCACAATCCTCGATTTTGCGAAGTTGATTGCCCGGGATATGGAGCGCGGCAAATCAAGTCGCCACGCAATGGAAGTCGCAGGCATGCTGGCCGGCTCGGGCGTTCTGCCGGATGTTGTTGCCTGTTTGATTTCGGAGGCCAGAAAAAAGCGCCGCGCCGACCGTATCATTGATGCTTGCTGTTTTCTGCTACAAGCTGGGCTCAGTGAATTGAGCATCGCGGGTAATGGCGGGAATACCGAAGCGCGGGCCCGTCTTGCAGAGGTAACCCAAGCTGTAGAAAGCGCCGTCTCGGCGCCCAATCTTCCACCGCAGGCATTTGTCATCATCGCGCGAGCCTTCGCGCAAGCGGGGCTGCAACCCCCGCAAGCCTTGCAAGACGCCATGATTGCCGGTCTTGAGGCTGGCCTCATGGAAGAATCAGGCTTCGCAGATGAAAAGTCACTGCTGGAACATCTTGTGCCGCTTGCAGAAGGGCTGGGCCATGACCCCTTCGCCATCCACGCGGAATTGAGCGCCACCGGCGCCGCGTTTCCCGCCGACCATCGCGCTGCCATGGCCGCCGAGCTTGCCACCTCAAGCACCGCTTCGCTGCGCGATGCCGCGCTTGGCTTCCTGCTTGATGCTGATCCCGCGCCGGGCCGTGCCGTGCTGGACACCTTGGTTGCGCGGGCGCGCCAAAGCCCTGCGCCGAGCCGCCTTATCGAAAGGCTGGTCTGCCTCCGCCCATGGCTGCCGCCGCAACGCCAGACCAAGCTGGACGCCACCATCCGCAGCCTTCGCGCCAGTGCAGCCGCGCCCGAGCCAGCGCCCCAGGTGGAAATCATCAAGCTGGTTGCTTCCCTATGCGATGGCGCGGGCGCGCAGAGCCTGTTTGCCGTACTCAAAATAGGGCGCCGCTTTGCCCTTTCCTCTGTCCTCATCAAGGCCGATACAGGTATCGCCGATGCCTGGCTGCGCGATGGCATGACCAAACACGAAACCAATGATGTGGTCCGTGAGATTTCCGACATGGCCGAAGCCGTGACAGTGCCGATCAGCTTCGCCCAAACATTATTGGCTGACGCATTGGCGATCAATCTTGCCAAGCGAAGCCCGCCCCCCTTTGCCTTGCTGCAATTCACCGAAGCGCTGGGCCTCGGTCTGATCCTGCCCAAAGCGATACCCCCGGCAACCCTCGCCGCCCAATTACTGGAGGGCCTGCCCGCGGATCAGATCGGCCCCGAAGCATCAGCCGCAGCCCATGCCGGCGCCAGATATTGGTTCGTCCAATTTGATACCATGCAAACCTGGTTCGAAGCGGGCGAGGAAATCGAAGCACTGCTGAAACCGATCCCAAAAACGGGCTTGCGCGTCATGATCGCGCTATTCACTTATGTGTTTGACCGTCGCCTGTTCTGGGCGGCACGCTGCGCCTGGATGGCGGCTACGCTCAAGGACAGCGACCACCGCTGCCATGCCGAATGGCGCAACTTCGCCCTTGTCGCCCGCGATCTGGCCGGCACAGAATCTTTGCCCGACAACACCCTGCTACAAATGATCGCGGACCGCACGCACCAGGCCTTCAATGCAAATGCACCAAAGCGGCGCCAGGCAGGACAAAAGCACCGCTAGCTCTAACGTCGGGCTTCCAAAGAAATCGCTGGAGTAGCACCCCATTTTGGGAAGAAAATACCCCTCGAACCTTCACAAGCCCAATTCTAGCGAAAGCCAGCCTTCATAGCCATGCCGGAGCCCCGCCATTTCGGCGACACTGCGAAGCAAATCACTGTCCCCGGCTTTCGCCAGGAGATCGGCCAGTGGCAGCCTATCGTCGGTCACCGGGTCCTCCTTCGGTCAGGTGTGGGAGCTTCACAACTTCACCCTAACCGCCAGAGCCGATGGCCAACAAAGCCGTACTCCCAGGTCAAAACCAGAATTTACACTACCTACGCGGACTCCACCCTTACGCCGTAGCGCGGTAAATACTGCGGACCAGCTTTTCAGCTGGGACCCGCGTGGATGGGGCGAAGGATTTTTGGTTCATCTCCACTCTCCTTAGGGTTACGAAGCGCCAAACATCCTCTGTTACTCAAATTACCAGTTTGGTCCCGCGGGTGCTGACGCAGGGCAATTCTTGAATACTTTGCCTCATTCTCGCCTTAATTGCCGTGCGCTTCGCTCTTTTTGGCAGGCTGGGTTTGTTATTTGCATTCCTCCCTCAGTTCGACTATCGAATCCCTATGACGACCGCCAAGGCTTCGTCGGCACCCCCGGGCCGGCGAAATGGTGTGGGGTTCCAGCGTGCTTTGCTGCGGAGCGCCTGCCCACCAAGGTTTCGTTCTTCCGGGTATTCGGCCCCAGCGGCCTTCAGGCTTTTTTTCAGCAAAGCGCATCGCGCCTCGGCTCTGCTGCTCGTCTTGTTCCTTGGGCTGTTCAGCGCCGCCTGCTCGGAATTGCCTGTACCCGTGACGCATTCACCAATGGCCCGCGATGCCAACTCACCCCGCGCTGCCTGCTTGGTAGCGGCGCGCCAGGCGGAAATCGCCCATGGCGTTCCCGAAGGGCTACTAACCGCGATTGCGCTGAATGAAAGCGGGCTGCATGCCTATGCGCTCAATCTACGCGGCCGCGCCTATTTTCCGGAAACCCGTGAAGAAGCGCGCCGGTTGCTGACTTCCGCCGGTACGCGTGGCATGGCTGGGTGCTTCCAGATCAATGCCGGGGTGCATGTCGCGCGCGGGGAGGATTGGCCGCTTGACCCGCCTCGGGCCGCGGATTGGGCGGCGCGGTATCTCGTGCGGCATTATGAAAACCATGGCGATTGGGGGCGCGCCGTGCTGCGCTGGCATGGGGCCTCGGCGTCGCGTGGCGGCTCGAAGATCATCTGCCGCGTCCACAGTAAGCTAGAAGTGACTGCCCCAGGCAGCACGCTATTTGCCGACCGGTGCCGCCCCGGCGCTCCGCAATGGGCACGCGTCCGGCGGAACGGCGCGGCCCATCTGGAAGTGGCAGAAGCCTCCGAATAGGCGCGGCTTTCTTACGGCGCCTGACGGACCCCCATGGCCAAAGTCCGTTCATCCATGCGCGGCGAATGCGCGAGGCCTTTGCGAAGGCCCCAGGTGTTCAGATATTGCACCAATTGGATCAGCGGTTCTTCTTCCGCATAACGGGCGATGGCTTCGTGCCAAATCTTCTCCCGCGCCGCATCATCCAGCGTGGCCGAACCGCGCGCGGCAAACTCATCGAAGACCGGGCTTGAAAACCGGGCGTTATTGTTGGCGCCGGTCAGGCGCTGCCGGTCATGCGTAGAAACCGTATTGACCAGGAAGTTCGAAGCCTCCCCGGTGGAGCTACCCCAGGCGCCGATCTGCATGCCATATTCAATGCGCGCGCGGCGCGGCACAAAGGCGGTCCAGGGCGCGGCATCCACGGCGGTACGAACACCGATGCGCGTCCACATTTGCGCCACCGCCTGGGCAAGCCGCGCATCATTCGGCCAGCGGTCATTCGGCGTGTGCAGCGTGATGCGGAAACCATCCGGATAGCCCGCTTCGGCCAAAAGCCGCTTGGCGCCATCGGGGTCAAAGCGCCGCGGCTTCACGGCCGGGTTATAGCCAAAAGTCCCTTCCGGCAGCCATTGGGCGGTGGCGGTGGCTGCCCCTTCCATCACGCGATCCACCAGCGCATCCCGATTGATCGCCATGGAAAGCGCGCGCCGCACGCGCACATCCTTCCAAGGGTTCACCGCCAAGGGCGTGCCGTTATTGTCTGTGATCAGCGGCGTGCCGCCATCGCGCGAATAATCCGGCACCATGTAAACGGTGCGGAGGCTCGGGATTTCAGTGACCGTCACGCGCGGATCACGCCTAAGCCTGGCCAGATCGCTGGTTGGGATTTGTTCGATAATGTCCACATCGCCGGCCAGCAAGGCCGCGGTGCGCGATGCATCATTCAGCAAAAAGCGCTGATTGGACCGCGCCCAAGGTTCCTTCGGCCCCCAATAGCCCTCATGCCGCGCCAATTCCACGCGATCGCCAGAACGATAGGACAGCATACGATACGGCCCGGTGCCGATGGCGGCCTTGCCGGAATTGAAATCCTCGCTGCTTGCACCTTCCGCCGCGTGGCGGGCGATGATGCAAACCGATGCCAGATCAAGCGGAAGCAGCGGATGCGGTGCGCTGGTGTGCAGGATGAGCGTATGCGGATCCGGCGTTTCCACCTTGGTGATGGCGCGGAGAAACCCACCAAAGCCACCCGGGCTATTTGGCACGCCGGCCTGTACGCGCGCGAAGGTGAAGACCACATCATCGGCGGTGAAGGGCTTGCCATCATGCCAGGTAACATCACGCCGGAGCTTCATTTCCCAAACCGTATCGGACACCACACGCCAGCTTTCCGCGAGGCTAGGCTGCGGGCGGGCGCGTTCATCGCGTTCCACCAACCGGTCAAAAATATGATGCGTCAGCGCATTATTCGGCCCGACATTGTGGAAATGCGGGTCAATGGTGGTGACTGGCGCGCCGAGGCCGACCGTCAGCGTCTGCGCGCTTGGCGTGCCGATGGCCAAGGGCAGCGCGATCAGCGCCGCCAGCAGGGTTTTGGTGGGGTGGTTCATTGTAGCCTCCCGGAAGTTCTTGTCGGGTAGGCTAACGCGGGTTTGCGGCGTCACGCCAGAGGCTGTTAGCAATAAATCCGCAGGCGCCGCCGGATCACTTCCGCTTGGCGAAAAGGCACAGATACTCCCATGCCATGGTCGCAGCGGCGAGGGCGGTAATTTCCGCCACGTCATAGGCCGGCGCCACTTCGACAAAATCCGCGCCGCGAAAATCCACCCCCGCCATGCCGCGCAATATCGCCTGCGCCTGCCAGCTTGCCAGACCACCGATCTCGGGCGTGCCGGTGCCGGGCGCGAAGCCGGGATCGAGCCCGTCAATATCGAAGGAAAGATAGCAGGGGCCGCTGCCCAGCACATCGCGGATTTGGGAAATGACTGCCTTGATAGGTGCCTGATGCACATCCTGCGCAGAAAGGATGGTGGCACCCTGCGCGCGGGTCCAGTCGTAGTTTTCCGGCCAGGCGGGCGCGCGGATGCCGACCTGCACCATGCGCCTTGGTTTCACCAGCCCTTCATGGATCGCGTGCCAAAACACCGTGCCATGAGCGAAGCTTTGGCCGAAATTATCCTCACCCGTATCGAGATGGGCATCAATATGGAGCAGCCCCAAAGGCACGCCGATGCGCTTTTTCAGCGCCCGCAAGAGTGCCAGCGTGATGCTGTGTTCGCCGCCAAAGGCGACCAGATGGGCAAGGCCGGTCGCCTGTTCTTCAATCAGCGCCAGGCTTTTTTCCATATCGCCGAGCGCAATTTCAAACTCACCCAGATCGGAAAGATCAAGCGCGGCTGGCTTGGCGCCGCTGATCGGGTGGCGCCCATCGGTCAACATGCGCGCCGCGGCGCGAATGGCGCGGGGCCCGTCGCGCGCGCCGGCGCGATTTGTGGTGCCGATATCAAGCGGCACGCCGGCGATGCAAAAAGCAGCGCCCCGGTCATGCGGTCGGGCGCCGAGGAAGGCGTGCGGGGCAGCGAAGGTGATAGGGGCAGACATGTTAGTTTACTGCAATCCACCCGCCCCGCCTGTCCAGGGGGCGTGGCGCGGCGTGGCACAAATCTGCCTTGTGGCGGGACGCTCGGCAAAGCGATGCCCGAGCTTCCCTCAGGCGGTTCAGCCCTGGCGTTCCACCATCAGCTTCTTGATCTCGCCAATCGCCTGGGCGGGATTGAGCCCCTTGGGGCAGGTGCGCGTGCAATTCATGATGGTGTGGCAGCGATAAAGCCGGAAGGGGTCTTCCAGATTATCCAAGCGTTCCCCGGTTGCTTCATCACGTGAATCCGCAATCCAGCGATAGGCTTGCAACAGCACCGCCGGGCCCAGATAGCGATCACCATTCCACCAATAGGACGGGCAAGATGTTGAGCAGCAGAAGCACAGAATGCACTCCCAAAGCCCATCCAGCTTCGCGCGCTCTTCCTTGGATTGCAGACGCTCAGCATCGGGCGGCGGAGGTGTGTCAGACTTCAGCCAGGGCTCCACGCTGCGGAGCTGCGCGTAGATTTGCGACAGGTCCGGCACCAGATCCTTCACCACCGGCATATGCGGCAGCGGGTTGATGCGCACATCGCCCTTCACTTCCTCAATGGGCTTGAGGCAGGCAAGCGTATTCAGCCCATCAATATTCATGGAGCAGGAGCCGCAAATGCCCTCACGGCAGGAACGCCGGAAGGTCAGCGTGCTGTCCACTTCATTCTTGATCTTGATCAGAGCGTCCAACACCATCGGGCCGCATTGCTCAAGGTCAATTTCGTAAGTGTCCTGGCGCGGGTTTTCGCCTGAATCCGGGTCCCAACGATAGATCTTGAAATTCTTGACCTGCTTCGCGCCGGCGGGCGCCTTATGCGTCTTGCCGGAGCCGACAGTGGAATTCTTGGGCAGGGTGAAAGTGGCCATCTTGTTGTGTCCTAATACACGCGTGCCTTGGGGGGGAAGACCTGCACTTCATTGGTCAGCGTGCGCATCTTCACATCGCGATAATCCAGCTTGACCTCGCGCTTGTCATTCACCCATGCCAGCGTGTGCTTCATCCAGGTATCATCGTCACGCTCGGGGAAATCCTCATGCGCATGGGCGCCGCGGCTTTCCTTGCGCGCTTCGCCGCCGACAACCGTGGTCAGCGCATTGCCGATGAGATTGTCGAGTTCCAGGGCTTCCACCAGATCGCTGTTCCAGATCAGGCTGCGGTCAGCGATTTTGATATCGCCATAGCTGCTTGCGACCTGGGCCATTTTCGCGACCCCTTCCTTCAGCAATTCTGACGTGCGGAACACCGCCGCATGGGTCTGCATGGTGCGCTGCATGGCCAGGCGAAGCTCGGCCACATTGGTGCCGCCCTTGGCATGGCGCACGCGATCGAAGCGATCCAGGCTGGACTCACCCGCCTTGGAAGGCAGGGGTGGCTGGGAAGCGCCCGGCTTGATGGTCTCCGCCGCGCGATGCGCTGCCGCACGGCCAAACACCACCAGGTCAAGCAGCGAATTCGTCCCGAGCCGATTGGCGCCATGGACCGAAACGCAAGCGGCTTCGCCCACCGCCATCAACCCCTGCACCACGCGGTCCTGATCCTTCGCGGTTGGGTTCAGCACTTCGGTGTGAATATTCGTTGGGATGCCACCCATATTGTAATGCACGGTGGGCAGGATGGGGATGGGTTCCTTCGTCACATCCACGCCCGAGAAAATCTTGGCGGTTTCCGAAATCCCCGGCAGGCGTTCATGCAGAATGGCCGCGCCCAGATGTTCCAGGTGCAGATGGATGTGGTCCTTATCCTTGCCCACACCACGGCCTTCCCGGATTTCCATGGACATGGCGCGAGAAACCACATCGCGGCTCGCCAAATCCTTGGCCGTCGGCGCATAGCGTTCCATGAAACGCTCGCCTTCTGAATTGGTCAGATAACCGCCCTCACCGCGGGCACCTTCCGTGATCAGGCAGCCGGCGCCGTAAATCCCTGTCGGGTGGAATTGCACGAATTCCTGATCCTGCAAGGGCAGCCCCGCGCGCAGCACCATCCCGCCGCCATCACCCGTGCAGGTATGGGCCGAAGTGCAGGAAAAATAGGCGCGGCCATAGCCACCCGTCGCCAGCACCACGCTTTGCGCGCGGAAGCGATGGATGGAGCCATCTTCCAGGCACCAGGCGGTGACACCGCGGCAGACACCTTCATCATCCATGATCAGGTCAAGCGCGATATATTCAACAAAGAACTCGCAGCCATGCTTCAGGGACTGCTGATAGAGCGTGTGCAGAATGGCATGGCCGGTGCGGTCAGCCGCCGCGCAGGCGCGCATCGCCGGCGTCTTGCCGTAATCCTGCATATGGCCGCCAAAGGGGCGCTGATAGATGCGGCCATCTTCGGTGCGGCTGAAAGGCACGCCGTAATGTTCAAGCTCGATCACCGCCGGGATGGCTTCGCGGCACATATATTCAATGGCGTCCTGGTCACCCAGCCAGTCAGACCCTTTCACGGTGTCATACATGTGCCAGCGCCAATCATCTTCGCCCATATTGCCAAGCGCGGCGCCGATGCCGCCCTGGGCCGCGACGGTGTGGCTACGCGTTGGAAACACCTTGGTGATGCAGGCGGTCTTCAGCCCCGCCGCACCCATGCCAAAAGTGGCGCGCAACCCGGCGCCACCAGCGCCCACCACCACCACGTCATAGGTATGGTCCACAATCCGATAGGCGCCATTGGAAGGCTTGCTGATCGCATTCATTGCTTCATCTCATCCTACAAGGCGGCGGGGAATACGCCCCGGACCCGCCGAAAACCTCAACCAAAACTCACAGCGCGATGCGGAGAACACTCAGCGTCGTTGCCAGCCACAATAACACGGCCAGCCCATTCACCGCGCAAATCGCCGCAAAGCGCTTCAGTTCACTGCGCACATAATCCTCGATCACCACTTGCAAACCTGCCGCCGCGTGGTGAAACGCCGCCGTCAAGAAGGCGAGCAGCAAGACCGCATTGAAGGTATTGCCGATCCATTCCAGCACCACCGCATATTCGGCGCTTGCCAAACCGGCCAGGGAAAAGATCAGCCAAATGGAAAGAGGCAGCAACGCGATGGAGGTCACACGCTGCATCCACCAATGATGCGTGCCCCCCTTGGCGGAGCCCATGCCCCGCACGCGCCCAAGCGGGCTGCGGAGCGAACGGATCGAGGCGCTGTCTTCAGCCATGATGATGCCTCCTCAGACCAAAATCAGCAGCCAGGTGAGAATGGTCAGCACCGCCGTGCCGATCACCACCAGGCGCCCGGAACGATAGGCATCTTCCATGGCAAAGCCGCGGCCCGCATCCCAGAACAAGTGCCGGATGCCCGCGCAGGTATGATACCAGGCGGCAACGGTCAGCCCGAACAGCACAATCCAACCCAGGAAAGACCCGAGGAACCATTGCGCCGCGCCAAAGGCGGTTTGCCCCGTGCCCGCCGCGATCAGCCACCAGGACAACAGCAGCAAGCCGCCGCACCACGCCACACCCGAAATACGGTGCAGAATGGACAGTAGGCTCGTCATTTGCATCATGTCATAGACTTGCAAATGCGGCGACAAAGGCCGGCGTGTCAGCGTGCCATCGGAGCGGCGGCCAACCATGGCCGCTTCCCGCGCATCTTTTATCCTTGCCATCAACCCTACTCCAAGGATTCGACTCCGCACTTGGGCCGCGCGGGCGAACTTCTTCTCTGCCTTTCTAAGTGTCGCGTGCCATAGCGTCAAATCAGGCAGACACCCGCCATATTGGCCCCAAAAGATTGACGAATTCGCCACTCGGGCGCAGTTTCAAGGCCCAATTTGACAGGGGCCCAAGGGCTCATGAGTGCTGCAACTTCCGAAGCCCCTGGGGCCAGTCAGGATACCCGCATTATCGCCCTGATCGGCACCGGGCATTTCCTGTCCCATTTCTACATGCTCTGCCTGCCGCCCTTGTTCCTGGTCTGGCGCGACGAATTCGGCGCTTCCTATGCCGAATTGGGCCTGACCGTGGCGTTGATGAGCGGCACGACGGCCCTGCTGCAAACCCCGGTCGGCTTCGCGGTGGACCGCTACGGCGCCCGCCCCTTCCTGGTCGGCGGGACGCTGATCATGGCGCTTTCCATATCCGCCATGGCCTTCGCGCCAGGGGTCTGGGCGCTTTGGCTGCTCGCGATCCTGTCCGGGGTGGGCAATAGCGTGATCCATCCGGCGGATTACGCCATCCTCGCCGGTAGCATCCGCCAGGACCGCATGGGCCGCGCCTTTGCGATGCATACCTTCACCGGCAATCTGGGCTTTGCCCTGGCGCCGCCCATCATCGCCCTGCTGATGACGGTCATGGGCTGGCGGGAAGCGCTTTTGCTGGTGGGCCTGCTCGGCGTACCGGTAGTCGGCGCCATTCTGCTGCAAAGCCGTATCCTGAAGGACCAGGCCAAGTCCAAAACTGCCGAGGAAGCAGGGCAGAGCGGGCGTGAATTGCTGCTTTCCCGCCCCATGCTGCTGTTTTTCGCTTTCTTCCTGCTCTCGGCAGCGGCCGGGTCGGGCATTCAGGCCTTTGTCATCACCGTGCTTGGCAAGCTGTGGGCGACACCTATCGCCACCGCCTCCATGGTGTTGACGGGCTATATGGCCGGCGCCACAGGCGGCACGCTGATCGGCGGCTGGTTTGTGGACCGGGCCAAGGGCGGCGGGATTATGGCCTTCATGACCATCCTGACGCTTTTCGCCATGCTGATGTTTCTGGTACTGGGGCTGGTCGCCATGCCGGAAATTGCCCTGCCAGGAATCGGGTTGCTGGCGGGCCTCGCCATGGGGGCATCGCGCACCCCGCGCGACGTGATGTTGAAGGATGCCTGCCCGCCGGGGCAGATCGGCAAGGTGTTTGGCTTTGTCTCCGCCGGCCTGCCGCTTGGTGGGGCCATCACGCCGGTGCCGCTCGGGTTTCTGATTGATATCGGCTATCCGGGGCTGGTGCTGCCGGTGGTGGCGGGGCTGCTAGGCCTGTCCTTGCTGTGCGCGGGCAGCGCCCGGTCCAGCAGCAAGGCCACCAAAACCCGCGCCGTTGCGGCGGAATAACCCGAAATGAGCGCCTTTGATGAAGGGGTGGCCTTTTCCGCCTGGATAGCGGTTGCCGTTGTGGCGGCTTCCGGGGCGCTCAGTGCTTCGCGCAAGCAGCTTGATCCCGTAGGTTTCATCCTGATTGCCTGTGTCACCGCCTTTGGCGGCGGCACGGTCAGGGATTTAATCCTCGGCGCGCCAGTGTTTTGGCTGAAGGCGCCAGGCATGGTGCTGCTGGCGGCCGGTGTTGCCTTGCTCGTTTTCTTCAGCGCGCATCTTGTCGAACGACGCTTCCTTGCCTTGCTTTGGGCCGATGCGGTGGGGCTTGGCATTTTCGCAGTACTCGGGGCTGAATCGGCCTTGCGTTGGGGCGCGGACCCCTGGGTTGCGATCCTGATGGGCACCATTACGGCAACCGCCGGCGGCATTTTGCGCGATGTCATCTGCGCCGAGCTGCCGCTGATCCTGCGCCGCGAAATCTACGCCACCGCAGCGGCTTTTGGTGCCGCCGTTTTTGTTGCACTAATCCTGGCCGGGCTGCCGCGCGATATCGCACTGCCCATTGGCGTGCTTGCCGGTTTCGCGCTGCGTGGCGCGGCCATTCTGCGCGGCTGGTCCATGCCCACCTATAAGGCGCGCCCCGGTCGCGATTACCCGGACGAACGATAAGCGATGACGCCCTACGCCATCGCGGTTTTATTCACCCTGGCGAGCACAGCACTCTACGCCCTTGGTTATGCGCTGGCGAAGGTTTTGGCGGAAAGCCTGCACCCGTTTGAAATCACCTTTTTGCGCTCAGCCCTGGTGCTCGCTTCCGTCATGGCGCTGACCATGGTGAAACCTGCGCCGCTTAGCACCATCACGCGCATTGCGCTTCCGGCGCGCCCCTGGGCGCAGCGCATGACGGGGGCGATGCTGATCTTCTCAACAACGCTTGGTGTGATCGGGTATTGGTTGGTGCCGATTACGGAAGCGGCTGCGCTTGGCTTCACCGCGCCTGTCATTCTCGCCGCACTTGGGGCAGTTTGGCTCAAGGAAGAAGTGACCGCACGGCGCTGGATTGCTGTGCTGCTTGGCTTTGCCGGCATGCTGGTGGTGGTGCGCCCGGGCGGGGAGCTTTTCACCTGGTATGCCGCGATCCCTGTTGCCTCCGCATTGTCCTACGCCACCTATCAGGTCATGGCGCGGCGCATTCGTGATGTGGCGAGTGCAGAGGATATCACCACCCAAGGCGCGCTGATGGGTGTTGTGCTGCTCGCACCCGCCATGCTGGTGCTGTGGCGCAGCCCCGATCTGCTCACCTGGGGCTTGGTTGTGATCTATACCCTGTTGCAGACAGCGGCCTTGCTGTTTCTGGCCGGCGCAGTGCGGCGGGCGGAGGTTTCCGCCCTCGCACCCTGGCAATATGCGCGCATCGCCTTCGCGCTTGCGCTTGATGCGGTGATGTTTGATCGCTGGCCAGGGCTTTGGGCTTTGGCTGGGTGTTTACTGATCGCCGCGGGTGGGCTGGTGCTGGCTTGGCCTGCAAAGCGTGGCTGAGAAAAGCTGCCCAGGCTTGGCAAGGCTTTCAGCGACCAGAAATGTAACCCGCGAAATCCGGCCCGGGGATGCCGCGCCGCAGCGGCACGCAGCCGGGCGGCGGATCGGCGCGGAACGCCCAGCCCTGTTCCTGGAGTTCTCCCAGAAAACGATCAAGGTGCCGCATGGCGCCATTGGGCAGATCATGCAAAACGAGCATTAACGGCGCCCGAGCCGCGCGCAGCATCGCATGGGCAGTGGTGGGCCAGCCCTCCGCGTCACGAAAATCGCCGGGCACGGCATTCCACAGCACCATGGTCGCTTGCGCCGCCATCAAATGCCGCGCCGCCGCACCATTCAGCAAATGCGCGCCCAAGGCACCGCCGCCGCCATTGGGGCGGAAATAGCGCTCAGGCGCGGCAAGATTACCCAGCAGCGCATCGGTTTCCGTGATTTCATGCAGGGCTTCGGCAGCGCTGCGCCGGCCAAGTGGCGCGCCATGCGTCAGCGTGTGATTGCCGATGACATGCCCGGCATCGCGCGCCTGTGCCGTCAGCGCGCGCGCCTTGGGGTCACGCAGCTTTTCGCCAATCACGAAAAACATCGCGGGAATGCGCCGGCGCGCCAGCACCGCCAACACGCCGGGTGTCGCCTCAGGCTCCGGCCCATTGTCGAAGCTGAGGCAGATTTCCATCGGTGGCTTAGTCGCTGATCGTATTGGTGAGCGTACCAATGCCTTCAATCGTCAGTTCCATCACATCGCCCGCCTTCAGCGTCTGCGGTGGCTGCATGGCATAGCCCACCCCTTCCGGCGTGCCGGTCATGATCACATCGCCAGGCAGCAGGGTGAAGCCAGAAGAAAGCTGATGGATGATTTCCGGCACATCGAAAATCATCTTGCTGGTGCGGCTGGCTTGCCGTTGTTCGCCATTGATCTTGAGACCAATCGCCCGATCAGCCGCGTTCAAATCACTAGCCGGTACAATCACCGGCCCCAGCGGGCATGAACGATCGAGCGACTTGCCCTTGAACCATTGCCCATGACGGCGCTGCAAATCGCGCCCCGTCACGTCATTGCCGATGGTCCAGCCAAAGACATGTTCCAGCGCCTTTTCCTTCGGAATATCGCGCCCGGCGGTGCCGATAATCGCCACCAGCTCAACTTCGTAGTCGAGCCACTTGGTCACACCCTCATGCGTTGGCACCTTGGCATCGGGGGCAATCACGCAATCGGCCGCCTTGGTGAAGAATTGCGGGTATTTCGGCACTTCGCTTTGCGTAATGCCGCGCGTGCGATCACCTTCCGCGACATGGTCCATGTAATTGCGCCCGACGCAAAACACATTGCGGCGCGGCTTGGGGATGGGGGCTTGCAGCGCAACGCTTGCCAGCGGCAGCAGCGCATTGGCGGGCGGATTGGCGGCGAGTGCGCGGATCGCGGCCAGCATGGCGGCGCCGCCATCAATCACGGCCAGCATGTCGCGTGCCGGCGGCATGGCGACGGCAAGGTCAAGCACGCGCCCGCCGGAAAGCAGCACGCCCGCGCGGCTTCCGGCCGCATCGGCAAAGGTGATCAGGTTCAAGGCAGCCATTTGGTTTCCCCATATTGAGCAAGGCGGGCAGGCAAGCGCGGCCCGGGCTTTCGCGCAAGCCCTATGGGTTAAGGCGCTGCCTCAAACCGCGCCAAACGCACCGCGGTATGCCCGCGTGGCGCGATTGGGGTTGGCATCACCAGCAGGCAATCATCATGCGGCGTGCGGATTTCCCGCGCGCCATCCTGGGCAATCACCGTGCCGGCTTCGGGGATGATTTCGCCGCCGCGAAATTCGCGCAGGAACATGAAATTATGCGATGTGGCCGTCACAGTTTCCGTCACGCGCGCAAGGAGAGGGGGTTCCGGCAAGGGCGCCGGGGCAGGGCCCAGAATACCGCAAAGCCCAAGGGCGCGGCGTGCGCTTTGCTGCATGGCGGCAACAGTATTGGCTTCCCAATGCTGCCCCGCTTCCACCAGTACCGCCGCCGCCTTGCCATCAGGCGCGGTGAAGCGCGCGTGATCCACCAGCCGCCGCCCGGCGATATGCCCAGGATCAGCCACCGTCAGGCGCGGCATGCCGAGCGATTGCCCAAGCCGGATCGCGCGATCCGCGTCACCGGCCAGAATGAGCGGATCGGATGGCCAAAGCATCGAATGCAAATCCACCAGCACATCCACATTTTGGATGACCGGCAATAATTCCCGAACCCGGCGCATCTCCCGCGAATCGCGCGGGCTTTGCAGCCGATCCTCACCCCAAAGTCGGTTCAAATCCTCATCCAGGTAGCGGGTCGCGGTCGGGTTTTCCGGATCAAAGGCGAGGAAAGCCTCGGTATTGGCAAACATCAGCGTCAGCCTGCCCCGTTCCGGCCGAAGGCCAGCGCCGAGCATTTCCGCCAGCACGGCCGCACCTGCGATTTCATTGCCATGCGTCAGCGCCACCAAGGCGACATGCGGGCCAGGTGCCGCGGCGGTGAAGGACCAAACGCCGGGAATCCCGCAATTGCCGCCAAGCCAAGGGCGCAGATCAGGTGCAGCCAGCCTCACCGCAAATTGCGGCACGGCTTTCCCCCCAGCCTCAACGGAGGTGGATTGCGTCCCCAGCGAACTTCCCCTCAATTATCGTTTCTGGTGACCGAGTTTATACAAGCCGCGCGCCGCGTCCATCCCGGAGGATGTTACAGAAATGGGTCAGCAAACGCCGCGCGCACCGCGCATTGCCATTCTGGGGCTTCATCTAGAGGCTAATGCCTTCGCACCGATCACGGTGAAGGAAGATTTCGCGCGGCAATGCCTGGAAAGGGGGGAGGCGATATCGCGCCTCGCGCGGCAGCCGGTCAGTCATTTGCCCTCGGAAATCCCCGGTTTCTACAAGCGCATGGATGAAACAGGGCCCTGGGTGCCGGTGCCCATTTTGGTGATGGCGGCGCCGCCTGGGGGCCCCATTGATCAAAGCCTGCTCAATGACGCTTTTGATGAAATGCGGGCTGGTTTGGCAGCGGCTTTGCCCTTGGATGGTGTCTATATCGCCAATCATGGCGCGAGCAGCGCAACCGGCGATGAGGATAGTGATGGCACCATGGCGGCGATGCTGCGCGCTATTGTGGGGCCGGCAGTGCCGATTATTTGCACCCATGACCTTCATTGCAATATCAGCGAAAAGCTGATTGGCGCGGTGGATGCCTTCATTGGCTATCGCACCAACCCGCATGTGGATATGCGCGAACGCGCCGCCGATGCCGCTGACCTGCTGCGTGAAGCCATGGGTGGCGCGCGATTCGCGCGTGGTTTTGTGCGCCTGCCGATCACACCGCCATCGGTCAGCCTGCTGACCGCACGCGGCCCCTATGCGGATCGCATGGCGGAATGTGAGGCGCTGATGGTGCATAATCCGCGCATTGCCAATGCCTCCATCTGCGGCGGCTTTGTTTTCTCCGATTTGCCCAAATGCGGCATGACGGTGATTGTCACGGCACGCGGCGAGGATCAGGCCCTGGCCGATGCGGCGGCGCAGGAGATTGCGCGCGCCACCTGGGCGGATCGGCAGCGTTTTGTGGCGAAGCTAATGTCCTTGGCAGATGTCACCGCGCGCGCCAAAGCGGCGGGTGAAGGTGCTGCCCCCATACTGATTGCCGATGTTGCCGATAATCCGGGCGGCGGCGGGCGCGGCAATACCGCCTATGTGCTGCGCGCCTTGCATGAAGCCCGCGTGGCGGGCGTGGTGCTCGCCAATTTCGTTGATCCTGACTTGGCCGAGGAAGCGCATAGGCTGGGGGAGGGGGCGCGCTTCACCGCCACCTTCAACCGCAATCCCAGCGAGTTTTCCGCACCCTTCTCTGCCCCCGCCCGCATCCTGCAACTATCCGACGGCAAGGGTATTGGCCGGCGTGGCACCATGGCCGGGCGTGCCTTTGATCTTGGCCACGCGGCGCTTTTGGAGCTTGAAGGCAGCGGCATCCGCGTGGTGGTGGCAAGCCTGCGCCGCCAATGTCATGAACCGCGCATGATTGAGATGTTCGGCGTGGATATCGCCGCCGCGCGAGTTGTGGTGGTGAAATCACGCGGGCATTTCCGCGCCGGCTTTGATGAATTCTTCCCCGATGAGCGCATTCTTGAAGTGGATGTGCCGGGCCTGACTAGCCCCGTTCTGGTCAATTTCCCCTGGAAGCGCCTGCCGCGCCCGGTATTTCCGATTGATCCCGGGGCGGGCTGGTCAGGGGCCGCGTAAGGCACCACATTCCCGACTACCCATTGAACGGAGAAACGCATCATGACCGCAACCATCATCACCACGCGCGACGGCGGACCACTGCATCTGAAGGGTGAGATCACCCTGAAGGGCGAACCGATTGAAGGCGGCGAGGCCTGGCTTTGCCGCTGTGGTGCCTCCAAGAACAGCCCCTGGTGCGATGGCAGCCACAAGACCGCCGGGATCCCTTTGACTGGCGCGCCGGCCAAGCGCGAAGGGCGCGATATCTCTGGCGTGACCGGCCCGGTGAATTTGGACCCGCAGCCCAATGGTTCAGTGCGCGCTTCTGGCCCGATGATTGTGCAGAATGCCGCGGGCGAGGAGATTGACCGCACCCCGCAGGCTTCCTTCTGCCGCTGCGGCCAGACCGCCAAGGCGCCCTATTGCGATGGCAGCCACAAGAAGGCGGGGTTCACGGCGCCGTAGTTTTGGAGAATTTTCAAGCCAAGTGGTAACACTTGGCGGCTCGGAAAATGCGACCGGAAAAGCGGTTTAGCGACGCGCGCGGCGCGCTTCAGCGACCGCGCGTTCCAGATCGGCCAAAGGCACCGCGCCCGGGATGAAGGCATCGCCAATGATCAAGGCCGGCGTGCCTTCAATGCGGAGCGCGCGGGCCAATTCCATATTGGTGTCAATGCGCTGCTGCAAGGCGGGATCAAGCATGTCCCGCTGCCAGCGCGCCACATCCATGCCAATCCGCTCAGCCTCGGCACGCATGGCGGCTTCGGTGGGTTCACCACGCAACGCCATCAGCCGATCATAAAATTCATTGTATTTTCCCTGGCGCTGCGCGGCGAGCAAACCGCGCGCGGCCACCACGGAAGCCGGGCCCAGCACGGGCAAATCCTTCATCACCACGCGGATATTGCGGTCCTTGCGCAGCAATTCCGCCATTTCGCCAGCCAGCCTTTTGCAGAAGGGGCAGCGCGCGTCAAAGAATTCCACAATCGTCACATCACCACGCGGATTGCCGCGCACAGGGTCGGCGGGGTTGCGCAACAGCGCCGCTTCATGCGCGCGGATGGCGGTGGCTTGTGCGGCGCCGCGTTCAAAATCCTCGGCCGCTTGCAGCGCAGCGAGGCCTTCGCGGAGCAGCGTCGGGTCGCGGCGCAGCGCATCGCGCAGGATAGCCAGGATTTCGGCGCGCTGCGCTTCCGTGAAGCCCTGAGCCAAGGCGGGCCCGGCCAGGGTTGCGGCGAAGGCGGTAAGCAGCAGGCGTCTTTTCATGGTGGTCGGGTCCCGGCGTGGCGTCACCGCTTAACCAAGCCCGGCCCGCGCCATCAGGCAAGCCGCTATTCTTGCCCGCCCGCCCTTGGACTCGGGCGCTTCTATGCTAATCCCTATCCACGACGCGCCCGCCGGCGCGGCCAGTCAGGAAGAATATCGGCATGATGCAGCACGGTGGCAGGATGAAACTGGGACGGGGTTTGCTCGGCTTGGGGCTCGGCCTGGTTCTGGCGGCGTGCCAGACGGTGGAATCGACCGTCGATCGCACGGTTGAGACGGTAACCGGCCGATCGAATATTCCCTTTGGTACGCCGGGCCATGTCTCAGGCTTTCTGGGCGGTGTGGCGGCGGATGAACCCCGCGCGGCGATTGTGGCGCGCGATATCCTCTCGGGCGGCGGCTCGGCGGTGGATGCGGCGGTGGCCGGCGCCTTTACCATGGCGGTCACGCTGCCTTCGCGGGCTGGGCTTGGCGGCGGTGGGGCTTGCGTAGCGCTGGATGCGCAGCGCGGTCTGGCGCGCGCCATCATCTTCCCCGCCGGCGCGCGGACCGAAATCCCCGCTGGCACCGACCGCCCGGCGGCCTTGCCGGCCATGGCGCGCGGGCTTTTCGCGCTGCACCTCAATGCCGGGCGTTTCAAGATCGAGGATCTGATCCGCCCTGCTGAGGAATTGGCGCGGCTCGGCACAGAAATCAGCCGGACGCTCGCCGATGATCTGGCCGTGGTGGCTGGGCCTTTGCTCCAAGACCCGAGTGCCCGGCAGGTTTTTGCCCGGCCCGGTGGCGGCGTGCTCCGGCTTGATGACCGCATCGTCCAGCCGGATTTGAGCGCGACGCTGGCACAACTCCGCGCCGCGCCGCTGGGTATTGGCGATCTTTACCAGGGCAATCTGGCGGAACGGCTGGTGGAAGGTTCAATCATGTCCGGTGGTGGGCTGACCGAAGCCGAACTTCGTACCACACGCGCCCGTGTCGGCGGCGCAGCACGCTCTGCCTTGGGGTCCGATCTGGTGCTGCTGAGCACCGAGGCATCACCGGGCATGGCGGGGGCGCTGCAAGCGGCCATGGCCGGGCAGGTGCCGGCGGATGGCGCTGCCGGGGCCGGGGCGGGGGCTTCGCTGATCACGCTGGACCGGGAAGGCAATGCGGTATCCTGCGCCTTCAGCATGAACAATCTTTTCGGCACGGGCCGCATTGTACCGGGGACGGGCATTTTGCTTGCCGCCGCGCCAGGCATTGGCCGAGTGGACGCAGCGCCGCTGCCGGTGGCGATCCTGGCGCGGCCCGATTTGCGGCGCTTCCGCGCGGCGGCCTCGGGCAGTGGTGGGCAGGCGGCCTTGGCGGCAACGGCCCTGCCGCTGGCGGCGGTGCAACGCCGGGGCGGCCCAGCAGATCCCTTTGTTGGGGTGCCGGCGCCGGGCCGGGGCGTGGTGATTTCCTGCGCCGGGCTGGTGCCAACCAATGGCCCGGCATGCATCGGCGCCGCTGATCCGCGAGGCGGCGGGGTCGCACTTGGCAGCTTCGGACGCTGAGCATGGCGCTCAAGATCGGGCGCGGGGCTGAGGCGCCGCCCTTCCTGGTGATGGATGTCATCTCGGCGGCCAATGCGCGTGCCGCGAGCCTGCCGCCCAGCGCGCCCGGCATTATCCGCATGGAGGTCGGCCAGCCAGGCACCGGCGCCCCGCGCGGCGCGGCTGAAGCCGCCATCCGCGCGCTCAATGCCGGCGCACCGCTTGGCTATACCGAGGCCTTTGGGCTGGTGTCGCTGCGGGAGCGTATCGCGCGGCATTATCTGGACCATTACGGGCTGACGGTCCCGGCGCGGCGCATTGCGGTGACCATGGGCGCATCCGGCGCTTTTCCGCTCGCCTTTCTGGCGGCGTTTGATCCGGGCGATGCCATTGCCATGGCCGCGCCCTTCTACCCGCCCTATGCCAATATTCTGCAAGCGCTTGGCATGCGCCCGCAATTGCTGGAATGCGATGCCGCAACACGGTTTCAGCCGACCGTCGCCATGCTGGAAAAGCTCGATCCGCGCCCGGCTGGGTTGATTATCGCTAGCCCCTGCAACCCCGCCGGCACCATGCTGGCGCCCGAGGAATTGGCCGCCATTGCGCGCTGGTGCCATGCCGAAGGGGTGCGGCTGATCAGTGATGAGATTTATCACGGGCTGAGTTGGGGCGCGGTTGCGGAAAGCAGCGCGGCTTCCTTCAGCGACAGCGCCGTGGTGGTGAATAGTTTTTCGAAATACTGGTCCATGACGGGCTGGCGCATCGGCTGGCTGCTGTTGCCCGAGGATCTGATCCGCCCGGTGGAATGCCTGGCGCAAAACATGTTCATCAGCGCGCCGCATATCGCCCAGGTTGCGGCAGAAGCCGCCATGGATTGCCGCGAAGAATTGGAAGGCAATAAGGCGGCTTATGCGCGGAGCCGCGCCGCCCTTCTGGCCGGCCTGCCACGCGCGGGGTTTGACCGGATCGCGGCGGCAGATGGTGCCTTCTATCTGTGGTGCGATGTCTCGGCCCTTACCAATGACAGCGCGGCGTTTTCGGCGGCCATGCTGGAAGGGGCGGGCATTGCCGCCACCACCGGGCTTGATTTTGACCGTGGGCGCGGCGGACGCTTTTTGCGCTTTTCCTATTGCGGACCGGAAGCGGATATGGCGGCGGCGCCGGAACGTCTGGCGCGCTGGTTGGGGCGATAATTCGGGTTAACCAGACCGCCGCTTGCGTTCGATCTGTTCCACCTTGGGCCAGATGGATTTGAATAAAGCTTCACGGAGCGACATATCGCCGCGATCCGCCGGCGCGTAGTCCGGGTGCAATTCGCGCGCGAGCACGCGGCGGAGCGCATCAAAGCGCTGGCGGTCCATTTCATCCGCCTCTTCGGTCAGCATGCGCGCTTCGGCGGCCAGGGCGCGGCGCTTCCAGGCTTCCCGTTCCGCGATCAATAGCCGGCAGGCATCGCGGAGCTTTTGCATATTCTCGCGCTCGGCCATCAGCACGCGGGCGGCTTCGCGCAGCTTTTCCATCAATTGCTGCTGGTCATTGCCGGCGGCGGCGCTGGGCGGTGGCGGAAGGGCAGGGGTTTCAGCCGGCTTCTCGCTTGCGGGCGCGCTGCCACGTCGCAGCGTGGCCCCTTTGCCTGGCTCAGTTGTACCGGATTTCCGTGCAACCGGCGGGCCTTTGCTCCGCGTGACCGGCCACCAGCCATCATCATCAATCGCGCCAACTACGCCGGCGCGTTCCATGCGTTCCAGATAATCAAGTGCAACGCCCCAGCGGACGCCGAGGCCATCCGACAAGGTGCTTGCATTGATCCGCGGCTGGCGGCGCACATAGCGCACCGCATCGGCGTAGCTTGGAATCGACATTGCCCACCATAAGGTGATCCAAGGTGGATCACCGGAGCCCATTTTCGCCTGCCGAGGTTAAAGCTCGGTGAAGGGTGGCACCTAGAGCGGCAAAAACCTTAACCGGCGGTGATTTTGGCGGCCCGCACAACCTCGGCCCAGGCGGCAGTTTCGCGTTCCATCCGCGCGGCCAACGCCTCAGGCGAGGAAGGCACCACCAGCGCCCCGGCGTCAAAGGCGCGTTTGCGAATGGTGGGATCGGCCAGCACCTCATTCAATTTTTGCGCGAGCAAGCGCGCCACCGGTTCCGGCGTACCGCGCGGCGCAAATAGGCTGAACCAGACATTGAGGTCGAGGTCAGCCAGCCCTTCCTCCTTGGCGGAGGGAATATTCGGCATCCCCGGATGGCGTTCATTGGAACTGACGCAAAGCGCCCGCAGCTTGCCATCCGCGACGAGTGGCGTGAGCGGCGGCGGGGAATTCATGTAGAAATGCACGCGCCCCGCGATCAGGTCGCGAATGGTCTCGCCCGTGCCGCGATAGGGCACATGCAGCATATCAATGCCCGCGCGCAGCTTCAGCAATTCGGCGCCGAGGTGATGCATGGACCCAACGCCCGCCGAGGCATAGGTCAGATCACCTGGTCTTTGCTTGGCATAGGCGATGAACTCCCGCATGGAATTCACCGGCACAGAGGGGTGCGTCACGAAAAGCTGCGGCGTGTCGGTGATTTGCCCAATCGGGATGAAGTCCCGCGCGGGAACAATGCCGCCAAGCGTGCCAACCGCGACCCGCCCTGTCATGGTGCCGCAATAGCCGCAGAGCAGCGTATGGCCATCCGGGCGCGCTTGCAGCACGGAAGTGAGCCCCACCACATCATTACCGCCCGGGCGATTTTCCACCACCATCGAACCACCCAAGGCGCGGCCCAACTGATCCGCGATCAGCCTGGCGCTGAAATCCGTGCCGCCACCAGCGGGCGATGGCACCACCAGCGTGATCGGCCGATTGGGGAAGCTGTCTTGCGCGCGTACCAGCGCGGGCGTGGCGAGCAGGCCGAATGCCGTACCTGTCAGCGCGCGGCGGGAAATTCTGGGTTTCATTGGCGTATCTCCTTGTGTCAGACCGCGCCGGCAGCGGTGACGCCGCCATCCACGATCAGCTCTGTCCCCGTCACGTGCTTGGCTTCGTTGGAAACAAGGAACAGCACCGCATGGGCGATATCCCAACCATCGCCCATTTTGCCGAGCGGCACTTGCGCATCGCGCTTGGCGATCAGCGCGGCGGCGTCATTGCCGCCCAATTGCCGGACAAGCCGGTGTTCGACCAACGGTGTATGCATCAGCCCCGGCACCACGGTGTTGCAGCGCACACCCGCCTTGGCGTTTTCGATGGCGACTGATTTCGACAAAGCCACAATGCCGTATTTGGTCGCGCTATAGGCAACATGTGGCCGCGCCGCCTGCATCCGGTAGCCCGCGATGGAGGAGATATTCACAATCGCACTCCCCGGCCGCTTCTTCAGATGCGGGAGGGCGAATTTGCAGCCGAGGAAAGCAGATTTCAGGTTGAAATCCACCTGGCGATCCCAAACCTCCTCCGGCATGGATTCTGCCCCGCCGGGATGCGACCCGCCGACATTATTCACCATGATATCCAATTGGCCATAGCGCGCCACACCGGCTTCCACCGCGGCCTGGAAGCTTTCGGAATCCAGCACATCACAGATATGCGCTGTCGCTTCGCCACCTTCGGCTTTGATGATGCTGATGGTTTCTTCAACCGCGGCGGGGTTATTGTCCAAGCCAAACACCTTGGCACCCTGGCGCGCGAGTAGCACCGCCGTTGCCTTGCCATTGCCCCAACCGGGGCCGACCGAACCCGCGCCGGTGACGATGGCGACCTTGCCTTTGAGACTGAGCATGCGTTCCTCCAACTTGCTTTGGCGTGAAGCATCTGCGCTTCCTGCCGCGCCGTCCAGACCCCTTGCTATGAAGCCTTGGTTTTTGGGTTAAGCTGATCGCACCTGAACCGGAGAACCCGCCATGGCCGCAACCCTTGTGCGCAGCCGCGCCATGATCACCAAAACCCTCTCGGCCACCGCCTGGGAGGAAATCGCCGATGGTGCTTTGATCCAGGAAGATGGCATCATCACCGCAATCGGCACCTTTGATGATTTGCGCCGCAAGCACCCGCATATCCCGGTGGTGGGTTCAGGGCGGGAGGTCATGCTGCCCGGCTTCGTCAATGCACATCACCACGTCGGCCTGACGCCGGTGCAATTGGGCTCCCCCGATATGCCGCTGGAGCTTTGGTTCGTCACGCGCATGGTGGCGCGCAATGTGAACCCCTATCTCGATACGCTCTATTCCGCCTTTGAGATGATCGGGTCTGGCATCACTACCGTGCAGCATTTGCATGGCTGGGCGCCGGGCAAGCTGCCTGATGTGGAAAAGCGCGCAGGTGAGATCATCCGCGCCTATGAGGATATCGGCATGCGCGTTTCCTATTGCTTCGCGCTGCGTGATCAGAATCGGCTTGTCTATCAGGCGGATCAGGATTTCGTGGCCAGCCTGCCGCCTGAATTGCGCGGGCCGATGCAGCGTTGGTTTGACCGCTTCCAATTGACGCTGGACGATCATCTGGATCTGTTCCGCAGCCTCCATCGCAGCCACAATGCCAAGCGCCGCGTGCGCGTGCAATTGGCGCCGGCCAATCTGCATTGGTGTTCAGACACCGCGCTTGCTGCGATGGCCGAGCTTTCGCACAGCCATGATGCGCCGATCCATATGCATTTGGTGGAAACTGCCTATCAAAAGGAATATGCGCGCCGCCGCGGTGGCGGTACGGCGGTGGAATATCTCGATCGCTTCGGCTTGCTCGGGCCGAACATGACGCTCGGCCATGGTGTCTGGCTGAATGAGAAGGATATTGACCGCCTGGCCGAGACCGGCACCTGCATCTGCCATAATTGCTCTTCCAATTTCCGGCTGCGCTCAGGTGTGGCGCCGCTCAATCGCTTTGAAGCCAAGGGCATCAATACGGCGATTGGGCTGGATGAGGCCGGGATCAATGATGACCGTGACATGCTGCAGGAATTGCGCCTGGTGCTGCGCGCCCATCGCGTGCCGGGGATGGGTGATGATGAGGTGCCAGGCATGGGCCAGGTGCTGCGCATGGCAACGGTTGGTGGGGCGCGCACCACATCCTGGCGCGATAGTCTTGGTACTTTGGAGGTCGGCAAGGGGGCGGATTTGTCGCTGATTGATTGGGACAGCATCGCCTACCCGTATCTTGATGAACTCACGCCTACCCTGGATGCCGTGGTGCAGCGCGCCAAGGCAAGCGCCGTGCGCGCTGTGATGTGCGATGGGGAAGTGATTTATCAGGAAGGGCGCTTCACGCGGGTTGACCGTGATTCCGCGCTGAAGGCGCTGCATGATGATCTGAGCCGCGCGTTGGCGGATGATGAGGTGGAACGGCGCCAGCTTTCCAAGGCCCTGCTGCCGAATGCCAAGCGCTTCTATGCCGATTACATTGACCCATCCCGGCATGAACCCTTCTACCGGCCAAGTTCCCGGGTTTAAGGCGCCTACCCGCAACTAGCGCTTGACCTTGGCCCCGGGGGGCGGAAGAGATGCTTCCATGCGTTTTCGCCGCCTTCTGCCGATTCTGAGTGCCCTGGTGCTGGCCGCGCCGGCCTTTGGCCAATCAAGCTTGGGGGGCGCGCAGAATGTGCCGCCGCCGCGCCAGGCCACTCCGGCGCCCGCACCAGCTGGGACGCCTGCCCAGGCCCAGCGTTCTGAACCGCGGCCACCGGTAGTCAATCCGCCGCCCAGGCCGCAGGCGACCCAGCGAAATGCGGAGGGCCAGCAACGCCCCGCAGCGCAACAGCAGCAGCGCCCGCCCGGACAGCAGCAGCAACAGCGCTCGGCCACCCAGCAGCAGCGGCCCGCCGGCCAGCCCCAAGCAGCTCAGGGCCAGGGCAATCGCGCCGCCGCCGGGGCCGCAGCAGGTGTCGCCGCCGGAGCCGCTGCGGGGGCCGCCGCCACCGCTGGTGCCGCGAGACCGCCTGAAGCCGCTACGGCGCCCGCGCCCCCGCCGGCGGAACGCGCCCCCACCACAGGTTCTGTCACCGGCCTGCCGCTGCCGCGCTTTGCGGCACTCCGCTCCGATGAGGTGAATATGCGAAGCGGCCCGGGCACCCGCTTTCCGATTGAATGGACCTATCAGCGCCGCGAATTGCCAGTGGAAATTGTGCGCGAATTCGAACTCTGGCGCCGCATCCGCGACCCGGAAGGCACGGAAGGCTGGGTGCATCAATCAACCCTGATGGGCCGACGTTCCTTTGTTGTGCGCGGCGCACCGGGATCCGAGGTCATGCTCCGCCGCCGGGCCGAGGATCAGGCGCAGCCCGTGGCCCGGCTCCGCCCCGGCGTGGTGGGCAGGCTTCGTTCCTGTGAACCCAATAGCCCCTGGTGCGAGGCGCAGATCGGCGAATTTCGTGGCCATATCAGGCGCGCCGATATTTGGGGCGTGGGGCCGACTGAGGAAGTGAAATAACACCCCTTTCGCGCCTGGGCTTTTCCAGATTAAGCTTTCGCCATGACCGAGGAATCACCCAACCGCGCGCTGCACGATATTGGCGGAATTGCGCGCTTCCGCTGCACCCCTGTCGAACACGATGAGGCACCGCCCGATGCCTTCGGCAAGAAGGTGGACGCCATTCGGCAAATCCTGGCGCAGAAGAAGATGATGACGGTGGATGAGCTTCGCCGCGGCATCGAAAGCATTCCGGAAGATGAGTATTTCGCGCTTGGCTATTACGAACGCTGGCTGCGTTCCATCGCAGCACTCATGGTCGAAAAAGGCGTGATCCGGCAGGAGGATTTGGCATGAGTGCTGCGCATGAGAATTCTGCGCCACGTTTCGCGCCCGGCGCGCGCGTCCGCGTGAAGGATGATTGGCCGGAAACCCGCGGCCCCTGCCATATCCGCACGCCCTATTATGTGCGCGGACGCATGGGCCAGGTGGTGCGCCCGCTTGGCGCCTTTCCGAACCCGGAAGACCTTGCCTTCGCGCGCCCCGCGCCGCGTCGGCAGCTTTACCACGTGCTGTTTGACCAGCCGCCCATTTGGAATGAGGGCAAGGCCGGCGATACGGTGATGGTGGAAATCTTCGAACATTGGTTGGAGGAAGCCTGACATGGCCGCCCCCCCTTCTGGCGCGAGCCTCGCGCTGCTGGACAAGCTGGTTGCCGCCCTTGGTGCCAAGGGCTTGGTGACGAATACGGAACTTGCCGCCCATCAGGCGATCATGGAACGCGCGAGCCCTGAGATCGGTGCCCGCATGGTGGCCCGTGCCTGGACCGATCCAGATTACTACGCGCTGCTGATGCGTGACGGTAAGGCCGCTGCCGAGGCGGCAGGCGCTTCCATGGCCGGCGCGCCGGAGCTTGGCGTTTTGGAAAATACGCCAAAGCAGCATCATTTGGTGGTCTGCACGCTATGTTCTTGTTACCCGCGTGCCCTGTTGGGCTATCCGCCGGGCTGGTATAAATCCTTCGCCTATCGTTCGCGTGCTGTGCGGGAACCGCGCGCGGTGCTGGCGGAATGGGGCACGCAGATTCCCGATGATGTGGAAATCCGCGTGGTGGATAGCACCGCGGATTACCGCTGGATGGTCCTGCCGATGCGGCCCAAGGGGACGGAAGGCTGGAGTGCGGAGAAGCTGGCGGGGATTGTGACGCGGGATGCGCTGGTGGGTGTGGCGGTGCCGCGGGTGTGAAGCCCGCTCAACCCACCAACCAAACAATCACCGTCCCGCCTGAAGTCAGCAAGATATGTCCAAAGGGTACCGCAGCCGTGTAGCCCAGCACGGCAACCGGGCTGCCTGATTTTTCCTGCAAGGCGGCGAGTGCCGCCGTCATGGTCTGCGCGCCGGAAAGGGCGCCCAACAGTAAAAGCGGGTTCATGCGCAGCACATAGCGCCCAACAAATAGCCCAACGAATTGCGGCACCAGTGTCACGAAGGCGCCGGCAATCAGCAGGCCGATGCCCACTTCCCGCACCGCCTCCACGAATACAGGGCCAGCATGCAAGCCGATCATGCCGACAAAACCAGCCAGGCCCAGCGATGTCATCAGCGAAATCGCCGCATCCGGAATGCGCGCGAATTGCGGCCGGTGGGAACGCAGCCAGCCGATGAAAAGCCCCGCCATCAGCGTGCCCACGCTCGTTGAAAGCGTGATATGCGCCCCGCCAATATCGAAGCCCGCAACGGCACCAATCAGCCCGCCCAGGAAAATTGCAAGTCCTAGCGTCACGTAATCTGTCGCGTCACTTTGGCGGATCGCGGCACCCACCAGCGCCGCTGCGGCCTCAACATTCTTTTCCGTGCCAATCAGCGTGATGATATCGCCACGCTCCAGCCGCGTATCCGGGGCGATTGGCACTTCCAACCCGCTGCGCAGAATGCGGCGCAGGAAAACGCCGCGCGCCACCGGCATTTCGCCAAGCTCGCCAATACTGCGCCCCGCGACATCGCGTGAGGAGACATAGACATCAAGCGAAAGCGCGGGAATATCCAGCAATTCCTTATCCTCAACCTCCTGCACCTCGCCGCCGAAAAGTGTAATCAGCACCTCACGCCGCGCCTCAATGGCGATCACATCGCCCTCCTGCAGCAGCGTATCGGGCTTGGGGTCCAGCACAGTATCGCCGCGGCGGATGCGCTGGATGAAAACGCGCTGCCCTGCGGCTTGTGCCTCAGCCTCCGCAACCGTTTTCCCCACCAGCGCTGTGTCGGCTTCAAGCGCATAGGCGCGGATTTCAACGGGCCGCCAGGCGGAAGCGATGCCCGCGCGCTTTTGCGTCATGCCGTATTTTTCTTCGAGCTTTCGCGCCTCAGCCGCCACATCAATGCGAAGCAACATGGGGCCAAAGACGGTGGTCATCAAAATCACGCCGAGCGCGCCGAACAAATAGCAAAGCGCATCAGCCACGGCGATATGCGTGATCAGCAGGTCACGCTGTTCCTTGGGCAGCGGCAAGGCGCGGATCGCTTCCGCCGCCGTGCCGATGGCGGGTGATTCCGTCATGCCGCCGGAAAACAGCCCCGCCGCGAAACCCACATCAAGGCCAAGCATGCGCGCTGCAATCACGGCGGTGGCAATACCGGTCAGCGGCACAATGATGCCAATGGCAATGCCGGGCAGCCCATCCCCCTTCACCGCCACCAGGAATTTCGGCCCGACCGAATAACCAATGCCAAACAGGAACAGCAGAAACAGGATGGAGCGCGCAGTTTCCGATACTGGCACATGGGCGAATTGGCCAATCAGAATGCCGGCGAAAAGCGCGCCCGTTACCGGCCCCAGGCCGAAGCCGCGGAAGGTGACCTTGCCAAACAGATAGCCAAGCCCGAGCACCAGATAGACCGTAAGATCAGGGTGGGCTTCCAGAAAATTGGCGAATGCCCCGTGGCCCATGCTGCTTTCCCTCGGTTTTTGTGAAAACCTGCCGCAAGCCTTGCCTATTGCCGCTGCCCTGCCAAGCGAAATCGCACGCGCTTCAGTCCTGACTGTTCAGCAGGCCGAGTGCTTCGCGGTAAACATCGCGCCGCTTGCGCCCGCTGGCCTTGGCCACAGCCTCGGCCGCATCCTTGACCGAAAGCCCGCTATCCAAGGCAGCGCGGAGCTGCGCGGTCACCTCAGCATCACCCACCACTGCCTCGGCCGCGGCGGGGCCGACAACAATGCAGATTTCCCCGCGCGCTTCGGCGCTGGCGTAATGCGTGGCCAGTGCGCCAAGGCCGCCCCGCCGCACTTCCTCAAACCGCTTGGTCATTTCGCGCGCGACAGCGGCGGGCCGGTCGGCGCCGAAGGCCCCGGCCATGTCAGTAAGGCTCTCGGCCAGGCGATGCGGCGCCTCATAAAAAATCATGCTGGCGGCAAGTCCTGCCTGTTCCAGCGACTTCAATCGGGCAAGGGCTGCCTGACGCGCGGCGGCGCGTGGCGGCAGGAAGCCTTCAAACAGGAAGGGCTCGGGCGGCAGGCCGGAAAGCACCAGCGCCATCACCGCCGCATTGGGGCCAGGAATGGCCGAAATCGGCAAACCCGCCGCAATCGCCGCGCGCACCAGCCGAAAGCCCGGGTCGCTCACCAAAGGTGTGCCGGCATCCGATACCAGCGCCAATTTCTGGCCCTGGTCCAGCATTTGCAGTATTCGCGGAAGCTCTGACGCTTCATTATGGTCATGCAGAGGAATCAGGCGCACGGCGACGCCCAGCCGGGCGAGCATTGCGCCGGTTGTTCTGCTATCTTCACACAGCACCGCATCGGCGGCCCGCAAGGCGGCCAGGGCGCGGGGCGAAAGATCCCCCATATTGCCTATGGGGGTCGCAACCAATGTCAGGCCGGGCCCAATGGCGGGCGCAGCCGAAGGATGGACCGACCGTGCCTCGTTTTCTGAATCGGCTGTCGTCACGCCTGATTGCCCTTGTTCCGCTTGGGTTGCTTGTCGCGCTTGCGGCCTGTGCCCCGCAAGCCCCCATCATGGTGGGCGCCCCGACAGTTGCAGCACCGCCGGATATGGCGCGCACCCGTGTTGCGTTGCTGCTGCCGCTTTCCGGGCAGCAGGAGCCACTTGGCCGCGCCTTGCAACAGGCGGCGGAATTGGCGCTGTTTGAACAGAATGACCGCCGGGTCGAATTCGTGCCCCTCGATACGGCGGGCACGGCCATGGGCGCGGGGGATGCGGCGCGGCGCGCCGTCAGTCTTGGTGCGGTCAGCATGGTCGGGCCACTGACCGGGGCCGAGACCGCGGGCGCGGCGCCGGTTGCGCAAGCCGCGCGCCTGCCAGTGCTGGCCTTCACCAATGATTCCTCTCAGGCGCGGCCAGGGGTTTGGACGCTTGGCGTGACGCCCGAACAGCAGATGCGCCGTGTGATGGGCTCGGCCATGTCAGCCGGCGCGCGACAATTCGGCATGGTGGCGCCGGATGATGCTTTCGGGCGCGCCTTGGCGGCGGCGCTGCGGCAGGCAGCGGCGGATTTCAACCTGCCAAGCCCGGCCATTGCGCTGTTCAATGAACGCGCTGGCGCGGTCGGCCCGGTGGCAGAAATGGCACGGCGCGCGACCAACCCAATTGATGCGGTGGTGATTGGCGCCACCGGTTTCCGCGCACGGGAATTGGCCGCGGCGGCCAGGGCAGGGGCGCAGGACAACCCTCGGCCCTTGCTGCTTGGGCACGCGCTTTGGATAGCCGATGCCGGGCTTGCCAATGAACCCGCCTTGCATGGTGCGCTTTTCCCCGCCCCGGATGAAAGGGCAAGGGGCGTTTTTGATGCGCGCTTCCAGCAGGCTTTCGGCCAACGCGCGCCGCGCATTGCGGGGGTTGCGCATGATGCGGCGGTGATGGCAGCGGGGCTGGCTGTGGCCCCTGCTGGTACCCCCCCTGATTCCACGCCCCGCTTCGATGGTGTTGATGGCCCGCTGCAATTGCGCCCGGGCGGGGCGGTGGATCGTAGCCTTGCGCTATTTCGCGTGGCGCCGAATGGCGATGCCGTTCTGGTAGAACCGCCCATGCCACTTGGTGTCGGCTTCTGAATGAGTAAGGCGCGCGGGCTGACCGCATGAAGCCCTTGTTGCGCTTTGCCGTCGCCATCGGCCTGGTGCCGGCATTGGTGATTGGCTTGCTGATCCTACTGCGCGAATTGCGGCCTGGACTGGGCGTTCTGGCGCTGGCCGCCGTGGGCCTCGCCAGTTTTTTCCTTGCCTGGGGCTGGCGGGCCAGGCTCGCGCTTTTGGCGGAGGCATTGCGTGAGGCTCTGGCGCAGGGCCGGGCCGCGCCGACGCGGGGCGAAGCTCCGCCACTGCCTTCAGCCGAAGATCTTGCCGATGACATTCGCCGCCTGGCGCGGAGCATGGCGGAACAGGGTGCGCAGCTTGAAAGGCTGCGCCGTGCCGATGCTGCCATTCTGGAAAACCTGCCCGAACCTGTACTGCTGCTTTCGGCTGAACGTGCCGTGCTGCGCGCCAATCCGGCCGCGCGGCAAATGCTCGGGCCGGAAGCGGCGGGGCAGGGGCCAGACGCCGCGGCGCTGCTCCGCCATCCGGTGCTTGCCGCTGCCATGGATGATGCGCTGGCAGCGGGCCATTCGGCCACGGTGGAGCTTCATCTGCCCGTGCCGCTGCCGCGCGAAGTTTCGGCCCGCGTCGTGCCGCTTGATCCGCCGCTTGCGGATGGCGGGCGGCTGTTGATTCTGCTGATCGATCGCAGCCGGGAAGCGGCGATTGAAAGGACGCGCGCCGATTTCGTTGCCAATGCCAGCCATGAATTGCGCACGCCCTTGGCGAGCCTGCTCGGCTTTATCGAAACCCTGCGCGGCCCTGCGGCAGATGATCCTGAGGCGCAGCAGCGCTTCCTTGGCATCATGGCCGAACAAGGCGATCGCATGCGCCGGCTGATTGATGATTTGCTCAACCTTTCACGCATTGAAATGGAGGAACACCAGCCCCCGGTCGGCGAAGCGCCACTCGCCATGATCCTGCGCGCCGAGGCGGAGGCGCTGGCACCGCTACTGAAGCGGCGCGATATGCGGTTGGAACTTGATGTGAATGAGGCTTTGGTCGCCAAGCCCGCCAATGCGGATCAGGTGGCGCAGGTGATCCGCAATGTGTTGGAAAACGCGATCAATCACGGCCGTGAGGGTGGTTTGATTGCCATAACGCTGCGGCGCGCCACCGCAGATGACGCAACGGCGCGACCCGGTGCCTTGCTGAGCGTGACCGATGACGGTCCCGGCATAGCCAAGCACCATCTGCCGCGCCTGACAGAGCGTTTCTATCGCGTGGACGCGGCACGATCGCGCCATAAGGGAGGCACGGGCCTAGGGCTTGCCATCACGCGCCATATCGTCATGCGCCATCGCGGAAGGCTAAGCATTGAGAGCACGGAAGGGGTTGGCACAAAGGTGAGTGTTTGGTTGCCAATGGGCTGAAGCCCCGGCAACCAGGCAATATCCCGCCTATAAGCTCATTCGTCGCGTAAGGCCGGTCAGCCGATCCATTAGGAACATCAGCACCAGGATCGCCAGAATAAGCACGCCAGAAACGGCGGCGACGCGCACATCCAGCGTGCTTTCCATCATGCCCCACATGCGAATGGGCAGCATATCCGTTCGTGCACTGGAGAGGAAAAGCGAGACCGGCACATTATCCATGGAGGCCACGAAAGCCAGGAAGGCGCCGGCGAAAATGCCAGGCGCGATCAGGGGAAGCGTAATGCGCCGGAAGGTCATGAAGCGCCCGGCGCCCAGGCTGGCCGAGCTTTCCAGCAAGGCCGGTTCCAATTGCGTGACAGTCGCCAAGGTTGTCCGAAAGACAAAGGGCGCAATCACCACCAGATGCCCGCCAATCAAATGCGTAAGCGATGGGCGGAGCCCGAGCAGGGCGAAGAACATCAGCGTCGCCAACCCATAGGCCAATGAGGGCAAGATCAGCGGTGAGAGAAAACTTGCTTCCAAGGCGCGCGCCGCAGGCCGGCGGGAACGCCCAATCGCCAGCGCGGCGAGCACGGCAAGAATAGTTGCTGCAAGGGTCGCCATGCTGGCCACCCAAAGTGAATTGCCCGCCGCGCGATGGATATGTGCAGACCGCGTTGTATCGAACAAGGCCTGATACCAGCGCAACGACAATTCCGGCGGCGGAAACCGCAAGGAGGCCGAGGTAGTGAAGCTTGTGATCAGCACAATGAAAACCGGGCCGACCAGGATCAGCACGCCAAGCAGCGTGAGGCCACCAAAGACATAGGAAAAGCTTTGATCCGAAAAGGTGCGGCGCTGGTTCATTCAATCGGTCCTTGCATAGCGGCCGAGCCAATTCAGCATCATGATGCCGGCCAGCACCGTCAGCAGCAGCGTGACGGAACAGACTGCGGCGAAGGGCCAATCATAAACCACCATGGCCTGCTGCCAGATGAGCGATGGCAGATAAACAAGCCTTGCCCCGCCAATGACGGATTGGGAAATGAAGGCGGTACAGGCGGAAGCGAAAACCAGCGTGGCACCCGCGATCCACCCCGGCAGGCTGAGCGGGAGGATGACGCGAAAGAAGCTCCGCCACATCCCCGCACCCAAGGCGCGCGAGGCATCAAGAAGGTTTGGATCAAGTCCGCGCATGACAGAAATCAAGGGCAGCAGCATCAACGGCATTTCGATTTGCATCAGGGCAAGGATGAGCCCCGTTTCCGTCTGCAAAAGCCTGAGCGGCGTGGCGCTGAGACCGAGCGCCAGTACGACCTGATTGACCAAGCCTTCGCGCGCCAGGATCACGATCCAGGCGAAAGTACGAATAACAACAGAGGTGAGCAGCGGCAGGAGAATAATGAAGATCAGGATCTTCTGGGTGCGCGGGCTCGCATTACAGAAAAATACTGCAAGCGGCCAGGCGAATAGCGATGTCGCCAGCACCGCCGCAACGCCAAGCCGAAGCGTGTCCCAAACGACGCCGCGATAAAAAACGTCGCCCCAGAATTTGGTCCAATTATCCAGGCCCCATTTCTGCAAATCCTGGTCAGCATGAAGCGATATGCCAAGTAACAACAGCAGCGGTGCCGCGAAAAGCGCGAGGTAGACAATCCCCAAAGGCGCGGCCAGGCGCCAATCCACCGCTGCTGCGCGCATGATTTTACTTCGTGATTTCGCGGTTGAAGCGATCAATCCAGGCAGCACGGCGCGGGTTGATCACATTCCAATCATGCGTGACCATCTTGGACAATTCATCAAGCGATTTGATGTCCAGATTGGGGGTCAGCTGCACATCCTTGTTCACCGGAATCATGTTGAAGGGCGACAATTGCAGCCGGCTTTGCGCGTCAGCCGAAAGGGCCACATCAATATAGCGATGCGCATTGGCCTTGTTTTCGGCGCCCTTCACGATGTGGAGCGTGGTGGCGAAGGTAATCGCCCCTTCGCTCGGCGCCACAAAGGCAATGTCAACGCCGCGGGCCTTGAGCGTCGCCGCATTGTTCGTGTTGGTGTACATGATATCAATCTGGCCTTGCTGGAAAAGGCCAGGCAGGGCGGCTGGTGTGGAAACCGCGGCGACCTTGGGCAGCGCCTCACGCAGCTTGGCGAAGATCGGTTCGATATTGGTGATGGAACCGCCAAATACCTTCGCCATTTCAATCAGCGATACGGTGCCGAATGTGGTCTGGAAGCCCGTCAGGCCAAGGCGTTCCACATAGGGCGAACGGAACAAATCCGCCCAGCTTTTCGGCGGTTCGGGGAATTTCTTCGGGTTGTAGCAAATGCCGACAACCTGCACATTCACCGTCGCCGCATCAGCGGTCAGCATACCATCGGGCAGCTTGCTGGCATTGGTAATCATGCGCGGGTCAATCGGTTCAAAAAGGCCCGCCTGACGCGCCGCCGCCGCCGGCCCGGGGTCCAGCACGAAGCAGTCAAACGGCGCCACACCGCGCGCTGCACGCACCTTGGCCACCTGATCCACCGCGAAAAGCGGATCGAAGGAAACGCTCACATTATGGCGCTGGCGCAGGAGCGGCGCGACGATTTCGCGATAGGCCTCATCCCAGGTGCCGGGATAAATCGCGGCCGTCATGGAACCGGAAGCACGCGCAATGCTGGGCGCGGCAAGCGCACCGGCCAGGCCGGCAAGGAAGAGGCGTCTGGAAGCCATGGTAATTCTCCTGGGGATTTATGGGGTGGATAGGGGAAAGATCGAAGGCCGCGCTTCAGGCGTCAGCGCACAATGCCATGCGCCCGAAAGCGAGGAGGTATCGCCCGGATGGCGTGCAGTCGCGATCTTGAGCGTGGTGCCATCGGCTGCCGCGACATCATGGATCAATTGCCCGCCAATCGGCAGGCTGAGTGTCAGCGTGACCGGGAAGCGATCCGGCGCGGCGTCACGCACCAGCATCAATTGCTCGGGGCGGATGGAAACCTGCACCGGCCTGCCTTGCGGAAGGTTCTGCGTCTTGCAGGGCAGCGTCGCGCCCACGGCAAGCTTGACCCCGCCATCTGCGACGATGCCCTCAAGGATATTGGATGACCCGATGAAGCTATTGACGAAGGGTGTCGCCGGTTCGTCATAGATCGCGACTGGCGTGCCCAATTGTTCGATCCGGCCGCCATTCATCACCGCGATGCGATCGGCGATGGACATGGCTTCTTCCTGGTCATGCGTGACCAGAATGGCGGTCAGGCCGAATTGGCGTTGCAGCCGCTTGATTTCGATCTGCATATCAAGGCGCAAATTCTTATCCAGCGCGGCGAAAGGTTCATCCAGCAGCAGGATGCGTGGCTGTACTGCCAAAGCGCGCGCAAGCGCGATGCGCTGCTGCTGCCCGCCCGATAACTGCCTTGGCTTGCGATCCGCGAAGCCTTCCATGCGGACCGTGGCAAGCATTTCCGCCACGCGCGCGCGTTGTTCGGCCTTGCCCACGCCACGCGCCACGAGGCCATAGGCGATATTCTCGGCCACCGTCATATGCGGAAACAGCGCATAGTTCTGGAATACAATCCCAACCTCGCGCAGATTGGGCGGCAGATCATCCACGGCGCGATCACCAATCACCACCTGACCGGAAGCCTGACGAATGAAGCCCGCGACGATACGGAGCAGCGTTGTTTTGCCGCAGCCTGATGGGCCTAGTAGCGCCACCAATTCGCCGGCCTTCACTTCCAGGGTGACATCATCAACGGCGCGCGCAGACCCATAGCTATGGACAATGCCGTTCAGCAAAAGCTGTTGTGAAGTCAGTCGTTGAGCGGCGGTAGTCAGAGCCCCATCCTCCTGCATGCGGAGAGGAGGGAGCAAGTTTCATACCGATGCGTAAAGGCGGAAACCTATGGTTTTAAGCGAAGATCTCTCCTGGAGTGACCTAAATTTAATCAGTAAGGTATTTTTTGGGCAGAAATTTGCTTGAATGCTGGGCGTTTGGCCTCGCACCCCTAAGCTAGGCCTAGGCCATTTGCCACGTGGAACCATGACTGCTGGGCTCAATCAAGCGCGCCGCAGCGGCAGACAACAAAGCGGCAGAATGATTGAAATTGCTTAAATTTCAGAGCCTTGTCAGGTAGAAGCTGCGCTTGACAAGCAGCCTCTGCTGGTGATCAAAGCGCGCAACGCAAGTCGGGGAGAGTCTGCATGAAATGGCCTGCCATGGGCTATGTGCGCGTCAAGAGCCTTGCCGAGCTGTGGTCAGCGCAGCAGGCGCATGGAAGCGCGGCCCAAATCATTGCGGGCGGGCAGACGCTACTGGCGACCCTCGCCTTCCGGCTTTCCGAACCGGGCACGCTGATTGATATCAACGGCATCACCGAATTGCGCGGCATTTCCAGCGATGGCCAGGTGCTGCGCCTTGGTGCGCTGACGCTGCATGCTGAGCTTTGCGGTGATCCGCTGGTAAAGGCGCATGCGCCCTTGCTGGCGTCAGCGGCGCCGTTGATTGCGCATCCGGCCATTCGCAATCGCGGCACCTTGGGCGGCAGCCTGGCCTATGCCGACCCGGCGGCCGAATTGCCCGCCTGCATGGTGGCGTTGGAAGCAATCATCATCGCGGCATCCGCCAAGGGCGAACGGCGCATTCCGGCGGCCGATTTTTTCACTGATCTCCTGCAAACCGCGCTGGAACCGCAGGAAATCATCGCCGCGGTCGAAATCCCCGTGACCCAGCGTCTTGGCGCCATTGAGGAAATCACACGCCGTTCGGGCGATTACGCCATGGCGGGGCTGGCCGCGACCCTGGCCTTGGATGCCGGGCGCGTTGTCACACCCCGTTTGGTTTATTTCGGCGTCGGCAATATCCCTGTGCTGGCCACCGCTGCGTGCCGCGCACTGGAAGGGCGCAGCCTTGACCGCGCGAGCATCTCCGCCGCGCAGCACGCACTCACCGAAGATCTGGACCCGCCGCGCGATTTGCATGGCCCGCCCGAAATGAAGCGCCATTTGGCGCGCGTCCTGACGGAGCGTGTTTTGCTTGGTTTTCTGAACCCGAAGGTCGAAGCCGCATGATCCCGATTACGCTGACCGTGAATGGCGAAAAGGTGACACGGCATGTGGAACCGCGCCGCCACTTAATTGACTTCCTGCGCCTTGATCTTGGCCTGACAGGGTCTCATGCGGGCTGCGAGCATGGCGTGTGCGGCGCCTGCACGCTGCGCGTGAATGGCAAGATCATGCGTGGCTGTTTGATTCTTGCAGCTTCGCTGGATGGTGCAGAGGTTGTGACTATTGAGGGCCTTTCCGAAAGTGGCGAGGTTGCAGATTTGCAAGCAGCTTTTGTGGCGCGAAATGCAGCGCAATGCGGCTTTTGCACGCCAGGCATGGTGATGACGGCGGCTGAATTGCTGGCCGAGGGTGGCAGCCCGACGCGGGGCGAAATCCGCGAATATCTTTCGGGCAATTACTGCCGTTGCACGGGCTATCAGGCGATTGTGGATGCGGTGGAAGATACGCTCCGCAGCAGGGGGGCCACGCCATGAATGAAATCACGCCGGCATCCATTGGCCTGTCGCGGGAGGATTTGCCCAATTCCTATATCGGGCGGTCCGTACCGCGCCCGAATGTGCCGAAGCTGGTGCAGGGCCGCGCGACCTATACGGATGATGTGACGCTGCCGCGCATGCTGCATGCGGCGTTTCTGCGCAGCCCCCATGCGCATGCGAAAATCAGCGCCATTGATACGGCGCGCGCCAAGGCCGTGCCGGGGGTGATCCGCGTCTTTACTGGCCATGATCTTGCGAAATTTTGCGATCCCTGGGTCGCGACGCTTGATCATTTGAAGGGCATGAAATCCGCGCCGCAATATCCACTACCGCTCAGCCGTGCCACCTGGCAGGGGGAACCGATTGTGGCTGTGGTCGCAGAAAGCCGCGCCGCAGCCGAAGATGGCGTGGCCGCGCTGCAGGTGGAATTCGAAGCCCTGCCGGCGCAGATTGATATGGAAACGGCGCTTGCCCCAGGGTCCGTCGTGATCCATCCCGAACTGGGCGATAATCTGGTCTTTACCCGCACCGCCGAAACCGGTGATGTAGCCGCGGCTTTTGCGGCAGCGCATAAGGTTGTTGAAGCGCGCTTTGTCACGGGCCGGCATACGGGCGTGACGCTGGAACCGCGTTCCATCATCGCCGATTACAATCCGGCGGATGAAACACTCACCGTTTATCACTCGACCCAGGCACCGCATATGATGCAGGGCGTCTTCGCCAAGCAGTTGCGCATGAAGGAAGGCGATGTCCGCGTGATTTGCAAGGATGTCGGCGGCAGCTTCGGCATCAAGGTGCATGTCTATCCGGATGAGGTCGCGGTGGCCGCCATGGCGCGCATCATGGGCCGCCCGGTGAAATTCGTGGCTGACCGGTTTGAATCCTTCGTGAGCGATATTCATGCGCGCGATCATCGCATCATGGGCCGCCTGGCGGTGGATGCGGAAGGCCGCGTGCTGGCCTTTGACATTGATGATCTGACCGGGATCGGCCCCTATTCCGTTTATCCGCGTACCAGCGCAATCGAAGGCAATCAGGTCGTCAATCTTTGCGGCGGCCCCTATGATTTCAAGAATTACCGCTGCACCACAACGGTAGTGCTGCAGAACAAGACACCGACCTGCCAATATCGCGCCGTCGGCCACCCCATTGCGACCGCGGTCACGGAAGGGCTGATGGATCTGGCCGCCGAGGCTTTGGGCATGGACCCGGTGGAGATACGCCAGCGCAATCTTATTCGCGATGATGCCTATCCCTATACCTCACCGCCCGGCATGCGGTTTGAAGGGCTGTCGCATCACGCATCGCTGAACAAGTTGCTGGATATGGTGCCGTTGGACCGCATTCGCGCGGATCAGGCAGAAGCACGCCAGCGCGGCCTTTATCGCGGCATTGGCTTTGCGTCCTTCATTGAACTGACCAATCCTTCGCCCTTCATGTATGGCATTGGTGGCGCGCGCATTTCCGCGCAGGATGGCTGCACGGTGCGGATGGATCCGGATGGGTCGATTGTTGCTTCCTCGGGTGTGACGGAACAGGGCCAGGGGACCGAGGCGATTCTGGCGCAGATTGTAGCACATGGCGTTGGCGTGCCGGTCAATCGCGTGAAGATCATCACCGGCGATACGCAGACCACGCCTTATGGCGGCGGTACCTGGGCCTGCCGCGGTGCGGGCATTGGCGGGGAAGCGACGCTGCAATCCGCCATTGCGCTCAAGCAGCAAATCCTGGAAGTGGCTGGCGCCATGCTGCAAGCGGCGCCAGATACACTTGATGTCGTGATGGGCGAAATCACGGATAAGGCCAGCGGCAAGCCGCGCATGACGCTGTTTGAATTGGGCCGCATTGTCTATTTCCGTGGCGATACGCTGCCCAAGGATTTACAGCGCGAATTGGTGCAGACGCGCCACTTCATCACCAAGGAATACCCCTTCGCCTTCACCAACGGTATTCAGGCAAGCTGGGTTGAGGTGGACCCCGCCACCGGCATGGTGAAACTGCTGGAACATTGGTGCGTTGAAGATTGCGGCCGCGTCGTGAACCCGCTTCTGGTGGATGAACAGGTGCGCGGCGGCATTGTTCAGGGCATTGGTGGCGCGCTTTACGAACATTGCGTCTATGACGCCGAAGGCAATCTACTGACCACGACGCTGGCCGATTACCTGGTGCCCATGTCGGCGGAAATGCCGGAAATCCATGTGGGGCACGTGGAAACGCCAACCCGCGAATCCTTGCTCGGCGCAAAGGGTGCTGGTGAGGCCGGCACCGCCGGCGCGCCAGCGGCCATCATGAATGCCATCAATGATGCGCTGAAGCCCTTGAACGCCCGTGTGTATGAACAACCCTTCACGCCAGAGCGTATTCTGCGCGCGCTTGGCACCATCGCCTGAACAAATTCAACGGCGTTCGCAAAACGCCACAACAGGGAGATTTGCAATGACCACCCTTCGACGGAGCCTTATCCTGGGCGCTTCGGCACTGCCCTTGTTTTCCATCCATAGCCGCGCGCAAACGGCGCTCAACATCACCATCGCCTCCAGCCATCCGGTTGCGAATTTCTGGGTGTCGATGATGAAGAATGTCTTCCAGCCGGAAGTGGACAAGCTGCTGCGCGATGGCGGCAATACGCATCGCGTCAATTGGCGTGAGTCTTATGGCGGCACGCTGTATCGCTTCCAAGACACGATGGAAGCGGTGCGCGATAACATCACCGATATCGGCTATGTCGGCACGCTTTGGGAAGGCAGCACCATGCCGCTGCAAAACGTGACCTATTTCACGCCTTTTGCGACTGGTGATCACGCTTTGGTGGCCAATGCGTTTGAGGCGATGAATGAAAATGTGCCGGCCATTCGCCAGAATTGGAACGGACTCAATATGGTGCCGCTCAGTTCCTATATCACCGATACCTATCACATCTGGTCGAATTTCCCGGTGCGCAGCCTGGATGATTTGCGCAACCGCAAAATCTCGGCTCCCGGCACCAGCGCCAATTGGCTCACCGGCACGGGCGCGACGCCGGTGGATGGCGCGCTCACCACCTATTACACCGATATCCAGACCGGTGTTTCGGAAGGCGCGCTTTCCTTCTTTGTCGGTATTCTGCCGACCCGCGTGCATGAAGTGGCGCGCTTCATCACAAAATGCGATGTGGGTGCCATGTATGTCGGCGGCATTGCAGCCAATAAGCAGCGCTTTGATCGTTGGCCGGAAGGTGTGCGCCGTGCCATGACGGAAGCGGGCAAAACGACAACGCAGGCGCATATCCGCGATGTCTCCGCGCGTATCGCGGCGGCCGAGGCAGAGATGCTGCGCCAAGGTTCCGTCATCACCACCCTGCCGGCGGCAGAGCGTGAGCGCTGGATCCGCGGCCTGCCGAATATTGCGCGCACCTGGGTGGATAGCTCTGGCCCCGCGGCGCGGGATGTGTTGAACGCCTACTTCGCGGCCATTCGCGCTGCCGGGCAGACGCCCGGGCGTAATTGGGACCGTGAAGTCACGTCCTGATCAGGAAGGTCTGCCCGCTTGGCTGATGATATTGACATGGCGGCGCTGGATGGCGCCGCCCCCAGGCAACCATTTGGCCCGATCCAAATGCTGCTTGATGGCTTGGCCGCCATTGGCACCATTTGGACCTTTGGGTTGATGCTGCTGATCTGTGCCGATGTCATTGGCCGATCCTTCCTGAATGCGCCCATCACCGGGGTTGCGGAAATTGCTGCGCATTCGGTGGTGGGGATTGTCTTTCTGCAGATTGGCGCAACCATCTATCATCGCCGCATGACGCGTGCGGATTTCCTGATCCAGCGCGTGCTGAATTGGGCGCCGCGTTTCGGCCGCGGGCTTGAGGCGCTGTTTTTCCTGATTGGTGCCGCGGTGATGTTCTTCATCGCGCAGGCCGCCTGGCCGGGCATGTGGAATTCCATCAATTTGCGCGAGTTCTTTGGCGTGCAGGGGCTTTTCACCGTGCCAACCTGGCCCTTTCGTGGCCTGATCGTGCTGGGCGGCGTGGCGGGGGGCATCGCCTATCTGGCGGTATTTGTTGCCGAACTGCGCGGGATGCTGACGCGCCATGGATGATACCAGCCTTGGCTTCGCCTTGATTGGGCTGATGGTGACGCTGATCATCATCGGCCTGCCCATTGGCATTACGCTGATTTCAACTGGTGCTATCGGTGTTTGGCTGATCCGCGAAAATCCTGATCTCGCCTTTCGCTTTACAGCCTTGGCGACCTATTCGGGCATTCAGGATTACCTGTTTGCGACCATACCGCTTTTCGTCCTGATGGGGCTTTTGGTCAGTATTTCCGATGTCGGGAAAGACACTTTCGATGTCGCACAGAACCTACTGAAACGCGTGAAAGGCGGGCTTGGCATCGCGACCGTTGGCGCCAATGCGGTATTTGCGGCGGTGACAGGCGTTTCCATTGCTTCAGCCGCCGTATTCACCAAGGTCGCGGTGCCCGAGATGGTGCGGCACGGCTATTCCATGCGCTTCGCGGCGGGTACGGTGGCGGGCAGCAGCATTCTTGGCATGCTGATACCGCCATCGCTGTTGATGATTGTCTATGGCGTGCTGGCTGAGGTTTCCATCGGCGCCATGTTCATTGCAGGCGCCATTCCTGGAATCATTATCGCAATCGGCTTTGCTGTCATGATCTGGTGCTATGCCAGTTTCGCCCCGCAGCGCATCATGAGCCAAACGCAATCAGCAGCCGTGGCTGACGAAAAGCTGATGGGGCCGGCAGAAATGCTCGGCAAATCCCTGCCTATTCTTGCGCTTGTGGTGCTGATCCTGGGCGGGCTTTACACGGGTTTCTTCACGCCGACCGAAGCGGGCGCAGTGGGGGCCGCGGGCGCCTTACTGATTGCGCTGGTACGGCGCCGCTTGGATGCTGCGAAATTCTGGCGCGTCTTGCGTGAAACCGGGCTGGTTTCAGCCGCCATCCTGTTCCTACTGATTGCTGCCGGTCTTTATTCGCGCATGCTGTCCATGGCGGGTGTGCCCAATGCGATTGGCGATTTCGTAGAGCATTTGGGCCTTGGGCCTTACGGTTTCCTGTTTGCCTTCGTGATCGTCATCCTGCTGATGGGGATGATTCTGGATAGTACCTCCATCCTGCTCATCATGGTGCCGATTGGCGCGCCGATCGCGACCGCGATGGGGTTTGACCTGATCCATTTCGGTATTGTGACCATCATCGCGGTAGAGATGGGGCTGCTGACGCCGCCCTTTGGTATTTCCGTGTTCACCGTAAAGGCAACGCTGGCCGATCCGAAGGTGGGCATTGAAACCATCTTTGCCGGCGCCTTGCCCTTTGTGGTGGTGATGGGCCTTGCACTGATGTTGATTGCCTTCTTCCCAATCTTATCGACTGCGCTGGTGCGCTGAAGGCACGCCCGAGCGCTTCGGTTCAGCCGTTGCGTTTCAGCGCGAAATCATAGACCAGCTTGCGCCAGGTGCCCGCCAGCTCTCGCCCATCCGGGCCTTTGCCGGCTTGGTGCTGCGCGAATTCGGCAATCAATTCCTGCTTCACGCCAAAGACGGCATCGCTGTCCAAATAGGGATCGCCCGCGACAAAAACATGCGTCACCAGGGTTTCATGCCCCGGCGCCGCAATCATGAAATGAACATGCGCGGGGCGCATCGGGTGCCGGCCCGTCGCGCGCAGCAATTCTCCGACCGGGCCATCATCCGGCACGGGGTAGGATGTTGGCGTCAAAGTCCAGAAATGAAAGCGCCCGTCGCTGTCGGTACGAAAGCGCGCCCGCAGATTGGCATCCGCCTGATCAACGCGCTGCACATCGTAATAGCCATCCTCATCCGAATGCCAGATATCCACGATGGCGCCAGCGATGGGACCGCCGCCTGCGGTCATCACGCGCCCTGAAACATGCAGCGGTTCGCCCTTCATGGCGCGCGCAACCTCTGCCCCCAGTGGCAATTCAGGCGCGCCTTCAACATAGAAAGGGCCAAGCACGGTGGTTGGGGTGGCGCCTTCCGGCATGCGGTGATTGATCGCATCCACCAGCATGGAAACACCAAGCGTATCCGACAGCAGGATGAATTCCTGCCGCTTGCCATCACACATATGGCCAATGCGGGTCAGAAAGCTGATGGCGGTCTGCCATTCTTCAAAGCTTGGCTCAACATCCCGCACAAAGGCGTGCAGATGCTTCACAAGGCTTTGTGCCACCTGCCTCAGGCGAGGGTCTTCAGCGCCAGCCAGGCGTTGTAGGACCGCATCCGTGATTGAGTTTTCATCGAAATCGCGCATCGCGGGAATCCTTCACTTGGGCTCGGAAGCGGCATGAGAAACGCCGGCAGCAGCGTGGCTCTGTTTGCCTATACAAGCGCGCTTGGGTAGCGCCAATATCAGAAGCGTCTGGGCTTCAACGCATTGCAGCACGATGAATAGGGCAGGGGCCTGGCTCCTCGGCAAAGGCGTGACACTTGCTCACGGGTCACGCCATAAGGCTTACGCCAGCCCCAAGGCCCAAAGCAGCACGCCCTTTTGCGCATGCAGGCGGTTTTCCGCCTCATCAAACACCACGCTTTGCGGGCCATCCATCACCTCATCGGTGATTTCTTCGCCGCGATGCGCGGGCAGGCAATGCATGACAATCGCATCCGGCGCGGCGTGCTTCAGCAGCGACGTGTTTAACTGATAAGGCGCCAAAAGATTATGTCGGCTTTCCGCGCGCCCATCACGCTCATCAGACATGGAAACCCAGGTATCGGTCACCACGCAGCGCGCATCACGCACGGCAGCGATGGGGTCATGGGTCAATTCCACCTTGGCGCCTTGCGCGCGCGCCCAGGCAATCAATTCAGCTGGCGGCGCCAATTCAGGCGGTGTCGCCAGCCGCAGCGTAAAGCCGAAGCGCGCCGCTGCCTGAATGAAGGACTGCGCGACGTTATTGCCATCACCGGTCCAGGCCACCACCTGCCCGGCAATCGGGCCGCGATGTTCCTCAAAGGTCATGACATCGGCCATCAATTGGCAGGGATGCGATACATCGGTCAGGCCATTGATCACCGGCACAGTCGCATGTTCCGCCAATTCACGGATTTTCTGCACATTATCAGTGCGCAGCATGATGGCATCCACATAGCGCGACAGCACTTTGGCGGTATCGGCGGGGGTTTCGCCTCGGCCAAGCTGCATATCCTTGGAAGACAGCACGATAACATCGCCGCCCAATTGACGGATGCCCACTTCAAAGGAAACGCGTGTGCGGGTGGAGGGTTTTTCGAAAATCAGGGCAATGGATTTGCCAGCCAAAGGCTTGCCTGCAAGCTCACCGCGCTTGGCGCGCCCGGCAACATCCAGCATCCGGCGCAGCACCGCCGGTTCAAGATCCATCAATTCCAGAAAGTGGCGGGGCGGCGCATCGCCGCCCCTGACCGATTTCAACATTGCACTCATTGCGCCGCGGCTTGGGTTCCGGCTGGGGTCAGGCGCTGGCAGGCGCGATCGAGCAGCGCCACCGCCTCATCCGCATCCGCTTCCGTGATGATCAAGGGCGGCGCCAGACGCAGCACATTCATGCCCGCGGCAACCGTCAGCAGCCCCTCGGCCACGGCGGCATTCTGCATTTCGCCGTTATTCACTTCAGGGCGCAGCTTCAGGCCAAGCAACAGGCCTGCGCCGCGCACATCCTCAATCACCGTCGGGTGCTTGGCGGCAAGCGCCAGCAGGGCGCGCCACAAATGCCGCGCCACCTGGTCTACACGGTCAAGGAAGCCGGGGGCAGAAACCACATCCATCACCGCATTGCCGGCAGCGCAAGCAAGCGGCCCGCCGCCATAGGTTGAGCCATGCGTGCCGGGCTTGAGGTGCTTCGCCACATGTTCCTTGGCGAAGATACCGCCCAGCGGGAAGCCGCCACCGATACCCTTGGCGGAGGACATCACATCAGGTTCGATCCCGGCCCATTGATGGGCCCACATCTTGCCCGAACGGCCCATGCCGGTTTGCACTTCATCCATCGCCAGCAGCAGCCCGTATTCATCGCACATGGCGCGCAATTCGCGCAGAAAACGCAGCGGCGCGGGGCGCACGCCGCCTTCACCCTGCACGGGTTCAATCATCACGCCGGCGGTATTGGGGCCAATCGCATCACGCACCGCATTCATATTGTCGAAGGGCACGTGGTCGAAGCCTTCAACCGGTGGGCCGAAGCCGGCCAGGTATTTCTCATTCCCCGTGGCGGCCAAAGCGGCCATGGTGCGGCCATGGAAGGCGCCATCAAAGCAGATCAGCCGGTAGCGTTCCGGATGACCATTTTCCGCATGGTATTTGCGGACAGCCTTGATCATGCCTTCATTGGCTTCCGCACCGGAATTGCAGAAAAACACGCTGTCAGCAAAGGAATTTTCCACATGCCGCTGCGCCAGCCGTTCTGCTTGCGGGATGCGATAGAGGTTGGAGGCATGAATGATCTTGCCTGCCTGTTCCGCGATCACCCGCGTCAGATGCTGATGGCCGTGACCGAGCGAGGATGTCGCGATGCCGGCGCCGAAATCCAGGAAACGTCGGCCATCTTCCGTCCAAAGTCGCGCGCCTTCGCCCCGCTCAAAAGCAAGGTCGGCACGGTTATAGGTCGGCATCAGGGCGGGAATCACGTTTCCAGTCTCCAGCACAACCGGCCCGGGTGCAGGCGACCATCGCCCCACCAAGGACCGGAAAGGGGAATCTTGCCGGAAAAGCGCGCAAGATGAAAGAGGCGGCCTGATTTATTCGCCGATATTCATCAAGGCGCCCCGCACACGCGCGGCCTGGAATTGCGCCATGAAAAGCCAGGCGGCCAGACCAAGCCAGATCAGATCAAGCGCGAAAGCATAGGCCAGATGATCCCAGGCAAGCTGCCCATCCAATAGGGCAGCGCGCATGCCTTCAAAAACATGCGTCGCCGGAATGGCGAGTGAGATCGGCTGCAACCAGCCCGGCAGCACCGAAACCGGATAAAACACCGCTGAGAAGGGCGCCAAGCCGAACAGCACGCCCCAGGCCAAAGCCTCGGCCCCCGCGCCATGGCGAAGGATAAGGGCCGTCACGCCAAGCGCCACCGCCCAGCCCATCGCCATCAACGCCGCGAAATAGAGCACCAGCACCGGCCCCAGGGTCCAGATGCCAAAGCCGTAAAGCAGGAAAGCCAGCAGAATGGCCGGTCCCACGCCGATCGCGGTGCGGAGCATGCTCATGGCAACCAGGCCCGCCACCAATTCATGCGGGCGCAGCGGTGCCACGAAGATATGGCCCAGATTGCGTGACCAGATTTCCTCCAGGAAGGAAATGGCGAAGCCCATTTGGCTGCGCAGCGTTACCTCCCACAGCAGCACGCCGCCGAGCAGCACGCCGGCGGTGACACTTGCGGTATTGTTCTGCACGCCAGCAAGCCAAGCGGTCACAAAACCCCAGACCAGCATTTGCAAGACGGGCCAATACATAAGTTCGAGCACCCGCGGCCAGGAACGCCGATACAGCGCCAAATGCCGATACATCAGCCCCCAAATGCGCCGCGCCGCGCCGTTCATGCCGCGTGCCCCTGGCCGCGGGCGATATCCAGAAAAACCTGTTCCAGATCATCGCGGCCATAGCGCGCGATCAGGTCATTGGGGCTGCCTTGGTCCACAATACGCCCGCCCTTGAGCATCAGGACGTGATCGGCAAGCCGTTCGACCTCAGCCATGTTGTGGCTCGCGAGCAGAATGGCGGCACCGGATTCCGCGCGATAGGCTTCCAACAGGCTGCGGACCCAATCGCCCGTATCGGGGTCAAGGCTTGCGGTCGGTTCATCCAGCAGCAGCAATTCCGGGCGATTGATGAGCGATTTCGCAATCGCGACGCGGGTTTTCTGCCCCGCCGAAAGCTGCCCCGCGGGCCGGTCCAGAAACGCGGTCAATTGCAGGCGCTCCGCCAATTCCGCGATGCGATCCTGCGCATGCGGCACATTATAGAGATGCGCATAAACGCCAAGGTTTTCGGCAACCGTCAGCCGATGCGGCAGCGCGACATAAGGCGAGGAAAAATTCATCCGCGCCAAGGCAGCAAAGCGGTCCCGCGCCATATCATGGCCCAGCACCACAACCCGTCCCGCGCTTGGCACCAAAAGGCCGAGCAGCATGGCAATGGTGGTGGATTTGCCGGCACCATTGCCGCCCAGCAGCGCCCAGGTGCTACCGGCGGGTTGGACGAAATCGAGGCCTACCACGGCGGGCGGTTCTCCCGTTTTGTAGGTTTTCGACAGACCCTCGGCCTGGATCGCGGGAATCAACATGGGGGGGCATATCGGCCCAAAGCGGCGTTTCGCCAAGCCATGGCTTCAGCTTGCTGGGCGTTGGCTTTCGATCAGGCGGCCCTGAAACAGGCGAATGCCCGCTTCCCAGCCCCAGGCAATAGCGGCGGGACGATCCGCGCCGGCCAGCACAACCTGTTCCGCATTCAGCGAGAGTTTCTTGCGGAGTTCCGCCGTCGCGACACCTTCGGCGGCCGGGAAATCCTCAGACCATTTCAGGCGCAAAAAATTGAACCCGGCGCGCTGGCCCGAGACCACCGTGGCCGCGAAGGGGGAGGCCGCTTCCAGCATCAGCCGATAGCCGCGCGCCTGTAGGAAGTTGCGCGCCAGCAGGAACAGTTGAGGATCGGCCAGCACATCTTCCGCATCAAGCCCGATGATCAGCTTATGCCGTTGGCTTTGCGGCATGATCGCATCAAGGCGCAGGAATTCGGTTGAGAAAAGGCTTTCCACACGAAGCGGCAGCGCGAGTTCTCGCATATCGCGCAATTCCTCAGGCCGCGCGATGTCGCTCAATTGCCGGCGGTCGATGGATTTCAACAACCGATGCGCGAAGGCGGGGGTCAGAGAAATATCGCTGCCCGGCAAAAGCCTTTCGCAAATCTGCGCCAATTCGGTCCGGCGATCTTCCCAAAAAAGTTTGGTGTTTTGCCCGCCCGGTTCCAGCCAGCAGACTTTTTGACGGCGAAAGAAAATGCTGAGATCAGCCGTCATCAGGCCACGCTCTGCCGAAGCAAGCGAAGCGGGATCCACGGCGCGTTCTTCAGGTTCCTCAAGCGCCATGGCCTGCATGGCGGCCACCATGCCAAGGCTGTCTTCAACAGCGGCCATCACCGCCGCGGCCTGCTGCGGCAGGCGGAGCATATGCACAGCCTTTTCCGCTTCCTCAGGCTCCAGCATGGAAAAAAGGATCCGCTGCTGATGTTCCAGCGCTTCGCTTGCATTGGGCAAGCCAATGGCCACCAGGTCGCCCCCCGGCAATTTGAAACCCCGGACCCTGGCGGTGCTGTTCAGCGGTTCCCAGGCTTCGCGCAGCAAATCTGCTCGGCTGCCAATGCGCCGGGCTCGCGGTAGCGCTGAAAGGCGCAGCATCAGAACCAGCCGCTCCTCCCCCATTGCGACCGCGTCACGAATGGCGTTGGACAGGGCCACCGCGCCCAGCGCTTCTGCCGGCAAGGCGACAGATTTTGGGGCGGCGCCGCTCATGCCTGCCCCTCTGGCAACACGCCTTCCAACAGCAAAGGCTTGTGGCAGCCAAGCCTTTCGGAGGGGGAGGTCGCGAGCCCGCGCGCCCGACATTCGGAGCGAAGGCAGCGCGCGGCTTCACTGCAATGATCCATCCGGCTTGCGGTGATAAGCTCCTCAATCCATGGCCCAGCATAAAGATGAATACCCTGGCTGAGCCCCCAGGAGAGCGCCGCCACGCTATCGCAGCCATCTAGAATGACGCGCGCCTCATCAAGGCGGCGCAATGCCTTCAGGACTTGCGTATCATCCAGCCCGGGCGACCACTCCAGGACCAGCCAATCCGCTGGCAGGGCATCAGGATCCACCAGGGCAAGTGCCGAAGCGGAAAGCCCCGAAACGGCGATACCCCAGGCCCCCTGCCTAAGCGCCTTGCGGCGTACAGCAAGGTTCTTGACGGTAAGGGCCTCATCCACGGAAAGCGTGGCATAAAGCCCAGGGCTGGCTGCGGGTTCCGGGTCCTCTTCGGCGTCAGCCGGCATGGGTGGCAGCAGTTCGGGCGGCAGATCAAGCAGCAGGGGGGCAATCGGCCCGCCGCCCATCAGGGATTTGCGGGTACCTTCATCGCCAAGCGCTTCAAGAACCCGCTTTTGCAGCAGGGATTTCGCGTGGCTCAGCAAAGCGCGATCCCCGGCCATACGGCCAAGGTGTTGACGCAGGACAGTTTGGTCCAAGGCCAGGCGCTGAAAGACCAATTTGGGCAGCTTGGCATCTGTGATGCCAACAATGCTTTGCCGCCGATAGACTTGCGGCAGATTGATCCGATCCAGCCGCCCATCCAGGCCAAGGGGCGAGATTGGTTCCGCCGCTGCCACCTCCAGGAATTGAGGCAGGCGCGCTGAGTTCAGTAGGCCAATGAGCATGGCCTTGGATGCCGGAAGGGGCAGCAATTGTACTGCTGTCTCGTCCAGGATTTGCCCGAGCAGGGCTTGCAGCTTGCCCGCTTCGTAGCTTGGCAGTTCCGTCAGCAGCCAATCATCCGCGGCAATTTCAACCAGTGACCCGCCTTTGACATCAACCGCTTCGCGCAACAACGCAAAAACCAGGCGCTGCGCTTCTGGCCGTGGGCCAGGTGAAACGCGGACCGCCGCCCGCCCCGCCTCATCGCGCAAGGCGCGCCGCACCGCGTCCTGCAACGAGGTCTGGCTGAGCTGCAACTCAGGGGGGGCAGGGCGGGGACTGGGCATCTGACTGGTATTTCTAACAGAAACCTACTAGCGAGATGTATAAATTCTGAGCGTTGAAGGATTTCCTCCTTTGTGGCCCAGCGAAGGCCAGGCCGCAATCTCTTGCAGTGCGATTTACCCCTTCGCTTTGGCGCGGAAATGCCTATATTAAGATCTGTTCATGTTGGGGAGGTCCCGATTCCAATGCGTCGACCAAGCTATTTTCTGACCGCTTTCGCGGCCCTTGCCATGGTTCTGGTGCCGGTCCTGGCCGATGCCAAGCCGGGTGGCAATTCATCTTCCGGCAGTCGCGGCAGCCGGACCTATTCCGCGCCACCGCCGACCCAGACCGCGCCCAATACGGCGCGCCCGATGGAACGGACGGCAACGCAGCCTTCTGGCCCGCAACAGGCCGGCGCGCCCGCGCGTCCCGGCATGCCGCCGCAAGCGCAGCCGCAGCGTTCCTTCATGGGCGCGCTGGCTGGTGGTTTGCTGATGGGTGGCCTGGTCGGCATGCTCTTTGGCGGTGGGCTTCTGGGTGGTATCGGCGGGCTCGGCGCCATGCTTGGCATGCTGCTGCAAGTGGCGCTGATTGGCGGCCTGATCTATCTGGCCTTCCGCCTGTTCCGCCGCCGCCAGGCCGCACCTGCCATGGCCGGTGCTTCCGGTTATGCGCGCCAGATGGAACCCGCGCCCATGGGCGGTGCCGCTGCCCCGGTCGCAGGCGGCGCCTATGCTGCCCCCGCGCGCGATGTCCAACTGACGCCGCAGGATTATCAGGCGTTTGAACAAACCCTGACCGAGGTGAATGCCGCCTGGTCACGCCGCGACTTGAAGGGCCTGCGGGCATTCGCGACGCCTGAAATGGTTGGCTATTTCGCGAATGACTACCGCGATCTGGATGCGCGTGGCTGGCGTAATGAAACCCGCGAGGTAAAGCTGGAGAGCGGTGATCTTTCCGAAGCCTGGCATGAGGAGGGCGTGGATTACGCGACGGTTGCCCTGCGCTTCAGCCTGCTGGACGCGACCTTTGAAGAAGCGACCGGCAAGGTAGTGGAAGGCAGCACGACGGAGCGCCAAACCTCGACCGAGCTTTGGACCTTTGTGCGGAGCGGCCCTGAGGAGCGCTGGTTGCTCTCGGCCATTCAGCAGACTACCTGAGGTTGCATTGCCGGTATGGTGCAGGCCATGCCGGTTTGGTGTTGCGCCATACCGTGATCGGCTGCCGCTGATCACGGTATTTTTTTGCGTGCGTGGGGCGATGCGGGGATCAGGTTTCGGGCACCAAAAAATACTCGCTTTTTTGGGGGCTGACCGGCACGCGCTATCCGCCGTCGCTGCTCAAGCTGCAAGACACACCGTCAGGGCGTTTGTTGACCGGCCATCGCCCTTCGAATAGTTTCCAAAGTCACGGGGAAAACTCCAATGATTTCAATATAAGCCGGGTTAGTCTGCGGCGCGGAAGGCTCATATGGGAAATACTGATCGGCTTATTGACCTCTCGAAAAAACTTAATCGCCCCTCAGTCACGATCGTGGCGGTCATCATTGGTGTCTGGCTTGGGTACATGCAGTTTCCTTTCGTGGAATACCTGAAGCCGGTAGGTGATGTCTTTATTGCGCTCTTGCAGGTTTGCGTTTTGCCCTTCCTTATGGCGACAATACCGCTCGCGGTGCGCTCGGCCTTAACAAGCGGCGTTGCCGGGCCCGTCGTGGGGCGATTGATTGGCTGGTTGCTGGCAACGACTTTGCTGGTCATGCTGGTTTCGCTGCTTGTACCGTTCATGCTGTTCCATTTCGCGCCCATAGACCATGAAATCGCGCGACGGATTGGGACGATTTTCGGCGGTGCCAGCGGCCATGTTGACCTTGAGTTTGCGCTTAGTGCCCAGCTTGCGAATGATAGTTCGGGGCGGGAGGCAACGGGGCTGATCGCCATTGTACCGAGCAATATCTTTGCTTCATTGGCTTCAAACAATAGCCTTCAGGTTATCGTGTTCCTGTTCGTTTTTGGTCTGGCCATGGTTTGGAGTGAGCGGCGGTCCGGCACGTCCATCTTCAATGCGCTTCGGCATATTCAAAGTGTTTGCCTGCTGATTTTCGAGTGGTTCAACCTGTTCATGCCAATTGGCATTATTGCACTGGTTGCGCCGCAGATCGCGCTTCTGGGTACTGATGCCTTCGCGGTTCTCGCCCCTTTTGCCTTTGCCTTTTTGTTGACGAGTATCGTGCTCCTTACCATTCCAATCTTTGTCATCGGTGTTGTACTTCGCGTGAGCCCCCGGCACGTCCTTGCGGTGTTTACGCAGCCTTTGGCCCTGGCTGCCGCGACACGAAATACCCTTGTCTGTGCGCCAACGGCGCTGGAGACAATGACCAAGGAACTTCGCGCATCCAAGCCGCCATGTGAGCTGTTCATCCCGATCAGCTTCGCCGTAGTCCGTTTCGGCAATATCGTGCATTTCATCGTTGCGGCATTATTCATTGCGAGCTTGACCGGATACAGCTTCAGTTTCGTGGAATTGTTGCTTGTGGCCGTATTCGCGCTCATCGGGTCTTTTGCCACGATTGGTATCAGCGGGCTTCCTGGGCTTGTGCCACTGGCGGCGGTGCTCCGTCCCTTCGGCCTGTCCTATGAACTCGCGCTGCCCTTGATGATCGTTGTTGACCCAATCGTTTCGATGATCCGGGCAATGCTCAACGTCGCTTTGAATTGTCAAATTCCAGCCTTGGCAGGTTCCGGCAGCAAAAAGCCAACCGCTGTTCCGGCAGAGTGAATGCATGTGGCTGGGTCACTATCATTTTTGGAAATACAGAAAGTGATCGGGGGGAAAGGGTTATGCGAATAGCAAGTTTTCTGAAATCCGGCTGGACTAGCCGATTTTGGTATTTCCAACGTATGGCTGTTCTGGTGCTGGCGCTGAGTGGTTTGGTCAATGCGCCGGTGCATTCGCAAGACCTGAGGGCTGGCAGCCAATCGCGTGATCTCAGGGATATCCTTGCTGCGGGAAGCCTGCGTGTTGCCATTCCCAATTTCGATATACCGGGTTTTCGTGTGAGATTACCGTCAGGAGATTTCGAAGGTCCCGAGATAGACATTGCCAAGGGAATCGCTAGCGCGATTGGCGTCAATCTTGTCTTTGTTGATGGCGGCAATACCTTCAATTCACTCGCCAAGACAGTTGCTGATCTTGAAGCCGATATTGGCATCAACCGTATGTCCGCCAGTTTTGATCGCGCGCCCTTTGTCCGTTTTTCTGAACCTTATGTCAGGCTCCGTCACGCCATGGTTTACAATCGGGCGGCCTTGGCGCGGCTTGCCAATGGGCGAAGCCCGGAAGATGCCTTCCGTAACTTTACGGGTCGTCTTGGCGCCATCCATGCCTCATCATATGTGGAATTCGCCAGACGATACTTTCCCGCGGCGACTATCGTCGAAGTCCAGTCATGGGAAGCGGGCATTCAAGCCCTAAGGGATCACAGGATTGATGTGCTGTATCGTGATGAATTTGAAGTCAGGCGCGTTATTGAAAGCAATCCGGATATGGGCGTCCGCTTCGGCACGGCGGTTTTCACGGATAGGATCGACATGAAGGTTGTTTATGTTTGCAACCCCTGCACCAATCTTCTGCAAGCGGTCAATTTATACATTGAACTGAACGAACAATATCTTGCACAGGCCATGTCTATCGAGGCGCTTTTGCGAAACGCGCGGCGATAATCAGGCGCCTGAAGAGCGCTGGTTGCCCCCGACCATTCAGCAAATGGGCTGATGGGGCATCGCCCACGCCGCTTCATCACGTCCCTGTTGTGCCCCTATGCGGCGGTAAGGCTGTCCTTTGCTTTACAAAAATCTCTCGCTTTCCTGACCACGTTTCGTTTAGCCTTCCGGAAAAGAAGCGGGAGGGAAGTATGGACATGCCGCTGGGTCGCCGTACCGTGATGGCAGGTTTGGCTGGGGCGCTGGCAACACCGGCGCTGGCGCAGGCGCGTTTTCCGGACAGGCCGATCCGCATGATGGTGCCCTGGACGCCGGGCGGTGCCACCGACATGCAAATGCGTGCCCTGTGTGAACAGGCGGCGAGGCGCTTGGGTCAGCCCATCATTGTCGAAAACAAGCCCGGCGCGGGTGGGTCACTCGCCGCGCAATTCCTGGCGCGAGAGGCGCGGGCGGATGGCTATACGCTGGCGCAAATGTCCAATGGTACTTTCCGCATGCCGCTGATGCAGGAAAGGCCGCAATGGGACCCGATGCAGGATTTCACCTGGGTTATTCGCCTGGTGGGCTATATGGGCGGCGTGGTGGTGCGCCGCGATGCACCCTGGCGAACCATGTTGGAATTGCTGGCGGATGCGCGCGCCAATCCGGGCAAGTTCAATTACGGCACGCCAGGCGCCAATACGACTGATATCCAAATGACGCGCCTTGCACGGCTTGCTGGCATTGATTGGGTAACGGTGCCCTTCCGCGGTGCCGCGCCCAATCTGCAAGCGCTATTGGCCGGCGATATTCATTTCTCGGCGGAGACCAGCGCGTGGGCTGATATGGCCTTGGAAGGGCGTGTGCGTCCCCTGGCCGTGTGGATGAGCGAAAGGGCCACACGGTTTCCTGATGTGCCTACGCTGCGCGAAGTTGGTTATGACGTATTGGGCGAAAGCACCTATGGCGTCGGCGGCCCGCGCGGCATGGACCCGGGCGTGGTGCGCGTGCTGCATGACGCCTTCAAGGAAGCGCTATTTGACCCCGCGCATCTGGCGGTGATTGCGCGTTTCGATATGCCGGTGCGCTATTTGAACAGCGCCGATTACGCCGTGGCGGCGGCAGCGCATTATGAGGATGAGCGGAAAACCGTGCAGGAACTTGGGCTGAAGCTTGGCTGAATAGTTTCAGCCAAGCCCCATCACGCGCGGCAACCATAGCGCCAAATCCGGCACGGCCATGACAGCCACGGCCGAAAGCAACATCGCCAACACCAGCCAGATCACCCAGGGCACGGTGCTTTCCATGGAAACGCCCGCAATCCGGCAGGACACCATCAAATTCACCGCCATGGGCGGCGTGAATTGCCCGATCGCGATCATCATCGTCAGCACCACGCCAAACCAGGTCAAATCCCACTGAAACGCATTGGCAATCGGCAGCAGCAGCGGCAGCAGGATCAGGAAGATCGAAATACCATCCAGAAACATGCCGACAATGATCAGAAAAATCGTGAGCAGCGCGAGCGTCCCAGCCGAACCAAACCCAAGCCCGACCACCCATTCCACAATCGGGCGCACAATGCCAAGCGTGCTGGTGGACCAGGCAAAAACGGTCGCCAAGGCAATCACGATCAGAATGACGGCGGAGATTTCCCCCGCCTCCACCAGCATTTCATAGACATCGCGCAAGCTCAGGCTGCGATAGACGAAAAAGCCGATAAAGAGCCCATAGAATACCGCGACAACGGCGGCTTCGGTTGGCGTGAAAAACCCAAGCCGCATACCGCCCAGGATCACCACTGGCGCCATCAGGCCCCAGAAGGCTTCCTTGAAGCTTTGCCAGACGGCAATGGCTTCCTTCTGGCGCGCCTTGCCGCCGAAATCCTTCAGGATGGAAATGATCACCACGGCGGCAATGATGCAAAGCCCGGCGAGAATCCCGGGGATCATGCCCGCGGCAAAAATCGCGGGTACGGAAACCCCCGGCACCAGCACGGCATAGACAATGAAGGCAATCGAAGGCGGGATCAGGATATCGGTGGCCGCCGCCGCCCCCACGGTGCTGGCGATGAAGGGGCGCGGATAGCCATCCTCCGCCATGCTTTTCGTCACCACCTGGCCCACTGCGGCGCTGGTGGCGGGGCCTGATCCCGATATACCGCCAATCACCATGGCGACCAGCACGGCGACAGATGCAAGCGCGCCGCGCCCTGCCCCCACCAGGGCGGTTGCGAAACGCACAAGGCGCAGCGCTACACCGGTGCGGTCAAACACGCTGCCCACCAGCACGAACATGGGAATGGCGATCAGGGGATATTTCGCAATGCCGGCATAGACATTGGTGGGCATCGCCATGATGGATTGATCCGCAAGCCAAATGGCGAAAGCGCCGGCCAGCCCGAGACAAATCGCGACCGGCACGCCGCCCGCAAGCAGCACGGCAAAAGCGAGGAACAGGATCGTGGCGATCATCGCTCAGCCATTCTCACCGCGCGCAAGCCGGATCAGCCGGCCCGCCGCGCGCGCGATCACCAGAAGTGAGATAAGCGGCAGCCATCCGGTATAGAGCCATTGCGGATTGCCAAGCCCGTTGGACAGGACTTCAAAGCGATATTCATCATAGGCCAGTTTGGCCCCGAACACCGCGAGCAGGCCAAAGCAGATAATGGCAAGCAATAGCGCCAGCATCTCTGCCCGGCGTTGCCCCAACTTGCCCATAAGATCGGTAAAATACCCAACCCGAATATGCCGCCCGGTTGCGATAGCGAGCGCCGTGCCGATCAGCGCAATCACTACCATCAGCACCACCGAATATTCTTCCGTGATGGCAATTGACACATTGGTCAGGTAGCGCGCCAGCACATTGGCCGCTGTGATCAGCGCCATGGCCGCCATGGCAAGCGCCAGCAGCACACGTTCGAAACTGAGCGGTATCCGGGTTTTCGGATCCGGAAGCGTTGCCCCCGGATCCAACTCAACACTCATGGCGCGTCAGGCAATCGCGCGGGCAATGGCGGCTTCGGCCTTTTGCACCAGCGCGCTACCTACAGTCTGCGCCCATTTGTCAAAAACGGGCCGCGTCGCGCGGGCGAAAGCCTGCTTTTCAGCCGGCGTCAGTTCCGCCACCGCCACACCGCGGCGGACGCATTCTTCGATGGAAGAACGATCCCCATCAATGCCAAGCCCTTTGCGGGCCGCCGCGATTTGCCGTTGCGCCGCTTCCCGCGCACAGGCAATCACCAAATCGCGATCCGCCGGCGCGAAGCTATCCATCACGGCCTTGGAAGCGACAAAGATTGCCGCATCGGCGCAGTAATTCCAAATGGTCAAATGGCGCTGCGCGAGTGTGTCCATGCGGAAGCCAAGGAACAGGTTGACCGGGTTTTCCTGCCCATCCACCGCGCCGGTGGAAAGCGCGGGTTGCAGATCAGCGAAGGACATCTGCACCGGATTGGCGCCCAGGCCCTGATAGATTTCGCTGAAAATCGCCCCCGCAGCAAAGCGGATTTTCAGGCCGCGCAGATCCTCGGGCTTGCGGATTTCGCGCTTGCTGTTTGAGATTTCGCGGAAGCCATTCTCACCCCAAGCGACCGGCACCACATCGCGGCTGGTCAGCGTGCCGAACAAATCGCGCCCGACTTCGCCATTGATGATCGCATCATAGGCGCGGTGATTGGGCATCAGGAAGGGCAGTGAAAAGATATTCATTTCGCGGATTTGGGGGGAGATATTGATGGTGGAAAACACCGCCATATCAATCACGCCCTGGCGCATCGCGACCAATTCGCGCGTCTGATCACCGCCGACCAATTGGCTGCCCGGATAGACCTTCATATTGATCCGCCCGCCTGAGCGTTCCGTGACCAGCTCCGCCCAGGTGAAGGCGCCGTCGGAGATCGGCAGCGGGCGATTGCCCACGACCGAGACCTTGTATTCGGCGCGGTATTGCCCTTGGGCACGCGCAACGCTTGGGGCGGCCAGCGTCAGCGCGCCGGCGCCAAGCAGCAGGTTGCGGCGGGTCGCGCCCTGGAATGGGGTGGTCATGGCATTCTTCTCCCTTTGGTTAAGTCCAGCCTATGATCCCCACTTGCCTAAGGCCGGCGCCGGAGGCAAGCGAAACATCGCATGAACCGCCGGAAAGGCGCATCGAAAGACAGGAGACGCCGCATGATCCCGACTTCCAACCTGGGCGCCATGCTGCTGCAAACCGCCCGCCGCCTGCCGGATCGCCCCGGCCTGATCTGGCGCGATAGGGTCTGGAACTGGTCAGAAATCGCGGCCCGCGCCTGTTCCGCCGCTGCCGGCTTGCGCGCGCGCGGGATCGGCGCCGGGGACCGCGTGCTGATCCATTCGCGTAACAACAACGCGATTTTCGAAGGGGTCTGGGCCTGTTGGCTGATTGGTGCGGTTTGGGTGCCGACGAATTTCCGCCTGAGCCCGCCGGAAGCCGCCTATCTGGCCGGGTCTTCGCGCTGCAAGGCGCAGATTTTCGATGTGGCCTTCCCGGAACATCGCGCTGCCTGCCGCGCCGAAAACCCGGCCTGCGTGCTGGATATCGCCATTGGCGATGGCGCCGGCTTTTCCTGGGAAGATTTGATCGCCGAAGGCGCAGCCGCACCAGTGACCGTAGCCGCCGATGTGGATCGCGACCATCCGGCCTGGTTCTTCTATACCTCCGGCACCACGGGCCGGCCAAAGGGCGGCATTCTGACCCATGGGCAGATGGCCTTTGTCATCAACAACCACATCGCCGATCTGATGCCGGGGCTGACCGAAAACGACGCATCCCTGGTGGTCGCACCGCTTTCCCATGGCGCGGGCGTGCATGCGCTATCGCAAGTGGCGCGCGGCGCGGTTTCCATCTTGTTGCCTGGTGAGCGGTTTGATGTGCCGGAAGCCTGGCGGCTGATTGAAGCGCATCGTGTATCCAACATGTTCACCGTGCCGACGATTCTGAATACGCTCTGTCGTGATCCGGCGGTGGATATGCATGATCATGCGTCACTGCGCCATGTGATTTATGCCGGCGCGCCGATGTATCGGGAGGATCAGAAATACGCGCTGGGCAAGCTCGGCCCCTGCCTGGTGCAGTATTTCGGTCTGGGTGAGGTGACCGGCAATATCACCGTGCTGCCGCCCGCCTGGCATAGCCTGGAAGATGATCCGGCCATGCCGATCGGCTCCTGCGGCTATCCGCGCACGGGGATTGAGGTTGCGATTCTGGATACCGCCAACCAGCCCTTGGCGGCGGGCGAGACTGGGGAGATTTGCGTGCGCGGCCCTGCGGTATTCGCCGGATATTTCGAAAATGATGTCGCAAATGAAAAAGCGTTCGCTGGTGGCTGGTTTCATACCGGTGATCTTGGCCATCTGGATGCGCGCGGCTTTTTGTACATCACGGGCCGCGCTTCGGATATGTATATCTCCGGCGGGTCTAATGTGTATCCGCGTGAGGTGGAGGAAGCGCTGCTGACATACCCAAGCGTTGCGGAAGCCTGCGTCGTCGGCGTGCCGGATGCGAAATGGGGCGAAAGCGGTGTTGCGGTGCTGGTGGCCGAAGCGGGTGCCCTGATTGATCCGGCTGCGGTGATGGCGCATCTGGATGGAAAGCTTGGGCGCTATAAATGGCCGGCCAAGATCGTGGTGTGGGATGCGCTGCCGCGTTCTGGCTACGGCAAGGTCCCGAAGAATGAGGTGAAGCGCTTGCTGCTGGAACGCGGGCAGGCGTAAGATTGATCAGGCGGGCGGCGGCAAGCGCTTGCCCGTTTCAGCATCAAAGACATGCAGATGTTCGGTGCGCGGCGCGATTTCCAGCACCGCAGCTGAGGGCGGCGCGCCGGGCAGGCGCAAGGCCATGATTTCACCGGAAGCAAGCTTGCCATGCACCACACATTCCGACCCCAGCGGTTCAACCAGATCGCTGATTAGGCGAAGTGGTCCTGTCAGGCTGATATGTTCTGGGCGAATGCCGAGCGTCACTTTCTGCCCAGGATGCGTGGCATATTGTCCCGGCGGCAGGGCGATGATGTTGCCATCGGAAAGCGTTGCCGCCTTGCCATCTTCTGTGATGGTGGCAAGCAGGAAATTCATCGAAGGGCTGCCGATAAAGCCCGCGACATAGGTATCTGCGGGGCGTTCAAAAATCTCCATGGGGGAGGCGATTTGCGCGGCGCGGCCTTCATGCATGACCACGAGCCTATCGCCCAAAGTCATCGCTTCCACCTGATCATGCGTGACGAAAAGGCTGGTCACACCCAGCCGGCGTTGCAGGCGCTTGATTTCAGCGCGCATGGCAACGCGCAGCTTCGCATCCAGATTGGAAAGCGGTTCATCAAACAGGAACAGCTTCGGTTCACGCACAATGGCGCGGCCCATGGCAACGCGCTGGCGCTGACCGCCCGACAGCTCCCTCGGGCGCCGATCAAGCAATTCGGAAAGGCCGAGCAATTCAGCCGCCTCGCCAACACGGCGCTTGATATCGTCCTTGGAAAGGCCGCGAATGCGCAGCCCATAAGCCATATTGTCGAAGACGCGCATATGCGGATAAAGCGCGTAATTCTGAAACACCATCGCAATATCGCGCGCCGCCGGTTCAAGCGCTGTCACATCCCGATCATCAATCAGCACCGTGCCACCCGTGCTGCGTTCCAGCCCGGCCACGATGCGCAGCAAGGTTGATTTGCCGCAGCCGGAAGCACCGACAATCACAATCATCTCCCCATCCTGCACGACAAGATCAATGCCATGCAGCACGCGCACCGCGCCGAAATTCTTCACAATGCCGGAAAGTTTGAGTTCAGCCATGGGGGTTTCTCATTTCTCGGTCTCGACCAATCCCTTGACGAACCAGCGCTGCATCAGGATCACAATGGCAACGGGCGGCAGAAGTGCCAGCACCGTGGTCGCCATGACCAGATGCCATTCCGTATCCCCCTGGGAGCCCAGCATTTTCACAATGCCGATCATGATGGTTTCCACATCGGTGGAGGTCGTCACCAGCAGCGGCCAGAGATATTGGTTCCAGCCATAGACAAACAGAATGACAAAAAGCGCGGCGATATTGGTGGCCGATAGCGGCAGCACCACATCCTTGAAAAAGCGAATCGGTCCCGCGCCATCCATCTTGGCGGCTTCCACCAATTCATCTGGGATGGTCAGGAAGAATTGCCGGAACAGCAGGGTCGCGGTGGCAGAAGCAATCAGCGGCACGATCAGCCCGGCATAGGTATTCACCAGGCCAAGATCGGATACTACCTGGAAGGTCGGGAAGATACGCACTTCAACCGGTAGCATCAGGGTGATGAAAATCGCCCAGAAGAACAGCATGCGCCCCGGAAAGGAAAAGAAGGCCACCGCATAGGCGGAGATGATGGAAATCGCGATTTTGCCGATGGTGATCAGCAGCGCCATGATGGCGCTATTGAACATCATGGTTGAAACCGGCACGCCGGCGCGCTGCTTGTTTCCTTGGTTCCAGACCGCGCTGTAATTCGCGACTGCCTCGGCGCCCGGCAGCAAGGGCACATCGCCGCGGCCGATGGTGCCGGCATCATGGGTGGAACCCATCAGCACAATCCAGATGGGCAGGGCGAAAAGCAGCACCCCCAGCACCAGGATGATATGGGTCAGCATATCCGCGCGGGGGTTGCTGCCGGCCATGCCCATGGGGGCGGCGATGCTGTTGCGCGCTTCGGCCATCAGTAATGCACCTTGCGTTCGATAAAGCGGAATTGCACCAGTGTCAGCGCCATGACCGCAATCATCAGCACGACCGATTGGGCGGAGGATGAGCCGATATCCAGATTGACCCGCCCATCAATATAGGCGCGGTAGATCAGGGTTTGCGTGGCATTGCCCGGCCCGCCCTTGGTCAGCGCATCAATAATGCCGAAGGTATCGAAGAAGGCGTAGGTAATGTTGATCACCAGCAGGAAGAAGGTGGTTGGTGACAGCAGCGGGAAGATCACCGTGCGAAAGCGATGCAGGGGAGAAGCGCCATCAATGGCAGCTGCTTCCAGAACGCTGCGCGGGATGGATTGCAGCCCGGCCAGGAAGAACAGGAAATTATAGGAAACCTGTTTCCAGGCGGCGGCCAGCACCACGACCAGCATGGCCTGATTGCCATTCAGCGTATAATTCCAGGCAACACCCGCCGCCTTCAGCGCACGACCAATCAGCCCAATATCCGGATGGAACAGGAAAATATAGAGAATGGCGGCAACGGCCGGCGCCACCGCATAGGGCCAGATCAGCAAGGTGCGATAGCCATCCTTGCCACGAATATGCCGATCCGCCAGCACGGCCAGGCCAAGCGCCAAGCCCATCGCAAGCACGGTGACCGCCAATGAGAAGATGAGCGTATTGATGATAACCTGATGATAAAGCGGGTCCGCAAAAAGATCCGTGAAATTCTCAAACCAGACGAATTGCTTGGAAATTCCAAAGGCATCCTGGCGGATGAAGGAATACCAGACGGCTTCCCCCGCCGGCCAGAAAAAGAAGATAAAGGTGATGGCAAGCTGCGGTGCCAGCAGCAGATAGGGAAGCAGCTTATTGTTGAAAATCGCCTTGCGCTGCATGGGGCCTCAACTGAGCATTTTCAAGCCAAGTGGATAACTTGGCGGCTCGGAAAATGCGATCAAACAAATGACAAAGAGGGGGCTGCCGCGAAGGCAGCCCCGATACGCGATTAGCGGCGATTGGCACGCTCAAAATTGCGCAGCACCACATTGGCGCGGCGATTGGCATTGGCCAGCAGCGTTTCGGTATTCTGCTGCCCCTGGAAGCCGCGCTCCAGCTCTTCCTGGATGATGTTGCGGATTTCGACGAAGCCGCCCAGGCGGAAGCCCTGGCTATTTGGTGTGGGTTCCGCACGCGACAATTGGATAATGGCCGCATCCGCACCTGGGTTTTGGGCATAGAAGCCTTCAGCGCGCGAAGCCTCATAAGCGGCCAGCGTCAGCGGCACATAACCCGTCACATGGTGCCACCACTTGTCCTGCTCAACTTCCGAGATGAAGCGGTAGAATTCCGCGACCCCGCGATATTCTTCTGCCGTACGGTTGCGTGCCGTCAGCGTCCAAAGGCTGGCGCCGCCAATCACGCCATTGCGTGGCCCACGCTGGGTGCTGGCCGCCTTCGCACGCCGCAAAGCCGCAAGGGCGGCGTCTGGTGACATGCTGGCCAAATCTGCGCGCAGCATGGCTTCAATCTCCTGCTCTTGAGCAGAAGGCCCATTCAGACCAGACCAATCGGCATGATAAGGTAGCATCACTGAAGCCCAGCGGAACTTCGCTTCACGCTGCACCTGCGCCCGACCGGCCGAGGAATTGAAGGACATGGCGGCCTTGCCGGCCGGGAAGCTCGCGAAGCCATCGGCATCACGCCCGCCATAGACGAAGCTTCCCTCACGCTGCATTTCAAGCAGCATATTGGTGTGCTTGGTGAAGATTGGCGCGGCGAGGTTCATTTCGGCATCCAGGCCTTCAAAGCCATTGGCCTTGGTGGCAAGGCCGACATCATGCATGGATGACATTTGTTCAAACATCACCCAGGTCGGCCAGGCGGTGCTGATCGGAATTTCCGCGGCATTGGTCGCCTTGATCTTCTGCGCGGCAGCGCGAATTTCAGCCCAGGTCTTGGGCAGTTCCGTTGTGGAAAGCCCCGCCTTTTCGAAAGCGTCCAGGTTCACCCACATGACCGCGGAAGAAGAATTATGCGGCATGGAAACCAGGCGGCCTTGCGTGTCAGAATAATAGCCGCGCACCCCGGCCAGATAGCGCTTGGGATCGAGCGTAATGCCCACCTCGCCCAACAATTCATGCGTCGGGCGAATCGCGGGGCCGGCGGCCATCATGGTGGCGGTGCCGACTTCAAACACCTGCGCGATATGGGGCGGCGTGCCGGCGCGCCAGGCGGCGATGGCGCCGGTCATGACTTCCACATAGGAACCGCGGAAGGTGGCATTCACGCGAAAGCGCGTTTGGCTTTCGTTGAAGCGCGTCACTTGTTCGGCCACGCGTTCACCAAGCGCGCCGCCCAGCCCATACCAGAACTGGATTTCGCTGCGGCCCTGGGCGCGCACGGATGGCGCAATGAAGGGGGCCGCCAAAAGGCCACCGGTTCCCAGCAGAATGTCACGACGATTCATTTTCTCGCTCCCTCAATGTTGGCGATCGTTGCCCGATACTGAGCGCTTATTACAGGTAAAAGACGGTTTCGCGAAGCTTGTGTTGCGGGTTTTTTAGCCACCCATCAGCCGGGCCAGCCTATCCCGCGCCCCCGCATCGAAGCGGAGCCCAAGCTTGCTGCGGCGCCAGAGCACATCTTCGGCCGATTCCGCCCATTCCTCCTGCCGCAAATACGCCAATTCGGCGGCGTGCAGATCAGCGCCAATCGCCGGGCCAGGGTCCTGGCCAGGGGTAAAAATCCGCCAGGCGCGGGTGCCATAGGCGCGGAGTAGCCGGGTACACAGAACCTCAGGCAGCAGCGGAAAATCACGCTGGAAGGCGGCAAGCAGCGCGGGGAAGCCATCCGGCGCGAAATCCCCGCCCGGTAGAGGCGCACGGGCGGTCCAACCGGCTTTTTCGGGCTTCAGGCGAAGTTCGGCCAAGGCGGCCTCGGCCAGTTTGCGATAGGTGGTGATCTTGCCGCCGAAAATCGTCAGCAGCGGCGCCTGACCTGTCGGCGCGTCCAGCTTCAGCACATAATCGCGCGTCGCTTCCTGCGCCTTGCTTGCGCCATCATCATAAAGCGGGCGCAGCCCGGAATAGGTCCAGACAATATCTTCGCGCTTTATCGGTGTGCGGAAATAGCCGGACGCGGCGGTGCAAAGATAGGTGATTTCACCTTCCGAAATCTGCGGCGCTTCTTCCGGGTTCGGGTGATCCTCATCGGTGGTGCCGATCAGGGTGAAATCACGCTCATAAGGAATGGCGAAAATGATGCGGCCATCGGCGTTCTGGAAAATATAGGCGCGGTCATGATCATAAAGCCGCGGCAGCACGATATGGCTGCCCTTGACCAGCCGAAGCCGCGCCGGCTGATTGCTGCCCATGACAAGCCCTTGCACAGCACCAACCCAAGGGCCGGCGGCATTGACCAGGGCGCGGGCGTGACATTCGGCTGTCCCATCTCGACCCTCAGCGGTGATGTGCCACAGCGCGCCTTCCCGCCGCGCGGCAGTCACCGCCATGCGCGGATGAATGGCGGCACCACGTTCCGCCGCATCCTTGGCGTTCAGCAGCACCAGGCGCGAATCCTCTACCCAGCAATCGGAATATTCAAAGCCGATGCGATGCCCGGGGCTGAGCGGCACGCCGAGCGGAGAACGTGCCAGGTCAATCCGCTTGGTTGCCGGCAGCAGCTTCCGCCCGCCCAGATGATCATACAAGAACAACCCAAGCCGCAGCAGCCAGGCGGGCCTGAGGCCCTGATGATGCGGCAGCACAAAGCGCAGCGGCCAGATGATATGCGGCGCGATGCCGAGCAGGGTCTCACGTTCAATCAGCGCTTCACGCACCAGGCGGAATTCGTAATGTTCCAGATAGCGCAAACCACCATGGATCAGCTTGGTGGAATTGGCCGAAGTGCCGCCGCCGAGATCACCCTTCTCAAACAGCACCACGGAAAGCCCGCGCCCCGCCGCATCCCGCGCAATGCCGGCGCCATTGATGCCGCCACCAATGACGGCAAGATCATAAGGCTCAGCCGGAGATGATGATGCGCGCAAGCTCATCCGGCGTGGTCAGCATGGGGTAATGGCCCGTGTCAATCACATGCCAGCGCGCCCCGAGTTTTTCTGCGCAGCGGCGTTGATGCGCCTCACCGGGGTTGGCCGCCTGTGGGCAATAGATCACCGAAGCGTTCCAGGATTGCTGCCAGAAGCTTGGCAGTTTTACCGGTTGGGTGAAGGTGTTGATTGGGTGCAGCGTCATGCGATCCGCCGCCCATTCGGCCAAGCCCTTTTCCATGCCAAGGAAAAGCCTGTTCAGCGCGTCATCCCGGCTCGGGCCAAGCGCGATATCCGTATTGATCGCAGCCGGGCGCGTGACGATGTCGCGAATCTTCTCGCCATCCATCAAGGCCAGCGCATCGGCAAATACCAGCCGGGCTATACGTTCGCGCGCGCGCTCTGCCGCCGCTGCCATCACCATGCCGCCCGCCGAAGTGCCGACCAGCACGGCATCGCGCAGATCATGGAAATGGAGATACTCAGCGATTTCCTGGCCATGGCTTTCGGTATCAATGCCGGCGCGCATCTGGTGGCGTCTTTCGGCGCAGCCATCCAACGTTGGCGCATGCACATCATGGCCCGCAGCGCGGAGCCTTTCGGCGACGAAGCGCCAAATCCAGCCACCCTGATAGGCCCCGTGGATCAGAACAATGCTCGCCATGCCGCGCACCCCGTTTTGAGAAGATGCTAAGCCCGAAACGCTGGGCTTGGAAAGGCAGGCGCGTCAGGGCTGGCAGAATGCGCAAGGCAGGCTAGGCTTGCGGCTTGGCAAAACCGAAAGGCGTTCCCCCCATGCTGCGTCGTTCCCTGCTTACCGCTGCTGCGCTTGGCCTTGCTGCCCCGGCGCTTGCCCAGGCGCGGCCCTTGCGCATGATCATCCCCGTGGGCGTCGGCGGTGTCACGGATGTGGTGGGCCGCATCCTGGCCGATGCGCTGCAAACCCAGCTTGGCCGCCCGGTGGTGCCGGAGAATATCGCGGGCGCAGGCAGCACCGTGGGTGCGGCAGCGTTTCATCGCCTGCCCGCCGATGGCAATACGATTTTCATTGGCACCAATAATCACCCTGTGATGCGCGCGGTCTATCCGAACTTCCCGCATGATCCGATCACGGATTTCATCCCGCTTGCTCTGGTGGGAAGGCAGCCCTTTGTGCTGGCCGTGCATCCGGATGTGCCGGCGCGTGATGTTGCCTCGCTCATGGCGTGGCTCACGCAGAAAAAGGAAGAAGCGAATTACGGCGCGACCAATCCGGGGGCGACCAATCATCTGGCCGGCGAATTGTTCCGCCAACTTTCCGGCGCCAGCTTTACCATCGTGCCCTATCGCACGGCCGCCAATGCGGTGCAGGATTTGCTCGCGGGGCGGATGAACCTGACGATTGACAGCCCCACCATGCTCGCACCCCTGATGCGCGATGGCCGTGTGCGGGGCCTCGCGGTGAGTTCCGCGACACCATCCGATCTGGTGCCCGGCCTGCCTGCACTCGCGCAGGTTGGTGTGCCTGGCTATGAAGTCACCGCTTGGCAGGTGCTGTTCGCCAAGCCCGGTACGCCGGAAGAAGCGCTGGCCCCCATTCGTGACGCAGCGCTGCGCGCGGTGGCCGACCCCGCCGTGAAGCAGCGCTTGGCCGCGGCAGGTGTGGAAACCTGGCCCGATCCTTCGCCCGCCGCCGCGGCAGCGCATGTGCAGGCGGAAGTCACACGCTGGGCGCCGATTGTCTCGCGCATGAATCTCGGGGGCTGAGCCATGGCGTATGAGGGCATTCGCGCGCGCCGCCCCTTGATTATGGGCCGGCGCGGGGCAGTGGCCACGAATCACCCGGTAGCAACCGTAGCGGGGATGGAGATTCTCCGCGCCGGCGGTAATGCCGCTGATGCGGCAGTGGCGATTGCCCTCACGCTTGGTGTGGTGGAACCGCATATGTCGGGGCTGGGTGGCGATGGTTTTTACCATGCCTGGAATGCGAAAACCGGCGCCAGCACCACCTATAATGGCACGGCCGCGGCGCCGGCGGCGGCCACCATCGCGCATTACCGCGCGGCGGGCGGCATTCCGGTGCATGGGCCGCTTTCCATCCAAACGCCCGGCATGGTGGCCGGCATTGCCGCGCTACATGCCGCTGAAGGCAGCAAACCTTGGGGCGCGCTATTTGGCCCCGCCATTGAAGCGGCACGCGATGGTTTTGCCGCGACCCATGCGCTCCGCCATTTCGCCGGCGAGAACCGTGCGCGGCTTTCGCCCGATGCGCTGAGTGCTGCGCTGTTTCTGCCGGAAGGCAAGCCGCCCGCTTTGGGGAATGTGCTGGTGCAGCCTGCCTTGGCAGCAACCTTGCAACGCTTGGCCTCGGCCGGGCCCGCAGATTTCTATCAGGGCACGCTTGCCGCAATGCTGGCGGCGGACCTGGAAAAGGCCGGCGCTTTGGTGCGCGCGGCGGATCTGGCCGCCGTGACAACGTTGATCGCGCCGCCCATCGCCGTGCCTTATCGCGGTTTTGAGCTACGCCAGACGCCGCCCAATTCCATGGGCTTCGCCATGGCGCAAATGGCGCGCATCCTGGATCGCTTCGATCTCGCCGCGCTTGGCTGGGGCAGCGCCGCGCTTATTCATCTTATGGTAGAAGCGAAGAAGCGTGTCTTTCTGGACCGCGAGGCCCATGCGGGCGCGGTGAACCCGCCGCTTGATAAGCTGCTTTCCGCCGAACGCGCCGCGGAACACGCCGCCACCATCACGGATCGTTCGGCACATTTGCCGGTGCGTGGCGCGCAGGAAACTGACACCACCTATTTCTGCGTGGTGGATCGCGACGGCAATGCGGTTTCCGCCATCCAATCCATCAATTCCAGCTTTGGGTCCGGCGTGACGGGCGCGCAAACCGGCATCCTGTTCAATAACCGCATGAGCTATTGGCATTTGGATGAAGGCCACGCCAATGCTCTGGCGCCCGGCAAGCGCGTCCGCCACACCATGAATGCGCCCATGCTGATGAAGGGTGGCAAGCCCTGGCTGATTTTCGGCACGCCGGGTGCTGATAATCAGGTGCAGGTGAATACCCAGGTCCTGGTCGCCTGCGCCGATTTCGGCATGGACCCGCAACAGGCGCTGGAGGCCCCGCGCTGGACATCCTCCCAACCCGGTCAGGAAAGCAATTACCCCCATGGCGGGGAGGATTTGCTGACCATCGAACGCGGCATGGGCGCCGAGGTGATCAGTGCCCTTGAAGCGCGCGGCCACCGCGTGAAGATTGTGCCCGATCTGCAAGGCCCTTGCAGTGTGGAGGCCATTCGCGTGCTCGATAATGGCGTGCGCATGGCGGCATCCGATCCGCGCCGGGATGGCTGGGCGGGGGCTTGGTGATGGCCCCCTTGTCGCGCCCGGCCGGCAAGCATTGAGACAGTCTCAATCCACCGTGGCGCCAGAAACCCGTACCACCTCAGCCCATTTGGTTATTTCACTCCGGATGAAGGCTTCAAACGCCTCGGGGCTGGTGCCACCGGCGGGGGTCAAGGCGGGCGGCGCACCGCCAAGCTCCCCAATACGCGCCAGATACCCTGGGTCGCGCGTAATCGCATCAAGCTCGGCGCCCAGCCTTTCAATGATTGGGCGTGGCGTGCGGGCTGGCGCTTGCACGCCGAACCAGGCGGTCGCCTCAAAATCACGAATGCCGGCCTCGGCCAGCGTCGGCACATCCGGCAGCGCCGCCGCGCGCACATTGCTGGAAACCGCCAAGGCGCGCAGCCGCCCATCGCGAATATGGCCAATGCAGCTTGGCATATTGTCGCACCCGGATTCGAGGCGACCTGCCACCACTTCCACCAACATCGGCCCCGCACCACGGAAGGGCACATGGGTGATATCGGTGCCACTGCGCAACTTGAACATTTCCATGGTCATGTGCGGCGAACCACCCGAACCGCTGCTGCCGTAATTGAGCTTGCCGGGATTGGCCTTCGCACCGGCGATCAGATCGCTCACGCTGCGATAGGGCGAATTGGCCGGGACGAAAACCACATTCGGCACCCGGATCGCGAGGCCAACCGCCGCCAAATCCTCGGGCTTGAAGGTCATCCGCGCACCCCAGAGCGAATAATTGATCGCCGCGGTGGAGATGGTGCACATCACCAGCGTATAGCCATCCGGTTCTGACCGGGCGACCATTTCAGCGCCCAGATTGCCAGTGGCGCCGGCGCGGTTTTCGACAATGACCGGCTGACCAAGCCGCGCGGCCAAGCGTTCCGCCAGGATACGCCCGGAAATATCGGTGGTCCCGGCGGGCGGGAAGGGAATCACCAGACGCAAGGGGCGTGTCGGGAAGGCCTGGGCGCGGGCAAGGCTGGGCGCGGCCAGTGCGCCGGCCATGCCGGCCAGGATGATGCGGCGTCCCAGCAGGGCGTTGTTCTTGGTCATGTTTTGCTCTCCTTATTCCACACGAATATCGGCTTGGCGCACCACATCGGCCCAGCGCGTCACTTCGGCCCGCATGAAGGCGGCGAAGCTTTCCGGGCTTGAGCCTCCATCAGGCGTGAGCCGCGGCGGCTCAGCACCAAAGGCCGCGATGCGGGCGCGGAATTCCGCTTCCTTGCCAATCGCGTCCAATTCCGCACCCAGCCGCGCAATGATCGGGGCCGGTGTGGCGCCGGGCGCCAGCACGCCAAACCAGGCGGTCGCCTCAAAACCTGACATGCCTTGCTCGGCTACCGTCGGTACATCCGGCAGCACGGCGCTGCGCTGAGCGCCCGTCACGCCAATGGCGCGGATTTTCCCATCACGAATGAACGCGAGCGCCGATGGGATATTATCCATGCCAAGTTCGATCCGCTCCGCCACCATTTCGGTCAGCATGGGGGCGGAACCGCGGAAGGGCACATGGGTGATCTGGATGCCCTGCGCGAGACGAATTTGCTCGATCACCACATGGGGGGAAGTGGCGATGCCCGCCGTGCCGTAATTCAGCCCACCGGGCTTGGCTTTCGCTTCCCGCACCATATCCGCGAGTGTGCGGATGGGCATACGATTGGCCGCCATCAGCACGTTCGGCACGCGGCACATCAGGCCAACCGCAGCCAAATCCTCAGGCTTGAAGGGCATGCGGCTGCCGAAAACGGCGAAATTGATCGCCCCGGTGCCGATGGTGGTGAGCAGCAGCGTATGGCCATCAGGTTCCGACCGCGCGACGAATTCACCGCCGACATTGCCCGAAGCGCCGGGGCGGTTATCCACCACCACCTGCTGGCCAAGCCGGGCCGAAAGGCGCTCGGCTGTAAGCCGCCCAACCAAATCCGTGGTGCCGGCAGGGGTAAAGGGGATGATCAGGCGAATAGGGCGATTGGACAGCCCCTGCGCCAGGGCGGGCAGGGGCAGGGCAGCGCCAAGGGCCAAGGCGCCCAAGCTGCGGCGATTGATCATGAACTTTAGCCTCCCGGTTATTGAGTTACCGCGCAAGGTGGCCCGTCATCCCCGCCAGATCAACCTTGCGGCCCGGGTTTCAGTTTGGGCGATTCCTCCCCTATGATCGGCGCAACATAGGGGCGTCGGTCGAAATGGAGTTTTTGCGGCTTTACGGAAGGGTGCTCAGGCTGCTGGCGGCGGATCGCGCGGTCGCGATTGGGCTTGCGCTGGCGGCGCTCGCTATTGCCGGGCTGCAATTCCTGGAACCAGTATTGTTCGGGCGGGTGATTGACCTGCTCGCGCGGTCAGACCGCATGCAGGAATCGGCGGTTTGGGCAGAAGCGCTTTCCCTACTGGTTCTCTGGGCAGCCATTGGGCTTTCGGCCATAGGCGCCAATGTCACCGTCGCCCTTTTTGCGGACCGTATGGCGCATCGTAATCGCCTGAAGGTCATGCATGATTATTTCCAGCATGTACTGTCCCTGCCGTTATCCTTCCATGGGGATACGCAATCTGGCCGGCTGATGAAGATCATGCTGGTGGGTGCCGATAACCTTTTTGGGCTTTGGCTGTCCTTTTTCCGTGAACATCTGACCACCTTCATTTCCGCCATTGTGCTGCTGCCGCTCACGCTTATTCTGAATTGGCGCTTGGGGCTGCTGCTGATTGGGCTTGTGGTGATTTTCGGCGCACTCGCCGCTTTTGTCATTCGCCGGACGGAAAACGCGCAGCGGCAGGTGGAAGCGCTCCATACACAATTGGCCGGTAACGCACAGGATGCGCTTTCCAATGTCATGGTGGTGCAATCCTTCACGCGGCTTTCCAGTGAAGCGCGGCTGTTCAGCGACATCATCCGCCAGGTGATCACGCATCAATTCCCTGTCTTGAATTGGTGGGCGGTGGTCTCCGTCATGACCTCGGCCGCTTCCACGATTTGCGTCATTATGATCTTCATGCTGGGCACCTGGCTGCATCTGCGCGGCCAGGCCACGGTGGGGGAGATCGTCTCCTTCATGGGCTTCGCCACCATGCTGATCGGCAAGCTTGAAGGTGCGGTCGGTTTTGCCTCTCGGCTCGTGCTGCTGATGCCATCACTGACAGAATTGTTTTCCGTGCTGGATGCGCGCACGACCGTGCCGGAAAAGCCAAATGCGATTGATATCCCCCGCGCGAGAGGTGAGGTGGCGTTTGAAGATGTGGCCTTCGCCTATCCTGGCGGGGCGCCGATCTTCAGCCATGTGAATTTCTCAGCTGCCCCCGGCAAGACCATTGCGCTGGTGGGGCCAACGGGCGCGGGCAAATCCACCGCCATGGCGCTGTTGCAACGCCTATGGGACCCGAAGGAAGGGCGCGTGACGCTGGATGGGCATGATCTGCGCGATGTGTCTCTGGAAAGCCTGCGGCGCAATATCGGCGTGGTGTTCCAGGAAAGTATGCTGTTCAACCGTACCATCCGCGAAAATGTCATGGTCGGGCGCCCCAACGCCACGCAGGAAGAATTGGAACAGGCCTGCCGCCTTGCGGAGGCGCATGATTTCATCCAGCGCCAACCCCATGGCTATGACACGATGATCGGCGAACGCGGCAGCTCCCTTTCCGGTGGACAACGCCAGCGCTTGGCCATTGCGCGCGCCCTGCTGAAAGACCCGCCCGTGCTGATTTTGGATGAGGCGACAAGTGCGCTGGATGCCGCCACGGAAGCACGGGTGCAAAAGGCGCTGGCGGCGCTGATGGCGGGGCGCACCACTTTCATCATCGCGCATCGGCTTTCCACGGTGCGCGATGCGGATGAGATTCTGGTCTTTGCCGGCGGGCAGATCGCCGAACGCGGCGGCTTCAAGGAATTGGTCGCGCAGGGTGGGCATTTTGCGGAGCTGGTGCGCACGCAGCTGACGGGTTCCACCAGCACTTGATCATGATCAAGGCATGGGCGTGATGGTTCGGCAGGATGGGCGCATCACAACCCCATCCGGAAGGCAGGGCCATCATGAACCATCGTCATCGCAAGGTATTGCACGCCATCTTCTCCCACCCCGTCAGCGCCAATATTGACCCCAAGGCCGTGGAATCGGTGTTTGAGGAACTGGGTGCCGAGGTGTCCGTCAACGGCTCCGGCCACTTGGCTGTGAAGCTAGGCAGCCATGCGCATGCCTTCCACAATACCCAGCACAGTCTTTCCAAGGATGAGGTAGTGGCAATTCGCCATTTTCTGACGCAATCTGGCGTCGATCCGGTGCGCGATTACCCGCTTTGAAAGCCGGGCGGGGGCGGGGCCGGGCAGAAGAAGGAAGAAACCCATGAAGCTTCATCGTCGTGATTTCCTGGCCGGGGCTGCCGGCCTGGCCGCTCTTTCCCCCAGCCTGGGTCAGGCGCAGACGCGCTGGCAGATGGCCACCCCCTATGCGGATGGCAATTTGCACACCCGCAATATCCGGACGTTCATTGAGGACATCCAAAAAGCCAGCAATGGCCAGTTGAACGTGCAATTGCACAGCAATGGCGCGCTGTTGAAAATGCCGGAAATCAAGCGTGGCGTGCAGACCGGACAGGTGCAGCTTGGTGAGATCCTGCTGACCGCCTACGCCAATGAAGACCCGCTATTTGATGCCGATGCTCTGCCGCAGCTTGTCGTGAATTACGCACAGGCCAAACGCCTTGCCGATTTGCAGCGCCCCTTCATTGAAGCACGCTTCGCCCGCCAGGGGCTCAGCCTGCTTTACATGGTGCCCTGGCCGCCGGCTGGGCTTTATTCTCAAGAACCCGTGACCTCGCTTGAACAATTGCGCGGTCAGCGCTTCCGCACCTTCAGCCCCATGACCAATCGCTTCGCGCAATTGATCGGCGCGCAGCCCACCCTGGTCCAGGCGGCGGAATTGGCGCAGGCCTTCGCGACAGGCGTGGTGCAGGCGCAAATCACCTCGGCCGCTACGGGTGTGGATACGCAATCCTGGGATTACGCCAAGGTCTTCACGCCGCTCGGTTTTTCCATGACCAAGAATGCGGTCTTTGTCTCCAGCCGCGCCTTGCAGGGCCTGCCCCAACCGCAGCAGCAAATGATTCGCGATGCCGCCGCAACGGCGGAACGTCGCGGCTATGAACTATCCGAACAGGCCGCGAAAGAGACCGAGGCCACGCTTGGCCAGCGCGGCATGCGCGTATTGCAGCCAAGCGCCCGGCTGCTTGAGGATTTGACCCGCGTTGGCCGCACCATGGCCGATGAATGGGTTCAGCGCGCCGGTGAGGATGGCAAAAAGCTTCTGGACGCCTATCGCGCCAGCGCCTGATTAGAATCAAGGCAATCGGGGCGTCGCCGCCATGGCTTTGCTGGCGGCGCCCCTTGCCATGTCCGGCCGCAGGGGGGAAAACAGAGCCTCAGGGAAATAACGGGAGAGGCTCATCATGGAAAATCTGTCACGCCGCGCGGTCCTGCTCGGCGCCGCCAGCCTGCCGCTTGCAGCACCCTTCATCGGCAAGGCGGTTGCCCAGACGCGCTGGCAATTGGCCACCGCCTATCCGGATGGCAATTTCCATACGCGGAATTTGCGCGACTTCATCACGGAAGTGCAGGCAGCCGCCAGCGGGCTGCAAATCCAAATGCATTCCAATGCATCCTTGCTGAAGATGCCGGAAATCAAGCGTGGCGTGCAGACCGGCCAGGCACAGCTTGGCGAAATTCTGATGTCCGCCTATGGCAATGAAGACCCCTTCTTTGAAGTGGATAGCGTGCCGCAGCTGGTGACCTCCACCGCGCAGGCGCGTAAACTGGCTGAGTTGCAGCGCCCCTATGTGGAGGCACGCCTGCAACGCCAAGGCATTACGCTGCTCTATATGGTGCCCTGGCCGCAATCCGGCTTTTACACCAATGTGCCGGTGGAAAGCATCGAAACCCTGCGCGGCATGAAGATGCGTACCTTCAATGCTTTGACCAATCGCTTCGCAACCCTGGCGGGGGCCACTCCAACCCTTGTGCAACAGGCCGAAGTGCCGCAAGCCTTCGCGACTGGTGTGGTGAATGCCATGGTGACCTCGGCTGCCACGGGTGTTGATGTCCAAGCTTGGGATTTCTGCAAATTCTTCACGCCGATTGGCTTTACCCGCACAAAGAACGCCGTGTTTGTGCAAAGCCGCGCCTTGCAAGCCCTGCCCGAAGCATCCCAACGCGCTGTTCGTGCCGCTGCGGCGGCCGCGGAAGCGCGGGGCTGGCAGGCATCGGAAGTGGAAACCGTGGAACGGCAGAATATGCTGGCGAGCCGTGGCATGACGGTCAGTACGCCATCCCCTGCCTTGATGCAGGGCCTGGCGCGCATTGGCGCCACGCAGGCTGATGAATGGGTCGCCAAGGCTGGCGAGGAAGGCAAGCGGTTGATGGATGCCTATCGGGCAGCGATTGCCTGAGAATAAAGCGGGCGGGTCTTCCCCGCCCGTTTTTCTGACTGTTGAAGGTGGGGGCTGATGCGCAAGGCACTTGATTCGCTTTACCTGCTGGGGGGCGTGCTTGGCGGCATCGCCCTTGCAGCCATTGCCGCGATCATCATCGCGCAGGTTGTCGGGCGGCAATTCGGCATCACCGTTCTGGGCGCTGATGACCTGACAGCCTTTTCGGTTGCCGCATCAGCGACTTTGCCGCTGGCTTATGCCTTCCGCCACGGCGCGCATATTCGCGTGGATCTCATCATTGGCCGCCTTCAGGGTTCCGGCCGCTTCATCATGGAAAGCGTGGCGCTGATCCTGACCACCGGCCTCGCGCTATTTTTTGCTTATTCCATGGCTGATCTTGCTTTTGACAGTTTCCAGTTTGAGGATGTGGCGCAGGGTTCCGTCGCCTGGAAACTTTGGGTGCCCCAGGCGCTTTGTGCCTTTGGGGCAGTGCTTTTCGCGCTTTGTCTTTTGGATGATCTCGCCGCGCATTTGACCGGCGGCACGCCTTCCTACCGCAAGGCCGCGGAGATGAGTGCGCTTGACCGCGCGGGGGAGGAACTCTGATGGAACTCGCGCAAACCGAAGCCGGGATTTTGCTGCTTGGCCTGCTTTTTCTGTTCCTTGGGCTTGGCGTCTGGATCGGGCTCGGCCTGATGCTGGTTGGGCTTTGCGGCGTGATTGTGCAGCCTATGCTGATGCCCTCCATGCCGACCTTCCCGGCGGAAAAGGTGATGGGCACGGCGATATGGCAATCGCTCGCCTCATGGACCCTGGCCGCGCTGCCGCTATTCATCTGGATGGGCGAAATCCTGTTCCGAACAAAACTTTCTGAAGACATGTTCCGAGGTCTTGCCCCCTGGGTGCAACGCCTGCCTGGGCGGCTCATGCATGTGAATGTCATTGGTTGCGGGATTTTTGCCGCCGTTTCGGGTTCTTCCGCGGCAACGGCGGCGACCATTGGCAAGATGTCGCTGCCCGCACTCACGCAACGCGGCTATCACTTGCCCATGACGGTCGGCAGCCTGGCCGGGGCTGGTACGCTCGGGCTTTTGATCCCGCCTTCCATTGTCATGATCGTCTATGGGGTGGCGGCTGAAGTTTCCATTGTGCGGTTGTTCATCGCGGGTGTCCTTCCGGGCATCATGCTGATGGTGCTGTTCAGCGGCTACATCATGGTCTGGTCCATGCTGAACCCAACGCTGACACCGCCGCGTGATCCGTCCATTCCGCTATCACGCAAATTGAAGGAAAGCGGCCAGCTTATTCCGGTGGTGCTGCTGATCATGTTTGTGATGGGCAGCATCTATTTCGGCTGGGCGACGGCGACGGAAGCCGCGGTGTTTGGCGTGGTGGGTGCGCTGGCACTTTCTGCCTGGGGGCGCACGCTGACGTGGAAAAGCTTCATCGATAGCCTGATGGGCGCGGTGCGGCTTTCCTGCATGATCAATCTGATCTTGGCAGGCGCGGCGTTTTTGACGCAGGCCATGGCCTATTCCGGCATTCCCTCCGCCATGGCCGCCTGGGTCGGCGCGCAGGGTTTCAGCCCTTATATGATCATTGTTTGCCTCACGCTGATCTATCTGGTGCTGGGCTGCTTCATTGATGGCATCAGCATGATCGTGCTGACAGTTTCCGTTGTGCTGCCGATCATCCAGGGTGCCGGGTTTGACCTGGTTTGGTTCGGTATTTTCATCGTGCTGGTCGTGGAGATGGCACAGATAACGCCACCGGTCGGCTTCAACCTATTCGTGCTGCAGGGCCTCACGAATATGGGGATATTCCAGGTGGCGCGTTACACCCTGCCATTTTTCTTCATGATGGTTTTGGCGGTGGCGATAGTCACGCTGTTTCCGGCAATCGTGACATGGCTGCCAGCGACCATGCTCTCGGGCTGATCAGGGCGCGGGATTGGGCCAATCCGGCCGCTCAAAGCGCTGCACCTCCAGCAAATAGCCGGCGGGGTCGTGGAAGAAGAAATGCGTCACGCGGTAGGCTTCGGAATATTCCACCTGTTCCGGCACCTTGACACCGCGCGCCTTTAGCCGGGCGTGCCAGCCTTCCACATCCGGATCAACAAAGGTGAAGACAACGCCGCCCTGAACGCGGGGGTTGTCTGAAGCTCGCGGAGCTCGCGCCCGGCATATGCCCAGAAAGCCGCGATCACCCGGAGCGGTAGCATAGATGCGGCAGGTGCCCTGATCCTGGACCAGGGAAAGGCCCAGCTTGTTTTCGTAAAAATCCCAGGAAGCTGCCGGGTCTTCCGCGTAGAGGAAAGTGATTTGCTGGGCGAAGGTTTTGGGTTCCATCGGGGAAGGTTAGACAAGATGCCGCCTCGGCGCCACCCGCACACCATTGTCCTCGGCCATGCCTTCTTAAGCTTTACAAAAGATAATCAGTGGGCTTGCATGCCATGGCATATAGAGTCCGATATCCGGGCTGGTTGTTGAGGGTTTAGGGGCATGAGCGATCTGGCATATAAGATCACCGGTCAGATACCGGTGAAGGAACCGCAATGGCTGAAGGAATTCAAGGCCTTCATCATGCGGGGCAATGTCATTGACCTTGCCGTCGGCATTGTGATTGGCGCTGCATTCACTGCCATCGTGACCTCTATGGTCGAGGATCTGCTGAACCCGATCATCGGCTTGCTGATGGGAGGGATGGATTTTTCCAACCTATTCATCGTTATCTCCGGCGAACGGAAGGCAACCCTGGCCGCGACGCGCGATGGCGGCGCTGCCGTGCTCGCGGTTGGCAAATTCCTCAACGCCATCATCAAATTCGTCATTGTGGGCTTTGCGGTGTTTTGGATGGTGAAGGTACTGAGCAAGCTGCAAGCCTCAAAAGCCGTGGAAAAGGCTGCCACGCCGCCGCCACCCACGCCGACGGAAACGCTGCTCACAGAAATCCGTGACGAGCTGAAGGCCCGCAAGGTCTGAAGCACTGCCATGATCCGGGGCGCGGATCATGGCCCAACAAAAGGTGAATGAGGGCTGGCGCTGGTGCGGTTATTCCGCCGCCAGCGCTGGCGTGATTTCGCCCTTCATGCCGAAAGCTTCCGCGAGCAGCGTATAGGAACGCCGGCGCGCTGCCGCATCGTGGCAGTGGGTGATCACAGCGAATTCTGAAATGCCGCCATGCGCGGCAGAAAGCGCTTCCAGCTTGGCGCGCACCTGTTCGGGCGTGCCCACCATGGCCTGGGCGCGGATGTGCTCCAGCCGCGCCAATTCCAGATCGGAATAGGGATAGGCTTCGGCTTCCTCAACACTCGGCAGCGGCAGAAACATGCCGCGGTCGCGCTTGAGCCGCCATAATTCGCGCGAACGGAACAGGCGCCGCGCCTCGGCTTCCGTATCCGCGACCAGGCAAAACACGCCGAGCGCGGGATAGGGCGCGGCAAGGCGCGCGGGCAGATCGGGCTTCGGTTGGAAGCTTTGGCGGTAGATCTCAATCACCTGTTCGCTGCCGCCGCCATCGGAAAAGAAATGCGCGAAGCAATAGGGCAGGCCGAAATAGCCCGCGACCTGCGCGCCGTAATCCGAACTGCCCAATACCCACATTTGCGGGCGCGTGGTGGTGACGGGCTGCGCGATGATGCTCGCGAAGGGGTGTCCTTCCGGCAGGCCATCACCATGCCAGCCAAGAATTTCCATGATCTGATTGGGGAAGCGTTCCGCCGCCCGCGCCGCATCGGGGTTGAGCGCGAAGGCCGTGCGCCCATCAGACCCCGGCGCGCGACCAACGCCCAAATCAACCCGGCCCGGCGCAATCGCTTCCAACATGCGGAATTGCTCGGCCACTTTCAGCGCGCTGTAATGCGGCAGCATGATGCCGGCGGAACCGATGCGAATCCGGCTGGTGGTCGCACCAATAGCAGCCAGCAGGATTTCCGGCGCGCTGCCCGCATGGGATGCGCTATTGTGATGTTCGGCGCACCAGTAGCGGTTGAAGCCCAAAGCCTCCACATGACGGGCGAGGGCCAGGGTTTCCTGCACCGCCGCCGCCGGGCTGCGGCCCGAGGCGACCGAGGATTGATCAAGGACGGAAAGGATGAAGCCGGACATGAAGCTAAGGTTAGCGCAAACCGCGCCAAGGACAAAAGCCGATGTATGAAAGCTTCATGCGCCGCGCCATCGCCCTGTCCTGCCAGGGGGTTGAGACCGGCGGCGGCCCCTTTGGCGCCGTAGTGGTGAAGAATGGTGAGGTTATTGGGGAGGGCATGAACCGGGTAGTTCCTCATGCCGACCCCACTGCCCATGCCGAAATCGTCGCGATTCGCGCCGCCTGCGCGAAACTCGGCACCCATGACCTGACCGGCGCGGTGATTGTCTCCTCCTGTGAGCCCTGCCCGATGTGCCTCGGCGCCATTTGGTGGTCGCGCATTGGCCTGGTGGTCTATGGCAATGATCGCGCAGATGCGGCGGCGATTGGCTTTGATGATGCGGCGATCTATGCCGAGGTGGCCGCGCCCCCGGAAGCGCGCCGCCTGCCGCTGCGGCGTGTTTTGGCGGAAGAAGCGCTTTCTGCCTTTAAGCTTTGGCGGGCCAAGCCGAATAAGGTGCCTTATTAATGCGCGACGCGCCCAAACAGGGCCGTCAGCACCGCAAACAGCACGCCACCCGCCAAAAAGCCGACAAGCGTGCCATTGATGCGCACATATTGCAGATCACGCCCAACACGAAGCTCGATCTTCTCAGTCACTGTCGCCGCGTCCCAATTGGTCACCACGCCGGCGATGAAATCCGAAAGCTGCGCCTGGGCTGAGGGCAAAAGCGTCATCAGCACACCCTCAGCCGCGCGATTAAGCCGCTCCCGCGCGCCTTGATCTTCCGCGAGCAAGGTGCCGGCATTGGCAAAAATGCCCGCCAGCAGCGCGACACTCCGCCCATCCGGCCGCGCGGCATCGGCCGCCAAAGCGATCTTCAGCCTATCCCAAACATCCATCAGCCAGGCGGCGACGGAAGGATGGGCAAGCGCTTCGCGCATCAGGCGGCCAATCGCGGCGGCGCGTTCAGGGTCCGTTTCCAGCTTTTCGATTTCACGCGCGAGCCATTCAGCGAAGGCAGCGCGCAAATCGGAATCATCGGGGCCGATCTTTTCCAATTCCGTATTGATTGCGTTCACAATGCGTCGCGCAATTGTTGCTCCGGCAAGCCAACCAACCAAGGCGCCACCTTCGGCACGCACACGCGCTTCAATGGCGCCGCGCAGGTTTTCTTCCCGCGCGGCCAGCAGCACTCGCAATTGCCCGATCGCCAGGCTGAACACCTCCTGATGCTGACCTGATGCAACGGCGGCGCGCAGAATCCGCGCCAGCAAACGCGCGCCGGCAGGACCGGAGACGATCCGCGGCAGCAGTCGCGTCAGAAGGCGCCGCGCCCGGCCATCTTCCAGGCTCGCCAGTATACGGGGCAGGCTTGCGGAAAGCGCCATGGCGGCGCGGCGCGACGCTTCCGGGTCGCGCAGGAAGCCCTCCAGGATGCGCGCCAGATCGAGCTTTGCCAGCACGCGGCGCACTTCGCTTTCGGTAAAGACATGGCCGGCCACAAAGCGCCCCAGGCCGCGGCCCAGCCGATCCTTCTGATTGGGGATGATGGCGGTATGCGGAATGGGTAGGCCAAGCGGGCGGCGGAATAGCGCCGTGACTGCAAACCAATCGGCAAGCCCACCGACCAGCCCGGCCTTGGCGGCGGCTTGCAGCATTTCGGTCCAATAGCCTGGCGGCAATTGATAGCTGAACAGAATAAGCGCAGCCATGGCCACCAGCAGCGCAGTCGCAAAGGCGCGATGACGCTTGAGCGTCAGGCGAAGGGCTGCATCCGGGTCGTGTTCCGACATGTTGCGTGGATAAGCCATAGGTGGTGGTCCTGCCAGCCTTGGTTGCCAGTTTCCGCCCTTGTTGAAAAGCGCCTGGGCGTTGGTTGCTCAGCCCGGTTTGGCGGCGATCCTTGCCGCAATCGCCAGAATGCGCTCGGCCTTCTGCACAATGGGATAATCCACAAAACGCCCATCCACCTGAATGGAGGCAAGCCCACCCGCCTCTGCCTCTGCAAAGGCTTCAACAATGCGCTTGGCACGGGTGATCTCGGCCTCGGGCGGCGAATAGGCGGCATTGGCGGGCGCGATCTGATCCGGATGAATGCACAGCCTGCCCTGGAAACCCAGTACCGCACCGTGCGTACAAGACGCTTCGAAAGCGGCGGTCTCCCGCAATTCGATGAAGACTGTATCAATCGGCGGCTCCAGCCCGGCCGCGCGGGATGCAAGGACGAATTCACTGCGCGCCGGGGCCAATTCATCCTCATTCAAGGTCCAGGTAATGCCAAGATCGGTGGTGTAATCCCCAGCACCAAAGGCAAGCCGCCTGACGCGCCCGGAAGGCAGAGCCGCCGCAGCGCGCGCCAGATCACGCAACGCCACCAGCCCGCGCGCGGTCTCAACAATTGGCATCAGGTCTATGCCACCGGCGGGCAAGCCGCCTTCGGCTTCCAGATTGCCGATCATCCAATCCACCGCGAGCAATTGCCCGGCATCTTCCAGCTTGGGCAGCACAATGCCATCCAAACTGCCGCCGATGACGGCATGCAGATCGCCAAAGCAGAATGGCGTATCAAAGGCATTGACGCGCACATAGGCGCGGCATTGGCGCGGCCTTTCCAATGCCGCCCTGACCGCCCCGCGCGCAGCCGGCTTGGCGGCGATGGCAACCGCATCTTCCAAATCCAGAATGGCGGCATCCGCGCCGACATGCAGCACCTTTTCCGCCCGGCGCGGATGATCGCCCGGGGCGAAAAGAAAACTGCGATTGGGGCCGGGTGCCGTCATGTCATGCTGTCCTTTGTGTGATGCTTACGCCGGATCACGCCGTGATGGGCGTGGCGCCCATCTGCCTTGCCTCGCGCCATCTGCCTTGGCGCGAGGCTACACCAGGGCGCAGTACCCCGCTTCAATTCAAGAAGGGATTGCCCCCGCGCGGGCCGCGTGTACGCGGCCCGTAATGGCGCGCCAGATAATCCACGATCGTATCGCGGAACTCGCCTTCCAGCGGGTTCATTTCGTGCTTCTCCGCCATCCAATCCATCAGCTCATCCCAGCGTTCGCGCGTGAAGGCGCTGCGGCGGATGAGCGCGGTATTGTGGCAGGCGGTGCAATAGCCGAACACTTCGGAACGGCCTTCGCCTTCCGCCAGCACGGTTTCCTCTTCCTGCGGGTCAGTAGGATCAGCGGTGGCTTCCGCCTGGCGCTGCGTCAGATCAGGGGTTTGCGCGATGGTGGCTGATGCGAACAACAGCACCGCCACCAAAGCATAGGGCAGCAATCGCATGGCAGTTTCAGCCGATCAGAATGGCAACACGGCTGACAGGATTGGCTCCATACCCCTGCGGATTCCAATTCGCCGCCACATGCGGTTGCATCCGGCCATTGCTGTCTGTCGCGCGATACCAGACTTCAAAATAGCCATCGCTCGGCAGCGCGATGCGGCCTTGCCAGCGCTGCCAGGAATACCGATTGGCCGGGGCCGCCACCTGCATCGCCTGCCAGCTTTGCCCGAAATCGGTGGAGACATGCACTTCGCGCACGGTCAAATCCCCGGCCCAGGCATGGCCGCGAATATCCAGGCTGCGTGTGCCGGCAGGAAGCCGCGTGCCATGGGCGTGGCTGCTGAGCACGGAACGCACCGGCATGCTCTCCATATCCACAAAATCAGCGCCATTATTGCGGCTGCCCGGCACAATGGGCCGCACCGGAATGCGATAGGATGTGCCGCCCATGCCGCGCCCGGTATGCGGCGCATTCAGCACTTCAAGCCGGGTGAACCATTTCTGGCTGAGCGAACCCGGCCAGCCCGGCACAAGCAGCCGCGCCGGTGCGCCATGGATTTGCGGAATGGCCGCGCCATTCATGCGAAAGCAGATCAGCGTATTCTCATCCATCGCCTTTTCGATCCGCATGCCACGGCTGATCGCCGGGCCTTGGGCGGAAAGATGCGTATCGGCGCCATGCTGGCCAGTGAATTTGGCGCTGTCCTTCACGCCCGCGGCGCGCAGCACATCGCGTAGCCTGACACCTGTCCATTCCGCATTTGAAATGGCACCATTGCCCCATTGATTGCCCGATGCCTGGGGAGAGAAGGCAGCGCGCCCATTGCCGCCGCATTCCATTTGCAACTGCCGCGTCACCACCTCAAAACGCTGCTCAAGATCGGCGATGGAAAGCTCAATCGGCGTATTCACTTCCCCGTCAATACGAATTTTCCAGGCGCGCGGATCGGCCACGGGGTCCGGCGTTGTGCCATTATTGCGGATGAAGAACTTGTCGGCGGGCGTGATCGGGTCATCCAGCAGATGCTCGGGCGTCTCGGCTGTCAGCGGTCGCTCGCCCTGCATGATCAAGGGCGCCTTGCCTGGCATTTGCAGGAATTGCGGTTGCGTGGCCCCCTGTGCCAAAGCCGCCGGCACCAGCCCGCTTGGCATATTGCGCCCAAAGGGAATGGCGGCACCCAGGGCCGTGCCCATGGCGGCGAGAGCCGCACCTTGCAGCGCCCCGCGCCGGCCCCAGACCAGCGCATCGGCGCGCTCAGGGTCATCACGATAGAGTTCCTGGAATGAACGTTCCGGCTGCTTTTGATTGGCCATGGCGGTGCCTCCTTCATGTTTTGCTTGCGCGCATTTATGTCCCATCCGACGGGGCGATTGCAAGCAAAAGCGTCCCCCCTTTTCCGCCCAGCCCAAAGCCTGCAAGCTGGCGCAACGACAGGAGAAACCCCATGCAAAAGATCGAATTGGGCCGTTCCGGCATTTTCGTCCCGCCCGTGATTTTCGGCTGCAATGTCTTCGGCTGGACCTTGGACAAGGCGCAATCCTTCCGGATTTTGGATGAGCTGGTGGAACGCGGGCTCAATGCGCTCGATACCGCGGATGTCTATGCCTATTGGGTGCCGGGCAATAAGGGCGGCGAGTCCGAAACCATCATGGGCGAATGGCTGAAGGCGCGCGGGCGGCGGCATGATGTGCTGATCCTGTCCAAGGCAGGGATGGAAATGCCCAGCATCGGCAAGGGGCTTTCGCCTTCCTACCTTGCCAGCGCCGTTGAGGCATCCTTGAAGCGCCTGGGGACGGATGTGATTGATCTCTATCAGTCCCACCGCGATGATGAATCAGTGCCGCAGGAAGAAACGCTGGCGGCGTTTGACAAGATGATCAAGGCGGGCAAGGTGCGCGCCATTGGCGCTTCCAATTTCTCTGCCGCGCGCTTCAAGGAAGCGCTAGATATCAGCAGTAAGAATGGCCTGCCGCGCTATCAGACCATGCAGCCGCATTACAATCTGCTGGAACGCGGCATTGAAGCGGATATGCTGCCGCTTTGCGCGGCGGAAGCTGTGGGCGTGATTCCGTATTACTCGCTCGCCTCCGGCTTTCTGTCCGGCAAGTATCGGTCTGAGGCTGACCTCGGCAAAAGCCCGCGCGGGGCGCGCGGTGCCGGGAAATACCTGAACGACAAGGGGCTGAAGGTGCTGGCCGCTTTGGACAAGGTGGCGGCGCGCATGGGTGCACAGCCCGCACAGGTGGCGCTCGCCTGGTTCAAGGGCCGGCCGGGGCTTGCAGCGCCGATTGCGAGCGCCACAAGCTCCGCGCAAGTCGTGGATCTGGTGAAGGCCGCGGCGCTGAGCCTGGATGCGGCGGCAGTGGCGGAATTGGATGCGGCGAGCGCGTGAGCGTTCTTACCGGAAATAAGGCTCCACCGTCCCGGTCAGCTTCATCGTCAGCGGCTTACCGCGCCGATCCGTGGCCTTGCCCAGGCTCACCCTGATCCAACCTTCCGAGACGCAGTATTCCTCGACATTGGTCTTTTCCTGACCCTTGAAGCGAATGCCAACGCCACGGCTCAGCAGCGCCTCATTGTAAAAAGGGCTGCTTGGGTCATTGGAAAGCCGGTCCGGCAGGGTAGGGGTGTCTTCGGTCATGCTAAAACTCCAGGCGCGGTGTTTGCCCGAGAGCCGCGGCGAAGGCAACGCCACGCGATTGACCGGGCCGCGGCAAGAACGCAATTTCGCAATAAGACCGACCCAAGGATGGTTCCGTGCAGTATTCGCTGACCGAAGCGCAATTAGAACTTCGCGCGCAGATCCTGAAGCTCTGCGCCGATTTTGGCGATGATTATTGGCTAAAGATTGATCAGGAAGCGCGTTTCCCCGAGGAATTCTATCGCGCCGTCGCTGCCGCCGGTTGGCTTGGCATTGCGATGCCCGAGGAATTTGGCGGCGCCGGCCTTGGGATTTCGGAAGCCACCGTCATGATGCAGGCGGTGGCGGAAAGCGGCGCCTGCATGTCGGGCGCTTCGGCCATTCATATGAACATCTTCGGCCTGAACCCGGTGGTGGTGTTTGGCTCGCCCGCGCAAAAGCAGCGCTTCCTGCCGCCCCTGATCGAAGGCCGCGAAAAGGCCTGTTTTGGCGTGACCGAGCCCAATACCGGCCTCAACACCACGGAACTCAAGACACGCGCCGAAAAGCGCGGTGATCGCTATGTCATCAATGGCCAGAAGATCTGGATCTCCACCGCCCAGGTCGCGGACCGCATCCTGCTTTTGGCGCGCACTACGCCGCTTGATCAGGTCAAGCGCAAGACCGATGGCCTCACGCTTTTCTATACCAAGCTGGATCGCGCCAAGGTGGAGGTGCGGCTCATTCACAAAATGGGGCGGCATGGCGTTGATTCGAACATGCTGTTCTTTGATGGCCTGGAAGTCCCGGAAGAAGACCGCATCGGCGCGGAGGGGGAGGGTTTTCGCCTGATCCTGCATGGCCTCAACCCCGAGCGTATTCTGATTGCGGGCGAAGCTGTCGGCATCGGTCAGGCGGCGCTCTCACGTGCCGCGAATTACGCCCGCACGCGAGAGGTTTTTGGCCGCCCCATTGGCCAGAATCAGGGCATCCAGCACCCGCTCGCGCGGGTGTGGGCGCAGTTGGAAGCGGCTGGCTTGCTGACGATGAAAGCCGCCGCGCTTTACGATGCCGGCCGGGATTGCGGCGCCGAGGCCAATGCCGCGAAGTACCTCGCCGCCGAGGCCGGCTTCGCTGCGGCGGAAGCCGCCGTACTGACCCATGGCGGCATGGGCTATGCCCAGGAATACCAGGTGGAACGCTATTTCCGCGAAAGCATGATCCCGCGTATCGCCCCGGTCAGCCGGGAACTGATCCTGAGCCATATTGCCGAAAAAGTGCTCGGCCTGCCGAAATCATATTGAAGGGGCATGGTGGGCGCGACAGGGATTGAACCTGTGACCCTTCGCGTGTGAAGCGAATGCTCTACCGCTGAGCTACGCGCCCGACCGACGCTTGCTTTAGGGGGGCAGGGGCTGCCCCGTCAAGCATAGCCGCGCAGCTTCGTTCGCCCGCGCTGCCTACGACAAGAAAAAATTATCAATATTTGAGTATTTCTTTGGTCCTTCTGAAGGACTTGAGAAATGAATATAGTATTAAATGAAAACATCGCCAATCACCATGGCGATATACCAATTTTATACTTTCTTCATCTTCCACGAACCGGTGGCACCACCATCAACCGAATGTTGAAATACGCCTTCGGGGATCGCGCCGTCTTTCATGCCGATCTTTTGGCCGATCATGGCGGGGAAGCTGGGCTCGGTGCCGCACTTGCTGGTGAGAATGGCATTTATCATAGGGCGCTGCTGGTTGCCGGCCATTTTGGTGTGGCGCATCCGCTGGTGAGCCTATCCCCGCGCCCCATCGGGATTGCGGGCGTATTGCGTCAGCCGCTGGAGCGCATTGTCTCCCTCTATGATTACATCCGTGGCACGCCAGACCATCCCGAGCATGCCGCACTGCATAGGCTTTCACTCAATGAGGCTTTGGATGCAGTGCCAGAATTCGCCGTGCATTGTCGCAATGCCCAATTGCTTACCTTGTTTGGCGCGACGGAACGCGATGGGATCAATGGGGCGCTCCGACGCTACCCCTATCTGCTTGGTCGGATGGAAGCCTTGGATGTTTTCGCCCAAAGGCTGCTCGCGCTGTTTGGCCTCAGGCTTGGCGGGGCCTTGCCGAGATTCAATGAAAGGCCCGCGCTGGCAGGCATTACGCCAGCGCGTCTTCAGCCGGATTTCGCGGCGGCGCTCGCGCGGCTTGAAGCCGATAACAAGGCAGAGCTCGCATTCTTTGCGCGCCTGCCACCAATACTCGCCACCCGGCCGAGCCCTGCCTTGGTGACAGCCGGAGCCGCATGACAGCGCCCGAAGGCGCTGCCGGATGTGCTATTCGTCTCTGGCGCGGTCATTCCACCTTGATCGCAGCATCGCGGAGCAGTTTCCGTAGCTCCTCGGTCGCTGGCGTCATTTCTGCCATGAAGGCTTCCGGCGGGCCGGGGCGCGGCGGCACGCCCTCATTCGTCAGCCATTCGCGCATGGCGGTTTGGTTCATCACCTCCTGCAAAGCGCGATTGGCCCGCGCGATGATCGGCGCCGGTGTCGCGGCCGGGGCCAGCACGGCCAGCCCATCGGTCAGTTTGGCGCCTGGAATTACCTCCTGCACTGCGGGCACATTGGGCAACACCGGGGAGCGTTCGGCATTGCCGACGGCCACGCCAATGCCGCGATTATCCTGCATATAGGGTCGTGCAAACAGCAGCGTGGCCAGCGTCGCATCCACCCGGCCCGCGAGGAAATCCATCATGGCCGCCGCGCCGCCACGATAGGGCACATGGGTCATATTGAGCTTGCCATAGGCGATCATCTGTTCGATCAGTAGGTGATAAGAACTGCCGACACCAACACTCGCGAAATTCACCCGGCCTGGATTGGCGGCGATGTGGCGCACGAAATCCTGCAAGGTGTTCGCTTGCAGCCCAGGGCGCACCAGTAGCACCACCGTCATGGGGCCAATCATGCCCACCGGCGCCAGATCGCGCCAAGGATGAAAGCCAACATTCAGCTCAGCGGCGGCGGCGATGATCAGATTGCCGTAGGAAGTGAATAGCAGCGTATAGCCATCCGGCGCCGCACGAGAGACAAAGGCGGCTGCGACATTACCGCCGGCACCGCCGCGATTTTCGACAACCACTTGCACATTGAGCGCTTGGGAAAGTCGTTCCGCGACACGGCGCCCGACCGTGTCGGTAATGGCGCCAGGCGGATAGGCGACCACCATGGTAATGGGCCGCGTTGGCCAATTGGTCTCCGCGCTTTGCGCGCTTGCGGTGAAGGTAAAACCGCATAGGCCGCCAAGTGCCAGCAAGGCAGCGAGCAATTTCTGGCGCATGTTCTTCCTTCCATTCCTTTTGGGGGAAGCTAATCACGCAAGGGGGAAGCGTACCAGGGGGTTCCTACCAAGGCGCCGGATCATCCAGCCCAACTGGCGGCTGCGCCACAGGGTCACGTTCCAGCAGCGCCGCATCATCTTCGGCGATGCGATTGACGCGCGACGATACCGGCCACACCGCTAGCCCCTTGCGTGAAAAGGGCCGCAGCAGCGCTTTCAACCGCGCCGGTTCGGCGGGTGCTTCGCCCAACCATTCATCCCAATCCTCGGGCGGCAGAATCACCGGCATGCGGTCATGCAAAGGCGACAATTCCGGCGCGGCATTGGTGGTGATGATAGTGTAGCTCCGGATGATTTCGCCATCCTTGCCGCGCCAGCCTTCCCATAGGGCCGCGAGTGGCATGGGTGCACCATCGGCCATGGCCACAGCAAAGGCCTGCTTGGGCGCCTTGGGGCCCTCGCCCAGGCGCTGCCATTCATAGAAGCCATCGGCAAAGGCAATGGCGCGGCGCTTCACGAAAGCCTCGCGGAAGGAGGGTTTTTCCGAGATGGATTCAGACCGCGCGTTCATCATGCGGCTGCCAATCGCGGGATCATCTGCCCAGCGCGGAATAAGGCCCCAACGCAGCGCATCCAAATGCCGCGCGCCGGTCTCAGGATGGCGGCGCAGCACCAGCCCATCCTGGGTTGGCGCGCGGTTGAAGGAAGGCAGCAGATTGGGCGGCGCATTCACCGCGCGGGCATAGCGCGCGATCTCTCGGCTGGAGCGATGCTGGAAATAGCGCCCGCACATGGCGGCTAACTTGCGACTTTTTCCGGATAGAGCGCGGTGAGTGCGGCTTCTGTCGCCGCAACGCGCCCACGTTCGGTAATCAGCCCCGTGACCAGCCGCGCTGGCGTGACATCAAAGGCGGGATTGGCAGCATGGCTGCCAGCCGCCGCCACCCTAATGCGCGTGATGCGGCCTTCCGCATCCTGGCCGGTGATGTCCGTCACTTCCTCAGGCGCGCGTTCTTCGATAGGGATGTCGCGCACACCATCCGCCACCCGCATATCCAACGTGGAATGCGGCAGCGCCACCCAGAAGGGCACGCCATTATCCTGCGCAGCGAGTGCCTTCAGATAGGTACCAATCTTGTTCGCGACATCGCCACGGCGCGTGACGCGATCTGTCCCCACAATCACGATATCCACTTCGCCATGCTGCATCAGATGCCCGCCGGCATTATCGGCAATCACGGTATGCGGCACGCCATGCGCGCCCAATTCCCACGCCGTCAGCGCTGCCCCTTGATTGCGCGGGCGGGTTTCATCCACCCAGACATGCACAGGAATGCCGGCATCATGCGCCATATAAATCGGCGCGAGTGCGGTGCCCCAATCCACCGTCGCGATCCAGCCGGCATTGCAATGGGTCAGGATATTCACGCGCTGCCCGGACTTGCGGGCGGCGATCTCCTGCAACAGGGGCAGGCCATGGCGGCCAATGGCCTCACAGGTTGCGGCATCATCATCGCAAATCGCGGCGGCTTCGGCATAGGCGGCGGCTTCGCGCGTGGCGGCAGGCAGCGGGCGCAGCACCGCGAGCATTTTCTCAAGCGCCCAGCGCAGATTGATCGCGGTGGGGCGGGTTTCGCCAAGCATCTCAGCCATGGGTTCCAGCGCCTCAGGATCACGCCGCATCGCGAGCGCCAGACCATAGGCCGCAACGGCGCCAATCAGCGGCGCGCCACGCACCTGCATGGAACGGATGGCATGCGCGACCTGATCCTCATCTGTCAGGCGCAGCCATTCCACCTGCCAGGGCAGCCTTGTTTGATCGAGGATGCGGATGGACCAGCCATCAGCCTCATCAAGGCGGATGCTGCGGAAGGGGATGCCGTTGATCTTCATGGCCGCGCTTTTAGATCGAATCACGCCCGAGCGGAACAATTGGCTTCGCCCGCGCGATTGACAGGGCCGGCCCTGACTTGCTCAATGCGCGCCTGCAACAAGACAGGGTCTGGCCATGGCGCCGCAACAGGGTTCTGGGCACGCCAGCCCGCAGGATGAGGGCCGCTTACGCTGGGCCATCCTGGCATTGCTGTTCTTTTGCCGCACCAGCCTTGGTTTTCAATTCCAGACCATGGGATCGGCAGCACCAGGCGTCACGGCGGAGATTGGCCTCAGCCTCACGGAAATTGGCACGCTGATCGGGCTGTTCATGCTGCCTGGCGTGTTTCTTTCCATCCCAAGCGGCTATGCGGCGCGCTACATGAGCGACAAGGGCTTGCTCGTGCTCGGGCTTCTCGTGATGGGGCTTGGCGGCGCGACAGCCGCGATTGCCGCCGGCTTTGGGATGCTGGCCCTGGGGCGCATCCTGTGCGGCATCGGCTTTGTGATTGGCACGATCTATTTCGCGAAAATGGTGCAGGATTGGTTTGCCGGCAAGGAATTGGCGACCGCCATGGGCATCTTGGTCGTAAGCTGGCCCTTCGGCATCGCCATTGGTCAGGTCTCGCATGATTGGCTGATGACGCAATTCCACTGGCGCCTGCCCTTCGCGATTGCCAGCGCCTATTGCATCACGGCGGCCCTCGCCCTTTGGCTTGGTTATCGCGCGCCACGAGGTGCTGCGGCCCCGCGTGGTGCTGCGGCGACTGCCGGCCTGCCGCGGCGAGAGTTATGGCTCACGCTGCTCGCGGCCAGCGTCTGGGCGTTTTTCAATGCGGGCTATCTGGTGTTCCTGAGCTTTGCGCCAAGGGCTTTGCTGGATAGCGGCTTTGCCGCGCAGCAGGCGATCCCGATGGTGAGTGCCGCGAGTGCGCTGATGATGATTTCCATTCCGCTGAGTGGCTTCATTGCGGATCGCAGCGGGCGGCCCGATGCGGTGCTTTATCTGTGCAGCGCGGTCGGCGTGGTCTGCCTTTTGGCGCTGCCCTATGCGCCTTTCGCCGTATTGGCCTGTGTATTGTTTGGGCTGATTGGCATGGGGCCGGCGGGGGTGATCATGGCCTTGACGGGACAGGCGATGTCACCGGCGCGGCGCGCCTTTGGCATGGGCGTATTTTCCACCATTTATTACGCCATGACCGCGCCGGCGCCGGCGCTTGCGGGGTGGCTGGTGGATCGCTCTGGCAAGCCGCAGGATGCCTTGGTGCTGGCAGCGGCGCTATTCGCGCTGACCATGCTGGCGAATCTGGCGTTTCGGGTGGCGGTAAGGCGGTTGTAGAGAAGTTTCAGAACGCCGCGCAGCCCGCGCGAAATACCGTCAGCACTGATTCTTGCGCAAAGCGCGCTTTCCAGGTGGCGGTCACCGGTTGCAATCGCGCTGACGCCGCAGCCTGATCCTGCCCAGGCAGTACCAGCAGCAAAACCTTGCTGTCTTCCCGACTGATCTGCCCGGCCGCATTGCGCCATTGCCCGGTGCCATCCAGCACAGTCAGGCCATCGGGGAAGGCGGGGGTTACGGTGTCTGCCATGAACCGCGCCCATTCTGCGTCGGTCACCGGCGCGCGGCCCTGCACATTCCGTCCGAAATAGGCCTCCGCAATGGTCGCTGGCTTCGCCCCCACGGGGCAGGGTTCCGGCGCGGCAGCGCAGCCCGCCAGCAGCAGCAAAACGCCAAGTGCCGCCTTCACGCCGTGGTCGCAAGCAGCGCCACACCAGCCGCGATCAACGCAATGGCGGCAATTTTTTGCACGCCCAGGCTCTCACCGAATATCGCCCAGCCGATAATCGCAATCACAATATAGGATGCCGCGGTGCAGGGCAGCGCGACACTCATTGGAATGCGGCGCAGCGCGATGATGTAAAGCAGCGCCGCGCCGCCATAACACACCAGCCCCACCATGGTCGGCAGGCGAAAGAGCTGATCGAAAAACCCGCTTTCGGAAGCGACAGAACTCGCCGCGCCGGATTTCAACAAGACCTGCCCGATGAGCGAGGTGGAAATCGCCGCCGCCAGCGCCAGCCAATAAATCGTCATGGCGCGCGTCCCTCATCGCGCGCCGGCAACACCTCACGCACCACGCCTTGCGGTTTGCCATTGGCCGACATGAAGGACCGCCCGACATATTCGCCAAGCACACCAAGGATCAGGAATTGCACGCCGGCAATCAGCAGCGTGACGGTCATGAGTGACGCCCAGCCCGAAGGCGTGTGGCCTGACAAGCCTTCAATAATCACATAAAGCGCCGCCAGTAGCCCCAGCACGCCCATGCCCGCACCGGCGATGATCGCCATCCGCAAGGGTAGCACGGAGAAATTCGTCGCCAAATTCATCCAAAGCCGGATGAGGCGCCGCATGGTGTAGTTGGAACGACCCTCGGCGCGGGCGAAGTGCTTCACCTCAATCGAATCCAGCCGCTGCGTCACCTGCATCAGCAGGCCATCCACGTAAGGGTATGGCCCGCGATACTTCACAACTTCCGAAACCGCCAAGGCCGACATGCAACGGAAGGATGAAAGGTACAGCCCCTTCGGCTTATCCATCAATTGATCCGCGACCCAATTGGCGAAGGCGCTGCCCAGGTTGCGCCAGCCTTCATGTTCCTTCACGGCGTAACGCGTATAGACGACATCAAAATTACCCAAGCGCGCGTGGTCATAAAGCCGGATCACCTCTTCCGGCGGGTTCTGCAAATCATCATCCATGGTGATGATGTAAGCGCCGCGCGCATGGCGCAGCCCCGTCATCACCGCATTATGCTCCCCGAAATTGCGCGCGTGTTCTATGTAGGTCAGCGGCACCGTCGCGCTTTGCTGCAAGGCGCGGCAGACATCGCCGGAATTATCCGGGCTGCCATCATTCACCAGCACAATTTCGATCCCGCCTTCGGGTTTCAGCGCCGAGAGCGCTTCCACTAGCGCGCCCACCGTGGCCGCACCGCGATAGACCGGAACCACAATGGAAAGACCGACGGGATATTCCTTGCCGGCCGATATCAGGGGCATTGATCTTCTCCGTTCTCAGGGCCGCGTCGCGGTGATCAGCACCGAACCGCCCGCAGGGTAGCGCAGGCCGATCCGGGCCATGAACCGCTCAAGCCCCGTTACCGCGTAGAGCATGGCATCCAACCATGGCGGGAAGGGGGCGACATCGCTTTTGGCCTGATCATCCGATTTCAGCACCTTGCGTTGCAGAATCATGAGCGGCAGCAGCAGCGCATTCCAATAGCGGGTTTCAATGGCGGTGAAGCCGGCTTCCACGAGCAAGCCACGCGCCTGATCTGCCGTGAAGCGCCGCGCATTATGCACCCGGATATCATGGGCCGAGTGCAACCAATCAAAAGCCGGCAGGTTCAGCACCAGTGCGCCGCCTGGCTTCAGCACGCGGTGAAACTCGGCCAGCGCGAGGCCCGGTGCCACGGCGCGGTGACACAGCACATCCAGGCTCACCAGCGCACCAAAGCTGGCATCGGCGAAGGGCAGGCAATTGGCATCCCCCCCGGTGGTGAGCGCGCCGGATTTGGCACCGGCGCGCCGCGCGGCTTCCGGGTTGTAATCCAGCCCAACCAAGGCGCGCGTTGACTTCCCGGCCAGCCGCCGGAGTAGCCCACCCGTGCCGCAGCCGGCATCGAGCAACGCCCCAGGCGTGCCGGGGCGGCGGTGCAAGGCATCAAGGACGCGAAGGTGGAGCGCGCGGTACCACCACATGCGCTCCTCCACCGCATCCATCAGATCATATTCGGCGGCTTCCACGGGGGGGTGTTTCGCATCGCGGCGGGGCGGGAACAAGGCGCGGCGCGCTTAGGCCCGCCTTATTTGGCTTGCATACGCCCCCATCTGAGCCGAGACTGCGCCCAATAAACATGCAATCGCCATCACCCTTGCCCGCGCCGCGTTGCACGGGCGCCCTTGCCGGGGCCATGCCAGACCAAGCCGCCAGACGCTGCCTTTCGCATGGCTGAGGCGCCCAAAACCGCACTCAGCATACCGACCGGGGCCGAGACCTTGCGCGGCATCGGCATTATTCTGGTCGCCTATATTGTCATCACCGGCGCCGATGCGGCGGTGAAATGGGCGCTGCCGGAAGTGGGCGCAGCTATGGCCATGATCTGGCGCGGCGTAGTGGGTGGCATCACGGTAGTGATCCTGACGCGCGGGCGGGGGCTATTCCCCAATAACCGCCGGCTGCTCGCCTGGCGCGGGTTGCTGCATTGCTGCGTTTCCGCCACCTGGTATTGGGCCTGGGCGCAAGGCATGCCTTTGGTGGATTCCTACGCGGTTGCCTGCGCGACGCCTTTGCTGATGACGCTATTCGCCATTCCGCTGCTGGGCGAAAAGGTGGGGTGGCGGCGCTGGACTTCCACCATGATCGGCTTTGGCGGCGTGCTGATCATGTTGCAGCCCTCGGGCGATTTGTGGCGCATCGAAGCCTTGGCGCTATTGGGCGCGGTGGTGTTGATGTCGGTGACGCGTATCTGGACCCGCATGCTTTCGGTCAGTGATGGGCCGGCGGCGATCGCCTTTTGGCTGATGATGGCGCATATCCCGATGGGCTTGCTGTTTCTGCCCGCCTTCCCGCCGCCATCTGTGCTGCCATCCACCAATGCCATGCTGCTGCTGGTGCTGTTTGGTATTTTCAACGGCATGGCGCATTTGCTGTTTGCCCGCGCCTTTGCGCTGGCGCCGATATCCGTCCTGGCGCCCTTTGAATATTCGCCCTTGTTGATTGGCGGCGTGATCGGCTTTCTGATCTGGGCCGAGGTGCCGGGCTGGACCACACTCGCCGGGGCGTCACTGGTGGTGGCGGCCGGGCTTTACAATGTGCATCGCGAACAGGTGCGCCGTGCGCAGGAACGATCGCGTGTGAAGGAAAACGCCTGATGGCGCTCCGCCACGATATCCGCCGCGGTGCGCTATTGATGCTGGGGGCGACGGCGCTTTTCACCATCATGTCCGCCATGATCAAGGATATTGCGGAGAGCATTTCCTTTATCGAGATCATGTTCTTCCGTTCCGCCTTCGCGCTGCCGGTGATTTTCGTGATCGTGGCGCGAGGCCGGCAATGGGGCATTTTGCGCACGCGGCGTTTTCCATCACACCTACTCCGCGCCTTTACCGGTACCATGGCGCAGGGCTGTTCCTTCTTTGCGCTGACAGTGCTGCCCTTGGCGGAACAAACCGCACTCACCTACACCACGCCGCTTTTCGTGACCCTGCTTTCCATCCCGCTCCTGGGGGAAAAGGTTGGCATTCATCGCTGGTCCGCGGTGATTTTGGGCTTTGTCGGCATTATGGTGATTGCGCTTGGCCAGGGTGCCTTTCAGGGCGGTAGTTGGCCTGAGAAAGCCGTGATGATCGGCATGGCGGTGGCGGTTTCCCAAGGTGTCTGGTCGGCGCTGACGACGCTGCTCGTGCGGAACCTCTCGGCCACCGAAAGCTCCACCACCATTGTGCTTTGGCAATCGCTGTTGATGACAGCCTTTACTGCGGCAGTGCTGCCGTTTTTCTGGACCACGCCGAACGCCTGGGAATTGCTAATCCTGATCCTGGTGGGGCTGGTGGGTGGCGTCGCGCAGGTGATGCTGACGGAAGCCTATGCGTCAGCCCAAGTGTCTTCGCTTGGGCCTTATTCTTATACCTCCATCCTTTGGTCTGTTGGGCTTGGCTGGCTGATCTGGGGCGATATGCCAACCATCGCGACCATCCTTGGCGCCGTGCTGATTGTGCTTTCCGGGCTTTATATCCTGCACCGGGAATTGGTGCGCGGGCGGATGAAGCGCCAAGGGCAATAGGCAGGGCTTGCAGAGCGGCGGGCCTCGCCGCACCCTACGCCCAACAATGAGGCGCCGAAGATGAGCATCCCCTTCCTGAAAAATGACAGCCTGGCCCCGGGCGCGGTGGAACAAACGGCGCCGGGCATTCGCCGCGTGCTGTGTGGCAATCCTGGGCCTTTCACCTTTCGCGGCACGAATAGCTGGATCATCGGCCAGGGTAATTCCGTGGCAATTCTGGACCCGGGCCCGGTGGATGCGGCGCATCTGGGTGCCTTGCTGGCCGCCACAAAGGGCGAACGCATTACGCATATCCTGGTTTCGCACACGCATCGGGACCATTCGCCTGGGGTCGCGGCGCTGAAGGCAGCGACCGGCGCGCCGAGCTATGGTTTCGGCCCGCATATGACACCGCCCGAACAGGGCGGCGAAGGCGGCGATCACACATTTCGCCCGGATGTGACGCTGGCGGATGGTGCGACCGTGGCCGGCGCCGATTGGCGCGTGACAGCGCTGCACACGCCTGGCCATTGCGCCAATCATCTGTGCTTTGCCTTGGAAAACGCCAGCACGAACCGCACGCTGTTCAGCGCGGATCATGTCATGTCCTGGTCCACCAGCGTGGTCAGCCCGCCGGATGGCGATATGGCGGCCTATATGAATTCGCTGGCCAAGCTTCAGGCGCGCGGCGATGATGCGCTTTATCTGCCCGGCCATGGTCCGCCGCTGCCTAACCCCCAGCCCTTTGTCGCCGCCCTGGCGGCGCATCGGCGGGAGAGAGAGGCACGGGTTCTGGAAGAACTCCGCCGCGCCGGGCGAGCAAGCGCTGAGGCGTTGGTCCCGCCGGTTTATGGTGCAGCGCTTGATGCAAGGCTTATCCCGGCGGCAGCGCGCAGCCTGACCGCACATTTGATCAAGCTTGCGGCCGAAGGTTCGGTACGGCAGGAAGGAGGGGTGTGGATGGTGTCATGAAGCTGGGACGCGGATTTTTCTTTCTGCCCTTGGCCGCGCTGATCGGCTGCGGCCCGCCGGATTACACGCCGGTGCGCGATTGGGCGAATGTGGCGGGCAACGCCGCCATCTATCCCGAATTGGTAACGCGCCCGGGCGCGACGCCCGTTGTCTCGCCCGCCGCTGACGCCATCAATGCCATGCAGCAGGCGCTGGCGACCTATCTGCAAGCACTCGATACTTTAGCCGCCGATGGGCTTTTGATGATCCGCGAAGACCCGCTGGCCGCTTACGCGCCGCGTGTTGCGCCGACCAGCCCCAAAGGCGCCGAGGCAATGACGGAGCTTGGCACGCTGCTGCGTGACCGAGGCCGGTCGCTCGCGCGCGCCCCGCAACTCCGCGCCACCATTCGCGAAGCCGATGCGCCGGTGCAAGCGCTGATCGCCGCGATGCAGGAAGCCATCACGGCGCTTGAACCTGCTGAGACAGCCGCAGCGGATCAGGCGCGCGCGCGCTACCAGCGCCTGCTCCGCGAAGCCCGTGATGAGGCAAGCCGGCAAATCCTGCGTGATCTTTCGGCGCTGCATGAAGCCGCTGCCGCCAATCGTGCCGCCGCCATCAAGAATTACCAAGCGGTGCTCACCGATATTGCCCGCGGCCATGCGCTGTTGAAGGAGCGCGTTTCCCACCTCACGCAGGAAGAAACCGCGCGCCAGATCCGCGCTGCCGAGGCCGAGCTCCGCCGCGCCGGCGCGCGCCTGCCCCGCGATGGGCTTGGCATTGCCGTGCCGGTAATGGGTGCGCCGCGCTGAACCTGCTTTTCTGCGCGCCAGGGGGGTGACAAGCCGCTCCGGCGCTGCTTCCATCGCGCCACCAAAACTGAGGAGGATAAACGCCGCTTATGAGTACCAATGGCAAGGGCTATATCGTGGGCGCCTTTGAGCACCCAACCCGCAAGGCCGATAATACATCCGTGGCCCAGCTGCATGCCGAAGTCGCCTATGGCGCGCTGCAGGATGCCGGGCTTTCCAAGGATGATGTTGACGGGTTTTTCTGCACCGGCGCAGCACCGGGGCTCGGCCCGCTCAATATGGCGGATTATCTTGGGCTGACGAAGCTCAAGCACCTCGATTCCACTGATATGGGCGGCTGTTCTTATGTGATGCATGTTGGCCATGCGGTGGAAGCGATTGCGCTCGGCAAGTGCAATATTGCGCTGATCACGCTGGCCGGGCGCCCGCGCGCCGAAGCCATGGCCACCGGCACCGCGCCGCGTTCCTGGGGCGTGAATGTGCCTGATGATCCGTTTGAGATTGTCTATGGTCGCACGGTCGCCAATGCCTATGCCATGTGCGCCATGCGCCACATGCATGAATATGGCACAACATCCGAACAGCTCGCCTGGATCAAGGTGGCGGCTTCGCATCATGCGCAGCACAACCCGCATGCCATGTTGCCCAAGGTGGTGACGGTGGAAGATGTGGTGAATTCACCCATGGTGTCAGACCCGCTGCACCGGCTGGATTGCTGCGTGATTTCCGATGGCGGCGGCGCGCTGATTGTCACGCGCCCCGAAATCGCGAAATCCCTGAAGCGGCCTTTGGTGAAGGTAAAGGGCCACGGGGAAGCCACCAAGAACCAGAATGCCGGCTATACGGATTTGACCTATTCCGGCGCTGTCTGGTCAGGACCGCGCGCTTTCGAAGAAGCGGGCGTGACGCCGAAAGATATTCAATACGCTTCCATCTATGACAGCTTCACCATCACGGTGCTGATCCAGTTGGAAGACCTTGGCTTCTGCAAAAAGGGCGAAGGCGGGAAGTTTGTCGCCGACGGCAATCTGATTTCCGGCGTGGGCAAGCTGCCCTTCAATACGGATGGCGGCGGGCTTTGCAACAACCACCCAGCCAATCGTGGCGGCATGACCAAGGTGATCGAGGCCGTCAGGCAATTGCGCCATGAAGCGCACCCCAAGGTGCAGGTGCCTGGCTGCACTTTGGCACTCGCGCATGGCACGGGCGGCTTGCTTGGTACGCGCCATGGCAGCGCCACCGTCATTCTGGAAAGGGAGTAAGCGATATGGCCACCATGGCATTCAACAGGGCCCTGCCGGAAATCAAGACGGACCCGACCAATCAGCCCTTCTTTGATGGCGCGCGCGCCGGCAAGCTGCTGATCGGCAAATGCAATGATACCGGCAAGTTCTTCTGGTATCCGCGCGGCTGTTCGCCCTTCACGCTTTCCAACAATATCGAATTGGTGGAAGCCAAGGGCACGGGCAGCATCTATACCTTCACAGTGATGCGCACCAAGGAACCCTATTGCGTCGCTTACGTGGAACTGGATGAAGGCATCCGCGTTTTCACCAATATCGTGGATTGCGATCTGGATAGTTTGAAGATCGGCCAGAAGGTGAAGCTGGTCTTCAAACCGACCCAGGGGGATGGCCCGCCGGCCTTCATGTTCACCCCGGTGTGATAGCTGGGTTTTTGTGAAGGGGCGCCCCTGGTAACGAGGGCGCCTTTTTTGTTGCGTTTTTTCGATGCAAATCGCGGTGGTTTTGGTAGAATCCCGGCCGGGGACATTAAGGGGGTTCGCGATCATGCGCCGCATGGTCACGATGGGGTTGTTATTCGCACTCGCCGGCTGTGCTTCCGGGCGCATGGGCGCGCGGTCTGGCGTGCCTGGCTATGCGGGCGGAGATATGTCCTGCGTGCCATTCGCGCGGGAACGTTCAGGGCTGCGCATCAACGGTGATGCTTGGCAATGGTGGCACGCCGCGGCTGGGCAATATGAGCGGTCTGGGGCACCCCAATCTGGCAGTGTGCTGGTCTTCCAGCGCACCAGCCGCAACCCTCAGGGGCATTTGGCGGTGGTTTCGCGCGTGGTTTCCGGCCGCGAAATCCGCGTGGATCACGCGAATTGGTCCAGCGGTCGGGCGCGGGGACAGATCGCGCGGGATCAGCCGGTGCTGGATGTCTCCCCCCGAGGCGACTGGTCCCTTGTGCGGGTTTGGTATCCGCCGGCTGATGATTTTGGGGGGACGCATTTCCCGACCTATGGGTTCATCCATGGAAGGCGCCTGATGGCCGCCGCCAGCTAAGGGGCTGGACAAAACCGCCCCGGGCGGTATGAAGCGCGCCTTGGTTGCGCCGGGGTCTGCCCTGGCCGCCGGGCGCATAGCTCAGTTGGTAGAGCAGCTGACTCTTAATCAGCGGGTCCAAGGTTCGAATCCTTGTGCGCCCACCAATGAAATCAAAGACTTGTGCGGCATCCTTCAGCAACGCAAAAATCGCCGTGTTTCTCGCGGCTCCAGGCAGGAGACCGGTCGCCCCAGGTTGGGGAATAAGTCTTATGGGTTTGGGGGTAACTATGCGTGCCTCAAGCGCATGAACAGCAGTGAAATAGCAACAAGGGCGCAGGCCTTTTCTCCTTCGATCCTAGGTTCTGTGTGAGGATTATGCCTCGAACAAACCCAAACCCATTGCGAGAGATTTAGGCCCGCCTATCGGTGCGGTTCATGCTAACCTTTCCCGATCTAAAACTACCCCCGCGAACCACTAGGTTGTGTGGACTCTAGGGATTCCCCAATTTTCTGATATGTGATTCAAGGTGCTTTTTGGGGGCACCTATGGGAGTTTTCGACCGGCTGGTATTGAGCGACGATGCCTGGGAACGGATGGCGCCATTGATTATTGGTCGCCCTGATCAGAAAGGTTCGACTGGGCGCGATAACCGCATGTTTGTTGAAGGGGTGCTATGGATTGTGCGCACTGGTTCACCGTGGCGCGATCTACCGGAAGCCTTTGGCGAGTGGAACAGCGTATTCCGTCGTTTTAGCCGCTGGAGCCAAAAGGGTGTTTGGCTTCGCATTTTTGAAGCCATGGCTGACGATCCGGATTTTGAATACCTGATCGTGGACAGCACCATCATTCGCGCCCATCAACACGCTTCCGGCGCGAAAAAGGGGGGGCTGAAGATCAGGCCCTGGGCCGTTCGCGCGGCGGGTTGAGCACGAAAATCCACATGGCTGTACGCGGTTTGGGCGGCCCGGTGCGATTTGTCCTCACTGGGGGCCAACGTGGGGATTGCCCTCAGGCCCATGGGCTCATTGAGGGGCTTCCCGCCGATGTTTTTATCGCCGATGCCGCCTACGATGCTGATCCACTACGCGAAGCTATTGCGGAAAAAGACGCCATCGCCGTTATTCCGAACAACCCATCCCGCGCGAAAAAGCATCCTTTTGACAGGCATCTCTACGCGCAGCGTCATTTGATCGAGTGCTGCTTCAGCCGGCTAAAGCAATTCCGGCGCGTCGCAACGCGTTACGAAAAAACAGCAAGAAACTACCTCGCCGTCGTGACACTCGCAGCTACCATACTGTGGTTAAGATAAATAAGTGTCCACACAACCTAGCCCTGTGTTTGGCCGGCCGATTCATCCTGTTGTAGGAAAAAGTTATTAGCGACCGGATCACTAGGGTGAGCCTTGGCGCATGATGCTAGCCAAGCCTCTTTAAGGCGGGCGGCATGTCTCGCACCGCCAATGCTCAAGCCCAGCGCCCCCCTTGCCGTGGCGCCCGCGCGGCGCGTGCTTCCATGCTGGCGGCGGCGCCGATACCTGCGGCGATCACTGCCGGCGTTTCGCCGATCAGCCCGTCTCCGACGCAGGTGACCTGTTTCATTGCGCAAGTCCTTCTGGGCTGGTCTTGATAGGCTGCTGCCCAAAGGCGATGTAAGGCCGCGTGAACGAAAGACGCAACGCGCCCCTGCCGGCGCCTCCAACCCCAAGCCTTCCGCTGGCCCTGAAGCGCTGGCTTGGCTTCATGCTGCTTGGCGGCACCATGGCGCTGGCGGGCTTGCTGGCACTGTGGCGCGCGGTTGCTTCGGTGTTTGGGCTGTGAATAGCTTCTGGCGCCTTTGGCTACTGCCCATGATGGGCCTCGCGCTGGTGCCGGCGGCTTTCTTCAACCTTTTTGCGATGCGCCAGACAGGGCTGATCGGCTGCCTGCTTGGCATTGGTTTGCCCTTCATCGCCGCGCGCATCATGAAGCGCGGCAGGCGCGGCGACGCCAAGCGCGCTGCCGTGCTGATGGGGGTGGCGGCCGGCCTCGCCACCGGGCTTGGCGCCGGGGCAGGGCCGATCATTGGCTTGCTTTTCGCGCTTGGCGCCTGGGGCGGCACACGGCTGCTTTATGCCGAAATCCCGGAAGTGGCGCCGCCCGCGCCGCCGCCGCCACCTTCTGGCCCGCTTTCGGATGCGCGCATCAGGCTGGCCGGCATTGAAGGCATCGCGGCGCGCGGCAATGAACCGCGCCTGATCCCGGTAGCGCAAGCCATAGGCCAGGTGCTGGATGACCTGGAAGAACGACCCGAGGGCATTGCCCGCGCGCGCCGCTTCCTGGTGGTGCATTTGGATGGGCTGGAACGCATCGCGTCGCGCCTTGAAGCCGGTGCCACGCCGCCGGCCGCGCTTGGTGCGCTGCTGCGTGATCTGGAAGCCGCCGCACGGCGCTTGCGCGATGATCTCCGCGCAGAGGAAAGCGCGGCACTCGATATTCAAGTCAAGGTGCTGGCCGATCGGCTGCGCGAGGAAGGCTATTCATGAGCGACATCATCACCACTCCCGAAGAGCGCCGGGCCGAGGTTGAACGCCTTGCCGCCCAGCTTGACGTGACGGACCCCGCCGCGGTGCTCCGCTTCGGGCAGGAAGCACAAACCCGTGCTTCGGCCGCCGCCGATGCCATGTTGGAAGGGGCGAAAAATCGCGAAGCGGGGGAGGCGGGGCAGACGCTCGGCAACCTGCTCACGACCTTGCGCGGCTTTGATGTTTCGGGCCTTGCGGAGAAGCCGGGTTTTTTCGCGCGCATGTTCAACAAGGCGGGGGCGGAAGCCGCACAGGTCGTCAGCCGCTACGAAGGGCTGAAGGACCAGGTGGAGGCGATTGGCGACAAGCTGGACGCCCATCGCACGCGGCTATTGGAAGATGTCGAAAAGCTTGAACGGCTTTATGGCGCCACGCTTGATTGGTTCCATGGCCTTGGCGATCACATCGCGGCCGGCGAGATCGTGCTGAAGAACACGGACAGCACGGCGATCCCAGAAGCTGAAACCAAGGCGACGTCAGGCGATATGCTGGCCGCGCAGAAGCTGCGCGATCTGCGCGCGGCGCGCGATGAGCTTGATCGGCGCATTCATGATCTGCGCCTTACGCGGCAAGTCGCGATGCAGGCCCTGCCTTCCATCCGGCTCATTCAGGAAAATGACAAGGCCTTGGCGGCGAAGATCCAATCCGTGGTGGCGAATACCGTGCCGCTGTGGCGCCAGCAGCTTGCCCAAGCACTCGCCATCCAGCGCATGCGCGATGCGGGGCAGACGCTGAAGCAGGCGAATGACCTGACAAATCAATTGCTGACCGCGAATGCCGAGAGGCTGCGCCAGGGCAATGCCGAAGCGCGGAATGAGATCGAACGCGGCGTGTTCGATCTGGCGGCGGTGAAGCAGGCCAATCAGTTGCTGGTCGCAACCATTGAAGACAGCCTGACAATCGCCGAACGCGCCCGCGCCCAACGCGCCGATGCAGCGGTAGAATTGGACAAGGCGGAAGCCGAAATCAGGCGCGCGCTGATGGCGGCCAAGGCAATACCGCCCGCGCCAAAAACATAAAGACAACAAATTCCGGGAAATTCACATGTTCACCAAACGCACCATCCTGGCCGCCATGCCGGCCATGCTTGCCGCGCCGCATATCGCCGGCGCGCAAGGCTCCTGGCCAAGCGGCCCGATCCGCATCGTGGTGCCCTTTCCGCCGGGGGGTTCCACCGATGCTTTGGCGCGGCTGCTGCAACCGCATTTGCAGGCCGAATTTGGCGTGCCCTTCATTGTTGAAAGTCGCCCGGGTGCATCTGGCTCGCTCGGCACCGCGCAGGTCGCGCGCGCCGCGCCCGATGGCAATACCTGGCTGATCGTCTTTGATACACATGCAGTCAATCCGGCGCTTATCCCGAATATGGGTTTCGATACCGAACGTGATTTAACCTCGCTTTTGCTGTTCGGCACCGCGCCCATGGTGCTGACCGCGCATCGCACACGCCCCTATCGCAACTTCGCCGATGTGGTGGCGGCCGCAAAGGCAAGGCCGGATACCATCACCTACGGCACTATCGGCAATGGCAGTCTCGCGCATTTGACCATGGAGCTCATCCAACGCGCGGGCGATTTCAAGCTAGTGCATGTGCCCTATCGCGGCGGCGGGCCGCTGGCGGTCGCGGCTGCGGCGGGTGAGGTGGATTTGCCGATCGCATCCCGCCCCGCCATTGGCGTTCATATTGATGCCGGCACGCTGGTGCCCCTCGCGCAAACGGGTGCCACGCGCAGCCCCAATATCCCGGATGTGCCGAGCATGGCCGAACTCGGCCTCACTGGCATTGATTCGCGGGCCTTCTGGGGCTTCCTCGGCCCCGCGCGGCTGCCAGAGGCGATTAAGGCGCGCATGGAAGCAGCGGTGCGTAAGGCGCTGGAAGTGCCGGAACTGCGCCAGCGTATCCTGGCTCTCGGCATTGACCTCAATCCGCAAGGGGAGGCTGCCTTCATGCAATTCCTCTCTGCCCAGATCGCGACCTGGGGCAGGGTGGTACGGGAGAATAATATCCGCCCGGATTGAAGGCCGGCGGCCGTGGCACCCAAGCCACGCAAGCCGCCTGTCCAAGAACGCAGCTTTTAGAGCAAATCACTTTCAGATGGAATCATCTGACCGTGTGAAGATGCTCGAAAAACAACAATGTAGAGCGGGTTGCGTGAACCCAAGTGAACGCAAAACACTCCTAGCGTGAACGGCCGCCCTTGCTGCCACCGCCAAGCGCATCGAACTTACTTGGCAGAACATCGCCGGGCGGCAGCGCCTTGCCGCCCTTGCCAGCCATGCCCGCCGCCGCCGCACCAGCACCACCAAGCAGGCCGCCGAGCAAACCGGCCAAGCCGCCGCCCTGCTGAGCCTGCGGCCCGCCGGCCATGGCACCCATCAGGGGCCCAAGCATATCCATCAGGCCGCCTTGCGGCTGTTGTTGCTGCCCACCCATCATCCCGGACAGAACATTGCCAAGCACATCGCCTAGCCCGCCGCCCATATCGGTTTCTGATTGTGGCAGGCGTCCCTGGGGCGTCATGCCATTGATCACCGCAGGCAAAAGCTGCGCGAGGATGCCTGCCATGGCGCCGTCCGAAGCCGCGCCGCCGCCGAATTGCTGGGCAAGGCCGGCTAATTCATTGCTGCCAAAGGCTTGGGCCAGCCTTTCCGGCGCTACAGGCATATTCTCGCCGGTGCCGACCCAACTTTCCACTTCCTGACCAAGTCCGCCCTGTTGCAGCTTGCCAACCAGGGAAGCGAGTCCTTCAGCCGAACCGCCCCCCATCATGGCGCCCAGCAAATCGCCAATGCCGCCGGCAGCGCCCTGGCCCCATGGGTTATTCATGTTCGCTTCTCTCTCCGGTTGAGAAGCGCATCTTAGGCAGCTTTCGTGTGCGGTCAAAACAACCCTACTTCGGCCATCGCGCGGCGCCGCTTGACCGCAAGCCCCAAGCTTGTTCCCATGCTTCCAACACGAGAAACATGAGGAAGACAGCCATGCGTGCCTGGGCCGTAACTGAAGCGGGTAAGCCCCTTCAGGAAATCAATATCCCAACGCCGGAACCCACCGGAAAGCAGGTGCTGCTGGAAATCACCCATGCGGGGGTTTGCCATTCCGATCTGCATATCTGGGAAGGCGGCTATGACCTCGGTTCGCGCGGTTATCTGAAGCTGTCAGATCGCGGGGTGAAACTCCCGCTCGCCATGGGGCATGAAATTGTCGGCCGCGTGCTGAAATGGGGGCCAGACGCCAATGGCGCGGGCCTTAAGGTTGGCGATCACATGGTGGTCTTCCCCTGGGTGGGGTGTGGGACCTGCGACGCCTGTCTCGCCGATGAGGATAACATGTGTCTCACGCCGAAAAGCCTCGGCGTTTATCAGCATGGTGGCTATGCGACGCATGTGCTGGCGCCCGAGCCGCGGCATCTGGTGCCGGTGGGTAACCTCGATCCCGCCTTGGCCGCGACCTATGCCTGTTCGGGCATTACGGTGTTCAGCGCCATCAACAAGGTCATGCCGATGCCGGCAGATGAGCCGATTGTCCTGATTGGCGCGGGCGGGCTAGGGCTGAATGCGATTGCTGTGCTGAAGGCCAAGGGCCATCGGCGAATCGTGGTGGTGGATGTCAGCCCCGCCAAGCTGGAAGCGGCCAGGCAGGAAGGGGCGACCGATATCGTCCAGGGCGGGGATGCCGGCACAGCCAAGCGCATCATGGATGCCTGTGGCGGCCCGGTGCGCGCCATTATTGACCTGGTGAACGGGACGGAGACAGCGCGGAGCGCCTTTGATGCGCTGCGCAAGGGCGGCAAGCTGGTGCAGGTGGGGCTTTTTGGCGGGGAATTGGCTGTCCCGCTACCGGTCATGCCGATGCGCGCGCTCACGATCCAGGGTTCATATGTGGGCAATGTCAAGGAGTTGCGGGAATTGGTCGGCATCGCCCAAAAAGGTGGTTTGCCGGGCATTCCGATTACCCGTATGCCGTTTAATCAAGCCGACACAGCGCTCAATAGGTTGAAAGATGGCAAGGTGACGGGCCGAATTGTCCTCACGGCGGAGGTTTCTTAAAAAATATGAAACTAATGGTTGCATTTCGACTCAAAATACTCAATCCTCACAGGCATGGACAACGGAAGCACCCTTATTCAAGACATCGCCCCCTTGCGAGACTTCGTCCGCGGCATGACAGCCTTGGCCGATGCGGGTGGCGATGAGGCCCTTTTCCTGAAGGAGGCGCCAGGCTTGCTCCGCAAGCTTGTGCTTTCCGATAATTGGTTGCCGCCGGAGTTTACCGCGCCAACCGATACCTATCGGCAATTGCTCCTGCATTGCGATCCGCAACAGCGGTTTTCGGTCGTCTGCTTCGTATGGGGGCCAGGGCAACAGACGCCGGTCCATAACCACACCGTCTGGGGCCTGGTTGGCGTGCATCAGGGTGAGGAGATTTCGACCGAAATGGTCGCAGACCCGAATGGTGGGCCGATGCGCCCGGGCCGGGTTGATCGCGCCAGGCGCGGCGATGTGGTGGTGCTCAGCAGCGATAGCTACGACACGCATCGCGTGGAAAATGCCGTGGAAGGGCGCACCAGCATCAGCATCCATGTCTATGGCGCCAATATTGGTGCGGTGAAGCGCGCCATGTTCAATGCCGAAACTAGCCAGCCCGAATATTTCATCTCAGGCTATGACAACAAAAGCGTGCCCAATCTTTGGGATTTGAGCCGCTCGGCCAATTGAAGTCTGCCCCTTGCGTGCTCGCGCGTGAGGCATGATGCTGCCTGCCATTACGCAGGGATAAATCGCCATGGCCGACAGCATTCCCGTACTCGACCTTGCCCCTTTGCGCGCGGGCGCGGCCGGTGCGCTTGAACAACTTGGCCAGGAACTGCGCCACGCCTTTACCGAGGTGGGCTTTTACTTCGTGCGCAATCACGGCATCCCGCAAGAGCTGCTGGATCAAACCTTCGCCGAGGCAGCGCGCTTCCATGCGCAGCCTTTGGATGCGAAGCTCGCGCTCAAGATCAATGAACATAATATCGGCTATATGCCCATGCGGGGCGCCACCACGCGCGTGAATGCGGTGGGCGAAGTGGCGCTACCCAACGCGAATGAGGCCGTGTTCTTCAAGCGTGACCTGCCCGCGGACCATCCCGACGTTCTGGACAAGGTGCGCTTTCGCGGAGCCAATCAATGGCCGGCTTTGCCGGGCTTTCGGGAAAACATCCTGAAGGCCTGCGCCGCATTTGAAGGCTTGGGGCTTTCGCTTCTGCCGATTTATGCCCGTGCACTTGACCTGCCGGCGGATTACTTCGCGCCCTTCTTTCAGGAACCCATGTTCACGCTGCGGATGTCCCATTACCCGCCGCAGGAGCCAACAGCGCCCGAGAATGAATTCGGTATCGCACCCCATATGGACACAAGCTTCATGACCATTCTGGCGCAGAACAAGGTGCCGGGCCTCTCGCTCCGGCTGCCGGATGGGCGCTGGCTGGATGCGCCGGCACCTGAAGGCGCACTCCTGATCAATGGCGGGATGATGCTCTGGCGCTGGACGGATAATCGCTTCCTCGCGACCCCGCATCGCGTGATCAATCGCTCTGGCCGCGAACGCTATGCGATCCCGTTTTTCATGGATGCGAATTATCGCGCTGTCATGAAGCCAATCACCGCTGATGCTGCGCCAAGCCGGATGGAACCCATCACCTATCCCGATTTCATGACTGGCTATCAGCGCGCCAATTTCCACCACGCCGCCGAAAAATCCGAAGAAAAAGTGCAATTGCAGGGCGCCTGACGCGTCTCGGGGCAGGGGGCTTTACCTTCCATGTAGAAGGCGTAGCCTTCGTTCAGCCGCAAAGGCTTCGAACCGTTTTGGGAGGAAAGCTCATGAAAGTAACACGTCGCACGGCCCTCGCGGCCGGCGCGGGCATTGGCACCGGCATTGGTGGCCTGCCCTGGCGGAGCGCGAAGGCGCAGGCCGCGAATACCATCAAGATCGCGCTGCTGACGGATTTTTCCGGCACCTATCGCGATGTGAGTGGACCTACGGAATTGGCCTGCGTACGCCAGGCGGCTGCGGAGATGAGCAATCGCGGCTTCAATATCGAAGTGCTCTATGGCGATAATCTGAATCGTCCCGATGTCGGTTCCAACCTCACGCGGCAATGGATTGACCGTGACGGCGTTGATGTCGTGGTTGATGGCGGGGCCTCTTCCGTGGCGCTCGCGGCCAATGAAATCATTCGTGACAAGAACAAGGTCTTCCTAAACACGACCTCGGCCACTTCGGATCTGACAGGGCGTGCTTGCACGCCGAATACCGTTCACTGGACCTATGATACCTGGATGCTGGCCAATTCCACCGGCGGTGCCACGGTGCGCGCGGGGGGCGATAGCTGGTATTTCATTACGGCCGATTACGCCTTCGGCCATGCCCTGGAACGCGACACGGCGAACTTCGTGCGCAATGCCGGCGGGCGCGTGCTTGGCCAGGTGCGCACACCCTTCCCGGGCACGACCGATTTCTCGGCCTTCCTGGTGCAGGCGCAGGCCTCGCGCGCCAAGGTTATCGGGCTCGCCAATGCCGGCAGTGACACCATCAACTGCATCAAGCAGGCGGCAGAATTTGGGCTTATGCGCCGGGGCATCAAGCTTGCCAGCCTGCTGATGTTCCTGCCGGATGTGCATTCCTTGGGGCTTGCCACCACGCAAGGGCTGATCTGCACCGAAACGTTTTATTGGGATTTGAATGATCGCACCCGCGCCTTCTCGGCCCGTGTGCGGCCCAATATCGGGCAGAATGCGCTCTGCATGAATCACGCCGGTGGCTATGCGGCGGTGCTGCATTACCTGAAGACGGTTGCCGATATGGGCGTGGCGCAGGCCAAGCAAAGCGGCGCGGCCACGGTTTCGCGCATGAAGGCCATTCCCTGTGACGATGATTGCTTCGGCCCCGGCACCATCCGCGCCGATGGCCGCAAGCTGCACCCGGCCTATTTGTTTGAGGTGAAAAAGCCTGAGGAAAGCCGCGGCGTGTTTGACTATTACAAGCTGCTGCAAACGACCGAGGCGAATAACGCTTTCCGTCCACTTGCTGACGGTGGCTGCAGCTTCGTGCGGAGCTAAAATCTGAATGGCGCGGTGGGGCACATCACCCCATCGCGCCTAACCCCGCGCGCGAAACACCAATTGGCGCGAGAGCACGAAATTCCCGAACATCCCCGCAATCGCCCCAGCAGCGACACCCAGCACGGGATGCGCCGCCACTACCGGCACAAATGCAATCAACGCGGCATAGGTGCCGTAATTCATCGCAAAGCCCACCAGATTGACCACTAGGAACAGCGCCCATTGCTGGTGCACGGGGCCATCGCCGCGCCCGCGGAATGTCCAAACGCGATTGAGCGCCCAGGTCGTGGTCGCCGCCACCAGGTAGGACACCGCGCGCCCGCCATAAAGCCCGAGCCCAAGCGCCAGCCCCGCATAAAGCACTGCGGTATCCACCACGAAACCGATGGTGCCCACCACACCAAAGCGCAGAAATTCCATCAGCACGCCAAAGCGTGCCGCGCCGATCATGCCTTCAATGCGGGTGAGGATCGCTTGCACTGCCATGCGCGCCTGTAACGCAGGAAAGCGGGGTGGGGCAAACCGCCTTGGCCCTCATGCGGTTCCGGCGCTATCACATGGCACCGAAAAATCCTGGCCTGAAGGGAAGCGCGCATGGTCGCTGTGATTGGTCTCGGCAATATGGGCATGGCGATGCTCAAGCGGCTTTTGGCGATGGGCCACCAGCCGCGCGCCTGGGATCTGGACCCCACCAAGCGAGATACCGCGCGGCAAGCAGGTGCGATGATTGGCGCTGATCTCGCCGGAAGTGTCGCGGACATGACCATCCTGTCCCTGCCGCATGATGCCGCGGTGGCCGAGGTACTCGCGCCAATACTGCCCGCCTTGCCCCAAGACGCCGTGATCATTGATACCTCCACCCTTTCGCCACGCGCCGTGCGCGGTTTTACGGAACAGGCCAAAGCGCAGGGCGTTTTTTATCTTGATGCGCCGGTCTCGGGTGGTCCGGCGGGTGCCGCGGCGGGCAGCATGGCCATGATGGTGGGCGGCGATGCCGCTGCCCTGGAACGCGCCACACCCATCCTGCAACACCTCACCGCGCGGCTATTGCATATCGGGCCATCCGGGGCGGGGCAGGTGGCGAAGCTTGTGAACAACCTGCTCGTCGCAAGCCATTTGGTGACGGCCGGTGAGGCGCTGCGCCTCGGCGCCGCCGCCGGGGTGGCGCCGGAAGCGCTTTTGCCGTTGTTGAATGGCGCCTCTGGCCGATCCGCGGTGACCGAGGTGAATTGGCCGCGCTGGATCATCCCTGGCAGCTTTGACTCGGGCTTTAGCGCCGGGCTGATGCGCAAGGATGTGGGCCTGGCGCTGGAATTGGCGCGGGAATTGGACGTGACCCTGGAAGCCACTGGCCGCGCCGCTGCGCTGTGGCAGGAATTGCGTGAGGCCGTGCCGGATGATGCCGATTTCAACCGTCTTTCGGCCACGCTTTTCGCAGGAGTCAAGCCATGAGCCCCTTCAGTGCCAAAACCGTCCTTGCCGAGGAGGTCACCGCGCTTTTGGGCGGGCGCACGGGCAGCCTGGTGGATGGCGAGATCATCGCCGGTGATGGCAGCACCATCACCTTGCAGGACCCGACAACCGGCGCGGCACTGCTGGAATATACCAGCGCTGGCCCTGGCCTTGTCGCGCAAGCCACCAGCAGCGCCGCGCGCGCTCAGCACGCCTGGCAAGCGCTGAGCGGCGCGGAGCGTGGCCGCCGCCTTTGGGCCATCGCGCCCTTGCTTCGCCAAAACGCGGAAAACCTGGCGCGCCTGGAATCAGCGCAAACCGGCAAGCCCTTGCGCGATACGCGGGCTGAAGTGGCTCGCGTTGCGGAAATGGCGGAGTATTGGGCCGGTTGGTGCGACAAGATCGAAGGCCGCATCATCCCCGTACCATCTGGTCATACCGTCATGGTGAAACGCGAAGCGCTCGGCGTGGTGCTGGCCATCACGCCTTGGAATGCGCCGATTTTCACCGCCGGCTGGAATGTCTTTCCCGCTTTGGCCGCGGGCAATGCGGTCGTGCTGAAGCCATCGGAATTCACCCCGCTGACATCACTGGCGCTTGGGTTGCTTGGCGAAAAGGCCGGGCTGCCGCGCGGCCTGTTTCAGGTGATCGCCGGGCCGGGGCAGGGGACGGGTGCGGCTTTGCTTGCCGCCCCCGAAATCGCGAAGGTGGTCTTTGTCGGCGGTGTCGCGGCGGGCCGCGCCGTGGCCACAACGGCCGCCGCGCGCGGCCTGCCCAGCTTGCTCGAACTCGGCGGCAAAAGTGCGAATATCGTTTTCGACGATGCGGATTTCGCCAGCGCCATCCAGGGCGCGCAGCAGGCGATCTATGCCGGCAGCGGGCAATCCTGTGTCGCGGGATCGCGGCTTCTGGTGCAGCGCAACCTGCATGATCGCTTTGTCGCCGCACTTGCCGAAGCACAGCGGCGTATTCGGCTCGGCGATCCCTTGGATGCCACGACCGAAATGGGCCCTGTGGCCAATGCGCGGCAATTCGCCCATGTGCGCGAATTGCTCGCGGCAGGCGCCGCTTCCGGTGCTGCGGTCATGGCGGCGGCGCGGCCAGGCGCATTACCGGAAGGCGGTTTTTGGGTGCCGCCCACCTTGCTCGCCGGGCTTTCCAATGAGGCGCGCCCAGCGCAGGAGGAAATCTTCGGCCCCGTCGTCGCTGCCATCCCCTTCGATGATGAGGATGAGGCCATCGCACTGGCCAATGCCACGCCCTTTGGCTTGGCCGGTGCGGTCTGGACACGTGATTTGGGCCGGGCGCATCGCGTGGCGGCTCGGGTCAGGGCAGGGACGTTTTGGGTGAATGGCTATCGCACCATCCATGTCTCGGTGCCTTTTGGCGGCTTTGGCGCCTCTGGCCATGGCCGCTCCTCGGGGCAGGAGGTTCTGGCCGAGCTGACGCAAAGCAAGGCAATCTGGATTGATACTGCCCAGGAACCGGCCTTGGGCTTCGGCCACAAGCCGGGCTGAGGCCAAACGGCGCTTGCGCCGCCCGCCGCAAGCGGGTCTGATACAAAGAAATCAATAGGGGGTTCTGATGCAAAGACGCGATGTCTTCAAACTTGGCGCCGCAGCAGGTGCCGCTGCAGCAGTAAACACGCTGCCATCCTTTGCCATTGCGCAGCCCGCGCAAAATCGCGTGCTGAAAATGGTACCGCAGGCGAACCTCACCAGCCTCGATCCCATTTGGACCACGGCCAATATCACCCGCAATTTCGGGCATATGGTATTTGATTCCCTCTATGGGATGGATGCGCAATTCCGCCCGCAGCCACAAATGGCCGCCGGCCATAGCAGCGATGATGGCGGGCGCAGCGTCACGATCACGTTGCGCCCTGGCCTCAAGTTTCATGATGGGGAACCGGTGCGCGCGCAGGATGTGGTGCCAAGCCTGCAACGCTGGATGCGGCGCAACCCCTTCGGCCAGAAGCTTGCGACCGTCACGGATGATATTCTGGTGGTGGATGACATGCGCATCCGCTTCCGCTTGAAAAAACCCTTCCCGCTGCTCTTTCATGCGCTTGCCCAGGTTTCCAATAGCCCTGCCTTCATCATGCCGGAGCGGCTCGCCAAGACCGATCCCTTCCAACAGGTGCGCGAGGCCATCGGTTCCGGCCCCTTCCGCTTCAAGGCCAATGAATTCAATTCCGGCAGCCTGGTGGTTTATGAACGCTTCGCCGATTACGTGCCCGTGCAAACCGGCGCACCAAGCCTGACCGCCGGGCCGAAAATCGCGCATTTTGATCGCGTGGAATGGCACATCATTGTAGATGCCGCGACAGCGGCGGCTGCGCTGCAAACCGGCGAGATTGACTGGTACGAACAGCCGCCGCCGGAAGTGCAGCAACTTTTGCGCCGCAACCGGCAAGTGGTGATAGAAGCGATTGACCCGCTGCCGCTGACCGGCATTCTCCGCTTCAACCATGCGCATGCGCCCTTCAGCAACAAGGCGCTGCGCCAGGCGCTGCTGCCCGCGATCAGCCAGCAGGATTTCATGCAGGCCTCGGTCGGCACGGATGCGTCACTCTTTACCACGGGCGTTGGCATGTTCACGCCGGGCACACCGCTTGCGAATGATGCGGGCCTCGCGCCACTCATGGGGCCGCGCAGCATTGACCGCGCACGGGCCTTGATGCGTGATGCGGGCTACACCAACCAGACCATGCGGCTGATCGGCCCGACGGATATTCTGGTGCCGGCCGCACTCACGCAGGTGGGTGCCGATCTGGTGCGCCGGCTTGGCTTCAATGCCGACATTGTCTTGAGCGATTGGGGCACCACGGTGCAGCGGCGTACCTCGCGGGAGCCGGTGGAGCGTGGCGGTTGGTCCATGCTGTTTACCTCCTTCTCGTCTTTCGATTTTGCCGATCCGGCGGCGCATTTCCCGCTGCGCGGCAATGGCACCAATGCCTGGTTCGGCTGGCCGGATATCCCGCGGCTTGAGGAATTGCGCGATGCCTGGTTCGACGCGCCAGACCTTGCCGCGCAGCAGGCCATTGCGCGGGATATGCAGACGGTGGCGATGGATGAACTGCCCTATATTCCGCTTGGTTCATACAAATCCATGACGGCCTTGCGCGCCAATCTGACCGGGCGCGTGCCGGGCCTGGCACTTTATTGGGGCATCAGGCGGGGCTGAAGGGCAGGGGTGGCCTAGCCACCCCAGGCGCGGCCATGGCGCGGTCCACTGGCATGGCCCATGCATTCATTTTCGGGGTCGGCTTAGTGCCAGGGAGGATCCCGGCTATTTGCGCCGCACTCAAAGCAGGCTAAGCGGGGTGCTGGGCTCTGCTTTGCCACTCTATGATGCAAAGTGATTTTCAACTGGGCAGTTTGGGCTGCCCCGAACATGGAATGGGAGACGGGAGATGGATCGTAGAAACTTCCTCAAGGCAACAGCCGGCGTTGCGGCGCTGACGGGTGTGGGCGGGCTTTCCGCCCCGGCGCTGGCGCAGGGCGCTGCCGCGCGCACGCTGCGCTTCGTGCCACAGGCCAATCTGGCCAATTTCGACCCCATCTGGGGCACGCAATATGTGGTGCGCAATGCCGCCGCCCTGGTGTGGGACACGCTTTATGGCTTCGATGACAAGCTGGAAGCCAAGCGCCAGATGGTGGAAAGCGAGGAAGTTTCCTCTGATGGCAAGGTCTGGACCTTCCGTCTGCGTGAAGGGCTGATGTGGCATGATGGCACGCGCGTAACCGCGGCCGATTGCGTCGCCAGCCTCAATCGCTGGGCGGTGCGCGATGGCATGGGCCAGATGATCCGCGCGATCCAGGAAGAATTGGTGGCGGTGGATGACCGCACCTTCCGCTGGCGCCTGAAGGCGCCTTATCCCAAGATGCTGCTGGCGCTTGGCAAGAACAATACGCCAATGGCCTTCATGATGCCGGAACGTATCGCGCGTACCGATCCCTTCCAGCAGGTCACGGAATTCGTCGGTTCCGGCCCCATGCGCTTTGTGCGCAATGAATGGGTCCCCGGTGCCCGCGCGGTCTTCACGCGTTTTGAACAATATGTGCCGCGCAATGAACCTCCGTCATGGTTGGCGGGCGGCAAGCGCATGGGTGTGGACCGCATTGAATGGATCATTATGCCAGACCCGGCCACGGCTTCGGCGGCGCTGATGAACAATGAAATCGATTGGTGGGAAACCCCGCTGACCGATTTGATCCCGGCGCTGCGCCGCAACCGCAATGTGCGCGTGGATATCGCCGACCCGCTTGGCAATATCGGTTCCTTCCGCTTCAACCATTTGCATGCGCCCTTCAACGATGTGCGGGCGCGCCGTGCGGTTGCGATGGTCTTGAACCAGGAAGACTATATGCGCGCGGTGGTCGGTGATGACCGGGCGCTGTGGCAGACGCTGCCTTCCTTCTTCACGCCGGGCACGCCGCTTTATACGGAAGCCGGCGGTGATATCCTGAAGGGCCCGCGCAATGTTGCCGCCGCACGTACGCTGCTGCGTGAAGCCGGCTATAATGGCCAGCCCATTACGGTACTGGTTGGGCAGGATCAGGCGCCGCTGAAGGCCATGGGTGAAGTGACCAATGCGTTGCTGCGCTCCATCGGCATGAATGTGGACTTTGTGGCGACTGATTGGGGTACCGTTGGTCAGCGCCGCGCTTCCAAATCCCCGCCCGGTCAGGGCGGCTGGCACATCTTCCACACCTGGCATGCGGGTGCGGATTGCATCAATCCGGCGGCCTATCTTGCGCTTCGCGCCCATGGCGATGGCGCCTGGTTTGGCTGGCCCAAGGATGATGCAGTGGAAGCGGCCCGTGACAAGTGGTTCGAAGCGCCGGATCTGGCGGCGGAAAAGGCCGCGGTTGCGGAAATGAATGCCGCTGCGATGAGCCACATGACCTATGCGCCGACCGGCTTCTACAAGACCTACCAGGCGTGGCGCAGCAATGTCACCGGCATTGTCGGCGGCCCGCTGCCCTTCTTCTGGGGTGTGAACAAGGCCTAATCAGGAAAGATTGCCGGGATCATGTTCGCCTATATCGTCCGACGCGTCTTGGCCACCATTCCGGTGATGGCCTTTGTCGCGCTTTTTGTCTTCAGTCTGCTCTATATCGCGCCGGGTGACCCGGCGGCGGTGATTGCGGGCGATCAGGCGACGCCTGAAGATGTGGAACGCATCCGCGCCAGCCTTGGCCTGGACCGGCCGTTTTTGATCCGGTTCGGGGAATGGGTCTGGCGTATTCTTCAGGGTGATCTCGGCGTCTCGATTTTCACCAATCTGCCGGTTTCAACCATGATCCAGCAGCGTATTGAACCGACGCTGTCGCTGATGATCATCACATTGATCCTGGCGGTGTCGGTGGCCATCCCGATGGGCGTCATTGCCGCCTGGAAGCAGGGGACGGTGGTTGACCGGACTGTGATGGGATTTGCCGTTCTTGGCTTTTCCGTCCCTGTCTTCGTGGTGGGCTATGTGCTGGCCTATGTCTTTGCGCTGGAGCTCGATTGGGTGCCGGTGCAGGGCTATACGCCGATCAAGCAGGGCTTCTTTCCCTGGTTTCAGAACCTGATCCTGCCTGCCGTGGCGCTTGGCACGGTCTATATCGCACTGATCGCGCGCATCACCCGTGCGACCATGCTGGAAGTGCTGCAACAGGATTATATCCGCACCGCCCGCGCCAAAGGGGCGGGTCAGCGCAACATCCTGTTCCTGCATGCGCTGAAGAATGCTGCCGTGCCGATCGTGACCGTGATTGGCATCGGCATTGCGCTGCTGATTGGCGGCGCGGTGGTCACGGAAAGCGTCTTCGCCATTCCGGGCCTTGGGCGGCTTACGGTGGATGCGATTTTGCGGCGCGACTACCCGGTCATTCAGGGCGTCGTGCTGCTGTTTTCCTTTGTTTATGTGCTGGTGAATCTGTTGATTGACCTGCTCTATACCATTCTGGACCCGAGGATCAGATACTGATGTCCGCTTCCATCCTCGACCCCAAGGGCATCACCGCGGCCAATGTGGCCGTGGCACCGACCCTGCCCGACATCATGCCGCCGGTGAAGCCACGCAAAGGCTTCTTTGGTTTCATGCGCCGCAACCCGGCAATTGCCATAGGCGGGTCGCTGGTCACGTTGATGGTGCTGATCGCGATTTTCGCGCCCTTCCTTTTCACGACCGACCCGACAGCGCTCGCCCCCGCGCGGCGCACGCGCGAACCATCGGCAATGTATTGGTTCGGCACGGATATGCTGGGCCGTGATATCTATTCGCGCGTACTCTATGGCGCACGCGTTTCGTTGCTGGTTGGGTTTTCGGTGGCCGTGCTGGCTTCCATCATCGGCTTGACCATCGGCATGATTTCCGGCTTCGTCCGCTGGGCCGATAGCATCATCATGCGCGTCATGGATGGCATGATGTCCATCCCGCCGATCCTGCTCGCGATTGCGCTAATGGCGCTCACGCGCGGTTCGGTGCAGAATGTGATCATCGCCATCACCATTGCGGAAATCCCGCGCGTGTCGCGCCTGGTGCGTGGCGTGGTGCTGTCCTTGCGTGAACAGCCCTATGTGGATGCGGCGGTGGCGGCGGGTACGCGCACGCCGGTGATCATCTGGCGTCATATTCTGCCGAATACGCTGGCGCCGATCACCGTGCAGGCGACCTACATTTGTGCCTCGGCAATGATCGTGGAAAGCATTCTGTCCTTCATTGGTGCCGGCACGCCGCCGATCATCCCATCCTGGGGGAATATCATGGCCGAAGGCCGCGCGCTGTGGCAGGTGAAGCCCTATATCGTGTTCTTCCCGGCCATTTTCCTGTCCATCACCGTGCTGGCGGTGAACCTGCTTGGCGATGGTCTCCGCGATGCCCTCGACCCGCGCATGGCAAAGAGGCTCTGACCCATGGCGATTCTCGAAATTGATAATCTGCAAACCCATTTCCGCACGCCCGATGGCATTAATCGCGCGGTGGATGGCGTGTCCTTCCATGTGGAAGCAGGGGAGACCCTGGCAGTAGTGGGCGAAAGCGGTTGCGGCAAATCCGTCACCGCCATGTCCATCCTGCGCCTGATCCCGGAACCGCCCGGCAAGCTTGCCGGCGCCATTCGCTTCAATGGCAGGAACCTGCTGGATCTCTCAGAAGCCGAAATGCGCGACATTCGCGGCAATGAGATCAGCATGATCTTCCAGGAACCTATGACCTCGCTCAATCCCGTGCTCACGGTAGGGCTGCAGATTGGGGAAACGCTCCGCCTTCACCAGGGCATGTCGGCGCGGCAGGCGGAAGACCGCGCGGTTGATATGCTGAAGCTGGTCGGCATTCCGGAACCGGAACGCCGCGTGAAGGAATACCCGCACCAGCTTTCAGGCGGCATGCGCCAGCGCGTCATGATTGCCATTGCGCTTGCCTGCAATCCGAAGTTGCTGATCGCCGATGAACCCACCACGGCCTTGGATGTGACCATCCAGGCGCAGATCCTGGACCTGATGCGGGATCTCAAGCACCGCGTGGGCGCCGCCATTGTGCTGATCACGCATGACCTTGGCGTGGTGGCGGAAGTAGCCGAGCGCGTGGTCGTTATGTATGCCGGGCGCAAGGTGGAAGAAGCCAAGGTCGGGCCTTTGTTCCGCACCCCGCGGCATCCTTATACCCAGGGCTTGCTCGGTTCTGTGCCGAAGCTTGGGTCATCGCTCGACGGCACGGAAACCCGCTTGCAGGAAATCCCCGGCCTGGTGCCGAGCCTGAAGCAGAAGATGCAAGGCTGCGTCTTTGCCAGCCGCTGCACCTATGCCACCGATCTTTGTCGGAGCGTCGCCCCGGGCCTCGAAGAAAAGGCGCCCGGCCATATCGTCGCCTGTCATTACGCCGTGAAGGAGGCCGCCGCGGCATGAGCACGCCTCTGCTCGAGGTCCATGACCTCAAGAAACACTTCCCCGTCCGCGCCGGCTTTCTGGGCGGCGTCACAGGCCATGTCTATGCGGTGGATGGCATTTCCTTTTCCATCGCCAAGGGGGAAACCCTGTCGCTGGTGGGTGAATCAGGCTGCGGCAAATCCACTGTCGGCAAGGCCATTCTGCGCTTGTTTGACATCACCGGCGGCCAGGTGACGCTGGATGGCACCCGCATTGATGACATGCCGGCCAGCACGCTGCGTCCGCTGCGCCGGCGCATGCAGGTGGTGTTTCAGGACCCCTATTCCTCGCTCAACCCGCGCATGCGGGTGCGGGATATCCTGGCTGAACCAATCCGCAATTTTGGCCTGGCCAAGGATGCCGCTGATCTGGAAAAGCGCGTTGGCGATCTGATGGACCGCGTGCGCCTGCCGCGTGATGCTGTCGGGCGCTGGCCGCATGAATTCTCGGGCGGGCAGCGCCAGCGCATCGGCATTGCCCGCGCTTTGGCCGCTGAGCCTGACCTGATCATTTGCGATGAGGCGGTCTCAGCGCTCGATGTCTCGGTCAAGGCGCAGATCGTGAACCTGCTGCAGGATTTGCAGAAGGAACTCGGCCTAGCGCTGCTGTTTATCAGCCATGACCTCGCGATTGTGGAACACATGACGCATCGCGTGGCGGTTATGTATCTCGGCAAGATCGTGGAAGTGGCGCCGAAGCGCGAGTTATTTGCCGCGCCCAAGCACCCCTATACGGAAGCGCTGCTTTCCGCCGTGCCGGTGCCAGAACCGGGCGCGCAGCGGGAACGCGTTATCCTGAAGGGCGATGTGCCTAGCCCGATCAACCCGCCCAAGGGCTGCCGCTTCCATACGCGCTGCCCCTATGCCTTTGACCGCTGCCGGGTGGATGAACCCGCGCTGCGGCAGACGGAGCCCGGGCATTGGTCCGCCTGCCATTTGCATGACCGTCCGGCAGCGGAAAACCCACTGGCCGGGGCCAAGGGCGCGGCGCTGATCGCCAAGCATTAAGCCTCTTGCCCGGAGGGTGCTTCTCCGGGCAAGATTTCACATTGAAAAGCTTGACGAAGCCCCATCTTAAGGGTGAGGCTTCGGGTTGAAACCCCCAGGCGAACAAGCCTGGGCAGAAACACTGATTGGGAGACGCGCTATGCCGCAGGTGACACTGACCGTGAATGGTCAAACCCATACCGCTGAAGTTGAAGGTCGCACGCTTTTGGTGGAAATGCTGCGCGAGAAGCTCCGCATGACCGGCACGCATGTCGGCTGCGATACCAGCCAATGCGGCGCCTGTGTGGTGCATGTGAATGGCGAAAGCGTGAAATCCTGCACGACGCTGGCAGTGATGTGCAATGGCGCGAGTGTGACCACCATTGAAGGGCTCGCGGCTGCCGATGGCACGCTGCATGTGATGCAGGAAGCCTTCCGCGAATACCACGCGCTGCAATGCGGCTTCTGCACGCCGGGCATGGTGATGAGCGCGATTGACCTGGTGAACAAGCACCCGAATGGCATCACCGAACAGCAAATCCGTGAAGGGCTGGAAGGCAATCTCTGCCGCTGCACGGGCTATCACAATATCGTCAAGGCCATCGCGGCGGCGGCGGAAGTGATGCAGGGCAAGCGCAGTGAGATGGCGCGCGCTGCTGATTAATGGGGCCGGGGCATAAGCCCCGCCTTTTGCGGCCACCAAGGGCCGCACCAAAACAATATGGGAGGCGATAGACATGAACGTGGTGACACCCTTCGAAGGCATCGGCGCCAGCGTCCGCCGCAAGGAAGATTTCCGCTTTCTGCAAGGGCGCGGCGCTTACACGGATGATGCGGATAAGCCTGGGCAATTGCATGCCTGGATCCTGCGCAGCCCGCATGCCCATGCCCGCATCACATCCGTGGACATCTCGGCAGCCGCTTCCATGCCCGGCGTGGTTGAAATCTATACCGGCGCCGATATGGCGAAGGATGGCGTGGGTGGCCTGCCTTGCGGCTGGCAAATCCACAACAAGGATGGTTCGCCCATGGCCGAACCGCCGCATCCTGTGCTGGCGCATGAAAAGGTCCGCCATGTGGGTGACCCGGTGGCCGTTGCCATTGCCGCGACACGCCAGCAGGCGCGCGATGCCGCCGAAGCCATTGCGGTTGATTACGAAGTGCTGCCCGCCGCCGCCACCATGGAAGCGGCGCTGAAGCCCGGTGCCGCCGCCATTCATGATGGTGTGGCCGGGAACCTTTGCTATGATTGGCATATCGGCGACAAGGCCGTGGTGGATGCTGCCTTTGCCGGCGCCGCGCATGTCGTGAAATTCGATCTGGTGAATAACCGCCTGATCCCGAATGCCATGGAACCGCGGTCAGCGGTGGGCGAGTTTGATCGCACCTCGGGCGATTATACACTCACCACCACCAGCCAGAACCCGCATGTCATTCGCCTGCTGATGGGTGCCCATGTGCTCCATCTGCCGGAATCGAAGCTGCGCGTGATCGCCCCCGATGTGGGCGGCGGCTTTGGCAGCAAGATCTACCACTATGCGGAAGAAGCCATCGTCACCTGGTCTGCCGGCAAGCTCGGCCGGCCCGTGCGCTGGACGGCGGATCGCACCGAAAGCTTCATGTCGGATGCGCATGGGCGCGACCATGTGAGCCACACGGAATTGGCGCTGGATGCTGATGGCAAGATCCTGGGCCTGCGCGTTTCAACCCAGGCCAATATGGGCGCCTATCTGTCCACCTTCGCGCCCTGCGTGCCGACCTATTTGTACGCCACGCTGCTTGCGGGCGTTTACACAACGCCGGTGATCTATTGCGAAGTGAAGGCGGTTTTCACCAATACCGTGCCGGTGGATGCCTATCGCGGCGCGGGCCGGCCGGAAGCGACCTTCCTGCTGGAACGCCTGATGGATGTGGCGGCCAAGCAAACCGGCATTGACCGGGTGGAGCTGCGTCGGCGGAATTTTATTCAGCCCGACCAATTCCCCTATCAGACGCCGGTCGCGCTGCAATATGATAGCGGCAATTACGACGCGACCCTGGAACAGGCTTTGGCTTCTTCGGATTGGGCCGGCTTCCCGGCGCGTCGTGCGGAAGCCGCCAAGCGCGGCAAGCTGCGCGGCATTGGCTGTTCCACCTATCTGGAAGCCTGCGGCATCGCGCCCTCCGCCGTTGTCGGCAGCCTTGGCGCCCGCGCTGGCTTGTATGAAGTAGGCACCATTCGCGTGCATCCCACGGGTAGCGTGACGGTGTTGACCGGCGCGCATAGCCATGGCCAGGGGCACGAAACCACCTTCGCGCAGCTTGTTGCCGATAAGCTTGGGGTGCCGGTGGCACAGGTTGATATCGTGCATGGCGATACCGCCAAGGTGCCCTTTGGGATGGGCACTTACGGGTCGCGGAGCCTCGCCGTTGGCGGTAGTGCCATGATGAAGGCGATGGACAAGATCATCGCCAAGGGCAAGCGCATCGCGGCGCATTTGATGGAAGCCTCGGTCGACGATATCGAATTCGACTGCGGTACTTTCCGCGTGGCGGGTACGGATAAGACCAAGGCCCTGGTGGATATCAGCGTCGCCGCTTACGTGCCGCATAATTACCCGATTGAGGAATTGGAGCCGGGCCTGGAAGAAACCGCCTTCTATGATCCGAAGAACTTCACCTATCCGGGTGGCTGCCATATCGCTGAGGTGGAGATTGATCCGGAGACCGGCCGCGCAGCCGTGGTGAATTTCACCGCCGTTGATGATGTCGGGCGCGTGATCAACCCGATGATCGTGGAAGGCCAGGTGCAGGGCGGTGTCGCGCAGGGGATCGGGCAGGCCTTGCTTGAAACCTGCGTCTATGACGCGGATGGTCAGCTGCTGTCCGGTTCCATGATGGATTACACCATGCCAAGGGCGGATGATCTGCCGCCCGTTTCGGTTGCGACCCACACCACGCTTTGCACCCATAACCCGCTTGGGGTGAAGGGCTGCGGCGAAGTGGGGGCCATTGGCTCCCCGCCCGCCGTGATCAATGCGGTGGTGGATGCGCTTTCCGATTATGGCGTCACCCATGTTGAGATGCCGGCGACCCCGGCAAAACTCTGGCAGATCATCAATAGCGGCCGCCGCGCGGCGGCAGAATAAGGGACCATAGCCATGTATGATTTCGCCTATCACAAGCCCACCAACCTTGCCGATGCCGCGAAGCTTTTGGCTGATCCGGATGCCAAGGCGGTCTCTGGCGGGCATACGCTGATCCCGGCGCTGAAGCACCGGCTGAACAAGCCATCAGCACTGGTGGATTTGTCCGGCATTGCGGAGATGAAGGGCATTCGCCGTCAGGGTAATGCCATCATCATCGGCGCGCTGACGCGCCATGTGGAAGTCGCCAATAGCGCGGAAGTGAAGGCCGCCATTCCGGCTTTGGCCTATATGGCGTCCCATATCGGCGATGTGCAGGTGCGCAATCGCGGCACCATTGGTGGTTCGGTTTCCAATAACGACCCTGCGGCGGATTACCCGGCAGCCGTGCTTGGCCTTGGCGCCACCATCCATACCAATAAGCGCAAGATCGCCGCTGATGATTTCTTCCAGGGCATGTTCACGACAGCTTTGGCAGCGGATGAGATTCTGGTGGCGGTGGAATTCCCGATCCCAGAGAAGGCCGGCTATGCCAAGATGAAGAACCCGGCCAGCCGTTACGTCATGGCGGGTGTATTCGTCTCCAAGGGTGCGGGGGGCGTGCGGGTTGCGGTGAATGGCGCCGGGCCTTGCGTGTTCCGGCAGGCCGATATGGAAAAGGCGCTGGCGGGCAACTTCTCAGCCAATGCCATTGCCGGCATTACGCAATCGGCCGATGGGCTGAATAGCGATATCCATGGCAGCGCCGAATATCGCGCCCATCTGATCGGCGTGATGGCCAAGCGCGCTATGGCGGCGGCTGGCTAAAACGCGCTTCGACTTTCGCGGATCATGGAATGGCGGCCTTCGGGTCGCCATTTTCGTTTTTGGCTCGCCCCCGCTGGCCCCCCGCGCACTTCTGCGCCATGATCCCCGCATAGTTTGCGGGAGGGCCGCCATGGAAATCAACAATCCCGAGACCATCGCCGAAGTCCGCGCGGTGTTTGACCGCTATGAAGCTGCCATCGCCGCCAATGATGCGGCGGTTTTGGATAGCTCCTTCTGGGATGATCCGCGCGTGGTGCGTTACGGCATTACGGAATTGCTTTATGGGATCGAGGCCATTCGCGCCTTCCGCGCCAGCGTGAAATCCTATGCGCCGCGTGCGCAGAAGAAGATCACCATCACCAGTTTCGGGCGCGATTTCGCCACCACCAATCTGGAATACCAGCGCCTGGATAGCGGGCTGGTGGGGCGGGAGACAAAGATCATGGCGCGCATCCCAGGGCAGGGCTGGCGCGTTGTCTCCGCCCATGTCTCACTACTGGCGCAAACCGATCCAGGCCGTGTCGCGAAAGGCTGAAGCCATGAGCAAAACCGTCGAATGCTTCTACACGCTCTCCTCCCCCTGGATGTATCTGGGGGGCAAGCAATTATCCGAAATCATCAAGCGCCATGGTGCCAATCTGGTGTTGCGCCCTTATGATTTCCGCCTGGTGGTGCCGCATACGGGGGGCATTGCGCTTCGCACCCGCCCGGAACCGCGGCAGGATTACCATGCGCTGGAACTGGATCGCTGGGCGCTGCATCTTGGCATCCCCATCAAGCTGAAGCCAAAGCACTACCCGCCATCGGATCAGCGCCAGGCGGGGCAAATGGTCATGGCGGCGGCGGCGCGCGGCATGGATGCCATGCGGCTTTCCCATGCGCTGCTGACCGCGCTTTGGCTGGAAGACCGCGATATTGCCGACCCGCATGTTCGCGTTGCCATCGCCGAAGAACAGGGCATGCCGGGCGAAAGCCTGCACCGGGAAGAAGAAAGTGCGAGCATCCAGGCTGAGTTCGACCGCAACAACCGCGACGCCATCGCCCGCGGCGTATTCGGCGCACCCACCTATATTTGCGATGACCTGTTCCTTTGGGGCCAAGACCGCCTGTTCTTCCTGGACAAGTATCTGAGCGGCCAGCCAGTGCAATCCGGCCCCGTCAAGACCATCGCCAAGACAAGGGCGCGCTGAGCATGGCGGCTCGCCACGTCGTCATCATCGGTGCCGGCGCCGTTGGCGCGGCCTCGGCGCTGGCAGCACTGAAGGAGGGCTACCGCGTCACCATTCTGGACCCCGCTGAGCCAGGCGGGGAACAGGCGGCATCCTATGGGAATGGCTGCTGGCTCAGCCCCATGTCGGTGATCCCGCCGGCAGTGCCAGGCATTTGGAAGAAGCTGCCGAAATTCCTCTCGGACCCGCTGGGGCCGCTCGCCATCCGCTGGGGCTATTTGCCGAAGGTCGCGCCTTGGCTGATCCGCTACCTTGCCTCGGGCTGGCGGTGGGAAGATGTGGCCAAGACCGCAGGGGCGCTCCGCCCGCTGGTGCAGGATGCGCCGCGTCTGCACAAGGCTCTGGCTGACCAGGCAGGTGTTGGGCATCTGATCGAAAGGCGGGGGCTGATGTATATCTACCCCTCCCGCGCGGATTTTGAGACTGAGCGGAAGGCCTGGGACATCCGCCACCAGGTCGGGGTGCGCTGGATTGAGCTTGATGCGGATGAGCTGCGCCAGCGCGAACCGGAGCTCGACCGCCGCTATGGTTTCGGTATTTTCGTGGATGAGGGTGGGCATTGCACAGACCCCGGCGCCTATGTCGCTGCGCTGATTGCACTTGCCCAAGCCGAAGGTGCGAAGCTGCACCGCGATTACGCCACCGGCTTTCGCATTGAAGCTGGCCGGCTATGCGCCGTGACAACAGGGCAGGGGGAGGTCGCCTGCGATGCCGCCGTGGTCGCCGCCGGGGTGCATTCCAAGCCGCTGGCGCGCGCTGCCGGGGATGATGTGCCGCTGGAAAGCGAACGCGGCTATCATGCCGAGATCAGCGCGCCTGAGGTCTCACCCCGCCACGGTCTGATGCCATCCGATGGCAAAATGTCCATCATGCGCACCGCCCGGGGTCTCCGTTGCGCGGGCCAGGTGGAGATAGCCGGCATTGACGCCGCACCCAATTGGCAGCGCGCCGAAATCCTGAAAAACCATCTACTGAGCTGCTTTCCGGGCCTGCCCAAGGATATCTCGGCGGATCGGATCAAGTTCTGGCTTGGCCATCGGCCTTCCATGCCCGATGGCATGCCCTGCCTTGGCCCCTCCCGCGCCAGCCCGGATATCATCCATGCCTTTGGCCATGGCCATACCGGGCTGGTGGCAGCCGCCCGGACGGGGGACGTCGTGGCTGCCCTGCTGGCCCGCCGCGCCCCCCCTATTCCCATCGCTGCCTTCGACTCGCGGCGTTTCAAGGCGTTTTTTTAGCTTTTGATCCGCCTCCCTTAAGATTTTTCTCGCTTTTCGGGAAATGCGGTGTCATGCTGCGAATTACCAGCGTTGCATCCCGCGCGTTGCGGTCATTTATGTGTGGATAGTCAAACAGTGTTTCCTGAAAACGAGCACCAGGATAGCACCGGGCCGATCGAGGCCGAGGTGAAGTGGTATAACTCCCGTAAAGGCTTCGGCTTCGTACTGGGACCAGATGGGCAGGATGTGTTTTTTCACGCCTCTGCCCTGACAGAGGCAGGCATTGAGCCGCCAGATACCGGCGACAAGCTGGTTTGCGAAATCGGGTCTGACCGGCAGGGCCGGCGCCTGATCACGCGGATCATGCAGCTGAAGAAGGGTGAAGGCGGTGGCGAAGCGCGCCCGCCGCGCCGTGAATTCGGCGGTGGTGGCGGCTTTGGGGATCGTCCCCCGCGCCGCGATTTCGGGGATCGTCCCCCGCGCCGTGATTTCGGTGATCGCCCCCCGCGCCGTGATTTCGGCGGCGGTGGCGGCTTTGGCGGCGGTGGCTTCGGTGATCGCCCCCCGCGTCGTGACTTCGGTGGCGGCGGCGGCTTTGGCGGTGGCGGCGGCTTTGGTGACCGTCCCCCACGTCGCGATTTCGGGGATCGTCCCCCGCCGCGGCGTGAATTCAACCGCGATGAAGGCGGCCCGACCTATGACATCGCCGGCACAGTCAAGTGGTTTGACCAGGTGCGCGGCTTTGGCTTCGTGACGCCAGAAGATGGTGGCCAGGATGTCTTCCTGCATTCATCGGTGCTGCAACGCGCCGGCAAGCAGGATGTGCAGCAGGGCGAAAAGGTTGCGCTTGAAGTGCGTGACGGCCAGCGCGGCCGCCAAGCCGTGAATATGAAGGACTGAACCACGTCTCAGCGCGGCTTTTGGGCGGCGCTGGTGATGTTATGAGAAAAGCGAGGGGCGTGGCTCCTCGCTTTTTTCGTGGCGTAAGGCCGCCCCGGCTGTTTCCATTTTTGATTGAGAAATCCTAAGGCTAGGAAAGCATTTTTACCGAATTTAAATAAAAAACGTGATTTTTCAACAGTTTATTTAACCGCTTTTTCATTTCCCTCTGAGAAATTCAGCGTGTCCCGAAAACCGGGCGCAGCGAAGGGAAAATCCCATGAATCTGAATTCCGTTAATACCAATCTTGGGGCGATGACTGCCCTTCAGTCCTTGAACAGGACCAATGACGCGCTTGCTGCCGTGCAGAAGCGTGTTTCGACCGGTTTCCGCGTTGCCGATGCCAAGGATGATGGGGGCGCCTTTGCTGTCGCCCAATCCGTACGCGGTGACGTTGCCGGCCTGACCGCGGCCAATGAGCAATTGGGCGGCCTTAAGGGTGTTGTTGATGTTACGCTGAACAGCCTGGGTCAGGTTTCCAAAACCATGGTGGAAGTGCGGACGGTTCTGACCCGCCTTGCCGATGGCACGATCAATGACGCGCAGCGCGATCAGTATGAACAGCAATATAGCCAGCTGAAGACGCAGATAGAACGCTTCATTGATGACGCGACCTATAATAGCCGCACGCTGCTTTCGACAGATGCTGCGTCGATGGGCGGCGATATCGTGACGATTCGGAACGAACAAGGTACCACGCTCACCATTGCCGCCTTTAACGGCGCGACTGATTTTGTTGTGGATGTGGCGCCGACCGACGCCACGTCTGCGCAGACAGCCATTACTGGAGACTGGACCAACATCAACAAGTCGATCAATGACGCGATGAATCGTCTGGGCGCCGATGCGCGCTATATCGATTCTCAGATCGGCTATAATCGTGACAAGCTGGACGCGGTTGAAGGCGGGCTTGGTGCCTTGATTGATGCCGATATCGCAAAGGAAGCCGCGCGGCTTCAGGCGTTGCAGATTCGCCAGCAGCTTGGCACGCAAACGCTTTCCATCACCAATCAGGCACCTCAGGCACTCATTTCCCTGTTCGGTCGTTGATCTTCGCCACAAATGGTCTTGGGTATAACGGGAACTGACGCCTTGCGATGAAGCAGATGCCACGAAGGCCAGTTTAGTAATGACGGGCCAAGTGGCATCGCGTGGTGATCTAACAACCACACCAAGATTTGTTTCGGTAATCCGCGCGACAAAACCGTTCGCGCGGATCACTTTTTTTAAGCGCAAAATAAACATCAGTAAAATTCATATTCCCAAGTATTTTTTGTTTTACGAAAGATAATTTACCAAAAATTATCAATGCTCTGTCAAAAGTATCGAGAACCCAAAAAGGGTTGCTGACAAAGGAAAAATTCCGATGAGCATGACATCTGTCAATACCAATACTGGCGCCATGATGGCGCTTCAATCCCTCAATCGTACCAATGAAGCACTGGCTCAGGTGCAAAAGCGCGTCTCGACCGGATATCGTGTCGCCGACGCAAGGGATGACGGGGGCGCTTTCGCCGTAGCCCAGACCGTGCGTGCCGATACAGCCACACTCAATGCGGTCAATGAACAAATGGGCAGCATGCGCGGCCTGATCGATGTTTCGCTGACCGCGCTGAAGCAAGTTTCCAATACCATGATCGAAATCCGCACGGTGCTTACCCGGCTTGCCGATGGCACCATCAATGATCAAGCGCGCGACCAGTACAATCAGCAATATGCGCAACTGCGAACCCAGGTCACCAGCTTTCTGGCCGATGCCGATTACAATGGCCGCAATCTTCTGACCGGGACATCACCCGCGGATGATATTGTCGCCATGCGCAGCGAATCCGCGGATGCTGCCGATCTCTATACGCTGGCCGCCTTGGGACCCGATGTGAATTTCATCGTTCCCGCCGGTCCCTTTACCACCGCCGCAGATGCCCAGGCCGCGCTGGCGCCCGGCACTGGTGATTTCGATACCGTCAATACGGAAATCAATGACGCCATGAATCGGCTTGGCGCGGATGCGCGCTATGTGGATGCGCAAATCATCTATAACCGCGACAAGATCGATGCGATCGACGCCGGTCTCGGTTCCTTGATTGATGCCGATCTCGCCAAGGAATCGGCACGTCTCCAGGCGCTCCAGATCCGCCAGCAGCTTGGCACCCAGACCCTTTCGATCGCCAATCAGGCGCCGCAGTTCCTGACATCTCTCTTCGGCGGCCGGTAATGCCATGATGCCCCTTGGCCGGTACGCGCCGGCCACGGGCTTCAGCCAAAGCGCCGCGGCCTGAGCCCGGCGTGGAACCAACTGATCATGGAATAGATGTCGTAGACCGGCAGGCCGAGTGCATCACGTAGCGCCGCCGCATAGGGCGGCATATTGGTGCATTCCAGCACAATGGCGCCGACATCCGGGTGTTGCGCGACCAATGCGCGCCCGGCATCCAGGATATCCTGCGTCGCCAAATCAATATCCATATCCTGCTGATCGGCGCGAATCAGGACGCGGAAAAACTCCCGCCCGCCTTCCGTGCCAACGCATGGGATATCGCGCGCGACACCTGCGGCATCCAGATGCGCGGGTGTCAGCGATTGCTTGCTGACCGTAATCACGCCAACGCGCTTGCCGGGCGGCAGCGTCGCCTGCACCCAGGGCACCTGCATCAGCGATGATGTCGCAACCGGCACCTGCACGGCTTCTGCCAATTCGCGCTGAAAGAGCGATAGGAAGCCGCAATTGGTGGTGATCGCCTCAGCGCCCAGATGCACCAATTCCTGGGCTGCCGCGATGAAATCCGGCAAAAGCCCCTTGGCGCCCAGCAGCACGACCTTCTCCGGGGTGGCACCACGCACCACCCGAAACAGCACGGGGAAGGGCCAGGTCTCGCCATTGCCCATATCGCCTGGGATGCGGGGAAAGCGCGCTTCCAGCATCAAAATGCCAAGCGGCGCGCCGTAGATGGATTTGCCGCCACGCGCGATGCGCGGCGCTGCATTTGGGCTGTTCATTCCTGAAGCTTAGATGGTTAAACTGCTCGCCAACAATCCCCGGGAGTTTCAAACCATGCGCATTCGCCTGCTTGCGGCCATTATGGCCGGCCTGATCGCCTCGCCAGCCCTGGCCCAGGGCGATTGGCCCAATCGTCCGATCACGCTGATGGGCGGATTCCCCAATGGCGCCGGCACGGATATTTATGCGCGGCGCTTGGCAGAACCGCTTTCCCGCGCGCTCGGCCAGCCCGTTGTGGTGGATAACCGCACCGGGGCCGGGGGCAATATCGGGTCGGACTTTGTGGCCAAGTCGCGGCCCGATGGCTACACCTTCTATTTCGGCACCGCCGGCACCCACGCCATCAATGCCGCGCTCTACAAAAACCTGCCCTTTGATGTGCAAAGGGATTTCACGCCTGTCGTGCTGCTCGGCGATGTGCCGAATGTCATGATTGTGAGCACTGATAAGCGCCCGCAATTCCAGAATTGCGCGCAGGTGCTGGCAGCGGCACGGGCGCGGCCCCAAGCGGTGTCCTTCGGGTCCACCGGTAATGGCGCCTCCACCCACCTCGCCGGGGTGCAATTCGCCATCGCGGCCAATCTCGATTTGCTGCACGTGCCCTATCGCGGCCAACCCGGCGCCATGGCGTCCTTGCTCGCGGGGGATACCGATCTGTTCTTCAACCAATCCGGCGCTGCCATGGGGCCGATCCGCCAAGGCCAGGTCAGGCCCTTGGCGGTAATGAGCCCAGCACGGCTCGCGGCCCTGCCGGATGTGCCCACAGTGGCTGAGGCTTGCGGCACAGCGCCCATGGATACCAGCACCTGGTATGCCATCCTGGCGCCTGCCAACCTGCCGGACCCGATCCTGCGGCGCATGAATACTGAGATCAATCGCATCATCACCACGCCCGAATTCCGCACCTGGCTGGTGCAGGATCAGGCCATTACGCCCCCCGCCGCGCCCAATACGCCGGAGCAATTCCGCGAAACCCTGGCGCGCGATATTGCCCGCTGGGCGGAGGTGGTGCGGCGTTCCGGCGCCACGGTGGATTGAACCGCCCATCCGGCTTGCAAGCCCGCGCTGGCGGCCCTAATCCGGGCGCAAACCGGAGCAAAACCAATGGACATGCATCATTCCCAGGAAGCCCATGCCGAAATCCGTGAGGAAGTGCGCAAGCTCTGCGCCCGTTTCCCTGGCGAATATTGGCGTGAACTTGATACACGCCGCGGCTACCCAAACGAATTCGTCAAGGCGCTGACGGATGCCGGCTGGCTGGCTGCGCTGATTCCAGAAGAATATGGCGGGTCTGGCCTGCCGCTTTCGGCGGCTGCGGCGATTCTGGAAGAAATCCACGCCACGGGCTGCAATGCGGCTGCCTGCCACGCGCAGATGTATATCATGGGCACCATCCTGAAGCATGGCAGCCCAGAGCAGAAGCGGAAGTACCTGCCCAAAATCGCCACCGGCGAATTGCGCCTGCAAGCCTTTGGCGTGACGGAACCGACCAGCGGCACGGATACCACCAGCCTGCGCACCTTCGCGCAAAAGCAGGGCGACAAATACATCGTCAATGGCCAGAAGATCTGGACCAGCCGTGCGGAGCATTCCGATCTGATGCTGCTACTGGCGCGCACCACGCCGCGCGACCAAGTGGCCAAGCGCACCGATGGGCTTTCCACCTTCATCGTGGACATGAAAAAGGCGCTCGGCAATGGTCTGACCATCCGCCCGATCCGTACCATGATGAACCATAATTCCTGCGAGGTCTTCTTCGACAATATGGAAGTCCCGGCGGAGAATTTGGTCGGCCAGGAAGGCAAGGGCTTTCGCTATATCCTGGATGGCATGAATGCCGAACGCTTGCTGATTTCGGCTGAGACCATTGGTGACGCCAAATGGTTCATCAACAAGTCAGTGGATTATTCCAAGCAGCGCGTGCTGTTCGGCCGCCCGATCGGACAGAATCAAGGCGTGCAATTCCCGATCGCCAAGGCCTATGCCCAGATGCGCGCTGCCGAAGCGCTGATCCAGAAGGGCTTGGAGAAATTCGAAGCGGGGCTCCCCTGCGGTGAGGAAGCCAATATGGGCAAGATGCTCGGCGCTGATGCGGCCTGGGCGGCGGCGGAAGCCTGCGTGCAGACCCATGGCGGCTTCGGCTTTGCCGAGGAATATGATGTGGAGCGTAAATTCCGCGAGGCACGGCTTTATCAAGTGGCGCCGATCAGCACCAATCTGGTGTTAAGTTATATCGGCGAGCATGTGCTCGGGATGCCGCGGTCCTACTGATGGCCTCCCAGCCTTTGAAGGGCCTGTTCGTCGTTTCGATGGAACAGGCTGTCGCAGCGCCCTATTGCGCGTCTCGGCTTGCGGATGCCGGGGCGCGCGTCATCAAGATCGAAAGACAGGAAGGCGATTTCGCCCGCGCCTATGATGCGGTGGCGAATGGGCAATCCAGCTATTTCATCTGGCTCAATCGCGGCAAGGAAAGCCTTTGCCTTGATATCAAGAAGCCGGATGACAAGGCGCTACTGGAAAACCTGATCGCCAAGGCGGATGTGTTCATCCAGAATCTGGCCCCTGGTGCCATGTCGCGGGCTGGCTTTGGCTCGGCGGAATTGCGCGCGCGGCATCCGCGCCTGATCACCGTGGATATTTCGGGCTACGGTGAGGATGGCGAATACGCCGCCATGAAGGCCTATGACCTTCTGGTGCAGGCAGAAACCGGGCTGGCTTATGTGACAGGCCGCGCCGAAGGGCCGGGGCGTGTTGGTGTTTCGGCCTGCGATATTGCGTGTGGCATGCATGCCTATGCGGCTGTGTTGGAAGCGCTGATTGATCGCGGCATCACCGGCCAGGGCAAGGGCATTGCTGTATCCTTGTTTGACGGCATGGCGGATTGGATGACGGTGCCATTGCTTCAGTACGAAGGTACTGGCCGGAACCCGCCGCGCATTGGCATGGCGCACCCTTCCATCTGCCCCTATGGCGCCTTTACCACCAAGGATGGCGCCGATGTGCTTATCGCGATCCAGAATGAGCGTGAATGGGCCGGCTTCTGCGCCCATTTCCTGGATGAGCCTGATCTGCCTGAGCGTGAAGGCTTCCGCGTCAATAATGAACGTGTTGCCAATCGTCCCATGGTGGATGGCCATATCGGCAAGATGTTCGCGACCCTGACGCGTGAGGAGTGCGCGGCAAAGCTGCGCCGCGCCAATATTGCCTTTGGCTTCATCAATGATTGCGGCGGCTTGCGCGACCATCCGGCGCTCAGGCGCGTGACGGTGGAAACGGAAAAGGGCCCGATCAAGGTGGGCGCGCCGCCGGCAAAGCTTTCTGATGGGCCGCGCAGCCTGGGTCCGGTGCCGCGGCTTGGGGAGCATTCCGCGGCCATTCGGGCGGAATTCGGCGGCTGATTTGCGCCGGGGGCTGGAAGCTGCCGCCCCGCGCGCCAATTTCTATGACAGTTTGAAGTCAGTGGAGAGTATTTTCAATGCAACGTCGTCATGTTCTGGGTTTCGCTGGCGCTGCCGCGCTGGCGCCTCTCGCCCGCCCGGCCCTGGCGCAAGCGTGGCCCTCTGGCCCGGGAAGGCTGATTGTGCCCTTCGCCGCCGGCGGCCCCACGGATATTCCAGCCCGCTTGCTTGCGGACGAAATGTCCAAATTCCTGCCCGCGCGCCTGGTGGTGGAAAACCGCACCGGCTCGGGCGTGGTGATCGGGACCGATCTGGTCAGCAAGGCGCCAAAGGATGGCCAGACCATCCTCTACACCACCATCGCCCATGCCTGCCTGCGCGCCATGTTTGAGCGCCTGCCCTTTGACCCGGTCGCGGATTTCACGCCGACTACCTTTATTGGGCAAATTCCGATGATCATGCTGGTCAATAAGGACCTGCCCGCGCGCACCCTGCCGGAACTGATTGCCCTGCTGCGCAACAACCCCGGCAAGTATGATTACGCGTCCAGCGGCAATGGCGGCGCGGTGCATTTGGCGAGTGAGCTGTTCCTGCACATGGCGGGCGGGCTCAAGGCCAATCACATTCCCTTCCGTGGTTCATCCGCGGCCATGCCGGAAGTGCTTTCCGGGCGCATCCCCATCATGCTGGATGTTGCGGCAGCGGCGCTGCCTTACATGCAGCGCGGCGAATTGCGGGCACTTGCGATCAGCACCAAGGAACGCATGCCCTATGCGCGTGATCTGCCGACCTTCATCGAAGGCGGCGTTGCGGGGTATGAGGCCTATACGTGGCACATGGCGCTGGTGCCCGCCGGCACACCAGCCGCGACGGTGCAGGCCATCAACACGGCCTTCAACCGCGCTCTGTCGCAGGATTCGGTGAAGAACAGGCTTGGCGAAATGACCATGGAGGTCACCTCCAACAGCACGCCGGAAAGCGCAGCGCGCTTCCTGGCCGCCGAAATGGCGAAGTGGGAGCCGATCATCCGCGCTGCCGGCATCAAGCCGAATTGATCTTGTGCGGGCGGGGGTTCAGCCTCCGCCCGCTTCATTTGCATTGCCACTGAAAGGCCACCGCCATGACCAAGCTGCCCGCTTCGATGAATTTCATTGACCATGGCAAGGGCGGCGGGCCAGAGGTCTTGGTGCCGGCGCAAACCGCCCTGCCGATACCGGCGGCGGATGAGGTGCTGATCCGTGTCATGGCGACAGGCGTCAATCGCCCGGATGTGGCGCAGCGTGAGGGCAGCTACCCGCCACCGCCTGGCGCCTCGACCATTATCGGGCTGGAATGCGCGGGCGAAGTCGTGGCGGTGGGCGCGGCGGTTACGCGTTATCGGATTGGAGACCCTGTCTGCGCGCTGACCAATGGCGGCGCCTATGCTGAATATTGCGCGGCGCCTGAGGCGCAGACCCTGCCCTGGCCCAAGGGCTATGATGCGCTGCACGCCGCTGCCCTGCCTGAGACCTATTTCACTGTCTGGGCCAATCTGTTTGGGCATGGGCGGCTTGCGGCTGGCGAGACTGTCCTGATCCATGGCGGCACTTCCGGCATTGGCGTCACCGCCATTCAATTGGCCAAAGCCTTCGGCGCGCGCGTGATCACCACCGCCGGGAATGCGACGAAATGTGCTGCCTGTCTGGAATTGGGCGCCGATGCCGCGATTGACCACCGCACCCAGGATTTCGCGGAGGAGGTGAAGCGCCTGACCGAAGGCAAGGGCGTGGATGTGATCCTGGATATGGTCGGCGCCGATTACTTCGCGCGCAACCTGAAAAGCCTGGCGCGTGATGGGCGCTTGGTGATTATCGCCTTCCTGGGTGGCTTCAAGACTGAAGCCGATCTGCGCCCGATCATGGTCAAGCGCCTGACCGTCACTGGCAGCACCATGCGCCCCCGCACCACGGCGGAGAAGGGGGAAATCGCGGCAGCGCTCGCCAGCAAAGTCTGGCCGATGCTGGAAGCCGGCAAGGCTGGGCCGCGTGTTTTCCAGACCTTTCCGCTGGCCGAAGCGGCGGCGGCGCATCGGCTGATGGAAAGCAGCGCGCATATCGGCAAGATCATGCTGAAGGTGGCGGATTAGGCCTGGCATTTGTTCTATCTGCTGCTCCTCGCCGCGCTGGGCTGCGCGTTACTGTTGTGGCGTCAGCCGCGCGGGGCGGGCAGGGCGCTGATGGCTGGGGCAGGGGTACTGTTCCTGGCCGCGGCGCTGATATTGCTGTTGCGGCAAGGTTTTCTGCCCGGTCATGGCCCCAGGCGCTGGACAACAAATGGTTAGGCGCGGCTCTGACAAAAAACTGCCATTTTCCATTTTGTAGCAGATAGGCTTGAATGGTGCGGAAGGATTCGCGTCTTTGGCGAAATCTCTCTCGGAATAGCGCTTGGGGGCTTGCCATAACGCGATGAAGTCATCGCTGCATCTTTTGTTGGTCGCGATTTTTCTCTTTGGTGGCGCTTGGCCCATCACCAAGGCAGCTTTGGCGGATGCAAGCCCCATGTGGTTTGGGTTTGGGCGTGCGGCGCTCGCAACCCTCGTTGCTTCCCTTCTGCTTATTGTGCTGCGGCGTTTTCATCGGCCGAAGCGCGAAGACCTGCCCACTGTTTTTGCCGTCGGACTCTTGCAACTCGGCGGTTTCTTCGTCCTTGCCCATGCGGCGGTGGCCATGGTGGAAGCAGGCCGCACCGCGATCATTTCCGCAGTCGTGACCTATTGGCTCATTCCGCTATCCATGCTGGTGATGGGGGAGAAAGTCTCCGCTAGGCGCTGGCTGGCGGCGCTGCTTGGCTTGGCCGGCATTCTGGTTTTGGCTGGCCCTTGGGCGGTGGATTGGTCATCGCGGGATCAGGTGATGGGCCATGCCATACTGATCCTGGCCGCGTTGCTGTGGAGCATCGCCATCATCGTCACGCGCCGCTTCCCTGCCAAATCCCCGATGTTTGATTTGCTGCCCTGGGCCTTCACCGCGGGCGCCCTGGTCATTCTGCCCTTTGCATTGGTGCTGGAACCGAATGGCGGCATCGGCCCGGCTTCCTGGCCCTTCATGCTCTATATTGGGCTGATTGTCGCACCCATCGGCACCTGGTGCGTGGTGGAGGTCGGGCGGCGCTTGCCCGGCGCGGTCGCGTCCGTCGCGTTTCTATTGGTCCCTGCCTTTGGTGTGTTTGTTTCCACCCTTTGGCTGGGTGAGCCCTTTGGCTGGGATATGATGCTGGGCGGCGGCTTGATTGTGGGCTCGGTCATCATGGCAGCGGCGGAATAGATGCTGCTAAATGTCATCGAAGCCGGGCAGGGGCCGCCCGTGGTCCTGCTGCATGGGCTTTTCGGTTCGGCGCGCAATTGGGGCGCGGTGCAGAAGGTGCTTGCAACCGATTACCGCGTGGTGGCGCTGGATTTGCGCAATCACGGTGCATCCCCCCATGCCCCAGCCATGGACTACGCCGCGCAAGCGGCGGATGTCGCCGAAACCCTGGCAGCACTTGGCATCAAGCGCGCGTTGGTGCTGGGCCATTCCATGGGCGGCAAGGCCGCGATGATGCTGGCGCTCACGCGGCCAGAATTGGTGGAACGCCTGATCATCGCCGATATCGCGCCGCGCCCCTATCCGCCAGCACTCCGCGCCGTGGTCGCCGCGATGCAAGCGTTGCCATTACATGCCGGCCTCACGCGGCAGGAAGCCGATCAGGCTTTGCGCACTGCCGTGCCGGAAGCGCCCATCCGCAGTTTCCTGTTGCAGAATCTGCGCTTCGAGACCGCTCCGCCAAGCTGGCGCATCGGCCTTGCAGAAATCGCCGCCGCCATGCCGGAGATCGAGGATTTCGCGCCCCCACCCGGCGCGCGGTTTGTAGGCCCGGCACTGGCCATGGCCGGCGCGCTTTCGCCCTATATCCGCACCGAAGACCACGCGGCATTTCGCGCGCTATTCCCGCGCATCAGCTTTGCCAGCATCCCCCGCGCCGGCCATTGGCTGCACGCGGAAAATCCAGAGGGCTTTTTGGTTGAATTGCGTGGCTTTCTTCTAGCCTGACATCGCAGGAAATATGTGAAGCGATCAGCCGCGCCGCTTCACCAACCACGCCTCCATCCGCGCCAACGCCTCATCAATCACCGCGTCGCCCTTACAGAAGGCAAAGCGCGCGTAATGTGATGGCGCATCCTCGCTGGCATAAAATGCCGTCACCGGAATGGCGGTGACTTTCGCTTCTTCCGTGAGCGTCTGGCAGAAGGCGACATCATCGCCATTGAAGCCAAGCGGGCGGAAATCCGTGGTGATGAAATAGGAACCCTTGGTCGGCAGCACATCAAAGCCAAGCCGCGCGAGGCCCGCGCCAAGCTTGTCGCGCTTCGCCTGCAAATGGGTCGAAAGCCCGTTGAAATAGGCATCATCCTTCATCAGCCCCACGGCCACACCGCGTTGCAGATTGGGCGCCGTGGTGAAGGTAAGGTTCTGGTGCGCCTTGGCCACATTGGGCGCGATGCTGCGATCCGCTGTGATGTAGCCAATCTTCCAGCCGGTCAGGGAAAAGGTCTTGCCTGCGCTGCCAACACGCATGCAGCGCTCCCGCATGCCGGGTAGTGTCATTAGCGGGATATGCTTGGCGCCATCGAAGGTCAGGTGTTCATACACCTCATCGCAAATCGCGTAGCAATCATGCTGTTCCAGCAGGCCAGCGATGAAGCGGAGTTCTTCTTCGGTGAAGACCTTTCCCGTCGGGTTCATCGGCGTATTGATCAGCAGCGCCTTGGTCTTCGGCCCGAAAGCCGCGGCCAATTCTGCGCGCGGCAGCGCCCATTCCGGTGGGCTGAGGCGCACAAGCTTCGGGATGGCACCAATAAGCCGCACCACCGGCAGATAGGTGTCATACAGCGGTTCAATCAGCACGCATTCGTCGCCGGGATTGAGCACGGCCATCAGGCAGGCGGTGATCGCCTCAGTGGCGCCAGAGGTCACGACCACCTCGGCATTCGGGTCGGCCTCAATGCCATAGAAGCGCTTGTTATGATGTGCGACGGCCTGGCGAAGTTCCGGCACGCCACTCATCGGCGGGTATTGGTTGCGGCCATCCAGCAGGGCGGCGGCGGCGGCATGGATCACATCGGCCGGGCCATCATAATCAGGGAAACCCTGGCCGAGATTCACCGCACCATGCTGATTGGCGAGCGCCGACATGACGGTGAAGATGGTTGTACCAATGCCTGAAAGGACTTCGTTCTGCGGCTTCATCTAACCTGCCCGACTGATTTGAACCCATGCTGGACGCCGCCAGCCCTTGCTCGCTTATGGGGTGCCGCGCGGCGGTGGGCAAGCCACTCACCAGTCTTGCCAGCATTTTGGGCTTTATGATCAAAAAATAGGCTGCCGCTGCCCAGAAAAGCGTTTTTCTTGCCTGGCCGCGATTGTCCGCGCCCCCTACCGCATGCCATATGCGGCGCGAGTGAGCGGGGCGTGGCACCGCCGAGCATGGCATGGGGTCAACCCCATGATGGGACGGGAGCGATGAAAAAGATCGAGGCCATCATAAAACCCTTCAAACTTGATGAGGTGAAGGACGCGCTGCATGAAATCGGGCTTCAGGGCCTCACAGTCATCGAAGCGAAGGGTTTTGGCCGGCAAAAAGGCCATACGGAGCTCTATCGCGGCGCCGAATATGTCGTGGATTTTCTGCCCAAGGTGAAGGTGGAAGTGATTTGCAGCGACGACATGCTCGACCGCGCTGTTGAGGCCATCCAGGCCGCCGCCCGCACGGGCCGGATCGGCGATGGCAAGATTTTTGTATCGGATGTCGCGGAAGTGATCCGCATTCGCACCGGTGAGCGGGGCGAGGACGCGGTTTAACGGGTTTGAGTTTCGCCCCACCCCATCTCGGCGGGGGTTGCGGGGCGAGGTTCGGCGGGAATAGACCCTGCCGCGCCTGAATAAGCTGGGTAGGTGCCCTTGGGGTGCTTGCCTGGTGCCGGACTGGGCCGCGGGATACCGAAGTCGCGGCTTGGGGCAGTTTTTTCGGGGTTCGCTAGCAGGGAATAGGATCGCAAAGTATGGCCAAAAAGCCAGCAGCCGCCGCGGGTGGCAACGCCGTCTCCAAGGTTATGGAGATGATCAAGGAACATAGCGTGGAATATGTGGATTTCCGTTTCACGGATCCGCGAGGCAAGTGGCAGCACACCGCCCAGCATGTCTCCACCATTGAGCCAGAAATCTTCGAAGAAGGGATCATGTTCGATGGCTCCTCCATCGCAGGCTGGAAGGCCATCAATGAATCCGACATGATCCTGATGCCGGATGCGACCACCGCGGTGATGGATCCCTTCTCGGCCAAGCCGCAGATGATTCTTTTCTGCGACATTTATGAGCCCTCCACCGGCCAGCGCTATAACCGCGACCCGCGCTCCACCGCGAAGAAGGCGGAAGAATTCCTGAAGTCCACCGGGATTGGCGATACCGCCTTCTTCGGCCCGGAAGCGGAATTCTTCGTGTTCGACAATGTGAAGTTCGGCACGGGCGGCAATTTCGGCCATTTCTCGCTGGATAGCGTTGAAGGCCCTGGCGCCAATATGAAGGACTTCCCGGAAGGCAATATGGGTCACCGCCCGGTCGTGAAGGGTGGCTATTTCCCGGTGCCGCCGGTGGATAGCGAACAGGACCTGCGTGCCGAGATGCTCTCCACCATGGGTGAGATGGGCCTGCCGATCGAAAAGCATCACCATGAAGTGGCGCAGTCCCAGCATGAGCTCGGCACGAAGTTCGGCCCGCTGGTGCAGCAGGCGGATTTCATGCAGATCTACAAATACTGCGTGCACAATGTCGCCCATAGCTACGGCAAGACCGCGACCTTCATGCCGAAGCCTATCTATGGCGACAATGGTTCGGGCATGCATGTGCACCAGTCCATTTGGAAGTCCGGCAAGCCGGTTTTCGCTGGCATTGGTTATGCCGATCTGTCCGAAACGGCGCTTTACTACATTGGCGGCATCATCAAGCACGCCAAGGCGCTGAATGCCTTCACCAACCCGCTGACCAATTCCTACAAGCGATTGATCCCGGGTTTTGAAGCGCCGGTGCTGCTCGCTTATTCCGCGCGCAACCGTTCGGCTTCCTGCCGCATTCCTTATGCGACCAGCCCGAAGGCGAAGCGCGTTGAAGTGCGCTTCCCGGATCCGGGTGCGAACCCCTACCTTGCCTTCGCTGCCATGCTGATGGCCGGCATTGATGGCATCAAGAACAAGATCCATCCGGGCGACCCGATGGATAAGGATCTGTATGACCTGCCGCCGGAAGAGCTGAAGGGCATTCCGACCGTGTGCGGTTCCTTGCGTGAAGCGCTGCAGGCGCTGGAAGCGGATCACGACTTCCTGCTGGCTGGCGATGTCTTCTCCAAGGATCAGATCGAAAGCTATATCGAACTCAAGTGGACGGATGTGTACAAGTTTGAACACACCCCGCACCCGGTTGAGTTTGAAATGTACTACTCCGTCTGATCCTGACCGGATTGGAACGGGAAGGGGCCCTGCAGGATATGCAGGGCCCTTTTGCATTTGGGCGGCTGTCGTGGTCACCTAACAGTCATGATTCCTGACCCGAAAACCTTTCTGTCTAACCCTGCCTTGCTGGATGAGGCGCTGGCGGGCGGTGATATCGCGCCCTTGCTCATGGTGCTGGTGCATCTGAGCGGTGAGGCGGAATGGCTTGACCGGCTGGCGCCGCATATCAAGGGTCCCTGGAATTTCCATGAAGCCGCACCGGATGAGCTACGCGTGGCACTCCGCGCCCGGCTACGCGAGGTGCTGTTGGATTACGCGCAAAGCGGGCGCGCCTTGCCTGCGGAACCGCCCGCGCATCTGCTGCACCGCATGCTCTCGGTTGGCGTAGGGGCCGAGGTGCCGGCGGAATACCTGCCGCTGATCCGCGAAGAAACCGTGGTGGATGCGCCGGACCCCAAAACCGTGCAGTGGCGGCGCGATGTGCCGGAAGTGCGCCGTGCGGCGTTTCGCACGGGCATTATCGGGGCAGGCGTTTCCGGCCTGCTGATGGCGATCAAGCTCCAGGAAGCCGGGCTGCCCTTCACGATTTTCGAAAAGAACGATGCCGTGGGCGGCACCTGGTATGAAAACGACTATCCGGGCTGCGGCGTGGATACCCCCAATCATTTCTATTCGCTGTCGTTTGAGCCAAACCATGATTGGCCGGAGCATTTTTCCAAGCGCGATCAGCTTTGGAACTATCTGGAAGGCATTGCCGATAAGTATGGGCTGCGGCCACATTTGCACCTGAACACCAGCGTGGTTGCCGCGCATTATGATGAGGCGGCGGCGCTGTGGCGCGTAACAACGCGCGATGCCGAAGGGCGCGAAGAAACCCATGAATTTGAGGCGCTGGTGGGCGCCGTGGGCACCATCAGTCGGCCGGTGATCCCACCCATTCCCGGTATCGAGGATTTCGCCGGCCCGCTATTTCATACCGCGCGTTGGGATCATGGCGTGGCGCTGGATGGTAAGCGCGTGGCGATGATCGGCACCGGCGCATCAGGCATGCAGGCCGGGCCTTCCATTGCGCCCAAGCTTGGCCATTTCACCATTTTCCAGCGCCAGGCGCATTGGGCGGTCTATAACGCCAATTACCATGCGGTGGTGTCAGAAGCGAAGAAGGCAGCGCTTAAGCATATTCCCTTCTATGCCAAATGGTATCGCTTTCAGCTTTTATGGGCATCCGCTGATGGCATGCATGCGTCGCTCCATAAGGACCCGAATTGGGACCAACCGGCGCAATCGCTTAATGCCACCAATCAGAAGCTGCGCGAGGATATCATCGGCTATATCAAGACGCAGATCGGCAATCGCACGGATTTGCTGGAAAAGGTGGTGCCGCCCTATCCGCCCTATGGCAAGCGCATGCTGCGCGATAATGGCTGGTACAAGATGCTGACCGCGCCGCATGTGGAACTGGTCACCACCCCGATTGCGCGCATTGTGAAGGATGGCGTTGAAACCACCGATGGCCGCCACCACCCCGCCGATGTCATCATCATGGCAACAGGTTTTGATGGCGCCAAGGCGCTTGGGTCTTTCGAGATTTTTGGTCGCGATGGCGTTTCCGTGCGCGAACTTTGGGGCGATGATGATCCGCGCGCCTTTCTTGGCATTACCGTGCCGCGCTTTCCGAATTTCTTCATGCTGTACGGACCGGGGACGAATCTGGCGCATGGTGGCAGTGCGATGTTCCATTCGGAATGCCAGGTGCGCTACATCATGCAGGCCATCCGGGAATTGGTAGAAAGCGGTGCGCGCAGCATCGAAATCCGTGAGGATCGCTGCGCTACCTATAATGATTTTCTGGATGCGACGCATGCGCGCATGGTCTGGACGCATCCCGGTGTCGGCAGTTGGTACAAGAACAAGGCGGGCAGGGTGGTGACCAATTCACCCTTCCGCCTGGTAGATTATCGGCGCATGACGGAAAACCTTGATCCCGCCGATTATCTTATTGCGTGACCTTGCCCCAGATTTCCAGGAAGCGATCAATATCCGCCTCATCATTATAGACATGCGGGCTGATACGCACGCGCCCAAGCCTTGGCGCGACATGTGCGCCTGAAGCCGCGAGTTTTTCCACCAGCCCTTCCGGCATGCCATCCGGAAAGGCGATGCTCAGAATATGCGGCACGCGAAAGCGCTTTTCGGTAAGCGTCGCACCTTGCGCAGCCAAGCCCTTGGCTAGCCGATCCGTCAGCACGCCAAGCCTTTCGCTGATGGCGGCTGGGCCCCATGCCGCCATCATCTCCATGCCCACGGCCGCCATTTCCAGGGAGATGAAATGATCGCGTTCCCCCATATCAAACCGGCGCGCGGTGGGGGCGAAGGCAGTGTCCTTCAAATAGGGCGCAGCTTCCGAGGCAATGGCGCGGCGGCCAAAGCCGGTTTGTTCCAGCGGCACGCCTTCCTGCCGACGCTTGGCGATATACATGAAGGCGCGCCCATAAGGCCCCAGCACCCATTTGTATGTCGGGAAAATCAGGAAATCCGGATCAAGCTCAGCCATATCCAGCGGCGTGACTCCGGCGCCGTGGGTTGCATCCACCAACAAGGCGGCGCCGCGGCTACGCAAGGCCGGCGCAATGGCGCTGACATCAATCGCGCCGCCATCGGCCCAATGCACTGAGGAGATTGAGGCGAGCGATACCGGCGCTGCCCCGGGCCGGGCAATGGCCTCCAGCACCGCCGAGGTCCAATCGCCATTGGCAGGCCGCCGCACCACCTCCACGGCAAAGCCCTGTTCAGCGGCGCGCGTCATCCATTCCAGCACGGGCGAGGAATGGTCGTCTTCCACCAGCAAGACCCGCGTGCCGGCGGGGGGCGCAAAAATCTTGCCCGCCACTGCAACACCGTAGGAGACCGAGGGGATCAGCGCCACATCCTCAGGCGCCGCACCAATCAGCGCGGCGGCGGCGGCGCGGGTCCTTTCGTGCTGTGCGCGGGCGAGGCCAGGGTTCACTTCCCAAGGGCGTGCCTTGCGCTCCACCCCCTCATGCCCGGCGGCCTGTACGGCGCGGGGCAGGGGGCTCCAGGAGGCCGCATTCAGGTAGCAGACATCCCGCGGGATATCGAAGGCATCGCGTTGGCTAGGCAGCATGGCGGGGGTCCTTGATTTAGCGTAAGCGCCAAAAGGTTAGCTGCAATTCCCGTGCCCGGGGAAGCCATTTGGCTTTCGCTTGAGATTCGGCGCCGAATGGTGGACAAAAGCCCCTGAGGAAGAGGTAACCCAATGTCTGATACTAAAGGCTTTGCGCGCATCTACCAGCAGGCGAAATCTGCCATGCAATCCGGACGGTCTGCCAAGGCGGGCTGGGTACTCAGTTTTGTGCCGAGCGAAGCACAGCGCGCCGATCAATTGGTCGGCTGGTATGGCTCGGCCGATACGGCAAAACAGGTGGCGCTGCATTTCGAAACACGCGAACAGGCGATTGCCTATGCTGAAGCCCAAGGCTTGCGCTATGAGGCTGAGGCGCCGGCCAAGGCTGCGGGTACCATCAAACCCAAGGTCTATGCCGATAACTTCAAATTCGGCCGGCATGAGAATTGGTCGCATTGACGCGCCAACCTTATCAGCCCCTGTGGCCCGAGGCACGGCATGCTCGTGTTTACGCGTGGCGTTCATTTGTGACCTGCATGAACAGCCACGGCGACATGGCGATGCAGCAGCACTCAGCGGCGCCGCAGACATGTTGTTGGGCCGTTATAAAAAACGCAAAGCCGGCATGCAGGCGATCTAGCATCTTAAAATCAAGCCAAAGGCGCAAAAGGGTCCAGAATATGCTTCGCGTTCTTGTGTGCATTCCGCATTTTTTTCGTCGCAACTCGGCCGATAGCGGCTACAGCAATGGCTCAAATACCGATCCGCTGAATAAGCGCCTGACCGAATTTCAGAGCTGCTTTCGGCAGATACAAAGTCTTCTCTCGCCCTCGGCCTTCACCCTCGGAACCAAAAACCGCATCGCCAATGAATTCGTCAATTCAGTCCCTCGAACAACCCAAGGTGATGTTATTGTAGTTTCGGTGCCTGAGGAAAATCTGCTGGCCGAGCTCGCAAGTGATGGGCCTTTGCGGGCGCGCATTTGGTCCGGGCCGCCGCGCCAATTGGGCTACGAATGCCGTAGGGTTTTCGCACGAAATATTGGAAAATACGATCTCTTTTGTTTTATCGAAGACGATACAGTTATCACCGATCCCGCTTTCTTCCGCAAAGCGGCAAAATTCTATCAGACGCATGGTGAGGATAAGGTTCTATTACCCAATCGTTTCGAAATTTTCCGCTTTAAGGGATGTGGCTGGCGCGCGTTTCTGGACCGGCCTAATCCCCCATCACTGCGCTCACCGGAGCGCCCAGGCCCGGATTTTTTAAAAATGCCTGATTTCGATGGCGATGTGATTTTTGAGAAATGCACCGACAGTACGGCGGGTGCTTATGTGATTACCAATGCACAGTTGAAGGCGTGGATAGAACAGCCTAATTTTAGCGCACCGAGCCAGAAGCGACTTGATGCTGGTTTTGATCCCATGGAATTGACCATGATCCCCATGGATGGTGCTTTGCCAATCTATCGGCCCGCGGAACCCAATCTCGATTTCCTTGAGGTCCATCACGTACCTAATCTCGCCACCGCTCGCCCAACGCCGCGGCGCAAGCTGTTGGAATTGCTCAACACAGAAACGCAAGGGGAAGGGCGCGGCGCCGGCTAGCGCATCGCCTCCTCCTCAGCCCCCCTGTGCGGTAGATGCGCTTGATCTTTGTTTGACTGTCTGTCGCGCATCGCGATGCACCACAATGCGCCGGGCGAATTGTTCACGTAGAGTGTCCCTCCCCAACGTGGCATTTTGCCTATGGTGCCTCAAGGGATCATATTTGTTTGATGCCAAACAGGTTCCCCTGCCGCCTGGTATCTCTTGGTTGGGCATGGCTCAGCGTGTTATATGGCCATTCATTAGGGGCGCCCTTAGCTCAGTTGGATAGAGCAACAGCCTTCTAAGCTGTGGGTCGGTGGTTCGAATCCACCAGGGCGCGCTTTAAGCCAATACTTCTCCGGTGGTCACATGATCCGAGCCTCCAAGTCATTCCACTTGATTTGAAAATCCTTTAAGCTCCCCTTGTGTCGGATATCCTTGCCCATCTCGCCCTGATTTTCGACGGGATCAATATCTGGGCCGCGCTGGGCGTGACCTTCGTCGCGGGGCTGATGCGTGGCTTTGCCGGTTTTGGTTCGGCGATGTTGATGGCGCCTATCTTCGCCATGCTTTTCGGTTCGGCGGATATGGTGGTGACGGTGGTGGCGATTGAATTGATCGTCTCCTTCCAGCTTTTTCCGCAGGTGCGCCAGCACGCCGATTGGAAGCTGCTGACGCCAATGAGCATCGCCGCCTGCGCCGCCATGCCGCTTGGCGTTTGGCTGCTGGCGAATGTGGACAAGAATGCGATCATTACGGCGGTTTCAGCGGTGATCGTGGTTTTCGTGGTGATCATGTGGACCGGCTGGCGCTACAAGGGCCGCAGAAGCAAGCCCGCCACGATCCTGGTTGGTGCTGTTTCAGGGGCGATGATGGCCACCACCAGCGTGGGCGGCCCGCCCGTGCTGCTTTATTTGCTCTCGGGCAATGACCCGCCACAGGTGAACCGCGCCAATATCGTCACCTATTACTTCCTGACGCAATTTTTGCTGATTGCTATTGTGATGGCATCAGGTGTCGCGGGGGTCACGGCGCTTATCCGGGCGGCGCTCCTACTCCCGGTCATGTTGGCTGGCGCCTGGATAGGCGGGCGCGCCTTTCAGGGGCTGGGCAATGAACAGCTTTACCGGCAGGTGGCTTTGACCATTCTGTTCTGCACTGGGATGTTCGGGCTGGTCCGGGGATTTTTCCTTGGATGAGGCGATTTCCTCACGCCCCATCCTCACTCGCGCGATACCAGGCGGCAATCTGATCGCCCTGCATGCAGACCACGCGCGGATCAGCCGCCAATTCCGCGAAAAGCGCCGCCAGCGCCTCAATCCGATGCGGCACGGCCGAGATATAGGGGTGGATCGCGATGCACATGATCTTCACGCCGGCAGAAGCCTCGGCCTCCGCAATCAGGCGCTTGGCGTGCAGACGGGCGCGGCGGGGCAATTCTTCCTCATCATGGTGCTGGATCATCACGACGGGGATGTCATTGAGTTCCACCGAATAGGGCAAGGACAGCATTTCCCCATGCGCTGTTGCCACGCGCGCCGGCAGATCATCCACCACGAAATCACCAAGCCAGGAAATGCCAGCTTCGGCCAGTAGTTCGGGCGTTTCCAATGTTTCGGTTAGCCCCGGCCCCAGCCAGCCCCGGCAGGCGCGCCCGGTGAAATCGGTGATGGTCTTCACGGTGCGGCTAATGGCCTCCCGCTGATTGGGCATTTTATGCGTAGGAACCTGCACCCAACCATGGCCCATGAATTCCCAACCAGCATCGCGCGCCGCAGCCGCCACGCGGGGGTAATCTTCAATCACACTGCCATTAATGGAAAGCGTTGGGCGCATGCCATGCTTTTCAAACATGTCCAGAAAGCGCCAAAAGCCCACGCGCATCCCATATTCATGCCAAGCCCAATTCGGCAGGTCCGGCTGCAAAACCGCCGCCGTGGGCGCCACCAGCACCTGGCGCGGCATGGGGTTTTCGATCAGCCAATTCTCGATATTCACCACGGGCCACAGGATCAGCTTCTGCCCGCCCGGCAGGCTATGGCGGGGCCGATCGGAAGGAGCGGTATAGCGCAGCCGCTGAACAGGGTTGGTCACGCCGCCTTCTTCCCATGATGGCTATGCAGCCGCGCCGAAAGATCACGCCGCACCGCATTGAATTCCGGGGAAGAAACATCGCGTGGCCGCGGCAATTCGATGCGATGCTCACTCGCAATCCGCCCCGGCCCGGGTTCCATCACCACAACACGATCAGCCAGGAAAATCGCTTCTTCAATCGAATGCGTGACGAACAGCACCGTCAGCTTGGTGCGCTGCCAGATATCCAGCAATTCATCCTGCAACCGCTCCCGCGTCATGGCATCCAGGGCGCCGAAGGGTTCATCCATCAGCACCATCTCAGCATCATTCGCGAGCACACGCGCAATCGCGACCCGCTGCTTCATCCCACCGGAGAGCTGATGCGGATAGGCATCGGCAAATCGTGTCAGCCCCACCATATCGACGAAACGGTCCACCAAAGCGCGCAACTCAGCCTTGGGAAGGCCGCGCGATGCCGGGCCGAAGCCGATATTCTGCCGGACAGAAAGCCAGGGAAACAGCCCGTAATCCTGAAACACCATGCCACGATCCGGCGCGGGGCCGGCTATGGGCTTGTCCCACATCAGCGCCTCACCGGCGCTGGGTGGTTCAAAGCCTGCGACAATGCGGAGCAAGGTGGATTTGCCGCAGCCGGATGCGCCGATCAGGCAAACAAATTCGCCTTTCTCCACAACAAGATTAGCATCGCGCAAGGCTTCGATGCGCTGGTCATTCAGCTCATAGACCTTGCCGACATTGCGCAGATCAAGAATGGGAAGCTCAGCCATGATGCGAAGGGCTCCAGCGCAGCAGACGGTTCATAAGGGCAACAATAATGCGATCGGAAATGAAGCCGGCAATGCCGATCACGATCATGCCGCAAATCACCAATTCAGTGCGTGACAGGGTGCGGCCATCCATGATCACGGCGCCAAGCCCTTGCGGCACGCCGGTCATCTCCCCCACCACAATCACGAACCAGGCAAGCCCAAGGCCAAGCCGTAGCCCGGTGAAGATGGAAGGCAAGGATGCAGGCAGTACGACGCGAAAAAATTGCGCCGTGCCGGAACAGCCCAGCATGGAAGCCGCTTCAAACAGCCGCTTTTCCACACTGCGCACGCCAAACACCGTATTCAGCAGAATGGGATAAAAGGCGCCAAGAAAGACCAGGAAGAAGGCCGAACGCGGCCCAAGCCCGAAAAGGATCATGGAAAGCGGCAACCAGGCCGTCACCGGAATTGGCCGCATCAATTGCAGGAATGGATCCAGCAGCGCGCGGACCTGTTCATTGCGCCCGATCAGCAGCCCAAGCGGCACCGCCACCAGCGCGGCCAGTGCGAAGCCGCCATAGACCCGCTGCATGGAAGCAAACAGGTGGATATGCAGCGTTGCCGAAAACGCATCATCCCAAATGCCGCCAATGGCGAAATCCACCATATATTCGGCGACATCGGCGGGGGAGGGGATAAGCCGCGTCATCCCCGCCTTCACCGCCAAATGCCAACCGAGCAACAGCGCAAGCGGCACCACGAGCGCGAGCAGAACAGCTTTCAGCCGCGGCCAGACCTTCCCCCCTGGCCGCGACTTCTTTTCCCCCGCCGATCCTTCGGCGACCACACTCGCGCTCATCAATGCAACCCTCAGGAAGTCGCGACTTCGTTGGAGAAGCGCGGGTTGAGGAACTTGTCGAAATTCGGCAGGGCGCGGATCTGGCGCATTTCTAGCATTTGCTGGGCATAGGCGCGCGCCTGCGTCATGACGGTATCATCAAGCTTCCAGGTATATTCAACATTGTTTTCAGCCAGCGCCCGGTCCACGGCAGCGCGCGGCGCACCCAGAATGCGCACGGTCGCTTCCGCCACTTCCGCCTTGTTGGCCATCATGTGCTCACTGGCGCGGCGGTGAATGCCAAGCATGGTGCGTACCAGGGCAGGGTCTTGCGCGATCACCGCTTCCGATGTGGCGAAGATCATGTTCAGGCCGCCCATCGCGGTGCCGTAGGGGAATTCGACCAATTCACCAACGCCGGAGGAAAGCGAAAGCCCCGGACCTGGTTCGGCACCCACATAGGCATCAATATCGCCGCGGGAGAGCATGGCGTGCATTTCGCCGAAGGGCACGCGCACGCTGGTAATATCACGCACCGTCATACCGTTCTGACGCAGCCGCTCAAGGATGAACACTTCCTGGGTGGAACCCGGCCAAATGCCAACGCGCTTGCCGCGCAGGCCGGCAATGTCGCGAATACCGGAACCTGCCTTGGCAATCACGCCCATGCCACGATTGCAAAAGGCGCCGACCACCACAACGGGCTCACCCGCCGCGGCGCCAAGCGTGCCGGCGGCAATGCCGAAGCCGCCAAAATCAACGCTGCGCGTCACCACCGCATTCTTGCCATCGGTCGGGCTATCAAAAGTGATGATTTCAATCGTCAGGCCTGCCGGCGCAAAGCGCTGATAGAAATGCGGTGTCATGGAATGGATCAGCCGCAGCGATCCCATCTTCACTGTACGCGTCGCTTGCGCGCGCGCAATGGAAGGGGCGGCGAGGGGTGCCAAGGCGATGGCACCCAGAAGATGACGACGTTGCATCATGAATTCTCCTTTGTTGAAGCCTCAAGCGGGGGTTGCGATGCTGGCAAGAAAGGCGCGCCAGCCACCAAAACGGGTAATGTCATCAGCACCCTGCAAGCCTTCCGGTTCCACCAGAAAACCCTTGGGGCGAGAGCCATCGGCCAAAAGCAGCGTGCCGATGCCAAGCGGGGCGGGAATGCGGGACACAAAGCGGCCAAAGCCATCATCGGGCAAAGCCCAGACCTCGGTCGCAATCGCAGCACCGGTGCCAGGTGCCACACGCAGCAAGCCAGGCCGGCGCGGCGGGCCACCCGCCAGCGCGTAAAGCTGGTAGCAGCGCTCGGTCAGCACGGCGCGGCGCAGCACACCGCCTTCGGTGATCAATTCATGGTTCAGCGGCAAGCCGGAAAGATGCGCGCCAACAACAACAATTTCGATCATGCGGCCACCGCCTTTTCTGCTGCCGCCTGACGGCGCGTGAATTCCTGCGCGAATGCCATGAGCGCCGCATCGCTGCCGCGCGGGCCAATCAGCGTGATGCCGGCCGGCAAACCATCGGGCCGCTTCGGCCCCGGCACGGCGAGTGCCGCAAGGTCAAGCAAATTGACGAAGTTCGTGTAGACCCCAAGCCGCGCATTGGGCGCGAAGGGATCAGCTGCCAACGCTGCCAAGGTTGGGAAACACGGCACGGATGGTACCACCAACACATCATGCGCGGCGAAGAAATCCTCGGCCACGCGGCGATATTCGGCAAGCTTATACATGCCGCGAAACGCATCCACGGCGCTGAAGCCGCTGGCGCCATCGATGATCTTCTGCGTCACCGGATGCAGCGCGCCGGTATGCGCGCGCGCGAAATCACCAAAAGCCGCCGCGCGTTCCGCGACCCAAGGCCCTTCATACAAAAGCTTGGCGGCATCGAGCATGTCGGTGATCGCGGCCTCTGTTGCTGAAGGCAACAAATCCAAAGCTGCCGCCCAGGCCGCGCGCCCGGCGGCATCATCCAAATGCGTATCGGCGGCACGCGGAACCGCGATGCGCAAAGGCACCACGCCGGGTTCCTGCCAGATGATTGGCCGGCTGAAGGGATCAGCGCGATCCTCACCCGCCATGGCGCCGAAGCCCGCCCAGGCATCTTCAAGGCACGTCGCGAAGACAGAAACGCAATCGAGGCTCCGGCAAGCCGGCACCACGCCGCGCGTTGAAATCGCACCCACGCTCGGCTTCAGCCCGACAATCCCGTTCAGCGCCGCCGGCACGCGGCCAGACCCTGCCGTATCCGTGCCCAGCGCCAGCGTCACAATGCCCCGCGCCACCGCGATAGCAGACCCGGAAGATGACCCGCCCGGCACATGATCCGGCGACACCGCATTGCGCGGCACGGGATAGGGCGTGCGCACCCCCACCAATCCGGTCGCGAATTGATCCAGATTGGTCTTGCCAAGAATAATGGCGCCAGCAGCGCGGAGGCGGCGCACCGCTTCAGCATCTTCGGTCGGCACATGGCTGAAAGCTGGGCAGGCGGCTGTCATGGGCCGGCCTGCCACGGCGATGTTATCCTTCACCGCGACTGGCAGACCCCAAAGAGGATAGGCCAACGGGTCAAAGCCGGGCAGGGCGCTGATTGCTGCTGTAATGGCCTCGGGCGGAGTCACATCCAGGAAAATCCCTGGATCATTGGCGGCTTCAAGGCGGCGCAGAGCCTCGGCCATCACGGCTTGCGGCGTCACGCCGGCGCGATAGGCGGCATGCAAGCCAACCCGCTGAAAGGAGAGAGACGTCAAATCCATGACCGCCTAACCGCAAACCGCGTGCCGCCCGAAAAGCGGGCTGGAGACGCGAATTGTATACAGTTCTGCATACAATTTAGGCGGGTCCTGATGCATTTGCCCAAGCGCTTGGCGGGTTTCAAAACCGCGCTTCCTGCCTTGCCATAACGCCCAGGCTGCCCTCGGTCGCCGCCAAATGGGCGCGCATCGCTGCTGCCGCCGCCGCGCCATCACCCGCGCAAATCGCTTCAATGATCGCGCCGTGCTCCGCATGGGAAGCCGCCAGCCGATCCTTCCCCCCAAGCTGCGCGGCACGAAACGGGGCCAAGCGCCGACGCGTCACCTCGGCCAATTCCGCCAGATAGGCATTGCCCGCACCCTGATAAAGCGCCTCATGAAATGCCACATTGGCCGCGCGATAGCCGGCCAAATCCTGCGCCAAAACCAGCCGCGCCATCGCTTCATGCCGCGCCTTTAATTTGGTTTTTTCCTTGCGCGGCAAGGCTTCCGCGCAAAGCCGGGCGCAGATCGCCTCAAGCTCTGCCATCACGGCAAACATCTCGGCCACCCGCCGCGGTTCGGGCCGCGCCACAACCGCGCCACGCCTTGGGCGCTGCTCCACCAGGCCGGTTGCGACCAGCAGGCGCAAGGCCTCACGCACTGGGGTGCGGGATGCGCCATGGGCCAGCGCCAGGCGTTCTTCTTCCAGCGTCGTGCCGGGGGGCATTTCGCCCCGCGTGATCGCCTCGGCAAGCGCCGCCGCAATGGCCTCGGCCAGGGTTGGGCGGGTTTCCGGGGCGGCGGGTAGGGCCGAAAGATCAAGCGGCATGGCGCAGAAAATCCATCAAGGACTGTGGGTCTTGGGGGATCGCTCAGCATGCCGCGTGCCGCGCCACGGCGCCGGGGCTTTCATGCCCCAGCCCCACGCGTCTAAAGAGGCAGAGACAAGAGGAAGCCAAGGGCAGGGCGCAGATGAAGGGCATGGCAGCGGATACGCGGGTGATGACCACGCGCGGTGATAGGCTGGCCGCCAAGCTTGGCCCTGGCATGCTGCTGCTTGCCGTCACGCCGGGCGTGGCACCCTTCCAGCGCGTGCTCGGCATACGGCAGATCCCCTATCGCGGGCCGATCTTGCGCGTCATGCCCGGCGTGCTCGGGACCATGGCGCCCAAGGAGGATCTACTGCTGCTGCCCGATCAGGGCGTGGTTTTCGGGGGCAAGGCCTATCGCATCGGCGATCTGGTGGATGGCATCGCCATAAGGCGGGAAGCGGCCCCGGCCAATTTCAACGCCATTGAGATTTTGCTTGAAGCCCATGCGGCCATTCTTGTGCAGGGGGCGCAGCTTGAAGCCGGCATGCCGCATCCTGTCGCGCCTGGCGGGCTCAAGCGTGTGGCGATTGATGATGCCATCACGAATCACCTCGCCCTCGCGGCCGCAGAAATTACGCTGGAGGCGGCGGCGGAGGCCAATCCTTCCGATCCCCCGCCAAAACCCTTAGGCTGAACCCCCGGTAACCATCATTTGTGCGCCTCGTTTTTCATCGCCCCGCAAAAGCTGGCTTCGCGCCGATGCGCAGGGCTGATAAGGTGATGGTATGAACCGATCCTGGCGCGCCCCTTCCAACGGGCGCGGCGGATCCAAGCAAAAGAAAATGATGAAGGAGGGAAAAAACTCATGATGCACCGTAGAACAGCCCTTGGCCTCGCCTTGTCGGCAGGCCTGGCCCCAAGCTTTGTCAGCGCGCAGGGCGGTTGGCGCCCGACGCGCCCCATTCGGCTGATCGTGGCCGCCGCGCCGGGCGGTTCCAATGATATCGTGGGCCGCATCCTGGCCGAGGCCGTCAGCCAAATCCTCGGCCAGCCCGTCATTGTCGAAAACCGCGCCGGCGCCGGCAGTGTGATCGGGTCTGAGGCAGCGGCACGCGCCCCGGCGGATGGCTATACGCTGCTCATTAATAGCTCGCTCGCGACAGTGCCGGCCATGGTCTCGCGCATGCCCTACAATACCCTGACCGATTTCGAAGGCGTCGCGATTGTTGGCTTTTCACCGCATCTTTTGGTGGTCAATCCCCGCGTGGAGGCCCGCACGGCGCAGGAATTCGTGGCGCTGCTGCGCGCCAATCCGGGGCGCTTCAACTATGCCTCGGCCGGTATTGGCAGCGGCCCGCATATCGGTGGGCTGTTGTTCATGAACCTCATGAATGTGCAGGTAGAGACCGTGCATTACCGCGGGGGTGGACCCGGCGTTGCCGCGATGGTCTCGGGCGAGGCACATTTCGGCACACCCACCATGGCGTCTTCCATCGGTCAGGTGCGCGGCGGCAATTTGCGTGCGCTTGCGGTCTTGTCAGACCATCGCAGCCCGGCCCTGCCCGATCTGCCAAACGCGCCGGAAGCCGGCATGCCGGGCGTGGTGTTCGAGGAATTCTTCCCTGTGGTTGCCCCCAAGGGGACGCCGCCGGAAGCCATCGCGACGCTTGGCGCCGCCTTCCGCCAGGCCGTCCAGCAAACCGCCGCACGGCTGAATGAGACAACGGGCGTCACGGCGCGCCCTGGTTTTGAAACCAATGCGCAGGTGATGGCCTTTGTGCGCGAAGGGGTGGAAAAATATACGCGCATCCTGCGCGCGGCTGGCATTGACCCGGAATAGACCAAGCCTTGGGTTACAAGGCTGGCCTGCTCTGGCATAAGGCACATAAAGCGGAGACCCCATCATGACCGAAGCTGCAATCATTGGCTGGGCGCATAGCCCCTTTGGCAAGCTGGAAGCCGAACCCGATCTGGAAAGCCTGATTGCGCGCGTGGCCCGCGCCGCGATCGAGGATGCCGGGATATCGCCCGCCGAAATTGATGCCGGCTTTGTCGGCATTTTTGGCGAAGGCTTCACGCCCCAGGGCTTCCCGGCCTCCCTGTTGCTGCAAAGCGTGCCGGAAATGCGCTTCCGGCCCATCACGCGCTATGAAAATGCCTGCGCTACCGGCAGTGCCGCCATCCATGGCGCAAGGGATTTCATCGCTGCCGGGCGCGGCCGCTTCGCGCTTGTCGTTGGGGCCGAGAAAATGACCGCAACGCCCGGCCCCAAGATCGGTGAGATCCTGCTGACCGCTTCCTATCGCAAGACTGAATCCGACATTGAAGGCGGCTTCGCCGGCGTCTTTGGCCGGATCGCGGAAGCCTATTTCCAGCGCCATGGCGATCAATCCGATGCGCTCGCCATGATCGCGGCCAAGAACCATAAGAATGGGGTGGACAACCCTTGGGCGCAGATGCGCAAGGATTTCGGCTTTGATTTCTGCCGCAATGAGAGCGAGAAAAACCCCTATGTCGCGCGGCCCCTGAAGCGCACCGATTGCTCCCTGGTATCCGATGGCGCGGCCGCGCTGGTGCTGGCCGATGCCGAGACGGCGAAAAGCATGGGCAAGGCCGTGCGCTTCCGCGCCGCGGTACAGGTCAATGAATACCTGCCCATCGCGGCGCGCGACATCATCCGCTTTGATGGCGCGCGCACTGCCTGGCAGCGCGCCTATGAACAGGCCGGGGTTGGTGTGGGGGACCTCTCCTTTGTTGAGACCCATGATTGCTTCACCATTGCCGAGCTCATTGAATATGAGGCGATGGGCCTGGCGCCGGAAGGCAAGGGCGGTCGCGCCGCGCTGGAAGGCTGGACAGCGGCAGGTGGCAAGCTGCCGGTCAACCGCTCGGGCGGGCTGAAGGCCAAGGGCCACCCAATTGGCGCGACAGGCGTTTCCATGCATGTGCTGGCGGCGATGCAGCTTTGCGGGCAGGCGGGAGCGATGCAACTGCCGCGTGCAGATTTGGCGGGGGTTTTCAATATGGGCGGCGCGGCAGTCGCGAATTACGTCTCAATTTTGGAGCGTGCTGGCTGAACTGCGATGATCCGCTCGGGAAATCTTGCCGCAATCTCTGGCACGATTGATGCAAGAATACCTTTGTCTGGTAGCGGGATATCCCGCTCCTGGCAGCTTAGCCTTCCTCAACCTTGCCTAAGGGCCACCCTGATGGGGTGGCCCTCTTTTTTTGGCAATTTTCTCTCGCATTTTGCAATGCATTTTCATTATGGGGTGGACAAAGTAAGAATATCAACTTATACGTGTATTCGTGCAGATAATGACACTCTCCACTCTTCCTTCACCTCCTTCGCTTATGACGGACGAAGCCGCCTGGGCCTTCCTGGCCTTCCCTGAGGCGGAACCGTTCTGGAGTGAAGTGCATGAGACCGTGCTTGACCTGGTGCCCGGGCCCATGGGGCAAAGGCGCCTGCATTCACGCCCCAGGCGTCAGGCCTTGGGGTGGCTTACCCTGATGGATAATCGCCTGACTTTCGATACCAGCCTGCAAATTGGCGCCTTGGGGCAGGGCGCGCTTGGCCTGCTTGGCCTTGGGCGCGGCTCCTCTACCCGATTCACGAGCCTTTCTGATTTGCTGGATAGCAGCCCGCGCCTGGAACCCAACGCCGCGGCGACCCTGGTGCAGGCCTGCGCCGCGGCCACCTGGAACCCGGCCCAGGATGAGCGCGAAGTCACCCTGGATGGCGCGCCGGGCCTTGGCTTCACCATTCGCCATGCCGGCGGCGGCACCTGGGCCTTGGCCATCCAATCCAGGAACAACCTGCCGGGGGGCGGCGGCTTGGATTCCGTGACGGGTCTGGCTGATTTCGCCATGTTTTCAGCGCGTGTTGCCACAGCGCTGGTCAGGCCCGGCCGCCGCCCGGCGCGAATCGCCGTGCATGTGTTGGATCTGGATGGTCTTCGCCATGTGACAACAAATCTTGGCCATGCCGCGCAGGAGGAATTGCTGCGCGCCGCAGCACGGCGGCTTTCGGCAGCGGTTCGTGGCACGGATTTGGTTGCGCGCCTCGCCGGCGATGAATTCGCCATTCTGCAATCTGATGTTTCCACCGCCTCTCAGGCTGAAGCCATGGCCAAGCGCCTCACCAGCCTGCTTGGCCACCCCTATCTTGTGTTTGGCGAGACCGTGAGCGTGACACCGCGGCTTGGCTTTGTCCTGGCGCCGGAAGACGGCAATGATGCGCCTTTGCTGTTGCGCTGCGCCGGACTAGCCAGATCAAGCCTTGAGCATGAGAGCGAGGCGACGCCGCGCTGGTGCCGCTTCAGCATGGATATGGATGCCCGCGCCAAGGCGCAGCGCAATGCTGAAACCGCGCTGCGCAATGCCGTCTGCGCCCAGCAATTTGAATTGCATTATCAGCCGCTTATTGCCCTTCCTTCGGGTCGCCTGACCGGATTTGAAGCGCTGATCCGCTGGCGCCACCCCGAAACCGGGCTGGTGCCGCCCGGCGATTTCCTTCCCTTGGCCGAAAAACTCGGCCTCATGGGGCGTATTGGCGATTGGGTCATCCGGGAAGCCTGTCGCACAGCGGCGCGCTGGCCGAAATCCCTGTCTGTTTCAGTCAATATCGCCCCGGCGCAATTCAGGGATGGGCGGCTTTTGGAAACCTTGCGCGCGGCGCTCAGGGAAACTGGCCTAGCACCGCACCGCCTGGAACTGGAAGTGACCGAAACCGTGCTGCTGCCAGCAAGTGGCGATGCGCCGGCGCAATTGGCCGCCATCCGGTCACTTGGCTGCCATATCGCCATGGATGATTTCGGCACGGGCTATTCATCACTCACCCAGCTCCGCTCCTTCCCCTTTGATCGGCTGAAGGTGGATCGGTCTTTCATCCGGGATTTACCGGAAAGCCCGCAAAGCTTGGCGATCCTTCGGTCAGTTGTTGGCCTTGGGCGCAGCCTTGGGATTGCGGTGACGGCTGAGGGGGTTGAAACGCCGGATCAAATGCGGCTTTTGATCCTGGAGGGCTGCAATAGCGCGCAGGGCTACCTCATTGGTAAACCAATGGAAGCCGCTGCCTATGCTGAATTGATTGCCAACCCGCCCGCCGAAGGGCTTGGCGTTAGCTGAAACGGGTTCAGGCCGGGAGCAGAATGGTCGCCGCTGCCTGAGCGGCGATGCCCTCGCCACGGCCGGTAAAGCCAAGCCGTTCCGTGGTGGTGGCCTTCACGGAAACCGCCGCCAGATCCAACCCAGCCAATTCGGCAATGCGCGCGCGCATGGCATCCGCATGCGGGGCGATTTTCGGCCTTTCGCAGATCAGCGTCACATCCACATGCACCAGCACGCCGCCGCGCGCTGCAACCCGCCCGGCCGCGTGCCGCAGAAAAGCGGCGCTATCGGCATCCTTCCAATCAGCCTGGGAAGGCGGGAACCAGCGCCCGATATCGCCTTCGGCCAACGCGCCATAAATCGCATCACACAGCGCATGCAACCCGACATCGGCATCAGAATGTCCATCAAGGCCAAGTTCATGCGGGACATTGATGCCACATAGGATCAAGGGGCGGCCCGCCACCAGGCGGTGCACATCAAAGCCCGTGCCGGCGCGCGGCATCATGCGGGCCATCATTTCAGCTTCCACGCGGGCAAGGTCCTCGGGCCAGGTTATCTTCACATTACGCTCGCTGCCCGGGACAATGGCAACCACCTGCCCAAGCGCTTCGAGCAGGGAGGCATCATCCGTCACCGCCCCGGTGCGGGCCGCATGGGCGGCGCGCAAAGCTTCAAACCGAAAGGCTTGCGGGGTTTGGGCGCGAAACAGCCCCTCACGCGGGACGGTGGCTTCAATCAGCCCGCCCGCCACGCGCTTCAGCGTATCGGCCACCGGCTGGGCCGGAATGGCGCCGGCATGGGCCTCAAGCGCAGCGAGCAGGGCAGGGATGGTGCCGCGCGGAATGACCGGGCGCGCGGCGTCATGCACCAGCACATAATCCGGCGCCTCGGCGGCAATCGCTTCAAGCCCCGCGCGCACGCTGTCTTCACGCGTGGCACCGCCCGCCACTACGGGTAGGCAGGGCAGGCCTTCCAATAGGCTTGCGACCAACGCTTCCTCACCAGCCGGGGCGACAGGTTGCAGTGCAGACACCATACCTTCCGCCAAAAGCGCCTCGGCCGCATGGCGCAGCACGGGGCGGCCGAGCAAAGGCAGGAATTGCTTGGGCTGCGCCGCGCCAAAGCGACTGCCATGCCCGGCCGAGAGAAGAAGCGCCACGGTTTTCATGAGCAAACCATAAGATGGAATGGCGTGGCCCGTCACCCTGCCCAGTCACGCGGCATGAATCCTGCGAAGCAGGCAATATGACATTGTCTATTGAGGGGTTTTCAGGTATTTTGCACAAATTCAATGCAAAATTGGTGTGCATGGCATGAATCTGCCTCTTCTGAAGCCGATTGACCTTGGCGGTTTGGCCATTTCGGCGCCTGTCATCCTGGCCCCCATGTCAGGCGTGACCGACCAGCCCTTCCGGCGGCTCGCGCGCTCGCTCGGAACGCCCATGGTGGTGTCTGAGATGATCGCCTCTCAAGCCATGGTGCGGGAAAACCGTCAGACGCTGAAAATGGCGGAACTGGATGGCTTTGGCGGGCCTGCATCGGTCCAATTGGCCGGCTGCGACCCAACCACCATGGCGGAAGCGGCGAAGCTGGTGGTGGATCGTGGTGCGGCGGTGGTGGATATCAATTTCGGCTGCCCGGTCAAAAAAGTGGCGCTGGGTCAAAGTGCCGGCAGCGCCCTGATGCGCGATGAAATCGCCGCCGCGCGCATTCTGGAGGCCATGGTGAAGGCCGTGCCGGTGCCGGTCACGCTCAAGATGCGCATGGGCTGGGACCATAACAGCCTGAATGCGCCCAACCTCGCCCGTATCGCGGAAGCCTGCGGCATTCGCATGGTCACCATTCATGGCCGCACGCGCCAGCAATTCTACACCGGCCAGGCGGATTGGGCCTTCATTCGGCGCGTCAAGGAAGCCGTGCAAATCCCTGTTATTGCCAATGGCGATATTCTTTCCATCGAGGATGCTGAGGAAGCTTTGCGCCAATCCGGCGCCGATGGCGTGATGATTGGCCGCGGCGCCTATGGCCGGCCCTGGCTGCTTGGCCAGGTCGCTGCCTATCTGATGCATGGCATCCGCACCGAAGAACCAACCCTTGCCGAGCAAAAGCGCATCCTGTTGGAACACTATGCGCTCATGCTGGACCACCACGGGACAGAGCCCGGCATCCGCATCGCGCGCAAGCATGTTGCGTGGTATTCCAAGGGCTTGCCCGGTTCGGCTGAATTTCGCGTGGCCGTCAATCACGCGACCTCGGCGGAGGCGGTGCATGCCCTGATTGATGGCTTCTTTGACCCGCTGATCGAACGGGGTGTCATCGCTGTGCGCGATGCCTTCCGCGAAGCGGGCGATGGGCGGATTGCGGCATGAATGCGCGCGCAAGCCTTGGCAGCACCAATCGCAGCACGCCGCGGCTTGATAGCGCCATGGTGCTGGCCGCCCTGCCGGTGCCGGCAGTGGTGCTGAATGCGGAAGACCGCTTCACCTTTGCCAATGGCGCGGCCGAGCAATTCTTCAAGCTTTCCGCCGGCGCGCTCTGCCAATTGAAGCTGAGCGATATCCTGCCGCCGGATAACCGCGTCTTTGCCGTTTTGGCGCAGATCAGGCGCTTCGATTCGCCCGTTTCGGATTACGACCTGCTGCTGGAAAGCCCGCGCATCAATCGCCGCGGCGTTTCCGTCCATGGCGCGCCTTTGCATGAAATTGAAGGCGCTGTGGTGCTGACCTTGCAGGATGGGTCAACCGCGCAAATGCTGGACCGGCAGCTCAGTTTCCGCGGCGCGGCGCGTGGTGCCTCTGCCATGGCGGCGATGCTGGCGCATGAGGTGAAAAACCCTCTTTCGGGCATTCGCGGTGCCGCGCAATTGCTCGAACAGAACGCGCCTGAGGCTGATAAGGAGCTCTGCCTGCTGATCCAGGATGAGGTGGACCGGATTCGCGGCCTGGTGGACCGCTTTGACATCTTCTCTGAACGTCCCGTGGAATTGGGGCCGGTGAATATCCATCAGGTGCTGGATCATGTGCGGCGCATCGCGCAGACAGGATTTGCCGCGCATTTGAAGGTTTCGGAGGAGTATGACCCCTCGCTGCCGCCAGTTTGGGGCAATCGCGACATTCTGGTCCAGATCATTCTGAATTTGGTGAAAAATGCCGCCGAGGCGGTGGACCCGATCCATGGCGAAATCGTGCTTGCCACCGCCTATCAGCATGGCGTGCGCATCGCGGTCCCGACCTCGAACGAAAGGGTGCATCTGCCCCTGCTGGTGACGGTGCGCGATAATGGGCCGGGCATTCCTGAGGAAATTCAGGCAACGCTGTTTGAGCCCTTTGTTTCCACCAAAAAGGGCGGGCAGGGGCTTGGCCTGGCGCTTGTCGCGAAGCTCGTCACTGATCTTGGCGGGTTGATTGAATGCGATTCCCGCCCCGGCCGCACATTATTCAAACTTTCCATGCCGGCGCCCCCGGCGGGTTGGCAGGAGAGCGCCTGATGACTGATCCCCGCACCATCCTGATCGCCGATGATGATCGCGCCATCCGCACGGTCCTGAGCCAGGCTTTGGGCCGGGCCGGGTATCAGGTGCGCGCCACATCCTCGGCCGCCACACTCTGGCGCTGGGTGGAAGATGGGGAAGGGGACCTTGTCATCACCGATGTGGTGATGCCGGATGAAAACGGGCTTGATCTGGTGCCGCGCATCCGCCGCGTGCGCCCAGAGATGCGTGTGATTGTTATGAGCGCGCAATCCACCTTCGCCACCGCCGTGAAGGCAACCCAGCGCGGCGCTTTCGAATATTTGCCCAAGCCCTTCGATTTGAAGGAGGTTCTGGGCACGGTGGAACGCGCCTTGGCCGCGCCGCCGGATGCCCCCCCGCCCGAGGAAGCGGAAGGCGAAAAACTTCCCTTGATCGGGCGTTCTGCCGCGATGCAGGAAATCTACCGCACGGTGGCGCGGCTCACGACCACCGATCTGACCGTGATGGTCACCGGGGAAAGCGGGACGGGGAAGGAATTGATCGCCCGCGCGCTCCATGATTACGGCAAGCGCCGCGCCGGGCCTTTTGTGGCCATCAATATGGCAGCGATCCCGCGCGAATTGATCGAAGCCGAGCTGTTTGGCCATGAACGCGGCGCCTTCACTGGTGCGCTCAATCGCGGCATTGGCCGGTTTGAACAGGCCGCCGGCGGCACGCTGTTCCTGGATGAGATTGGCGATATGCCGCCGGAAGCGCAGACCCGCCTGCTGCGGGTTTTGCAGGAAGGCGAATTCACCACGGTGGGTGGGCGCCAGCCGATCAAGGCCAATGTGCGCATTGTGGCCGCGACGCACCGCGATTTGCGCCACCAGATTCGCCAGGGGCTGTTTCGTGAGGATTTGTTCTATCGCCTGAATGTGGTGCCGATCCGCCTGCCCCCCTTGCGCGAAAGGCTGGAAGATATCCCCTTACTCGCGCGGCATTTTCTGGATCGTGCCCGCGCTTCCGGCCTGCCCGCCAAGCAATTGGCGCCCGAGGCTTTGGAAGCGCTCAAGGCCCATGCCTGGCCCGGCAATGCGCGCGAATTGGAAAACCTGATGCGCCGCATGGCGGCCCTTTACCCGCAGGAAGTGATCGGCGCCGATGCCGTGGCGGCAGAATTGGCCGAAGCCGCGCCGGTCGCCGGCCCCGATGGCCAGGCCGCGCCCATGACCCTGGAACAGGCGGTGGAACGCCATTTGGCCAGCTTCATGTCGGCCCATAAGGATGGCATGCCGGTGAAGGAATTATACGACCGGGTGCTCGCTGAGGTTGAACGCCCCTTGCTCCGCATGGCATTGAGCGCGACAAGAGGCAATCAGATCAAGGCGGCGGCCATGCTCGGGCTCAATCGGAATACGCTGCGGAAGAAGCTGCGGGAATTGGAACTTCCCGTAGTGCGCGGCGCGTGACGGTCCGGCATCGCCGTATGACCTGACCATGCCCGCCGAAGGGCTGGTGGAAGCCCCGCGGCCGCGCGGGTTTTTCACCCGGCTTGCGGATATCGTCACCGGCAGGATTGTCACCGTCGCCCTTGCGTTGCTCGCACTGGTGGTTGGGCTTGCGACTTTCGCGGCACTATCAGGCGGCACGCCGGTAGGGCCGACAGGCGCTGGGCAATTGGCCGGGGTGATCCTCGCCAATATTGCGCTGCTGCTGCTGCTGGTGGCGTCCCTCGCGGCGCGGCTCACGCGCATGTGGCTGGAACGCCGGCGCGGCGCGGCGGGATCGCGGCTACATGTGCGGCTTGTGCTGCTGTTTGGCGTGGTGGCATCAGTCCCGGCCTTGCTGGTCGCGGGCTTCGCTGCGCTATTCTTCAACCTTGGCATTCAAGCCTGGTTCAGTGACCGCGTGCGCGACACTTTGGAAGCATCGCTGGTGGCCTCACGCGGCTATCTTGATGAGCATCGCAACACGATCCGCGCCGATATCCTGTTCATGGCGAATGACCTCAATCGCGCGGCGCAGGTGCTGCTACCCGATAATGGCGTCGCCTTTGCGCGGTTGCTCGCGACCCATACCGCGTTACGTGGCCTGACGAGCTCCATCATTTTTGAGCCCGTCTTGGGGCAGGTGGTGGCGAATGCGGGTTTGGGCATATCCAATCTCGTGGATTTGCCGCCGGCCTGGGCGATGGAAGCCGTGCGCTCCGGTGAAGTGGTGGTGCTGCCAAGCGAGGCGGAGGAAGGGCGCGTGCGCGCCATGGTGCAGCTCAATATCCCGCCCGGACTTGTGCTGCTGATCACGCGCCCGCTTGATCCCTCCGTGCTGGGGCACATGCGGCGGACTGAGATTTCCTTCAATGAATACAATCAGCTCGACCGCAATCGCGAAAGCCTGCAAATCACCTTCTTTCTGATCTTCGCGATTGCGACCTTGCTCGTGCTGCTGGCCGCCGTGCTGATCGGGCTGCTGATGGCCAATCGCATCGCGCGGCCAATCGCGCGCCTGATCCTGGCGGCGGAACGCGTGCGCGGCGGCGATCTGGCGACCAAGGTAGAAGAGGGGGAGGCGGATGATGAAATCGCGCGCCTCGCGCGATCCTTCAACCGCATGACGAGCCAGCTTGGCGCGCAGCGGGCCGAATTGATGAATGCCTATAGCCTGATTGATGAACGCCGGCGCTTTACCGAAACGGTGCTGTCGGGCGTTTCTGCGGGGGTGGTCGGGCTTGATAGTGAAGGGCGTGTGACCTTGCCCAATCGTTCAGCCAGCGCACTGCTGGGCGTTGATCTTGATGCGGCGATTGGGCTGCCATTCGCGCGCATTGCGCCGGAATTCGCGGAATTGCTGGAAGCGGCGGCTGCCAATCCGGAACGGCCCAGGGTAGCCGAGATCCTGATCGGGCCGGCCAATGCGCGGCGCACCTTGCTCGCGCGGATCGGCACCGAGACTTTGGGCGGCCGGGTTGAAGGCTTTGTGCTCACCTTTGATGACATTACCGAATTGCAATCCGCCCAACGCAAGGCCGCCTGGGCAGATGTGGCGCGGCGCATTGCGCATGAAATCAAGAACCCGCTGACACCGATTCAGCTTTCTGCCGAAAGGCTGAAGCGGCGCTATCTGCGCCAGATCACTGATGATCCCGATACTTTCCGCCAATGCACGGACACGATTGTGCGACAGGTGGAAGATATCGGGCGCATGGTGGATGAATTCTCGGCCTTTGCGCGCATGCCGCAGCCGGTGATCAAACCGGAAGACGCCAACCGCCTGATGCTGGAAGCGCTGGTGCTGCAACGCACTGCGCATCCTGACATCACCTATGAAAATCAACCAGGCCCGGAGGGGCTGAAACTTGCCTGTGATCGGCGCCTGATCGGTCAGGCGCTCACCAATCTTTTGCAGAATGCCGCTGACGCTATCGCCATGCGGGAAGGTGGCGAGCCCGGGCGTATTGAAACGCGCATCATGGTGGAAGGCAGCATGCTTTCCTTCCAGGTCGCCGATAATGGCATCGGCCTGCCACGCGAAGAACCGCCCGAAAGACTGACCGAGCCCTATGTCACGCATAAACCCAAGGGCACCGGGCTCGGCCTTGCCATTGTGAAGAAGATCATGGAAGACCATGGCGGTGTCATTAGGCTCGAAAACCGGTCAGAGGGTTCCGGCAGCATCGCCAGCCTGGTCTTGCCGCTGGGCGAGTCTCCCTGGCAGTCTGGGGGTACAGCCGCAAAAGCGGCGCAAGCAGCGAAATGAGGGGCAGCAAGGTCGCGCATGGCGCATGAGATTCTGATCGTTGATGACGAACCCGATATCAGGGCGCTTCTGGAGGGCATCCTGAGCGATGAGGGATTCGACACACGTCAGGCCCATGATGCCGATTCCGCGCTGGCGGCCTTTCGCGCGCGGCGGCCTTCGCTCGTGATCCTGGATATCTGGTTGCAGAATTCCCGCCTGGATGGGCTTGGCATTCTGGCAGCCTTGCATGCGGAAGAACCGCAACTGCCTGTGGTCATGATCTCGGGCCATGGCACCATTGAAACGGCGGTGCAGGCGATTCAGCAGGGCGCCTATGATTTCATCGAAAAGCCCTTCAAATCCGACCGGCTGCTGCTGGTGCTGGCGCGCGCCTTGGAAGCGGCGCGGCTCAAGCGCGAGAATAGCGACCTCAGGCTCCGCGCGGGGCCGGAGACGGAATTGCTCGGTCGGTCCGCCGGTATTCAACAGTTGCGCAGCGCGATTGAGAAAGTGGCCCCAACCGGTTCACGGGTGTTGCTGACCGGGCCGGCGGGGGCCGGCAAGGAAGTGGCAGCGCGCAGCATCCATGCGCAATCGCGCCGCGCCGATGGGCCGTTTGTTGTACTGAATTGCGCCATCCTGAACCCTGCGCGGTTTGAGGAAGAGTTGTTCGGCGTTGAGGCGGATGCACAGGGCCAAAGCCGGCGCGCGGGGGTGTTGGAACGCGCCCATGGCGGGACACTGCTGCTGGATGAAGTGGCTGATATGCCGCTTGAGACGCAGGGCAAGATTGTGCGCGCGCTGCAGGAACAAGGCTTTGAACGGGTTGGCGGTGGCACGCGCGTCAAGGTGGATGTGCGCGTGATCGCCACCACCAATCGCGACCTTGCCACTGAAATCGCCGCCGGGCGCTTTCGGGAGGATTTGTTTTATCGCCTGGCCGTAGTGCCGATCCGTGTGCCGCCGCTCAAGGAAAGGCGGGAAGATGTGCCGCTTTTCGCGCGGCATTTCATGGCCCGCGCCATTGAGACCACGGGCATGGCGCCGCGCGAATTATCGGAAGACACACTTGCCGCCATGCAGGCCTATGATTGGCCGGGCAATGTGCGCGAATTGCGCAATCTGATGGATTGGCTGCTGATCATGGCGCCGGGGGAAAGCCGGGAAGCGATCCGCCCGGAAATGCTGCCGCCCCAAATTGGTGCCGCCGCGCCTGCGGTGCTGACACTTGATCGCGGGTCTGAGATCATGACCCTGCCGCTGCGCGATGCGCGGGAAGTGTTTGAACGCCAATATCTGGAAGCGCAATTGCTGCGCTTTGGCGGCAATATCAGCCGGACCGCGAATTTCGTCGGCATGGAAAGAAGCGCCTTGCATCGCAAGCTGAAATTCCTCGGCGTACAGGCGGAAGACCGTGCGCCTTCAACCCCCACCACTTGAGGTAGCCCCATGTCACGCATCGCCTATGTGAATGGCCGCTATGTGCCGCAGCCCGATGCGTCGGTGAATATCGAAGATCGCGGCTATCAATTCGGCGATGGCATTTATGAGGTGGTGCATCTGTTCGATGGCCGTTTCATTGATGAGGATTTGCACCTTGATCGCCTGGAACGGTCCCTGCGCGAAATTCAGCTGCCCATGCCGATGCCGCGCGCCTCTCTTCGGATGGTGCTGCGCGAAGTGGCCAGGCGCAATCGCGTGACCGAAGGCCTGCTTTACATGCAAGTCACACGCGGCGTGGCGCGGCGGGATCATGCCTTTCCGAACAAGCCCATCGCACCCGCCCTGGTGGTGACGGTGAAGCGCATCGCGCCTTACCCCACCAATGTGGATCGCTGGGGGGCGGCGGCGATCACCATGCCGGACCTCCGCTGGGCGCGCTGCGATATCAAAACCGTCAATCTCCTGCCGAATTGCCTGGCGCGTCAGGCAGCGCGCGAAAAGGGCGCCATTGAGGCGGTGCTGTATGACGAAGCCTCCGGCATGGTGACCGAGGGGGCAGCGACCAGTTTTTGGATTGTGGATGCGTCAGGCACCATCCGCACCCGGCCCTTGAGCGACGCCATCCTGCCCGGTTGCACCCGCGCGGCACTAATGGCGGAATTGCGCGATGCCGGCATTGCCTTTGAAGAACGCGCATTTTCCATGGAAGAACTCCGCCATGCGCGGGAGGCTTTCATTACCTCCGCCACGTCCTTCGTGAAGCCGATCACGAAGATTGATGGCGTGCCGGTGGGGGATGGGCAGGTGGGCCCCGTGGTGCGCAAGCTGTTTGAGATTTTTGCCCGCCATGTGAAGGGTGCGATGCGCAACGCGGCATGAATACCGCCCCGCGCGCCATCCTGTTTGATTGGGACAATACGCTGGTGGATGGATGGGCCGCGATTGAGGCCGGGCTGAATGCTGCCTTCCGGGAATTCGGTCTGCCGCTTTGGGATCGCACCCAGGTGCTGGCCAATGTGCGCCGTGCCTTGCGCGAAAGCTTCCCGGAATTGTTTGGCGGCGAATGGGAAAGGGCGCGCGATATCTTCTATGCCGAGGTGCGCGCCTGCCATTTGCAGGTGCTGACCCCCATGCCCGGTGCGGCGGCGGCACTGGAAGCCGGGGCAGGGCGCTTGCCCATGGGGGTGGTTTCCAACAAGCAAGGGCCTTTGCTCCGCGCCGAAGCCGCGCATCTTGGCTGGGATAGGCATTTCGGCCCGCTGATTGGCGCGGGCGATGCGGCGGCGGATAAGCCAGACCCCGCACCTATTTTGATGGCCTTGCAATCCCTTGGCCTCAGCCCCGCGCTGGATATCTGGTATGTCGGTGATACTGCGCTGGATATGCAGGCAGCGCGCGCTGCTGGGTTGCGTGCCGTATTAATGGGGGATGCCGCGCATGATGGCGGCATTGCCGCGGCGGGGGCGGATCAGGTGTTTGCCGATTGCCATGTACTTGCGGTTGCGCTTTCGACACTTGTCAAACCAGCCTGACATGCCAAACTGTGCCTGCCGGCGGCCGGAAATGGTTTTCGCCGGACCGCGTCTGGTCGGTGACCAGCAAAAAGAAGGACCGGTCCCATGGCCGCTGAAAAGTCCCAGAACGTGCAGGATGTCTTCCTGAATCACGTTCGCAAATCCAAGACGCCCGTCACGGTATTTCTGGTGAATGGCGTCAAATTGCAGGGCATCATCACCTGGTTTGACAATTTCTCGGTGCTGCTGCGCCGCGATGGCCATACGCAGCTTGTCTACAAGCATGCGATCAGCACTGTCATGCCGGGCGCGCCGATTTCGCTGTTTGATGGCGTGCCGGCGGCCCCGGGTGCCGTGGCGCCAGGCGCCCCCGCTTCGGAAACGCGGCTCACCTTGCAGCGAGAGGTGATTTCTGACGGCGGAAACTGAACAGGGCGCCGGGCGACCCACCCGCGCCGCCGTCATCCTTCCTTTTGAGAAGCCCTCCCGCAGCGCCATTGGCGATGTAGGCGGGAAACGCGCGGCCGAAGCCAGGCTTGCGGAGGCGATAGGTCTTGCCGCTTCCATCGGCGTTACCATCGTCCATTCCGCGATCCATCCGCTGCGTGAAAGGCGGCCTTCCACCCTGATGGGTGAAGGGCAGGTGGAGATGGAGAAAAGGGCGCTGCATGACCAGCAGGTCGGCGTGGTGATTGTGGATGCGGCACTCAGCCCCGTGCAGCAGCGCAATCTGGAACGCGCCTGGGGCTGCAAGGTGATTGATCGTACCGGCCTTATTCTGGAGATTTTTGGCGAAAGGGCCCGCACGCGCGAAGGCAGCCTGCAGGTGGAATTGGCGCATCTGGAGTATCAGCGCACCCGGCTTGTCAGGTCCTGGACGCACCTGGAACGCCAGCGCGGCGGCTTCGGCTTTTTGGGCGGTCCTGGGGAAAGCCAGATCGAAATTGACCGGCGGCTGATCGGGGACCGCATTGTGCGGCTCAAGCGCGAATTGGATCAGGTGCGGCGGACGCGCGGCCTGCATCGGCGCGCGCGTGAACGCGTGCCTTATCCGGTGGTGGCGCTGGTGGGATATACCAATGCCGGCAAGTCAACGCTGTTCAATGCGCTGACCGGGGCAGGGGTCTATGCGCAGGATCAGCTATTCGCCACACTTGATCCCACCATGCGCGCCATAAAACTTCCATCGGGGCGAAATGTGATCCTTTCCGATACGGTGGGCTTCATTTCAGACCTGCCGACGCAATTAGTGGAAGCCTTCCGCGCCACTTTGGAAGAAGTCGCCGCCGCAGATCTGATTTTGCATGTGCGCGACATCGCCCACCCCGATAGCGCGGCGCAGCGTGCCGATGTGTTGGGCGTTTTGGAAGCCATGGCGGATGGCGGAGACGCGACATTGGATGAGGCTTGGCCCGACCGCGTTGTGGAAGTGCTGAACAAGGCCGATCTTTTGGGCGGGATTGATGCGGTGGAACGCCGGAGCCCGGATGCGGTGGCGGTCTCGGCCCTGACCGGGGAGGGGCTGCCCGCCTTGCGCGCGGCGATTGATGCGCGGCTTTCGGCGCAGCTTGTCGTGATTGATGTCGCCCTGCCGCCTTCCGATGGTGCCGCCATTGCCTGGCTGCATGCCCATGGTGAGGTGCTGGAACGCCAGGATTCCGATGATGCCGTGCGGCTGAAAGTGCGGCTTTCGCCGATGGACCGCGCGCGGTTTGAAAGCAGGGGCCAGAAATGAGTATTTCAGCCTCGCAAGCCGCCGATCTGGCCTTACTGCTGCGTGAGGCCTCGCGGGCGGAAATCCTGCCGCGCTTTCGCCGCCTGGGCGCGGATGCGGTGCGGAGCAAGACCGGCCCGCTCGATCTGGTAACCGATGCGGATGAGGCCGCGGAGCGGGTCATCACCGCCGGACTGCACAAGCTTTTTCCCGGCTGCGTGGTGGTGGGGGAGGAAGCGACTGCGGCTGATCCTTCGCTGCTCGGGCAGCTTGCTGATGCGGAATTGGCCTTTGTGGTGGACCCGGTGGATGGCACAGCGAATTTTGCTGCTGGGGTGCCTCTGTTTGGCTGCATGGCGGCAGCGATCAGGCGGGGTGAGATCATCGGCGCCTGGATCCATGACCCGCTGGGGGATGACACGGCGATAGCCTTGCGCGGGCAGGGGGCTTGGCTCGCGGATGGGGAAGGGCGCCACTTTGCCGATTTGCGCGTGGCCGCCCCCGCCGCGCCGGGCGATATGGTGGCCGCGATTTCCTGGGGTTATATGCCCGAGCCGCTGAAGACCCGCGTGACCAGTCGGCTACCGCGCCTGGCGGCCACGGTTTCCTATCGCTGCGCCGCGCATGAATATCGGCTGGCCGCCGGCGGTCATGCGCATTTGCTGGTCTATAACAAGCTGATGCCCTGGGATCATGCGCCGGGCTGGTTGCTGCACCGCGAAGCCGGCGGGCATTCCGCGCGCTTTGATGGCAGCGCCTATGGCCCGCATCTGACCAGCGGCGGGCTGATCTGCGCCCCTGACCGCGCCAGTTGGGAAGCCGCTCAGGACGCGCTTTTCACCCCATGAATGGTGCTGATGAGGATGAGGAGGCAGGCCCGCCCGGCCTGCCCCCAGGCACGCCTTTTTACATGACCCCCGCCGGCGCCGCCGCCTTGCGTGCCGAGGTCAAGCGACTTTGGGAGGAGGAACGCCCGAAGGTGGTGGATATCGTCTCCTGGGCGGCGGCGCTTGGGGATCGGTCGGAGAATGCGGATTACCAATATGGCAAGCGGCGGCTGCGTGAGATTGACCGGCGCGTGCGCTTCCTGACCAAGCGGCTGGAAAAGGTGCAGGTGGTGGACCCGGCGCAGCAGACGCGCCGCGACCAGGTGTTTTTCGGCGCCAGCGTGACCTATGCCCGCGCGTCCGATGATGCCGAGGTGACCATCACCATTGTCGGCGTGGATGAGGCTGAGGCCGAGGCTGGGCGGATTTCCTGGGTGGCGCCGGTCGCGCGGGCGCTTTTGGGGGCGCGGGTGGGTGATATGCGACGGCTCCGCACGCCTGCCGGGATGGAGGAGATTGAGGTGGTGGGGATCAACTATCCTGAAGCCTAAAATATCGTAATTTCAGATGATTGGGAGCGTTTCCTTACTTCTCGCCGCGCTTTGCCTGCACCCACAGCGCCTCCATCTCCTCAAGGCTCATGTCATTCAGGCTTTTTCCCGCAAGATCAGCCTGTTCTTCGATATGGCCAAAGCGGCGGGTGAATTTCTGGTTGGCGTGGCGGAGTGCCGCTTCCGGGTCCAAATCCAGCTTGCGCGCCAGATTGGCCAGCACGAAAAGCAGATCGCCCACCTCATCCTGAAGTCTTGCCTTATCAGCGCCTTGCAGCTCGGCGCGGAGTTCGCCCGCTTCTTCTTCCAGCTTATTCAGCACCGCACCGGCATCGGGCCAGTCAAAGCCAACGCGCGCGGCGCGGCGTGTGAGCTTGGCAGCGCGGGTCAGGGCAGGGAGGCCATCCGGGATTCCCGCCAACACACCGCTTTCCGCCCGCGCGGCGCGTTCGGCGGCTTTTTGTGCCTCCCAGGCCCGGGTTTGGGCGGCGGCGTCGCGCGCGGCTTCCTCACCAAAGACATGAGGATGGCGGCGGATCATCTTGTCAGATATGGAAGCTGCGACCTCGGCAAAGCCGAACCAGCCGCGCTCAGCCGCCATTTGTGCGTGATAGACCACCTGGAACAGCAGATCGCCCAATTCATCCAGAAGCTTGTCCGGGTCATTGGCGGCGATGGCGTCCGCGACCTCATAGCCTTCCTCAATCGTGTAAGGCGCGATGGAGGCGAAATCCTGCACCAAATCCCACGGGCAGCCGCCATTGGGATCGCGCAGCTTCGCCATTATGGCGAGCAGGGCGCGGAGCCTGGCTTCAGACGAATTTTGGCTCGGAGTTTCGGTCATATAATTCCCGCATAAGATATATTATGGAAAATAAATTACGCTATTGTTTGACGTAGTTCAATGAACTCTCATTTCCCTTGCTAATTTGGCGGTGCTTTGGACGGCCTTCGCAGGTCGAGTTGCGGATTTTTTGCCTGAGGTTTGCATATTACCAGCTGATGCCCGCCAACATTACCCGACAAAGTGAGCAATCCGAGAGATTTGGAGCTACTCTTGCCATCGTCGAAGGTATGGAACTCGCTAGCGCGGTACAAAATGGCTGTTGCGAGATGGATCGCATCTGGAGTGGAGACGGTCTTACCGGCATTCTGAGCCGCGTTCCGAGCGTAAAAATCCCGGATATCGTGAGCCATGGCGGCAACCTTGCCATCCACACCGATCCTAATAACTCGCTTCATCAGATCCCCAAACAGCCGCTCCAAACCAACCGGTAGCTTACTTTGGAGTGCCTCCACGGTAGTTAGGGTAGAAGTGATGATCTTAAGCTCCCGCTTTCTATGGCGCGCGATTACCTCTCTGACGCCATCCATTTCACCAGATTTACGTTGTTCATCCTTGATCCAGGCTAGAAAAAGACAAGTATCCCAATAATATATGGGGTCAGCGCCATTCATCACGAAGCCTCCGGACAAACTCCTCGCTGCTCAAATCCCCAGTCGCATCTCTCGCGAGTCCTCGCAAATCTTCCCAATCCGGTAGGTCGGCGTCAGAAGGAATCGGCTGTAGCTCTTCAACAGAAACCGCATGGGGAAAACTTGCGCCTGCTCTAAAGTGAAGAACTCCAAATACTTCAACCCGTTTCCCGACTGCGGCGACCGCATCGTCATGAAGTTTTGATGGAAAGCGACAAGTCACTTTCCGCGGCCCAACTTCGGGGTAAATGTGAAAGACATTTGCGCCAAGATGGACATTGATTTGCTCCAAAGCGCCCTCAATGGAGCCTGCGCATTCTTCATCCACAGCCAGAGCGTGGTCCAATTCTTTAGTGACACTGGAGGTCAATTCGAATCTCTGGTTACGGAAAACCAGCGCCGCGCTTTTGATCGATTTCCCTACCGGCCCGGATAATCCCCGGATATCTTCGAGAAGATCAGCGTCTAGACCCGATAAGTCTTGCCCCGCCTCTAAAGCAGACGTGACACGCTCAAGACCGTCAAGGATTGCTGCCCCCATATACGGGCTTCTTCCAAGCGGTTGTGGTTCAAGAACAACCCTCACCGGGCTATTGTAGGAAAGCGCTGCGATCCTGAAATAGGTTGCAGCCTTTCCAGCGTTTGCGTCCTTGTCGAGCCTGGCAACTGTCGCGCTAAAGCTCTGAAGCTGCGCCATAAATGCACTAAGCCGGACGCGCCCTTCGTCCTCGGGCAAGCCCTCAATGATTAAAGTGATGCGGTCATCTTCGGTCATCAACCGTACCACCATGCCAAACTGTTTAGGTCTGAGGGTCTAACACATCACCGCTCTCGTCAAGCGCAATATCGCGAATACCTCGATCGTAAATGCTCCCTAAAACTCCTCGACCTGCGCCACACCCGGCACCACCCGCATGGCCTGCATCAGCCTTGGCCCGACATTGAAGCCGCCCGGCAGCGCGATTTCAACTTCCTGTTCACTGCCCAGCCGCGGGACCAGGATCACGCGCCCGCGCCCGCGGCCTTCACGCGTCAGCAAGGCGCGGATCGGGTCAAGCGTCGCGGTCGCCTCCAGCCAGAGCTTGATGCCGCCGCCGGCATTGGCGGCGACCTTGTCCAGGCTTTCAAGCTCGGTCGCCGTCAAACGCAGCGCTTCGCCTTCCATGCGCAGATCGGCCGTCACCAGAATGGCGCTGCCTTCGGCCAGCAGCTCTCGGCTGCGGTTCAGCACCTCGGAAAAGCAGGTCACTTCGAAACTGCCATGGGTGTCGGAAACCCGAACCCAGGCCATGCGGCTGCCGGTCTTCGTCGTGCGTTCCTTGGCATTCACCACCGTGCCAGCCAGCTTCACGCGCCCGCCGCCACGGCTGGCGCGGTCCGCAATGGCAGATGATGGCACCACACCAATGCGCTTCAGCGCCTGGCGATAGGCATCCAAAGGATGGGCGGAAAGATGAAAGCCAATCGCCTCCGCTTCTTGAGAAAGCCGATCAAGCGGCTGCCAATCCGGCACATCCGGCAGGCGCAGCGCTTCCGCTTTGCCGGGTTCAGCACCGAAAAGGCCAATCTGGCCGCTGTCACGTTCCTCGGCACTGGCCTGGGCGCGACGCAAAATGGTCTCGGCCCCGGCCATGACACGGGCGCGATTGCCATCAAGGCATTCAAAAGCGCCGGCGCGGGCCAGGTTTTCGATCTGCATCTTGTTGAGCAGCTTGGGGTCCACCCGCGCCGCGAAATCCGCGAGTGAGGCAAAATCACCACCTGTATCGCGCGCCGCCACCAGATCGCGCATGGCCCCTTCACCCACGCGCTTCACGGCTGCCAGCGCAAAACGAATGGCCTGTTTGTCATCATCCCGCGCTTCCACGCGGAAATCGGCGCCGCTGCGGTTGATATCCGGCGGCAGCACGGCGATCCCCAAGCGCGCCGCTTCCTGCATATGGCCGGCGAGCTTATCCGTATTGGAAAGGTCAAGCGTCATGGAAGCCGCGAGGAAGGCGACCGTGTGATTGGCCTTCAACCAAGCCGTTTGGTAGCTGACCAAGGCATAGGCGGCAGCGTGGGATTTGTTGAAGCCGTAATCGGCGAAGCGCTCCATCAAATCAAAAATCTCGGCGGCCTTGGCAGGTTCAATGCCGCGCGCTTCCGCGCCATCGCAGAAAATCTTGCGCTGGGCTTCCATTTCGCTTCGGATCTTCTTGCCCATGGCGCGGCGGAGCAGGTCAGCAGCACCGAGCGAATAGCCCGCCAAATCCTGCGCAATCTGCATGACCTGTTCCTGATAAACCATGATACCATAGGTTTCCGACAATATGTGCAGGATTGCCTCATGCGGCGGCGCCCACGCCTCGCCATGTTTGCGGGCGCAATAGGCCGGGATATTCGCCATGGGGCCTGGCCGATAAAGCGCCACTGCCGCCACCAAATCCTCAAACCGGTTGGCGCGCATCTGTCTTAGACAGTCGCGCATCCCCTGCCCTTCAAACTGGAACACACCGGCAGCATCGCCGCGCCCGAGCATGTCATAGGTTTTCGGATCATCCAGCGGGATGGCGGCGATATCTACCTCAATCCCCTGCCCTTTCAGGATGTCGAGCGCGCGTTCAATGACCGTGAGTGTTTTTAGGCCCAGGAAGTCGAACTTCACCAAGCTTGCCATCTCGGCGTATTTCATCGAATACTGAGTGACCAGCATTTCAGAGCGTGGGTCGCGATAGAGCGGCACGGTTTCAATCAAGGGCTTGCGCCCAATCACCAGGCCGGCGGCGTGGGTGGAGGCATTGCGATAAAGCCCTTCCACCTGCAGCGCGATATCCAAAAGCCGCGCCACTTGCTCATCGCCATCGCGCATTTCCTGCAAACGCGCTTCGCCATCAATGGCTTGGGACAGTGTGACGGGCTTGGCCGGATTATTCGGAATGAGGGACGCGATCTTATCCACCTGCCCATAAGGCATACCCAGCACGCGCCCCACATCGCGCACCGCGGCCTTGGCTTGCAGCTTGCCGAAGGTGATGATTTGCGCCACGCGATCTTCGCCATATTCGCGCCGGACATAGGCGATCACTTCGTCGCGCCGGTCCTGGCAGAAATCAATATCGAAATCCGGCATGGAAACGCGTTCGGGATTGAGGAAGCGTTCAAACAGCAGGCCGAAGCGGATGGGATCGAGATCCGTGATCAGCAGCGACCAGGCCGCGACGGAACCCGCGCCCGAACCGCGCCCCGGCCCCACCGGAATGGGCGGGGTTTGCGCTTTCGCCCATTGGATGAAATCGGCAACAATCAAGAAATAGCCGGGAAAACCCATTTTCTCGATGACGCCGATTTCATAGGCTAGGCGTTCGCGATATTGCGTGCGGGTTGCTGCATCCGGCGCGGGGCGCATGGCATCCAGGCGCTGTTCAAGCCCGGCTTCGGCCATGGCGCGGAGTGTTTCAGCTTCCGTCTTGCCTTCCTGCACCTTGGGGCAGATCGGCAATTCGGGCTTGCGCGCTTCGGTCATCACCGCGCTCATGCGCGCTATGGCAAGCGTATTGTCGCAGGCATCGGGAAGATCAGCGAATAGCGTGCGCATGGCTTCCGCCGGCTTGAACCAATGCTCCGGCGTCACACGCCGGCGGTCGCGTTCCGCCATGGTGCGGCCTTCGGCGATGCAAAGCAGCGCATCATGCGCTTCATACATGGCGGGGGCGGCGAAATAGACATCATTGGCGGCGATGATCGGAAGGCGCGCGGCATGGGCAAGTGCGAGCAAGGCAGGTTCCAGCCGGGCTTCCTCATCCCGCCCATGGCGGTTGAGTTCTACCGCCAGCCGATCCGGGAAGGCTTCCTTGAGCCGCGCGAGCAGTTTTTCTGCGGCGGGCTTCTGGCCTTCCAACAACAGGCGCGAAATCGGGCCGAGCGTCCCGCCCGTCAGCAAAAACAGCCCTTCGGCATGTTCTGCGAGTTGGTCCAGCAGTACGGCTGGCCTGCCCGAGGCATCGTCCCGCAAAAAGCCGAGCGATGACAGGCGCTGCAGATTATCGAGCCCCTTGGGCGTGAGCGCGAGTGCCACCAGCGGATCAGGCTGCAGGCGGTGCGCATCGGGCCGATCAGCATCCGTGCTGGCCCGCGAAAGCCCCAATTGGCAGCCCATGATCGGCTGCACGCCCTTCTTCGTGCAGGCTTCGGCGAATTCCAAAGCGCCGAACAGATTGCCCGTATCCGTCAGCGCCAGCGCCGGCATGCCATCGGCGGCAGCGAGTGCCGCGAGCTTTTCAACCTTGATCGCGCCTTCCGAGAGCGAATAGGCCGAATGCGTGTGCAGATGAATAAATGACATGCAGTTGGCGTTCCGGAATCGCGTGAGGCGCCAAGGTAAAGCATTTTCAAGCCGAATGGTATCGCGCGACGACGCCGCGATTTCCTGTCTTTTGCGAATTTTCTCTGGACTATGGATTGCGAGCCGCGCTGCCCTATGGTTAAACGCATCATCGAGCCAAATGCGGCTACCCATTTAGAGAATGTCGGGGCCGCCGGTTTTCGGTTAACCGACACGGACGCTACTGAGGAGGCGCCGCTCGGAAAAAGGGGACCTTCCATATGCATTTGATGACCCGCCGCACCTTGCTCGGCACTGGCGCTGCCGTCGCGCTCGCCGCGCCCGCGCTCGCCTTTCCCGAGCGCAGCATCCGCATCATCTCGGGCTTCCCGCCAGGCGGGCTGAATGATGTGGTGAGCCGCGCCATGGCGCAGGCGCTGACACCAATCCTGGGTGTCGCCGTTGTTGTCGAAAACCGCGCCGGGGCGGGTGGCAGTGTGGGCGGCACGGCAGCGGCGCGCTCGGCCCCCGATGGCCACACGCTCTGGATGGGCATTGTGGACACGCAAGCGATCCTGCCCACCGCCATGCGGGCACTGCAATATGACCCGGACCGCGACTTCGCGCCGATTAGCTTCGTGGCCAATGTGCCCTTCGCCTATATCAGCGGACCTTCACAGCCCAATATCCGTGACTTCCGCGCGCTGATGGCGGCGGCCAAGGCGCGGCCCGGCACCATCACCTTCGCCAGCTGGGGTGTCGCCTCCACCTCGCATCTTGCGATGGAACGGGTGTTGCGCCAGCAGCAGGTTGAGATGCTGCATGTGCCCTTCACCGGCCAAGCGCCGGCCATGCAGGCAATCATCGCAAGCCAGGTCGATTGCATGGCGCTTCCAGCCGGCGGTGCGGAAGGCGCCTGGCGTGCAGGGCAGCTTCGCGTGCTGGCAGTGGCTGCAAAGCAACGCGTGCCGCTTTATCCCGATGTGCCGACGATCCTTGAACTCGGCGGCACGCTGGATGCTGGGCTATGGAAGGCGATCTACGCGCCAGCGCGCACGCCAGCGCCCATCATCACGCGCCTGAACCAGGCTGTGCATGAAGCGATGCGCCAGCCGCAATTCATTGAGGTATTGCGAATGCAAGGCGCCGTTCCAGAACCAACAACACCCGAAGCGCTGGCCGAATTGCAGCGGCGTGAGCGCACCGCCTGGGGCGAAGTGGTGCAGGCCACTGGCGCCTATCTGAATTAGTACCGCCATGTATCGCCTGATCAGTGCAACACCATCGCCCTATGCCCGCAAGGTGCGTATTGCGCTGATCGAAAAGGGCATCCCCTTCGAGTTGCAGACCGAGGTGCCCTGGCACGGCTCTACGGCCACGCCCGCATATAATCCGCTGGAGAAACTGCCTGTGCTGGTACTGCCTGATGGCACTGGCATCTACGAAAGCCGCTTCATCCTGGAATGGCTGGAGCACCGGCACCCCTCGCCGCGGCTGCTGCCCGATGACCCCCAGGATGTGCTGCGCGCACGGCAGATTGAGGTGATCTCGGATGGCATTTGCGATGCCGTGGTGCTGCTTTTCTTCGAACGCATGCGCGATGCGCCCAGTGAGGAATGGATGGCGCGGCAGCGCCGCAAGGTTGAAGGCGGCGTGCTTGCGCTGGCCGAGAGTGCGACTGATGGGTTTCTGGTCGGCGGGCGCTTCGGCTTGGCCGATATCGCGGCGGGAACGGTCCTTCGCTACTTGAGTGTGCGATTTGCGGAGTTCGATTGGGCGGCCATGTATCCGGCGCTGGCGGCAATGAGTGCGCGGCTGGAGGCGCGGCCATCTTTCGCCGCGACAGTGCCCGTGCCGCAGAAGATTGTGGAGAGGGTCGTCTGATTTCCAGCGCTGCGCGCAATCCAGCATAAAGACTCTTGCCTGCCGCCCGATGCGCGATCAGGATGATTTTTGGATCGTTACAGGAGCCACCCATGTCCCTGCCCCGCCTTGCCCTGACCGCCCTGCCCTTCCTCGCCCTTGCCTTTGGCGCCAGCCCCGCTTTGGCCCATGCCGGGCATGAGCATGGGCTGGTTGCGGGTTTCCTGCACCCGCTAATGGGTGCTGATCATGTGGCGGCGATGGTGGCGATTGGGCTTTGGGCGGCCTCACTCGGCTGGCGGCGCGGCTGGCTGCCGCCGGTGGGTTTCCTGGCCGGCATGGCGGGCGGCATTGCGCTGGCGTTCACGGGTGGCATAGGGCTTGGCTTTGGCGTGGTTGAAACCGCGGTGGCGGGCAGCCTGATTGTGCTGGGTGCCATGCTGGCCATGGCGCGGCCCTTCCGCGCGGCGGTGGCGCTGCCCTTGGTGCTGGTGGCGGGGCTGGTGCATGGCCTGGCGCATGGCGGCGAGATTGGCGGCGCAGCGCTGCCGACCGCTTTTGGCATGCTGGCGGGCTCCGCGCTGCTGCATGGTTTCGGCACCGCACTTGGCGTGGCGAGCGCGCGCTATGCCGGCGCGCTCCGCTTTGGTGGCGCAGCGATTGCCGGTTTTGGGGCGTTGTTGCTGCTGGGGTAAATCTACCCGCTTACGATCTTCCCATCCCGCAGCGTCACTACCCGGTCCATCCGGCGCGCAAGGTCAGGGTTATGTGTGGCGATCAGCGCTGCCAAGCCCTGGCCGCGCACCTGTTCCAGCAATTCGGCAAAAACCCGATCGGATGTGCCGACATCCAGATTGCCGGTCGGCTCATCCGCCAGCAATAGCCGCGGCTGATTGGCAAGCGCTCGCGCAATCGCCACGCGCTGCTGTTCGCCGCCCGAAAGCTTGCCCGGGCGATGATCCAGCCGCGCTTGCAGGCCGAAAATCCCAAGCAAATCCTTCGCACGCTGGGTTGCCTCGGCGCGGCTTTTGCCGGCGGCAAGCTGGGGCAGGATGATGTTCTCGGCGGCAGTGAATTCCGGTAGCAGATGATGGAATTGATAGACAAAGCCGATGGTGGTGCGGCGGATGGTGGTGCGCGCCTCGTCCGAAAGTGACCCGGCAGCCTGACCGGCGATGAAGACCTCTCCGCCATCAGGCTTTTCGAGCAAGCCCGCAAGATGCAGCAAGGTGGATTTGCCGGTGCCGGAAGGGGCGACAAGCGCCACGATCTCACCCGCCGCAATGGTCAGATCAGCGCCGAGCAGCACGGGCAATTCGCCCGCTTCCGTGCGGTAGCGGCGTTCAACGGCGGCTAGGCGAAGGGGCGCTTCATTCATTGCGCAGCATCTCCACCGGATCGGTGCGCGCCGCGCGCCAGGACGGGTAAAGTGTCGCGAGGAAGGATAAGCCAAGCCCCATCGCCACCACCTGCGCCACTTCATTGTAATCCAGGATCGCGGGCAGGCGCGTGAGGAAATAGACCTCGGGGCTGAATAATTCCGTGCCGGAAAGCGATTGCAGGAATTGCCGGATGCTTTCGATATTGAGGCAGAATACCAGCCCCAGCACAAAGCCGATCATGGTGCCGAGCACGCCGATGGAAGCACCACACAAAAGGAAAATCCGCATCACCGCGCCCTTGGTCGCCCCCATGGTGCGCAGCACTGCGATATCCCGCCCCTTATCCTTCACCAGCATGATGAGGCTTGAGACGATATTGAAGGCAGCGACAATGATGATCAGCGTCAAGATCAGGAACATCACATTGCGTTCCACCTGCACCGCATTGAAGAAGCTGGAATTGGCATCCTGCCAGGAATGCACAATCACCCGGCTGCCTGCGGCTTCCTGGATCTGCCGCATGACGCCGCGCAGCCGCGTTGGGTCCTGCACAAAAACTTCAATCTGCGTGGCGGCATCACGCTGCTGGAAATAAAGCTGCGCGGCTTCCAAAGGCAAAAAGACAAAGCTGCTATCATATTCATTCATGCCGACATCAAACAACGCGACCACGCGATAGGCGCGCACGCGTGGCACCGTGCCAAAGACCGTGGTGCGGCCCTGCGGTGAGACCAGGCTGACATTATCGCCAACCGAAACCCGCAAACGGGACGCAAGCCGACGCCCGATGATGATGGCATCCTCACCTTCAAAAGCATCCAGGCTGCCAAGCCTGATGCCATCCGCGATCAGATGCCGCGCGCGCAAATCTTCCGGCCGTATCCCGCGCGCCAGACCGCCCGTGGCGCCGCCAGCATCAGAGGTAATCAGCACCTGCCCTTCCACAATCGGTGTGGCGGAAACCACGCCCGGCACGGCACGAATGCGCTTGGTCACATCATCAAAATCGGTGAAGGAAGTGCCCACCGCGTAGACGCCAAGATGACCATTCAGCCCCAAAATGCGGCCGAGCAATTCCTGGCGAAAGCCGTTCATCACGCTCATGACAATGATCAGTGTCGCGACACCAAGCGCGATGCCAACCAGCGAGAAAATGGCGATGACCGAGACGAAACGCTCACCCTTCCGCGCGCGCAAATAGCGGAAGGCGACCATACGCTCAAAAGCGTTGAACATGCTGGCTCAGCCGCCCTTGATGCGGGTGATGGCGTCTTCCAATGAGACTTCCTCACGCTCACCGGTCATGCGGCGCTTCAATTCAACGCGCCCGGCAGCGGCGCCGCGCGGGCCGATAATGGCCTGCCAGGGAAAGCCCATGAGGTCCGCATCGGCGAATTTCTCACCAGCGCGCACAGGGCGGTCATCATAAACCGCGTGTTCCGTGCCAAGCCGCGCATATAGCGTTTCGCAAAGTGTGTCGGTCGGCCCATCGCCGGGACGGAGATTGAGAATGGCCGCCGCCCAGGGCGCCACCGCATCGGGCCATTTGATGCCCGCTTCATCATGATTGGCTTCAATCAGCGCGCCCACCAGGCGGGAGACACCGATGCCATAGCTGCCCATCTCAGGGATCACCGGCTGGCCATCTGGCCCCGTCACCGCCATGCCCATGGCAGCGCTGTATTTGGTGCCGAAATAGAAAATATGGCCCACTTCAATGCCGCGGGCGGAAACGCGCTTGTCTTCGGCAAGCGTGGCCCAGGCGGCTTCATCATGCATTTCCTCGGTCGCGGCGTAATGGCTGGTCCAGAAATCCACCTGCGCGGTCAGATCGCTGTCGTAATCCGGCGCTTCGGCCAGCACATCGCGTTCCAACAAATCACGGCTCACGAAAACCTGGCTTTCACCAGTCTCGGCCAGGATGATGAATTCATGCGACAGGTTGCCACCAATCGGCCCCGTATCAGCGCGCATCGGAATGGCCTTGAGCCCCATGCGTGCAAAGGTGCGCAGATAAGCCAGGAACATCTGCCGATAGGAATGCTGCGCGCCTTCCTTGGTTAGATCAAAGGAATAGGCATCCTTCATCAGGAATTCGCGCCCGCGCATCACGCCGAAACGCGGGCGCACCTCATCGCGGAATTTCCATTGGATGTGATACAGGTTGCGCGGCAGATCGCGGTAGGATTTGGCGAATTGCTTGAAGATATCGGTGACCATTTCCTCATTGGTCGGGCCGAACAGCATTTCGCGTTCATGTCGGTCACGAATGCGGAGCATTTCCTTGCCGTAATCATCATAGCGCCCGCTTTCGCGCCAAAGCTCCGCCGGCTGGATCGTCGGCATCAGGATTTCCTGCGCCCCGGCGCGGTCCTGTTCTTCTCGCACAATCTGTTCAACGCGGCGCAGCACGCGCAAGCCCGCCGGCAGCCAGGCATAAATGCCCGCCGAGGTCTGGCGGATTAAGCCCGCCCGCAGCATGAGGCGATGAGAGGCGATTTGCGCCTCGGCCGGGGTTTCCTTCAGTGTCGGCAAAAAGGCGCGAGAAAGGCGCAAGGCTCTGATCCTTCATCCTGGTCTGGTCGGGCTGCGCACCCTAATCCAGAAGCGCAAAGGGGGGAAACACCCGGCCCGCCGCGCAACAAAATATCGCGTTCTTATTGTGCAGCGCAGCAATTCGTCATTTTGGGCGAGTTTATGGCATTTTCATGCTTGCCAGAGGGCGGGACAAACACTTACAAAAGAAAAGGCCGCTACCATCAGGCAGCGGCCCAAGTTTAGGGAGGAAACGCCAGTCACACGGCAGAGGAAGAAACCAATCTCCCTCTCGTCTTTGTAGAATGGCGGACCAGCTTCGAAGGCTCAACCGAAAAGAGCCAAAAGCAGGGTCAAAAAAGCGGCTACCAGACTGACATTGCCCGAACGTAAGGCAAAACCGACCCCAGGGTCGGTTTTTCGCTTAATTGGTGGGCATAGAGAGAATGCCGCTCCGGAAAGAGAGCCATTCACTTTCAATCAGCCACCATAGAATGAGCCAAATCACCCCTGCCAGCGCCGTGGTGCCGAGCAGCTTCCAGCCCATCATGTGCTTTTGCGGCGCACCGCGCCAGCCGCCTTCTTCCAGCTTGCCCTGGGAATCGGGGCGCGTGCCCACCGGCAGCACGCAAAACAGCGCGAGCCACCATAGCAGCAGATAAAGAATGACGCCGGTGAAGACCGACATGGCTTAAACCCTGATCACGTGGATTTCGACATTGGGCCGCTTCTTGAAGCGCCGCCCCAAAGCCTTTCGCAAGGCAGCGCGAAGCGATTCGCGTAAGCTTTCATCATCATCGCGCAAGCCCGCCGGCAGATCGGCAATGCTGCGGCGAAGCTCGGCGGCAACCAGTCCAGGCTCGGGATCGGCTTCGGCGAAAAGCCCGGGCGCGGTGATCATGGGATCGCCCAGCACCCTGCCCTGCCGGTCCAAAGCAACGGAAGCCAGCACCACGCCATTGAACATCATGCGCCGGCGCGCGGCGATCACATCGCCATCCAGGGGCAGAAGGCGTTCACCATCCACGGCAAGCCGGCCCGTCGGGACGGTTTCAATCACCTCAGCCCGATTGCCGGAAAGGCGCAGCACATCGCCATCATTCAGCAAGACTGGCTTGGCACCGGCAGCGCGCGCCAGATCCGCATGTTCCTGCATATGGCGCCATTCGCCATGCACCGGCACAGCAATGCGCGGCTTCACCAGCGCGTAAAGCCGGCGCAATTCGTCGCGCGCCGGATGGCCGGAGACATGCACCAGCGCCTGTTCATCCGTGATCACGCGGCAACCGCGGCGCGCCAACCCATCCTGCACGCGCTGAATCGCAATCTCATTCCCTGGTATCTGGCGGGAGGAGAAGATCACCGTATCGCCCTCACCCAGCGCAATGGCCGGGTGCTTGTCTTCCGCGATCTTCGCCATGGCCGAACGCGGCTCTCCCTGGCTGCCAGTGCAGATCAGCAAAATCTCATCATCGGGCAGGAAGCCCGCTTCTTCCTCATCCAAAAAGGGCGGGAGGGATTTCAGATAGCCACATTCTCGCGCCGAGGCTTCCATATTGCGCAAAGACCGCCCGAGCAGCGCCACTTGCCGCCCCGCCGCGCGGCCCGCGACCGCAATGCTTTCCATGCGCGCGACATTGGATGCGAAGCAGGTCACCGCAATGCGCCCCTTGATGCCTTTGATCAATTCGGTGAGCGCGGCGCGCACCTCCGCCTCACTCCCCGAATGACCTTCAACCAGGGCATTGGTCGAATCACAGACCATGGCGAGTACGCCTTCCTCGCCCAGCCTGGCGAAGGCGTCCTCATCCGTTGGCGCACCGATCATGGGCGTGGGATCAAGCTTCCAATCGCCAGTGTGCAAAACAAGGCCATAGGGCGTGCGCAGCACGAGCGCCTGGGCTTCCGGGATGGAATGCGTCACAGGGATGAAGCTGCAATCGAAGGGGCCGAGCTTCACGCGCCCGCCCGGCGGCAATTCCATCAGGCGCACTTCATGGATCATGCCCGCTTCGCCAAGCTTGCGGCGCAGCACGGAAAGCACGAAAGCCGTGCCATAGATCGGGCAGCGCAATTGCCGCCACAAATGCACCACGGCGCCGATATGGTCTTCATGCGCATGGGTGATGATCAGCGCTTGCAGGGTACTGCGATTTTCCGCGAGCCAGGCAGCATCCGGCACCATGACATCGGCTTCCGGCTGATCCGGCCCGGCAAAGCCAAGCCCGCAATCCACCGCCAGCAAGGCGCCATCGCAACGATAGACATTAAGGTTCATTCCGATCTCACCCGTCCCGCCCAGCGGGATGAAGGCAAGATCGCCAGTCATGACATTCATGTTGCTAGTCAGAATCCGATCTGAGGGGATCGCGGAGCGCGCTTTGGTGGAAGACAGATGAAGGATTGCGCTCGGCCAGCAGGCGCAACCCTTCGAGGGTTATGTCGGGATCGGTTCTTTCAATGACAAGGGTGCCCTCGGCGAATAGCGGTGCCAAGCCACCAGTGCCGATCACCTTCATGGGCCCGCCGAATTCTGCCTTGATGCGGGAGACAATGCCCTCCACCAGGCCGACATAGCCCCAATAAATGCCCGATTGCATGGCGGGGACAGTGGCGCGGCCGATCACGGATTGCGGGCGGCCGATGCCGATGCGCGGCAGCCGGGCAGCCGCCTTATGCAGCGCTTCGATGGAAAGATTGATGCCGGGCGAAATGGCACCACCCAGATAGGACCCATCGCCATCCACAACATCAAAAGTGGTGGCGGTGCCGAAATCAATCACGATCAACGGCCCGCCATAGCGGGTATGCGCGGCGAGCGCATTCAGCAGACGGTCAGCGCCGACTTCTTCCGGCCGATCCACGCGAATATCAAACCCCCAATCGAGCGGCGCGCGCGCGATCAGCGGTTCGCAATCCATCCATTCGCGGCAAAGCCGGCGCAGATTGTAGAGGGCGGCCGGCACTACCGTGCCGATGACGCAGCGCAGGATATCATTGGGCTTCAGGCCGGCGTGTTGAAACAGCGTCAGCAGCCAGACAGCATACTCATCCGAAGTGCGGTCGGCGCGCGTGGCAATGCGCCAGCGCCCGCGCCATTCCGTTCCGTCATGGACCGCGAAAACGACATTGGTATTGCCGGCATCAATAGCGAGTAGCATGGGTCAAATGATCTCCCCGGCTAGAATAAGCTGGACTTCGTTAGCTTTGGCAAGCAGCAATCCGCCTTCGGGCGATAGCCCAGCGAAGCTGCCTTCGATTAGCGCACCATCGCGTTTTACCGATACCGGCGCGCCCATGGCGGGCGCATGGGGCAACCAGGCATCGCGGATGGGTGCGAAGCCTTGGGCCAGCCGCAGATCATGCCAGTGCGCCAGGTTTTGCAGCAACTGTACGGCCAAGATCTCCGGCGCGGGTGGCGCGGGCAGGAATTCCGCAAGGCAGGAAGTGGCGCGGTCCGGCAGGCTTGGTTTGGTGGCGATATTCACGCCAATACCGATGCAGATCCAATCGAGCTCATGGTTTGCCGCCACACCGGTTTCAACCAGAATACCTGCGACCTTGGCGCCATCCAGCAGTAGATCATTCGGCCATTTCAAGGTGAGTTTCGCTGCTTCCGGTAGCAGCGTTTTGATGGTGTCCGCCAAGGCCACCGCCGCCACAAAGGACCATTGCGGCGCTTCACGCAGTGCCACGCTGGGGCGCAGCAGCACGGACAGATAGAGATTACCTGCAGGGCTTTCCCAGCCCCTGCCCTGCCTACCCCTGCCCGCGCTTTGGCTGAGCGCCTGGATGGCAAGCCCTTCGGCTGCCCCGGCCTCGGCGAGTTGCTTCAGCAGCGTTGAGGTGCTTTCCAGCACCTCATGACATTCAAGGCGAAACTGCACGCGTGCTTCCTGCCGCGCGCCCGGACTTAACCGAGCAGCGCGGATACCGCTTCCTGCGCCGCACGCACCAAGGGCGCCGGCATCAGGAAGAACAGCGTGGTGAAAATGCCGGAAATGGCCATCACCATCGTCAGCGTCTGCGGGCGTGCATCCAGCGGTGCCTGTGCATCATCAAAATACATCACCTTCACGACGCGCAGATAATAGAAGGCCGAAATCACGGAAGTCAGCACACCCACCACCGCCAAAGTCCAGAACCCGCCCTGCACCGCGGCCAGAAACACGTATAGCTTCCCGAAGAAGCCCGCGAGCGGCGGAATGCCCGCCATGGAAAACATGAAAATCGTCATCCACATCGCCATGGCGGGATCGGTCTTGCCAAGCCCGGCCAGGTCTTCAATGCGCGACACGGCCTTCCCCTGGCGCCGCATGGCGATCAGCACGGCAAATGCACCGAGATTCATGGCAAGGTAGATCGCCACATAAACCGTCAGGCCATGCAGGCCTTCATCACTCGCGACCGCAAGGCCCATCAGCGCATAGCCGATATGCCCAATCGAGGAATAGGCCATGAGGCGCTTGATATCGCGCTGCCCAACGGCGGCGAGCGCGCCCAATACCATCGAAGCGAGTGAGACCAGAATAATAACCTGCTGCCATTGCGCAGCAAGATCAGCGAAAGGCCCGGCGAGGACGCGAACAAGCAAGGCAATCGCCGCCACTTTCGGCGCGGCGGCAAAGAATGCGGTGACAGGTGTGGGCGCGCCTTCATAGACATCCGGCGTCCACATATGAAACGGCACGGCGGAAACCTTGAAGGCAAGGCCAGCGAGGATGAAGATCAGCCCCACCGTCAGCCCCTGGCTGCGGCTTGCGGGATCAAGCAGCGCAAGCGCGATACGCTCAAAATTCGTCGTACCGGCAAAGCCATAGACCAGCGATGCCCCATACAGAAACAGGCCCGACGCCAAGGCACCCAGGACGAAGTATTTCAAGCCGGCTTCGGCGGATTGCTCATTATCCCGATGAAAGGCGGCGACGACGTAAAGGCTGAGCGAGAGCAATTCCAAGCCGATATAGACGGTCATGAAATCATTGGCGCTCAACATGATCAGCATGCCGAGTGTGGCAAACAGCAGCAGCACCGGATATTCGAAGCGATCCAGCCCTTCGCGCGTGTTGAAATCAAGCGCCATCAGCATGCCAATCGCTGCCCCCAGCAGCACCAGCAGCTTCATGAAGCGCGCAAAGCCATCGGAAATCACCTGACCGGCGAAGCCCGTGCCATCGGGCACGGTCAGCACCAGGGCCGCGGTGATGACCAAAGCGCCGATGGAAGCCATGGTGCAGCCAAAGAACATATTCTGCCGCGGCAGCACGCCGATCATCAGAATGGCAAGGCCTGCGCAGGCCAGCACAATCTCGGGCAGGGCGAGCATCCAATTCATGATCTTACAACCCCACGAGCCGTGCCGCACCAAGCGCGGCGTGATGCCGTTCCACCAGAGCCGCGACTGAGGCTTCAAAGAAGGACAGGAAGCTTTGCGGATAAATGCCCATCCAGATCGTCAGCACGATCAGCGGCGCGAAAACCGCATATTCACGCGGAGACAGATCAAGCAGGCCGCGCAAATCATCGCGCGTTATACGCCCAAAGACCACGCGGCGATAAAGATAAAGCATGTAAGCCGCACCCAGGATCATGCCGAGCGCTGCGCCAAAGGCGACCCAGGGGTTCACCTTCCAGGCGCCCAGGATCACCAGCAACTCGCCAGGGAAACCCGCTAGCCCAGGAAGTGCCACGGAAGCCATGGTAAACAGCATGAATACCAAGGCATAGGCCGGCATGATTTTCGCCACACCGCCATAGCGCGCGATTTCGCGCGAATGCACCCGGTCATACAAAACACCGACGCAAAGAAACAGCGCGCTGGACACGACGCCGTGTGAGAGCATGGTGAATAGCGCGCCCGAAAGCCCCTGCTGCGTGAAGGTGAAAATGCCAAGCGTGACAATGCCCATATGCGCCACGGATGAATAGGCAATCAGCTTCTTCATATCTTCCTGGGCGAGCGCCACCAGCGAGGTATAGACAATGGCGACAATGGAAAGCGCGAAAATCCAAGGCGCGAATTCCGCACTCGCCACCGGCAGCAAGGGCAGGCTGAAGCGCAGGAACCCGTAAGCGCCCATCTTCAACAAGACACCAGCCAGAATGACCGAGCCCGCAGTGGGTGCCTCCACATGCGCATCCGGCAACCAGGTATGCACCGGCCACATCGGTACCTTGACCGCGAAGGAAGCAAAGAAGGCCAGGAAAATCCAGGTTTGCAGCGATGGCGGAATGGTGAGCGTGAAGAGTTCCAGAATATCCGTCGTGCCGGCCTTGTACCAAAGCAGCAGAATGGCCAGCAGCATCAGCACGGAACCAAGCAGCGTGTATAAGAACAGTTTGAACGCTGCATAAACGCGCCGCTGCCCGCCCCAGACCCCGATGATCAGGAACATCGGAATCAGCACGCCTTCGAAGAAGATATAGAACACAACGAAATCCAGCGCGCAGAACATGCCGACCATCATGGTCTCTAAGATCAGGAAGGCGATCATATACTCACGCACCCGGGTCTGCACCGCTTCCCAGGAAGACAGGATGCAGATGGGTGTCAGCAAGGTCGAGAGCAGGACGAACAGCACCGAAATGCCATCCACGCCCATGTGATAGGTCACGCCGAAATCCGCGAGCCAATCAAGCCTTTCGACGAATTGGAATTCAGCCTCGTTCTTGTCGAAGCGGAACCATAGCACGAGCGAAAGCATGAAGGTGATCAGGCTGGTCCAAAGCGCGGTCCAACGCGCATTGCTGGCGACTGTCTGCTCATCACCGCGCACGGCAAGAATGATCGCCACCCCCGCCAAGGGCAGGAAGGTCAGCAGGCTGAGCAAGGGGAAACCGACACCCATCATCTTCAGCCCCCGAACAGTAGCAGAGAAACAAGCACAACAAGCCCCACAATCATGGTGAAGGCGTAACTCGCGACACGTCCGGTTTGCAGTGATACCGCCTGACGGGCTGCCCCCGCCACTGATGCGGCAAGGCCATTGGGCACACCATCAATGATGCGCACATCGCCGATCTTCCAAAAGCTGCGCGCAAGCGCACGCGCCGGGCGCACAAAGATCGCGTCATAAAGCTCATCAAAATACCATTTGTTGAGCAGGAAGCGATGCACGCCTGGCAGCGCATTCGCCAGCGTCGCCGGCAGATGGGGCACGAACATATACATCACGTAAGCGAGTGCGATGCCGCCAAGCCCGACAATGGTTGGCGCCAGCGGCACCCAGCCTGGCACTTCATGCACGTGGTGCATGATCTGATTATGGGCCGCATTGACGATGGCGCCGTTCCAGAATTCTTCCCAATGATGGCCGATGAAGGAAGGTGCAAAGACCGCACCGGCAAACACCGCGCCCACCGCCAGCAACACCAGCGGCACCAACATCACCGCCGGGCTTTCATGCACATGTTCCATGGTGTGGTGATCCGCCCGCGGCGCGCCATGGAAGGTCAGGATCAGCAGGCGCCAGGAATAGAAAGCCGTCAGGAAGGCCGCGAGCAAGCCGCAGATGAAGGCATACATACCAACCCCGGAATGCGCCGCATAAGCCGCTTCCAGCACGAAATCCTTGGAATAATAGCCGGCGAAATAGGGCACTCCCGCAAGCGCCAGAGAACCAATCCACATCACCGCATAGGTCACCGGGATCTTCTTCCAGATACCGCCCATCTTCCGGATATCCTGTTCTTCCGACATGGCATGGATCACCGCACCGGCGGAAAGAAACAGCAGCGCCTTGAAGAAGGCATGGGTAAACAGGTGGAAAATCGCGCCCTGATAGGCACCAACCCCGGCCGCAAAGAACATATATCCAAGCTGCGAACAGGTGGAATAGGCAATGATGCGCTTGATGTCGTTCTGCACGCAGCCAATGGTCGCGGCGAATAGCGCGGTTGAAGCGCCCACCACCGTCACGATGGCAAGCGCTGTCGGCGCATATTCAAAGACCGGCGACATGCGCGCCACCAGGAACACACCCGCCGTCACCATGGTTGCGGCATGGATCAGCGCGGAAACCGGCGTCGGCCCTTCCATCGCATCCGGCAACCAGGTGTGCAGGCCAAGCTGAGCGGACTTACCGCAGGCGCCGAGGAAGAGCAGGATGCAAATCACCTCATAGGCTGGCAGGCCGGCGAAGCGCGCATCCTTATGCTGGTCAATGGCACCAAAGATTTCGCTGAATTCGATGGAACCAAACACCCAGAAGGTCAGGCAAAGCCCCAGCATGAAGAACAGATCGCCGACGCGATTGACGATGAAGGCCTTCATCGCCGCGGCACAGGCGCTTTCCTTTTCATACCAATAGCCAATCAGCAGATAGGAAGCGAGGCCAACACCTTCCCAGCCAAAGAACAATTGCACCAGATTATCCGCTGTCACCAACATCAACATCATGAAGGTAAACAGCGACAGGTAGGCGAAGAAGCGCGGCGTTGTTGGGTCATGCGACATATAGCCGACGCTATACAGATGGATCAGCGTGGAAATGCAGGTGACCATTGCCACCATCACCACACTCAGCGTGTCATAGCGCAGCGCCCAATCAAGACCAAAGCTGCCCACATCCAGGAAGCGCAGCAGCACCACGGTTTGCGGCGAATGGCCCAAAGCTACCTCAATAAAGGCTGCCACACCGCAAATGGCAGCCAACGCCATGCAGAGCACCGTGACCCATTGCGAAGCCTTGTCACCAATCCAGCGACCAAAGAAACCCGCAATGGTCGCACCCAGCAGCGGGAAGAAAACGGCGCCGACAAACATCGCGCTAACCCTTCAGGGTCGAGATATCCTCGACCTCGATCGAACCGCGGTTGCGGAAGTAAACGACAAGAATGGCAAGGCCGATGGCGGCTTCAGCCGCCGCCACGGTCAAGATGAACATGGTGAAGACCTGGCCGGCCAGATCATTCAAATGGGCGGAAAACGCCACCAGGTTCAGATTGACCGATAGCAGGATCAATTCCACCGACATCAGAATGACAATGACATTCTTACGGTTCAGGAAGATCCCGAAAATGCCGAGGACGAACAGGATCGCCGCCACGGTCAGGAAATGGGACAGGCCGATAGTCATGTCAGTGATGCCCCCCATGGCCGTGGTGATGCTCAATGGGCTTGGGGGCCGCTTCCTCAGGCAAAGGCGGACGACGGATCCCCAACTGCTTCAAGCCCGCACCAGTCGGCACCGCGACATTCGTCACTGACCCCGCACGCGCGATCTGTTCAGCGATGTTCTGCCGCTTGGAATTCGGCTTGTCGCGCAACGTCAGCACAATAGCGCCGATCATCGCGACCAGCAGGATCAGGCCGCAGCCCTGAAAGAGATAGATGTAATCTGTGTAGAGAATACGCCCGAGCGCTTCGGCATTCGCAACATCCGCCGGCGTTTCATTGAGCCGTAACGCCATCGCCCCAGGTGCCAAGCGCCAGCCGATCATCACCATCACCAATTGCACCAGCAGCACCAGGCCAATCAGCGCGCCGACGGGCGCATAACGCTGAAAGCCCTCACGCAATCGCGAGAAATCAATATCCAGCATCATGACGACGAACAGGAACAGCACCGCGACCGCGCCGACATAGACAATGACCAAAATCATGGCCAGGAATTCAGCGCCGGCCAGAAGGAACAATCCAGCGGCATTGAAGAAGGCCAGGATCAGGAACAACACGCTATGCACAGGGTTCCGGCTGGTCACCACCATCACGGCTGAACCAATCAGCACCGCGGCAAAAGCGTAAAAGGCAAGAGCGGCAATCATCAAACGCCCCTTCCCTTACCGATATGGCGCATCGAGGCGTAGCCTCTCAGCCAACATGGGTTCCCAACGATCGCCATTATCGAGCAGCTTTTCCTTGGTGTAGATGAGCTCTTCCCGCCGCTCGACCGCGAATTCCATATTCGGCCCTTCGACAATGGCATCCACCGGGCAGGCTTCTTCGCAAAGCCCGCAATAGATGCATTTCGTCATGTCAATGTCGTAGCGCGTGGTGCGGCGGCTGCCATCTTCGCGCGGTTCGGCTTCAATGGTGATGGCCTGGGCGGGGCAAACAGCCTCACACAGCTTGCAGGCAATGCAGCGTTCTTCGCCATTCGGGTAGCGGCGCAGCGCGTGTTCACCCTTAAAGCGTGGACCGAGCGGCCCGCGTTCATAGGGGTAGTTCAGCGTCACCTTTTTCTTGAAGAAATACTTCAAGGTGAGCGCCATGCCGGAGACGATTTCCGTAAGCAGCAGGCTACGTGCGACGCGATCGAGAGAAGCCATGTTCAGCGCCCCATCAAGCCGGCAGCCAGCCGGTAAGTTTCAGAACCGCCGCCGTAATCACCAGCCAGATCAGGCTGAAGGGCAGAAACACCTTCCAGCCGAGCCGCATCAACTGGTCATAGCGGTAGCGCGGGAAGGTCGCGCGAACCCAGATAAAGACAAACAGCAGAAAGCAGACCTTCAGCACGAACCAAATGGGGCCCGGAATCCAGGTGAGCGGCTCAATCGCCAGTGGCGGATACCAGCCCCCCAGGAACAGAATGGTCGTCAGCGACGCCATCAGGATCATGTTCGCGTATTCGCCAAGGAAGAATAGCGCGAAGGACATGCTGCTATATTCAACGAAAAAGCCCGCCACCAATTCGCTTTCGCCTTCCGGCAGGTCAAACGGCGCGCGATTGGTCTCAGCCAGCGTTGAGATGAAAAAGATCACGAACATCGGGAAAAGCGGTATGAAGAACCAGAGATTCTCCTGCGCCTTCACAATGTCATTCAGATTGAGCGAGCCCACGCAAAGCAGCACGGTCACGATCACAAAGCCCATGCTGACTTCGTAGGACACCATCTGCGCGGCGGAGCGCAGCGCGCCGAGGAAGGCGTATTTTGAATTGGAAGCCCAACCGGCGATGATGATGCCGTAGACGCCAAGCGATGAAATGGCGAAAAGATAGAGGATGCCGACATTGATATCGGCAATCGCCCAGCCATCATTCACTGGTATCACCGCCCAAGCGAGCATAGCCAGCATGAAGGTCAGCATCGGCGCGAAAAGGAACAGGAGCTTATTCGCCCCTGTCGGCACAATGGTTTCCTTGAGCAGCATCTTGAGCGCATCGGCGAAGGGCTGCAGCAAACCAAAGGGGCCAACAACATTGGGGCCGCGACGCATTTGCATCGCTGCCAAAACCTTGCGTTCAGCAAGCGTCAGGAAGGCCACCATCACCAACAGCGGCACCAGCAGCGCCAAAGCCTTGGCGACCGTCAGCGCCAAAATACCGATGGGGGAGGCAAGAAATTCGCTCATCGCCCTACTCCGCCGCCAAAGCCTGTTGCGGCCCGTAAACCGCAGCGCATTCCGCCATCACATCAGATGCGCGGCTGATCACATCGGCGCGGTGATAATCCGTGATCGGCAGGTGGAACGGCGCTGCTTCCATTGCCAGCGCCGCCTGTGGGCCGGCCAAATCAGCGCAGCCTGAAGCAGCCACTTCGCCAATGCGCGCAAAGACAGGGCTGACACTCGCCATCCGCGCCCGCAGCGCATCCAGATCATGATAGGGCAGCGTCTTGCCCACACCTTCGCTGAAGGCGCGGATGATGCGCCAATCTTCTCGCGCCTCACCTGGCGGATGAATGGCGCGATAGCCACGTTGCGCGCGGCCTTCGGTATTCACCCAAGTCGCGTCCTTTTCAGTATAGGCGGCACCGGGCAGCAGCACATCGGCGCGCGCTGCCATGGCATCACCATGATGGCCCTGATAGATGACGAAAGTGCTGGCTGGGAAGCGCGCCGGATCAAACCCATCCGCATTCAGCAGCCACAGCGCATCCACGCCACCGCCGAGCATCGCGGCAAGATCCTTACCCCCCTGCCCCGGCAGGAAGCCAAGTTCCAAGGCGCCCACCTGGCCACCGAAATGATGCAGCAGGTTGAAGCCATGCCAATCGGGCTTCAGCATGCCAGACTCAGCCGCCAGGCGCCACGCCGCTGCCAGCACCGCCGCACCATCAGCACGCGCAATCGCGCCACGCCCCAGGGTCAACATCGGCTTCTGCGCGGCCTTCAGCGTCGCGGCGAAAGGATGCGAACCATCCAATAGCGCAGAAATCGCCGCTGGGCCTTCACCCAAATGCTGAACGCTATAGGTCAGATCAATCCCCGCCGGCCCAATGAAGCCCACCGGGAAACGCCCCTGCGCCCAGCGCTTGCGAATACGCGCATTCAGGACCGGCGCTTCCTTGCGCGGATCAGCGCCAATGATCAGCAGCGCATCGGCTTCTTCAATGCCGGCAATGGTCGTGTTGAAGCGATAGAAATCTGGCCGCGCGCCATCAATCGCCGCGCCATCTTCGCGACAATCCAGATTGGCGCTGCCATAAGCTGCCATCAGATCCTTAAGCGCCAACACGCTTTCCGCATCCGCGAGCGAACCCGCCACCGCGCCAATCCGATCCGCCGGCGTTTGCGCTAGCTTCGCGGCAATGGCAGCAAATGCCTCAGCCCAGCTTGCCGCAACCATGCGGCCATCCTCGCGCAGCCAAGGCCGATCCAGCCGACGGCGCTTCAGGCCATCAAAGGAAAAGCGGCCACGATCCGCCATCCATTCCTCATTCACAGCCTCATTGATGCGCGGCAGAATGCGCAGCACTTCGGGGCCGCGTGTATCAATACGGATATTCGCCCCCACGGCATCCAGCACATCAATGCCATCCGTCTTGCGCAATTCCCATGGACGAGACACGAACGCATAAGGCCGGCTGGTCAGCGCACCGACCGGGCAGATATCAATCAGATTGCCGGAAAGCTCAGACGTCAGCGCCTTTTCCACATAGGTGCCGATTTCCATATTCTCGCCGCGATTGGTGCCGCCCAATTCCGGCGTGCCGGCAACCTCGGCAGCAAAGCGCACGCAGCGTGTGCATTGAATGCAGCGCGTCATCACGGTTTTGATAAGCGGGCCGATATTCTTATCCTTCACCGCCCGCTTGGCTTCGCCGTAACGCGACTTGTCATGACCATAGGCATAGGCCTGATCCTGCAAATCACACTCACCACCCTGGTCGCAGATCGGGCAATCCAGCGGGTGATTGATCAGCAGAAATTCCATCACGCCGCGCCGCGCATTGCGCACCACGGGGGTGTCGGTGAATACCTTCATCCCATCCATGACCGGATAGGCGCAGGAAGCGACCGGCTTTGGCGCCTTTTCCACTTCCACCAGGCACATGCGGCAATTGCCGGCGACGCTCAGCCGTTCGTGATAGCAAAAGCGCGGGATTTCCTTGCCCGCCGCTTCGCAGGCTTGCAGCACAGAAGACCCGTTCGGGACTTCCACTTCAATGCCATCAACAGTGACCTTCGCCATGGCGCTTACTCCGCCGCCAGCGGCATGGAGTGCCGCTTTTTGTAATCACGAATGCGCTCTTCCATGAGCGGGCGGAAATGCCGGATCAAACCCTGCACTGGCCACACACCACCATCGGCCAAGGCGCAGATCGTATGGCCTTCAATGCGGCGCGTGACGTTTTCCAACACGTCAATTTCCTCGATCTCCGCATTGCCTTCGACCATGCGGTCCATCATGCGTTTCTGCCAGCCCATGCCTTCCCGGCAGGGCGTGCATTGGCCGCAGCTTTCATGCTTGTAGAAGGCCGCCAGCCGCGCGATCGCCTTGATCACATCGGTGGATTTATCCATCACAATCACACCCGCCGTCCCAAGGCCTGAACGGTGTTCGCGCAGCGCATCAAAATCCATCAGCACGTCATCGCAAATATGCTTGGGCAAAAGCGGCGTGGAAGAACCGCCCGGAATGACACACAGCAGATTATCCCAACCGCCGCGCACCCCGCCGGCATAGCGTTCAATCAGCTCCCGCATCGGGATGCTCATTTCCGCTTCCACATTGCAGGGGTTGTTCACATGCCCCTGGATGCAGAAAATCTTGGTGCCCGAATTCTTGGGCCGCCCGAAAGATGCAAACCATTCCGGCCCACGGCGCAGAATCTCCGGCACCACGGCGATGGTTTCAACATTATTCACCGTGGTCGGGCAGCCATAAAGCCCGACCGCCGCCGGGAAAGGCGGCTTCAGCCGCGGCATGCCCTTTTTGCCTTCCAGGCTTTCGATCAGCGCGGTTTCCTCACCGCAAATATAGGCGCCCGCGCCGCGATGCACATAAAGATCGAAATCCCAGCCCGAACCAGCGGCATTCCGCCCAAGCAGCCCTGCGTCATAGGCTTCCTGGATCGCGGCTTCCAGCACCACGCTTTCATTGTAGTATTCGCCGCGAATATAGATGTAGCCGGCATGGGCCCCCATCGCGAAGCCTGCGATCAGGCAGCCCTCGATCAATGTGTGCGGATCGTGGCGGATAATGTCACGATCCTTGCAGGTGCCAGGTTCCGATTCATCCGCATTCACCACCAGGTAGGAAGGTCGGCCATCCGATTGCTTCGGCATGAAGGACCATTTCATGCCGGTCGGGAAACCCGCGCCGCCGCGGCCACGCAAGCCGGAATTCTTTACATCCTCAATCACCGCATCGCGACCACGCGCAATGATTGCCGCCGTGCCATCCCAATTCCCGCGCATACGTGCCGCCACCAGATTCCAGGGCTGACGACCGTAGAGGTTCTGGAAAATCCGGTCCTTATCAGCGAGCGCCATGTCAATCGTCTCCCTGGCCGGTCAATACGTTTTGCGGGCCTGCTGGTGCGCTGGCCATGCGGCCAATGGCGCTGCCGGGCTTGGGCCTTTCGCCGCGCTTGAAGGCTTCCAACAACTTCACCGTGCTGTCGTAATCAAGGTCTTCATAGTAATCATCATCAACCTGAAGGATCGGCGCATTCACGCAGGCGCCGAGGCATTCCACTTCCGTCAGCGTGAACAACCCATCCGCGCTCGTATCGCCAACACCCTTGACGCCACCCGCATCCTTGCAGGCACGCAGCACATCATCCGAACCGCGCAGCATGCAGGGTGTGGTACCGCAAAGCTGCAAATGATGCCGCCCAATCGGCTTCATGTTGAACATGAAATAGAAGGTCGCGACTTCGTAAACGCGGATCGGCGGCATCGAAAGCCGTTCAGCAATCACATCCATCGCCACCCGCGGCACCCAGGCGCTGCCGGTCAGCCGCCCCATCTGACGCTGCGCGACATAAAGCAGCGGGATCACCGCGCTGGCCTGCTTGCCTTCCGGATAGCGCTTCAGGATGGTCGCAATCTTCGCTTGGCTTTCGCCATCAAAAGCGAAGCTGTCAGGTTCCTTGTGGGCTGGCGCGCTCACCGGTCAATTTCCCCAAAGACAATATCAAGAGACCCAATGACGGAAACCGCATCGGCCAGCATATGCCCTTTTGAGAGCACTTCCATCGCCTGCAAATGCGCATAGCCAGGCGCGCGAATTTTGCAGCGATAGGGTTTGTTGGTGCCATCCGCCACCAGATAGACGCCGAATTCACCCTTCGGCGCTTCCACCACGGAATAGGTCGACCCCGCCGGCACGTGATAGCCCTCCGTATAAAGCTTGAAGTGATGGATCAGCGCTTCCATCGAACGCTTCATCTCACCGCGTTGCGGGGGCGCGATCTTGTTATCCATCAACTTGATCGGGCCCGGCTTCATCTGCTTCAGGCATTGATCAATGATTTTCAGGCTTTCGCGCATTTCGAGCATGCGCACCAGATAACGATCATAGCAATCGCCGCGCGTGCCGACCGGCACATCAAACTCCATCCGGTCATAGACATCGTAAGGCTGGCTCTTGCGCAGATCCCAAGCGCAGCCGGAAGCGCGCAGGCATGGCCCGCTGAAGCCCCAGGCCATGGCCTGTTCCGCACTCATGATGCCGATATCAACCGTGCGCTGCTTGAAGATGCGGTTTTCCGTCAGCAGCCCTTCCAGATCCTTCAGAAATTCTGGAAATTTCTTGGCCCAGGCAGCGATTTTTTCTTCCAGCCCTGCCGGCAAATCCTTCGCGACGCCCCCCGGGCGGAAGTAATTCGCGTGGTAATGGCTACCCGAAACCGCCTCGTAAAACTCAAGCAACGTCTCGCGCTGCTCAAAGCCCCAAAGGGCCGGCGTGATGGCGCCGCAATCCAGCGCATAGGTGGTGATGTTGAGCAAATGGTTCAGCACACGCGTCAATTCGCTGAACAGCACACGGATATATTGCGCACGCTCCGGCGCCTCGATCCCCAAAAGCCTTTCGGTGCCGAGCGCAAAAGCATGCTCCATGCACATCGGGCTGACGTAATCGAGCCGATCAAAATACGGCAGTGCCTGGATATAGGTTTTGTGTTCGATCAGCTTTTCGGTGCCGCGATGCAGCAGGCCGATATGCGGATCGGCACGTTCAACCACCTCACCCTTCATTTCCAGGATCAGGCGCAACACGCCATGCGCGGCGGGGTGTTGCGGGCCGAAATTGATGGTGTGGCTGTCGCCTTCAATGGTGTGGCGTACCGTCTCGGGCTCCGCGCCCGCAATGGCGATTGCCTGGCTCTGGCTCATGCCGGCCCCTCCAGACGGTTCAGATGCACTTTTTCATCCCCGGGCAGCGTGGTCATGCCTTCCCAGGGGCTCAAGAAATCAAAACTGCGGAAATCCTGTTGCAGCGTAACGGGCTGATAAACCACGCGCTGCTGTTCAGAATCATACCGCACTTCAACATGGCCCGTTAGCGGGAAATCCTTGCGAAGCGGATGGCCCTCAAAACCGTAATCCGTCAGCAGGCGGCGCAAATCAGGCTGGCCGGCAAAGACCACGCCGTACATGTCCCAGGTCTCACGCTCATACCAGGTGGCGCTCGGCCAAATCTCAGCAACGGAGGGCACGGGTGCCACACCATCCGTCGTGACCGAAACGCGGATGCGGCGGTTCTCGGCCAGGCTCAGCAGGTTATAGACAACCTCAAACCGCTCAGCACGTTCGGGCCAATCCACGCCGCAAATATCCATGCATTGTTCGAAGGCGAAGCGCGGATCGTCACGCAGCATCAGCATCACGGCCAAAAGCTGATCGCGATTGGCATCCACCGCCAGCTCCGCCCCGCCGCGCGCCAGGGTAAAGCCGGTCACAGCACCCTGCGGCGCCGCGGCAGCAATCGCGGCCCCCAGCGTCTTCAACGGATTTTCCGCAACTGCTTCGGCGGTTTCAGGCAATTGCTCAGCCACGGAGGATGGTCCCTGTCCGGCGGATTTTCTTCTGCAATTGCAGAATGCCATAGACGAGGGCTTCGGCCGTGGGCGGGCAGCCGGGCACGTAGATATCCACCGGCACCACGCGGTCACAACCGCGCACCACGCTATAGGAATAATGGTAATACCCGCCGCCATTGGCGCAGGAGCCCATGGAGATTACCCAGCGCGGCTCCGACATCTGGTCATAAACCTTGCGCAGCGCCGGGGCCATTTTGTTCGTGAGCGTACCGGCCACGATCATCACATCGGATTGCCGGGGCGAACCACGCGGAATGATGCCGAAGCGGTCCAAATCATAGCGCGCCATATAGGCATGGATCATTGGCACTGCGCAGCACGCCAGACCGAAGGTCATTGGCCACAAGCTGCCGGTGCGCGCCCAATTCACCACCTTGTCCAGATTGGCGACAACGAAACCCTTTTCGGTGATTTCATCGCCAACAGCCTTCACCACCGCATCCTGTGCGGCGCTGGGCGGCAGGGCCTGCTTGTTCCAGGAAAGTTCAGAAGCGCCGCTCATCTCATTCCCAATCCAGCGCGCCTTTGCGCCATTCATAAACAAAGCCAATCGTCAGCACGAAAAGAAACGCCATCATGGACCCGAAGCCGAGCCAGCCTATGTCACCCAGCGACACCGCCCAGGGAAACAGGAAGGCCACTTCCAGGTCGAAAATAATGAAAAGAATCGCCACCAGATAGAAGCGCACATCGAATCGGCGCCGCGTATCGTCAAAGGGCGCAAAGCCGCATTCATAGGTGGAAAGCTTTTCGGCATACGGCTTCTGCCGCGCGGCCAGCATTGCGCCGGCAACCATCGCACTCGCGATTCCCGCAGCTATGCCCAGGAAAACGAGCACAGGGAAATACGTTGCCAGCAAGGGCTGGGTCATGGCTTCCTCAACTCTGGCGCCCCCATGAGCCTGGGTGCGCGTTATGGCCTGCCCACGGTTATACCGCATCGCAGCGAAGCGAGATTAGCCCCGCTTTGTGGAATGCGCCATAGGCCAAACAGCCGTAATTTCAAGATGCCAGAATACAGCATCTTAATTACGGAAGAATGGCGATTTGGAGAAGAAAAGAAGTGGCGCGAGTGACGGGGCTCGAACCCGCGACCTTCGGCGTGACAGGCCGACGCTCTAACCAACTGAGCTACACCCGCAATCCATGCGTAAAAAGCTGATAGTCCGCCCCATGCGCCCATGTCAAGGCGACGGGCAGAGGGGAAGTGAATGGGCACTGACGGGTTCGAACCGCCGACATCCTGTGTGTAAGACAGGCGCTCTACCGCTGAGCTAAGCGCCCCAGCTTGCGCGCTGCATAGCACGGGCCAAGCCAATTTGGGCCAGCCCCGCACTACGAGCGCGCAGGAAATCAGTTCACCGAGTCCTTCAGCGCCTTGCCCATCTTGAAACGGACCGCGGTGCTGGCGGGGATTTGGATTTCCGCACCGGTACGCGGGTTGCGCCCCGTGCTGGCAGCGCGCTTGGCGGCGGCAAAGGTGCCAAAGCCCATCAGCCGCACTTCGCCATCCTGCTTCAGCCCGGCAGTGATCGAATCGAACACCGCGTCCACGGCCTCGGCGGCCTTTTCCTTGGTCATATCAGCTGCCTTGGCGACAGCCGCGACCAGTTCCTGCTTGTTCACAAATAATTCCTTTCCTCTGGATGAGACGACTTGAGCGCGAAACGACCGATCAGCCATCAGCCGGAAAGGGGAACGTGTCACGAGAAGCCGAGGCTCCTCTACACTTCCCCCTTTCCCGGGGCAAATGGCCCGGGGCTTCGCGCCCGATGGTTTAGTGGGGCAGCGCCGCGCCCGTGGCTGAGGCTTCAGGCTTTTGCGGCGGCGCTTCAACAGGTTCTTCCCAGGTAATGGCTTCAGGCTTGCGCGCCAGGGCACGCATAATCACCTCATCCACATGGGATACCGGGTTGATCTCCAACCCCTTTTTCACGCTTTCCGGGATATCGGCCAGATCCTTCTCATTCTCTTTCGGAATGAAAACGGTCTTGATGCCGGCCCGCATCGCCGCCAGCAGCTTTTCCTTGAGCCCGCCAATCGGCAGAACGCGCCCGCGCAGCGTAATCTCCCCGGTCATGGCAACATCGCGCCGGACCGGAATGCCCGTGAGTACCGAGACGATGCTGGTCGCCATGGCAATACCGGCGGAAGGCCCATCCTTGGGCGTTGCCCCTTCCGGCACATGCACATGCAGGTCGCGCTTTTCAAACAGCGTCGGCTTGATGCCGAAGCTGGTTGAGCGGCTGCGCACATAAGACATGGCGGCCGAGACGCTTTCCTGCATCACATCACCAAGCTTGCCGGTCTGCTTCACATTGCCTTTGCCGGGCAGCAGCACGGATTCAATGGTGAGGATTTCGCCCCCCACTTCGGTCCAGGCCAGCCCAGTCACCACGCCCACCATATCCTCGGCTTCCGCTTCGCCGTAGCGGAACTTCCGCACGCCTGCGAATTTCTCGAGGTTCTTGTGGGTGATCGCGACTTTCTTGGCCTTCTTGGAAACGATTTCCTTGACCGATTTCCGTGCAAGCCCCGCAATTTCGCGTTCCAGATTACGCACACCCGCTTCACGCGTGTAATAGCGAATCAGGTCACGAATGGCGCTATCAGTGACCGACCATTCATCGGCCTTCAAGCCATTCGCCTCACTTACTTTGCTCATCAAATGGCGCTTGGCGATTTCAACCTTCTCATCTTCCGTGTAACCGGGGATGCGAATGATCTCCATGCGGTCAAGCAAGGGCTGCGGCATGCGGAGCGAATTCGCCGTGGTCACGAACATCACATCTGAAAGATCGTAATCCACTTCCAGATAGTGATCCGCGAAGGTGCTGTTCTGTTCGGGGTCCAGCACTTCGAGTAAGGCGGAAGAAGGATCACCGCGCCAATCCGCGCCCAGCTTGTCAATTTCATCAAGCAGGAAAAGCGGGTTGGAGGTTTTGGCCTTCTTCATCCCCTGAATGACCTTACCGGGCATGGAGCCGATATAGGTCCGGCGATGGCCGCGCACTTCCGCCTCATCCCGCACACCGCCCAAGGACATGCGAACGAAATTCCGCCCCGTCGCCTTGGCGATGGATTTCCCGAGCGAGGTCTTGCCGACCCCCGGCGGGCCCACCAAACACAGGATCGGCCCACGGATTTTGGGCGAGCGCGATTGCACCGCCAGATATTCGATGATGCGTTCCTTCACCTTCTCAAGCCCGTAGTGATCGGCATCGAGAACCTTCTCCGCCGCCACAATGTCCTTGCGTACCCGGCTTTGCTTCTTCCAGGGGATGGACAGCATCCAATCCAGGTAATTGCGCACCACGGTGGCTTCCGCGCTCATCGGGCTCATGCTGCGGAGCTTCTTGACCTCAGCCAAAGCCTTTTCGCGCGCTTCCTTGGAGAATTTGGTGGCTTTGATCTTGGCTTCGATTTCGGCGATTTCATCCTTGCCGTCCTCGCCTTCGCCAAGCTCCTTCTGGATCGCCTTCAACTGTTCGTTCAGGTAATATTCGCGCTGCGTCTTTTCCATCTGCCGCTTCACGCGGCTGCGGATGCGCTTTTCCACCTGCAACACGCCTATCTCGCCTTCCATATGGGCGAAGACCTTTTCAAGCCGCGCAGCGACAGAAGGAAGTTCCAGCAATTCCTGCTTTTCCGGGATTTTGAGCCCCAGATGGGAAGCGATGGTATCCGCCAGCTTCGAGGCGTCTTCGATCTGATTGACCGAAACCAGCACCTCGGGCGCGATTTTCTTGTTCAGCTTGATGTATTGTTCGAATTGCGCGACCACGGTGCGCGCCAGCGCTTCCGTCTCACGCCCTTCAACCGGTGCTTCTTCGATCTTCTCCACAAAGGCTTCGAAGAAGGGCGCGGTTTCCTTGAAGCCGGCCACGCGCGCGCGCCGGCCACCTTCGACCAGCACCTTCACCGTGCCATCCGGCAGCTTCAGCAATTGCAGCACCGTGGAAATCGTGCCGATCTGGAATAGATCGTCCGCGCCCGGATCATCCTGGCCAGCATTCTTCTGGGCAACAAGCAGGATCTGCTTGTCATCCTTCATCACCGCTTCCAGGGCACGCACGGATTTCTCCCGGCCCACGAAAAGCGGCACAATCATATGGGGGAACACAACAATATCCCGCAACGGCAGCACGGGAAGGATATCGCCACGCAATGTTTCAGTCATGTGACCTCACTATGGACAGTCGCGCCCGGCCCGCCCAAAAGCGGCGCAGACGAGGCGCCTTCCGCCGTTATGTTGGTTTTCACCAGCGCCCTCACAAGGCCCTGCGGTGCGTGCATCAGGCCGAGGATTGCTCGGCCGCACGCTCCCCATAAATGAACAAGGGTTGGGCGCGGCCTTCGGCCACCTCGCGGTTCACCACAACCTCCTCCACCGTCTCAAGCCCCGGCAATTCAAACATGGTATCGAGCAGGATCGATTCCAGAATAGAACGAAGCCCCCGCGCACCGGTCTTGCGCTGAATGGCCCGCGTTGCCACGGCACGCAGCGCATCCTCGGTGAAGGTCAGCTTGGCGCCTTCCATTTCAAACAACCGGCCATATTGCTTCACCAGCGCATTCTTAGGCTTGGTCAGGATTTCGATCAGCGCCTTTTCGTCCAGATCTTCCAGCGTCGCCAGCACGGGTAGGCGGCCGATAAATTCTGGAATCAGGCCAAATTTCAGCAAATCTTCGGGCTCCACCTCACGCAGGATTTCGCCAGTACGGCGCTCATCCGGGTCGCGCACTTCAGCGCCAAAGCCAATGCTGGAACCCTTGCCGCGGGCGCTGATGATCTTTTCAAGCCCGGCAAAGGCACCGCCACAAATGAACAGGATGTTGGATGTATCCACTTGCAGGAATTCCTGCTGCGGATGCTTGCGCCCACCCTGCGGCGGCACGGAAGCGACCGTGCCTTCCATGATCTTGAGCAGCGCCTGCTGCACACCCTCACCACTTACGTCGCGCGTGATGGAAGGATTGTCGGATTTGCGGCTGATCTTGTCCACTTCATCAATATAGACAATGCCACGCTGGGCGCGTTCCACATTATAATCGGCGGCCTGCAAGAGCTTGAGGATGATGTTCTCCACATCCTCACCCACATAGCCCGCTTCGGTCAGGGTGGTGGCATCGGCCATGGTGAAGGGCACATCCAGGATACGCGCCAGCGTTTGGGCCAGCAATGTCTTACCCGAACCGGTCGGCCCCAGCAGCATGATGTTGGACTTCGCAATCTCAACATCGGCACCCTTACCGCCCTGCCCCAACCGCTTGTAATGATTATGCACCGCGACCGAGAGCACGCGCTTGGCGTGTTCCTGGCCGATCACATAATCATCCAGAACCTTGCAGATTTCCTTCGGTGTCGGCACGCCATCGCGGGACTTTACCAGATGCGTCTTGTGCTCTTCACGGATGATATCCATGCAGAGTTCCACGCACTCATCGCAAATGAAAACGGTGGGCCCGGCGATCAGTTTGCGGACCTCATGCTGCGACTTCCCGCAGAAGGAGCAGTAGAGGGTATTCTTGGAATCGCCGGACTTGCTCATACCGTCTCCATGCGGTCCGGGTTTGCGGATCGCTGTGTTATCATATTACTCCCCAAAACCATCCGGGGAAAGCCGGGCCGCCGCGCGGAGGCCATGTCAGCCTGTCGTCGTCTCAGAAAGCGGCATAGGGCGCTTTTCGACCACGTGGTCGATTAGCCCGAAATCCTGAGCCTCTTCCGAAGACATGTAGCTGTCGCGTTCCAGCTTGCGTTCAATGGCATCAATCGGCTGCCCAGTGTGGCGGACATAAATCTCATTCAGGCGCTTCCTGACTTTGAGAATTTCGCGCGCCTGAATCTCAATATCGGTCGCCTGACCCTGCGCCCCGCCGGAGGGCTGGTGCACCATGATGCGGCTATGGGGCAAGGCGTACCGCTTATCCTTGGCGCCAGCGCATAGCAGCAAGGAGCCCATGGAGGCCGCCTGGCCAATACAAACCGTGCTTACGGGGCTGCGAATATATTGCATAGTGTCATACATCGCGAGGCCCGCCGTGACCACACCGCCCGGGCTATTGATGTAGAAGGCGATATCCTTGTTGGGGTTTTCGCTTTCCAAAAACAGGAGCTGGGCACAGATCAGGGAGGATACCTGATCAAAAACCGGCCCGGTCAGGAAGATGATGCGTTCCTTCAGCAGGCGGGAATAAATGTCGAACGCGCGTTCACCGCGTGCGGTCTGTTCAACCACGACGGGAACCAGAGTATTATTGTAAACTTCGACCGGATCACGTTCCCTGAACATCAGCTCTTCCTTTCACGGCGAAATGGCCGCTCTACAACGCCAGATTCGGCCCCTTAATTGGTGCGGCCATACCCTTGAGAAACCCCATGCGCCCATTTTCCCGCTTGGGTCAACGCCCTCACGCATCCCCGCCCTTAAGCACCATACCATCATAGCCAGGCTCAACCCCAGGCGGTAGGATTCGGGCCAGCCAGCCGTAATCCAGATCGCTGCCCATATGGGTCAAAATTGTCCTGCGCGGCTGCAATATGCGCACCCATTCCAATACCTGCTCCAGATTCGCATGCACCTTATGGGGCGCACGCTGGAAGCATCCCACAACCCAGGTATCCAGACCGTGAAGAAGCGCCATGCTTTCTGCCGGCAGGCGCACCAGATCGGTGGAATAGGCGAAGCCCCCGATTCTGAGGCCCAGTGTTTCCATTACCGCATGATCCTGGCTGAACAGGGTCAGCGGCAGTCCGGCAATGTCCACCGTTTCGCCGGGCGCGACCTCGGTCGCTTCCAGGGCGGGGCGGAAAAACCAGGGGCCGACCGCCGGCAGAAAGGCATAATCAAAGCGTTGCCGCAGGTTATCCAGCGTTTTTGCCATGCCATATATGGGAAGCGGCTTGCCCGTGATGCGGTTCAGCACGCGGGTTTCATCCGTGCCCATGACGTGATCGGCGTGGTGATGGGTAAACAGAATCGCCTCCACCGCCCCGATCCCGGCGGCCAGGAATTGGGCGCGCATATCAGGGCCTGCATCAACCAAAAGCCTTTGCCCCTGATCGCCTTCGATCAGAATCGAGGATCGCATCCGCCGATTCCGCTGCTCGGCAGGGTCACAAGCCCCCCAATCCCCCCTTCCGTCGGCGCCGCCAATCAGCGGGACGCCGGCCGAACCGCCACAGCCAAGGATTGTGACCGTAACCAAGCCTCAGACGGCCTTCGGGAAGAGGGTTTCAAAATTGCGAGTGGTCAGCGCCTCAAGCGCCGCGATTTCCAGCCCCCGGACCCCGGCAAGCGCCTTGGCGGTATGGGCCACCATGGCGGGTTCGCAGCGCTTGCCGCGAAAGGGCACGGGCGCCAGGTAGGGTGCATCGGTTTCCACCAGCAGCCGATCAGCCGGGATATCCCGCGCAATCTCCCGCAATTCCTCGCTTTTCGGGAAGGTCAGAATGCCGGAGAAGGAAAAATAGCCCCCCATGGCTACCGCACGTTCCGCCAAACCCCGGCCACTGCTGAAGCAATGCAGCAGGAAGGGGAAGGCCCCGCCCCTCTCGCGCTCCTCGGCCAGGATATCGGCGATATCCTCATCCGCCTGGCGGGCATGAATCGCGAGCGGCAGCCCCGTGAGTTGCGCGGCGCGGATATGGTTGCGGAAATTCTCCGCTTGGGCGTCACGCGGCGCCTTGTCGTAGAAGTAATCCAGCCCGCTTTCGCCAAGCCCGATGATGCGCGGATGGTCGGCCAGCGCGGCAAGTGCTTCGGGTCCCGGCAAAGCACCCTCCCCGGCATTATGCGGGTGGATGCCGACAGTCCCCCAGACGCAATCAAAGCGTTCGGCCAGTGCCTTGACCTTTTCCGCCTGGGCGAAGCGTGTGCCGATGGTGACCATACGGCCAATGCCGGCGTCCCGCGCGCGGGCGATCACATCTTCAATCTCCGCCTCGACATAATAGTCGAGGTGGCAATGGCTATCGACCAGCATCAGGCTGCCTCAATCTCGATCTTACGAAAGAGCGGGCTTGGCGGTGGCAGGGCGGTGCCGCCGGGCAAGGGGGTGGCGAGCGCGGCCAAATCCCGGGCATCGGCGGGCACGGCGAGCTGATCGAGCAAAGCGGCCATGGTCCCAGGCATGAAGGGCTGAAGCGCCGTCGCCGCGCCGCGCAGAACGGAATGGAGATGGCGTAGCACGGCTTCCATGCGGGCCAGATCGGTTTTCTTCAAGGCCCAAGGCGCTTGCGCGGTGATATAGCCATTGGCCGCGCGCACTACGCGAAACACTTCTTCCAAGGCCAGATGGAAGGCCTGGTCTTCCACATGCTTGCCGACCAGGCCGGGCATGGCGGCAAGCGCATCCAGCAGGGCCACGTCATCACCAACCGCTGACGCCGGCGCGGGCAGCTTGCCCTCACAATTTCGCTGAATGAGGGAAAGCGTGCGATTGGCCAAATTGCCCAAAGCATCCGCCAATTCGCCATTCAACCGATTGGCCAGTGCCTTGCGCGAGAAATCCCCATCCGATCCAAAGGGCACTTCGCGCAACAGGAAATAGCGCAGCGGATCCAGCCCATAATCGGAAACCAAGGCCACCGGATCAATGGCATTGCCGAGGGATTTGGACATTTTCTGCCCTTCAATCGTCCACCAGCCATGGGCAAAGACGCGCTTCGCCGGTGTAATCCCCGCCGCCAACAAAAAGGCCGGCCAATAGATGGTGTGAAAGCGCACAATATCCTTGCCGACGAAATGCGCGCTCGCCGGCCAGAATTTCCAGCGCTCGGCGCTTGTGTCCGGATAACCTGCGGCGGTGATGTAATTCGTCAGCGCATCAAGCCAGACATACATCACATGCGCGGGATCGCCCGGCACCTTGACGCCCCAGGTGAAGCTGGTGCGTGAAATGGAAAGATCGAGCTTTTCCGGCTTATCGGCAAAATCCTTGAGCCCTTGCTGCACAAAGGCGCGGACTTCATTGCGCCGCGCTTCGGGCTGCACATCAATCCGTTCCGGGTGGCCTTCGGGCAGATCAAAGCGGCGGAGCAGTTCCGGCAGCCATTTGGACAGGCGGAAGAAATAAGACGGCTCACGCACCCATTCCACCGGCGCGCCTGATGGCGCGTATTTCACGCCGTCGCGTTCGGTGAGTTCATCCGGGCCGTAAAACGCTTCATCGCGCACAGCATACCAGCCCTCATAATGGCCAAGGTAGATTTCATCGCGCCGCGCCAATTCTTCCCATAGCGCGGAACAGGCGGCTTTATGGCGCTCTTCCGTGGTGCGGATGAAATCATCATTGGAAAGGCCAAGTGTGCCGGTCAGGTCGCGGAAATGCTGGCTGACTTGATCCGTGAAGGCTTGCGGTTCCATCCCCGCATCGCGCGCCGCCTTTTCCACCTTCTGGCCATGCTCATCCGTGCCGGTCAGGAAAAACACCTCATGGCCCGTCAGCCGCCACCAGCGCGCCAGAACATCCGCCGCGACCGAGGTATAGGCATGGCCGACATGCGGCTTGTCATTGACGTAATAGATCGGCGTGGTGACGTAGCGCGTCTGTTTCATCTCTATTGGCCTTAATCCGGCTTCATCAGGCTGAAAGCCAGGAAAGCCCGGTCAGCACCGCCTGTTTGCGGTCCATATTCAGCTTTTCTGTCTCATCCACGAGGCGGCCGAGCCTATCCCACAGCGCGGGCCAAGCGGCAAGCGGATGGGCGCTGATCCAGCCGGGCGCGGCCTCACCCCGCGCGGCCTGGCGCAGGCCTGCCGAAATCCGCCCGCGCAGCAGCGCCATGAAGGTGGTGAATTGCGCCCCGCTGCGATCCGCAGCGCAACGATCCGCCAGCACATGCAGCCGCGCAGGATCGGGGCGCTTCAAGCTGCCGAGGCATTCCTCTACCAAAGCCTGCAATTCCAACCCATCGCCTTCGGCCAGCTGCATGGCGCGGCCCGGTGAGCCTTCCGCCATTTCCGCGAGTTTTGTCCGGTCTGCGGCGCGCAAATCAGGCAAAAGCTGCATGAGCAGCGGCGTCATTTCCGCCTCGGCCAAGGGAAAAAGATCAAGCCTTCGGCAACGGCTACGGATCGTCGGCAAAAGCCGCGTGGGTGCCGAGGAAACCAACAACAGAATGGCGCGTGCCGGCGGTTCTTCCAGCACTTTCAGAGTGGCGTTTTGCGCCTGCAGGTTCATTGTCTCCGCGCCATCCACCACCACAACGCGCCAGCCGCCTTCTGCCGCCGTCAGGGTCATGAAGCCCGGAATAAGCCGCGCGGCTTCCACATTGATATCATTCCGTTTGCGTTCACCGCGCAGCGTATCGGCATCAATGGTCAGCAGATCAGCATGGCTATCGGCGGCGACACGGCGGAAAACGGGATGGGTTGCATCCAGGTGCAGCGGCGGCTTGCCCTTTGGTGCCTCTGGCATGCCGGCCAGAAGCCAGCGTGCAAAACGCCAGGCCAGTGTCACCTTGCCGATACCGGCTGGACCAGTGATCAACCAGGCGTGATGCAGCCGGCCAGAACGTGCTGCCTCTGCCATGGTTGCCGCGGCGCTTTCATGGCCAAAAAGTTCAGGATTGGCGCGCGGTTCCGGCAGGCTCACAGCTTGGCGCCCAGCCTTTGACGCAGGGTTTCCGTGATGGCGGCATAGACTGCCTCCGCATCCTGCGCCGCATCCAGCGCCACGCAGCGCGTCGGTTCACGTCGCGCAATATCGGCAAAGCCAGCGCGAATGCGCGCATGGAAATCAGCGCCGAGCTTTTCGTAGCGATCCGCCGCACTCCGCCCCGCCGCACGCGCGAGCCCCGCTTCGACGGGAAGATCGAGGATCAGTGTCAGGTCCGGCTGCAAACCCTCAAGTGTCAGATCGCACAGCCGCGCCCAGGTTTCATGGGCCAAACCCTGCCCCGCCCCCTGATAGGCCAGTGTGGAATCCGCAAAACGATCGCAAATCACCCAGGCGCCCGCTTCCAGCATGGGGCGGATGGAGCGCACCACATGTTCCCGCCGCGCGGCGAAATGCAGCATGGCTTCCGTCAGACTGTCCCAGGAACCGGGTGAGAGCAGCAATTCGCGAATACGCTCGGCCCCCGGCGCGCCGCCGGGTTCGCGCGTGCGCAATACAGGCACACCAGCCGCCGCAAGCGCTGCGGCCAAGCGCCGCGCCTGGGTGGATTTCCCAGCGCCTTCGCCACCTTCAAGCGTGATGAAATAGCCCCGCGCCATGAGCGCTTCAGGCGCCGGAGACCCAGCGCCCGATCACCGCCGGAATGCGCGGCAGCAGGCCGAGTTTCTCGACATCCGCCCCAGCCACCAGCGGCACAGAAAGCGTTGGCACCCCCTGCCCTGCGACCTGCAATTCGCCGATGGTCTGCCCGCGCATGACAGGTGAGGTGAGCGGCGCCTGATAGCGCACGCGCACCTCCAGCCTGTCGCGCCAACGCCGTGGCAAGGTCAGCGTAACATCTCGCCCGCCCACCATGGGAACGGTGCGGCGTTCACCAAGATAAACCGGCACTTCTTCCACCGTATCCTGCGCGCGGAACAGCGTAACGGCTTCAAATTCGCGGAAGGCCCATTCCATCAGACGCTCGCTTTCCTCGGCCCGCGCGCGCATTGTGGGCAGCCCATTCAGCACCAAAATCACGCGCCGCCCATCGCGGATGGCGCTGCCGGTCAGGCCAAAACCGGCTTCTTCGGTATGGCCGGTTTTCAAGCCATCCGCGCCCGGCACGCGGGAGAGCAGCGGGTTGCGATTATCCTGGCTGATATTGCTGAAGCGGAAGCTGCGTTCGCTGTAAAAGCGATAGTAATCCGGGAAATCAGTAATGATGCGCCGCGCCAATATGGAAAGATCACGCGCGGTCATGCGGTGTTCCGGATCGGGCCAGCCGGTGCTGTTGCGGAAATTGCTGTTGGTCAGGCCAATGCGGCGACCAGTTTCGGTCAATAATTCGGCGAATTGCTGTTCGCTGCCCGAAATCGCCTCGGCCAGCACAATGCAGGCATCATTGCCCGATTGCACGATCACGCCGCGAATCAGATCCTCAACCCGCACCTGCTGGCCGAGTTCCACAAACATCTTGGACCCGCCCATGCGCCAGGCGCGTTCACTCACTGGCAGCATCTGATCCATTTGCAGCCTGCCCTGCTTCAAGCGATCAAACACCACATACATGGTCATGAGCTTGGACATGCTGGATGGCGGCATGCGCTCATCGGCGTTTTTCTCAAGCAGCGTGGCGCCAGTTTCGAAATCGACCACCAGGGCTTGGCGTGCGAGCACATCCACATTGCCGACCGCAGTGGTAACGGGCGTGCCTTCCTGGCGCGGCGCGGGGCGGCGCTGCGGCTGGGCGGGGGCTGGCGCCGGGCGTTGCTGCGCGAAGGCCTGATCCGCCGCCAGCCATAGCGGCAGCCCACCCAAAACGCCCCCAATGATCCTGCGACGCGATGCCATGCCCGGTTCCTTCATGCCTGATCGCTCATTTACGCCAAGAAAAGGCGGCGTGCTTATTCCACAATAATCCTTGCTCCGGATAGGCCAGCGGCCAGAGTCCGCTCAAGCGCAAAATCCGCTGCCCGAACCTCGGTGAATGGGCCGAGGGCTACGCGGAAGCTGGCATTGCGCCCCCGGCCCTGCTGGGTAATCCGCGCCCCCGGCAGGCGAGCCGCCACCGCTTCCGCCGCGGACCGGCCAGAGAATTGCCCGGCTTCCACCAGCAAAACGCCGGGGCGCGGGGTGGTTTGCATCACCGTTTCAGGCAGTGTTACGGGATTGCTGCGGCTTTGCGGCTCGATTTCGGTCACGGGCGCGGCACTCGGCAGAGGCTGCACTTCCCGCCGTGGCGCTTCGCGCGTGCCGGGCAAGGGCGCCAATTCCTCTCGCGCCACCGCAGCGCGCGGGGCGGCGGCGATGGCAATGGGCGGCGGCGCCTGGCCCGGCAAGCCTTCCGCCACCGCGCGGCTTTTCTCGGCATCCACGACCAGCGCGATTTGTGCCGCGCGGCCGGGCGTCATGCCAAGCAAGGCGCCGGCGCGGGGAGACACAGCCAGGATACGCCCGGGCTTTTCCGGACCGCGATTATTCACGCGGAGCAAGATGGAGCGGCCATTTTCGAGATTTGTGACGCGAATAATGGCGGGCAATTGCAGGGTCCGATGCGCCGCCGTCAGGCCCTGGGCGCTGAAAGCCTCCCCATTCGCGGTTTGGCCACCAAAAAGCGGTGCGGCCAGAACCTCGGCCAGGCCGGTTTCGGAAAGCGCGTAATCTTCCTGCGGGTAGGACCACACACCGCCCAGGCGATAGGGATTGCCCACCAGGTAACGTGGTTCCGGCTGCGCGCAGCCGGCCAGCGCCAGCAACGCCGCCGCCAGAAAGCCCCAGCGCGTCACGCCACGCGATCAGACAAAAGGCCGACGGAAAGCCCGTAATTCACCGGCGTATTGTAGCGGCGGATCACGCGAAGATTATGGTGGCCAAGAAAGATTTGTCCGCCATTGCCGCGGGAAGGCAGCACGATCTGCGTTTCGATGTCGGAGGACGGTAGCGGGCTGCCATCAGGCTTGCGAAAACCCATGCGGGCGAAATCGCGCAAGGGGCGCTTGCTTTCCGTATCGGCACTGCTGGCCGAAAACCCTGCAGGCGGGCGCACTTCCCGCCCCCAGGCTTCACCATGGCGCCAGCCATTACGCTGGAAGTAATTGGCGATGGAAGCCAGCGCATCGGCGCGATTATCCCAAATGTCGCGCCTGCCATCGCCATCGAAATCCACTGCCAAGCGTTCAAAATTGCTCGGCATGAATTGCGGCTGACCCATTGCGCCCGCCCAAGATCCCTTCATGCGCTCAGCACTCGTGTGCCGGTCATTCAGGATGCGCAAGGCCGAGATCAATTCATTGCGGAAATAGGCCGCGCGCCGGCCCTCCCAGGCGAGTGTCGCCAAGGCCTCCACCACGCCAAAGCCGCCCGTATTGCCGCCGTAATTCGTCTCCACGCCCCAAATGGCCACGATCACTGAAGGGGAGACACGGTAGCGCGCTTCAATCCGGCGCAGCAGGTCGGTATTTTCCGCCATCAAGCGCCGGCCATTCTGAATGCGCGTTGGCGTCAGCATGATGCGGTCGCGATAGTCCTCCCATTGCATGCCGCCTTCCGCCTGGCGCCGATCCAACTCAATGACGCGCTGATTGGGCTTCAGCCCGGCGAAGGACTGATTGAGCGTGGCATCTGAAATCCCGGCACGGCGCGCATCGGCGCGCACCCCTTCCAGGAAGCGTTCAAAGCTTTGGCCGGCAACCGGCACATAGGCCGGCGGCACATCAGGCGCGGGGATTTGGTTGGCGGAATTCGCCTCTGGACTACAGGCCGCGACCAGGGCCGCGACTCCACCAAGCAGGAGCCTTCTTTCGATCATGGCCACATCTGGTGCCATGGGCTTCGGAGCATGGCAAACGCTTTTGCGCCCCGTATTGGCCGGGGCGGAACTGGTGCTAGACTAGTCGCTTAACCAAGGAGGAATGCCATGGCCGCCGTCACCCGCGAACTTGCCGCCTTTGTCGCCGGGCTTCGTTATGAAAGCCTGCCCGCCAGCGTGCAGGAACGCACGCGTTTCCTGATCCTGGACCTGGTCGGCAATATGCTGCGCGGCCGGCATGAGGCAGAGAGCACCCCCCCCCTTCTGGCCGCGGCCCGCGCCCTTGGCCTGACCGGCGGTTCGGCTGCCGTATTCGGGGATTCCCAGCGCTATACGCCGGCCGGGGCCGCGCTGATCAATGGCGCCATGGCGCATTCGCTGGATTTTGATGACACGCATGCGGCGGGCACGCTGCATCCCGGCGCGCCTGTGATCCCAGCCGCACTCGCCGCCGCTGAGATGACTGGAGCCGATGGCAAGACCGTATTGGCGGCGATTGTGGCCGGGTATGAGACCACTTGCCGCCTGGCACTGGCCTTGCCCGGCGGCGATCATTACGACCGCGGCTATCACCCGACCGCAACCTGCGGCGCCTTTGGCGCGGCGGCGGCGGCGGCGCGGGTTTTCGGGCTTTCCGCGGCACAAGTTGAAGACGCTTTCGGCATCGCGCTTTCCCAGGCCGCCGGCAGCCTGCAATTCCTCGCCAATGGCGCCTGGACCAAGCGCTTTCAGGTGGGTTGGAGCGCGCTGAATGGGCTTTCCGCTGCCACCATCGCGCGGGAGGGCTTCCGTGGCGCCGGTGAGGCCATTGAAGGCAAGGCCGGCTTCCTGCGTGCTTACGCCCCGAACCCAAAGCCTGAGCGCGTGCTGCAGGATCTGGGCAAGGCGTGGGAGCTGATGCAGACCGCAGTAAAACCCTATCCTTCCTGCCGCTATGGCCATGCGAGCGTGGATGCTGCCTTGGCGCTCCGCGCTGAGCTTGGATTGAAGGTGGAAGAGATCGAGTCCGTGATCATGGGTCTGCCGAATAAGGGCATGCTGCTGGTGGGCGCGCCGCGCGATTATAAGCAGAACCCGCAGAATATCGTGGATGGGCAGTTCAGCGGACCCTTCGTGGTGGCGTGTGCCTTGGCACGCGGGCATTTCGGCTGGGATTCCTATGCCTGGTTGCAGGATAAGGACATCCGCGCGCTGATGCCGAAGATCCTGCCGGAAGAAGATGCCGATGTGCAGGCGGAATTCCCGACCTTCATGTCCGGCAAGCTGACGATCAAGGCGCGTGGCCAGAACTTTGTCCGCCACATCAAGATTCCGAAGGGCGAGCCCGACAACTTCCTGACGGAAGCCGAGCTTCGCGCCAAGTTCCACGGCTTGGCCGATGCGGTGCTGGGCGCTGAGCGCGCCAAGCAATTGGCCGATGCGGTGATTGGGCTTGACCAGGCGGGTGATGTGAATGCGCTGATGCGCCTTGGCGCCCCCCTTGTCGCGCAGCGCATGGCGGGCGAATAGGCGGTGTGACTTCTTGGCCTTGCGGGGTGGTTTCGCTGCAAGGCGTATGGATGGGTGGCCGAGCGGTTTAAGGCACCGGTCTTGAAAACCGGCGTAGGTGCAAGCCTACCGTGGGTTCGAATCCCACCCCATCCGATTTCCCTAAATCTAGGCCAATCTTACCCCGCCTTATATGTCTTGATTTTACAAAGAAAAACTCCCGCCCTTGTCTAACCGGATACCACCCGATATACCCCGAGCTAGGCATTATCCGGGGGTAAGCGCGTAGGTATCGGCGGTGGGGGTAAATACCCAGGTGCCTGCCTTACCCCTGCTTCAGACCGTAGAGGGCAAAGGCATGGCGCGAATTGTCAAAAGGCTTACCCCTGAAGGTATCAAGGCGCTGAAGCATGATGGCCGGCCCCGGCCCATGCGCTTCCCGGACGGCGAAAACCTTTACCTTCAGCTATCTGAGACCGGCGGGCAGCAATGGCTTTTGCGCTATCGCCACCAAGGCAAGGAAAGATGGCTTGGGCTTGGGCGGGTGGAACTAAACGCTAAAAAGGCAGCAGAAGAAGGCGGCACCACCCTGGCCGGCGCCCGCGCCAAGGCCAGTGCGGCGCGCACCAACATCAAAGAGGGCAGAGACCCCCTGGCCGCGCGTGGTAACGGTGCGGGGGTAACCTTTGAAGCCGCTGCCCTGGAACTGATCAAGAGCCGGGAAGGCGCATGGCGTAGCCCCAAAAGTGCCGAACAATGGCGGGCGAGCCTGACCGCCTATGCCTTCCCCGCGATCGGGCAGAAGCCAGTCACGGGAATAACCGCCGCCGATATTGAGGCGCTACTAAAGCCAATCTGGCATGAAATACCGGAGACCGCCCGGCGGGTGCGGCAAAGGCTGGAAGCCGTATTTTCGTATGCGCGCGCAAAGGGCTGGCGCCCCCCGGAGCTGCAAAACCCGGCAGGGCTGAAAGACAATCTGGCAATCCTGCTAGACCAGAAACGCGAGGCAGAGTCCTTCCCTTCGCTGCCATGGGAACAAGTGCCGCAATTCATGGTGGAACTGGACAAGCGCGAAGGCATGGCCGCCCTTGCCCTTGCTTTCTGTATCCTGACCGCTGCCCGATCGGGCGCGGTGCGCAAGGCGCGGTGGCGGGATATGGACATATCCGGCGCGGTATGGGTGGCGCCCGCTGCCACCATGAAGGCCGGCAAAACCCATCGCACCCCGCTGGCGCCTGAGGCCCTGGCCATCCTGGAAAAGGCGCGCGCCCTGGCCAATGACCCCAAGCCCGGCGATTATGTGTTTCCATCCCGCGATGCGAAGGGCGAGCCTGCCCCGCTTTCAAATATGGCTATGGGGATGCTTGTGCGGGGCATGTGCTTTGATGGCTTGGAAGCAGAAGCCCCGGCCCGCTGGCGCGACCATGAAGGCCGGGCGGTAACCGTGCATGGCTTTAGGTCCAGCTTCAAGGAATGGAGCATAGCCGCCGGCATGCCTGACCACCTTTCGGAAATGGCACTAGCCCATGCCGATCGGAAGAAAACCCGCGCCGCTTATGCGCGCCTAGACCACCTGGAAACCCGCCGCACCATGATGGAAAAATGGGCAGAAGCCGCCACGCACGGCCCCGCTGCGCCCGTCATGCTGGCCGAACATCGCGCCGCGCGCATGGCCGCCGGGGTATAGGCGAAAATGCGTTTCTGAGGGTGACCCCCTGCTTATCCTGCCTAAACTGCCTAATCGGCGGGGCAATTCGCGGGAACTTTCAAGCGCGGCGCGCTGTTGTTCCAGAAATGTTCCCTGTATAAATGCGCCTAGCAGGAACCACAGCCGGACAGCGCAATTCCCGCAAGGCTTGGCGAGTGCTACAAGACTGAGGTGATTGGAAACGATGCTTTGCCATGGCGGGTATCAATAAGGTCACCATGTTCCGGGCGCCCGCAAGGGTGGAAAACAACCTTTTGGGGGCGGTGGCCCCCCCGCGGTGGAACGCGGAAGGGGCCGGGCCAATCTGCTAGGAAAGGCGCGGCAAGCCGCGAGGGCATAAAGCCGGAACTTTACATCTTGTGCAAGATGATTCCCGCCCTGCCCCCCGACCTGCCACGCCAAGGAGATTTAAACCTTGGCTACTACAGCCCCCCGGCGCCGCGAGAGGCGCCCCCTACCACCTGCGCCAAGCGTTGCCCCGGATGCGTTGCTGACCCCCAAGGAAGCCGCTGCCTTCCGGCGCCAAGCCTTGTCCAGTTTTTGGGCGAGCGTAAAGCGCGGTGATGTTCCACCGCCGCTGCGCTTAGGCGTGAAATCGCCACGCTGGCGCGCGCGCGACCTGGCACCCACCACCCCATAAACGAACCGCGCCCCATTGCTGAGGCGCGGCGCGAAATGCTGAAACTATTGATGGCATAAGGCCTTTAGCCTTTCGCGTGGGTGCCTGCAAGGGGCAATCCGAAAGGATTCCCTGATGAATAGTCACGAATTGAAGGCCCGGCTTGCGGAGCGAATGGAGCCGCTTGCCTTGGCCCTGATGGCAATACCCCCGACCATGCGCACCCATGAGGAACTGCGCTTTGGCCGGAAGGGTGCCTTGGCGGTGCGGATTGCCGGCCCCAAGCGCGGCACCTGGCAGGATTATTCCGGCAGTGCCGGCGGTGATGCGCTTGACCTAATCCAACACGCGCGGCGCTGCGATGCGCGCGAGGCTTTCCAATGGGCGCGGCAATGGCTTGGCGAGCCGGGCGGAACAATCCACCCGCCGCATGCGCCAAACCCGCCACGGCCCGCCGCACCCCCGGCGGCAGGGGAATGGAGCCTTGCCACGGCCCGGAGCCTGTGGCGTGAGGCGCTGCCCGCGCGCGGCACCTTGGCGGAGAAATACCTATTTGCCCGAGGGCTGGCGCTACCTGATGATGCCCCGCTGCGCTTCCATCCTAGGGCATGGCGCAACAAAGATTGCGGCCCGCCCGGCCCGGCAATGCTGGCCCTGATGACTGACCCGGAGACCGGCGCGGCAGTGGGGGTGCATTGCACCTACATCGCGCCCGGCGGGGCTGGGAAGGCGCCCGGCGATCGGCCCAAGGTCATGCTTGGCAAGGCTGGCGTGATCAAGCTGGCGCCAATCGAAGGCGCTGCCCTTGGCTTGGGTGAAGGGATTGAGACCTGCCTTGCGGTGGCGCAGCGTGCCGGATGGGCGCCGATATGGGCCGCCACAAGTGCCGGGGGCATTGCCCGCTTCCCCATCCTGGCCGGGGTGGAAGCCCTGACCGTGTTTGCCGATGCAGACCCCCCCGGCATGACCGCCGCACAACACGCTGCGCAGCGATGGCAAGAGGCCGGGCGATTGGCCCGGATATGCGCACCGCCGGCAGGTGATTGGCATGATGCTTTGCGGGAGTGCGGCGCATGATCGGCACCAATAACCCCCGCGCAATCTCCGAAATCATGGCCGCGCAAGCGATGGCCGGTTACGGATTCCGCAACCCAATCTATCGCGCTGCCTTGGCCGGTGATGCAGTTTTGGTGGAACTGATGCCCGGCGCGCGCATCCCGCGTGAAGTGCTTTGGCGTGATGCCCCGACAATCATTGTCGCCAATGATGATGCTGGAATGTCCAGTGGCGCGGGTGATTTCCCGGATGCTGAAAGGCTGATGAAATGGGCGCGGCGCGTCATGATTCATGCGATGGGTGGCGAGGCCGCCCATTACCAGTTAGCCGCCGATGCAGCGCGAGAGCATGGCCGGGTTCTTTTTATTGAAACCCGCACCGCGAACGAAATCGGATGGGAAGAACTGGCCCGGCAGGAAATCGTGCGGCGCGCAAAGCAGGGCGCGCAACCCTTGCCGGTGCTTATCTTGCGGGTGCCTGACCACCTGCCCGCGCATCCCACAATACCCGACAAACACCCTGAGGGAGCGCGCGCCAATGGATAACCCAATGAAGCAGCGCGAGGCAGAAAAAATCTTGCGCGCCGCCGGTGGCGAATTCTCCGCACCACCGCCCAAAACTCCGCAAGAGAAACGCCCATTGCATAGGGAACTACCACCGCCCGAACCCTTCCCGATCGAAGCACTAGGCCCGCTGGCCGATGCCGCGAAGGCGGTGGCGACCCTGACACAAGCCCCGCCGGCAATGGCCGCGCAAAGCGTGCTGGCCGCTGCCACGCTGGCCGCACAAGCTCATGCCGATGTAAAACTGCCGCATGGCGCAGTGCGGCCCTTGTCGGGGTTCTTCCTCACCATTGCGGGAAGCGGTGAACGCAAAACCACCTGCGATGGGTTGGCGTTGCGTGGCGTCTATCAGGTGGAAGAACTATGGCGCGGCGAATATGAAACCGCGATGCAGGATTACCGGCGCGATCTGGCCGCCTTCAAAGAGGCGACGGAACACGCAAAAAGGGGGGCAAAAGCCAAAGACCGCGCCGCAATCAAAGAGGCACTAGCGGCGGTAGGTGATGAACCCCGCGAGCCGCCGCGCCCGGTGCTTCTGGTCAATGACCTAACGCCGGATGGCTTGACCCTTCACCTGGAAAAATCGCGCCCATGGGCGGGCATATTCAGTGCGGAAGGTGGTGGCTTTATGGGTGGCCACGCGATGAATGATGATAACCGCATGCGCATGGGCGCCATGCTTAACGCCGCATGGGATGGCGACCCTATCCGCCGCGCGCGTGTCGGGACCGGCTATTCGTTTCTCCCTGGCCGGCGCATTTCCTGCCACCTGATGATGCAAGGCGCGGTGGCGGGAAAGCTGCTAGGCGACCCGATGCTTGCCGATATGGGCTTGCTGGCGCGGTGCCTGACCGTGCAACCTGAAAGCACAATAGGCGGGCGCGTGTTTCAGGAACCTGATCAGCGCGCGCGATACCTGCTAGCTGACTACACCCACCGCCTTTCCTTCATGCTGCAATCCGCACCAACAACACGCGCGGGTGATGACCGGGCGCTTGACCCGCCGGCGATCGAGTGCGACCCCGAGGCGCGGGCGCTATGGATTGCCTTCTATAATGAAATCGAAGCCGAAAATGCAGATGGCAAGCCGCTTGCGCCTATTGGTGCCTTCGCTGCCAAGCTGGGGGAGCATGCCGCACGATTAGCCGGGGTGCTGACCGTTTATGAAGCGCGCGCCCAAAAGCCGGTTAACATCGGCGGCACCGCAATGGCCAATGGAATCAGGTTGGCGAGGCACTACGCAAGCGAGGCGCTGCGCCTTCATGGGGTGGCGAGTGTCGCACCTGACCGGCTTCTAGCCGCCAAAGTGCTGGCATGGTGGCGCAAACAACCGGACCGCCGGCAACACCTGGCCGCGATCTACAATGATGGTCCATACGCCGCGCGAGACTCCGTCACGGCAAGGCGCATGGCGCATGGCGGAAATCTTGCAGACTGAGGGGCATGTTTCCAAGCTACCACCCGGAACCATTGTGCAAGGCGCAGAACGGCGCGATGCGTGGGAACTGGTCCCGGATTAGGCAGTTTAGGCAGGATAGGCAGGATAGGCAGGGGGTGGGGGGCGAAAGTGCTTTTTCGCACCCCACCAAAAAATACGCGCGCGCGCGGGTTTTCGGGCGGCAATTTCCCGCCCTACAAAATACATGAAGGGCAAAGAACGCTCCGCGCGCGGCCAAAGTGTCGGGACAAAACCACGCGCGCGCGCGCGGGCGCTGATGCAGCAGAAAAACACGCGCGCGGGTGATGGACTGGCGCAAAAACCGCCCCCAAAAAACCGCCCTATGGGGTGCCGTTTAGGGGGGTATCCGGGACTAATCGGGGGTAAATGCGTAGGTAATTTTTGAGTGCCTTTCCTTTGTTGCTTTATTTGAAAGCAATTTTTTAGAGGGTTAGATAGACACCCCATTCCGATTTCCACGAATTTCGACTCATGATCCGTTCGGGTAAGTCATCAGCTCCCACTTACAAATAGGTTGAAGCCCTTATCAGCAAGACGACGAATAAATTCTCTCCTGAGGTCAGTGCCCGAGCGGTACGGATGGTGCTAGCCCCCCGGTTTAAGTGGCAAGGGTAATTACTGTGGCAACGCGGTTGTCGAGGCGTTCTTCAAAACCTTCAAGGCCAAGTTGGTGTTACACAGTACGTGGGAAATACGTCACTAAAACGAAACTGCCATTTCCCAATACACCAACGGCTTCCATAACCTGCGCCGCAGGCATTCAGCATCGCGGGGGCAAATAGCCTCTGACTTTCGATCGCGAAGCGGCCTAAAAAATAATCAGAGCGGCATAAATACGCGATAGGTCCAAATTGACATCTCTGTATTTTTGAGAAATCACCGGCTCCGTCACTTCGCCTGAAAAAACGCGAGGCTCTCCCCTTCCAACATCACCGCCGTCAGCCCGCCGCCGGACCAGGCGGCGGTATCAATGCAAATCCGGTTTTCCCGCACCACCGGCATGAACCCCGCCGTATGCCCATGCACCACCACAAACCCATGATCGCGTGGGCTATTCAGAAAATCATGCCGGATGCGCAGCAAATCCTCGCGCGATTGGTCTTCTAGCGCCACACCGGGGCGAATGCCGGCATGGACGAACAGATACCCGCCTTCAGAATGCCATAGCGAGAGATCGCGCAGGAAGCGGCGCTGATGCGCGGCAATCGCCTCGGGCCAGGCATCGCGCGGTGCATCGGGCGCGACCCCCCAGGAATCAAGCGTCGCCCTGCCCCCGCCCCACAGCCAATCGGCCGCAGCCGCCCCATCACCGGAAAGCGCGCCCAGCATGGTTTCTTCATGATTGCCCATCAGATGGAGCGTGGGCAGGCCGGGAATGGGATCACGTTCTGAAAGGTAGTCCACCACGCCGCGTGAATCCGGCCCCTTATCCACGTAATCGCCCAGATGGATCAGCATGGCAGAAGCCACGGGGCGGCGGCGCAAATCCTCGGCGATTTGAGCGTGCAGATCGCGCAGCTGCGGCAGCGTGCCATGGATATCGCCAATGGCGTAAATGCGCCGCCCGCGCGGCAAATGCCCAGGCGCACCACGTATTTCCATCACTTCCGATCCGCCCTTGGGTCCAAAGCATCGCGTAGCCCATCGCCCACCAAATTGAAGGCCAGCACGACCACGAAAATCGCGAGCCCCGGCATGATGGAAAGCCAAGGCGCCTGGGTCAAAAACCGTTGCGCGCTATTCAACATGGACCCCCAGGAAGGTGCCGGCGGTTGCTGCCCAAGCCCGAGGAAGGAAAGCGATGCTTCGGCGATGATCGCCTCCGCAATTGCAAGGCTGGCCTGTACCAGCAAGGGCGGGATGATATTCGGCAGCACATGGAAAAGCCCGATGCGCCATGGCGGATTGCCCAACGCGCGCGCTGCCTCCACCCAATCGGTTGATTTCGCATCAAGTGCCATGCCGCGCGTGAGCCGTACGAAAACCGGCGATGCCGTGATGGCAATGGCAAGCATGGCGTTTTCCAAGGCCGGCCCCAGAAATGCCGCCAGCGCAATCGCCAGGATCAGGAAGGGCACGGACAGCATGGCATCCGCCACGCGCGAAATCAGCCCATCCACCCAGCCGCCAATCAGGCCGGCGAGCAAGCCGAGCGGCACACCGATAAACAGCGCGCCCAGCACCGAAATCACGCCCGCCATCAGCGAAGCCCGCGCGCCCCAAATCACGCGAGAAAGCACATCGCGGCCGTTTTCATCCGTGCCGAACCAATGTTCGGCCGAAGGTGGCTTGCGGATACGGCTCCAGCTTGTTTGCAGCGGATCGTAAGGTGCGATGAAGGGTGCCAGGATCGCAATCAGCACAAAGGCCACCACCACCACCAGGCCAAACACCGCCAGCTTGTGGCGAAAAAAACGCTTCAGCGCGCGGCGCGTGGGGCTTTCACCCATGGTGATGGCCGGCGCGTTCATGCCTGACGCAGCCTTGGATTGATCGCCATATAAAGCAAATCAGCCACCAGGGAGAGCAGAACGAAAATCAGCGCAGTTGCCAGCACGACACCCTGCACCACCGGATAATCGCGATTGAACACCGCATCCACAATCAGCTTGCCAAAGCCTGGAATGGTGAAGACCTGCTCGGTCAGCACCGCGCCCGCCAGCAGCCGGCCGAATTCAATCGCGCCCAAGGTCACCACCGGGATCAGCGCGTTGCGAAGCGCATGTTTCCACACCACCACGCGTTCTCGCAGCCCCTTGGCGCGGGCCGTGCGCACATAATCCTGCGATAGCGCGGTCAGCATCGCCGCACGTGTGTGGCGCATGAGCACCGAGGCAACGCCGGTGCCCAGCACAAAGGCCGGCATGATGGTTGTCGCGATGGATTGCCAGAAATCCTCGGTCAGCGGCACATAGCCCGAAGGTGGCAGCCAACCCAATTCCACACTAAACAGCAGGATCATCATAATGCCGAGCCAGAAATTCGGCGTGGAAATACCAAACAGCGCGACACCATTGGCCGCCCAATCCGCCGGCTGATCGCGCTTGACGGCGGAGAGAATGCCCGCCGGCACGCCGATGAGCACGGCGACAACAAACGACATCGCGGCAAGCTGCGCAGTGACCGGCAGCTTATCCAGAATAAGTTGACTAACCGGCATTCTGATGCGCCAGGAAAAGCCGAAATCGCCGGTCAGCACATTGCCGATCCAATAGAGGTATTGTTCGTAGATCGGCCGATCAAGCCTGAGCTCCGCACGGATTTGCGCCAGCACTTGCGGGTCGCCCCTCTCCTCTCCTGCCAAGATCAGCGCCGGATCGCCGGGCATCAATTGTTGCAGCCCGAAGATCAGGATGGAGAGGATGAATAGCGTGGGCAGAACCTGCCCAATCCGCCGGAGGAGCCAGACCCACATGGCGGCTATTGCAACCGCACGCCTTGCAGCCGCACCAGACCATCCGCGATGGGCCGATAGCCGGAAAGCCGCGCGCTATGCGCCATGATATTCTTGCGGTGCCAAAGGTAGATGCGGTGCACATCCTCCCCAAAGGCGATGCGCACGGCGCGGGCGTAAAGCGCCTGGCGCTTGGCCAGATCTAGCTCCGTGCGCGCCTCATCCAAGAGCCTGTCCACTTCCGAATTGGAATAGCGGCCATCATTCTGCCCGCCGCCGGTGCGGCTGAAGCTGAAGATATTGCCATCCGGATCGGTGCGGCCGGACCAGCCAACCAAATAGGTTTCAAACTCGCCCCGCGCGGCCGCCTGTAGGGATGAGGCGAATTCCATGGCGCGCAAGCGAAGATCAAAGCCCGCTTCCTTCACCATGGCCTGAATGACTTCACCAACCTGGCGAAGATCAGGGTTGTTCGGCACGGTCATTTCAACCGTAATCGGCAAGGTCACGCCTGCTTCGCGCAGCAGCGCCTGGGCGCGCGGCAGGTCACGCGCGGTCGGCGGGAAATCACGCACATGGAAAGGGCTCGCCGGCGGGAAGGGCTGGCGGGTTGGTACATACATGCCCTCATACACCACCTGGTTCAGCGCTGTGCGATCAATCGCCAATTCGAAGGCGCGGCGGAGGCGCGCATCGCGGCCAAAGGGCGTATTGGCGCGTTCGCCATTGCCGGTATTGATGCTGATGCTTTGATAGCCAAGCTCATCCACCGCAACGGCGCGCAGATTGCGATTGCGCTGGATGGTCTTGATGTCATCGGGCTCCATCCGTTCGGCGAATTCCACCGCGCCGGATTGAAGGTTCGCAAGGCGTACCGTGTTGTCCGGAATGGGCAGATAGGTCACACGCGCCAGATGGATATTCCGCGCATCCCAATATTCGGGGAAGCGTTCACCCACGATGCGTTCCTGCGCCACACGCTCCACAAAGCGAAACGGCCCGGTGCAGACAGGGCGCGTGCCGAAATTGCGCCCCAGCGCTTCCGCGGCCTTGGGGCTGACCGGCATGCCGGCACGATCCGTCAGCGCCGCCAGGAAGGAAGCGGATGGCCCCTTCAGGCGAATGCGGATGGTCAGCGGGTCCACCACTTCCACGGTTTCCATATCGGCGATTTCGCTGCGGCGGAAACTGCCCTGCAAGGTCAAATGCCGCATCAGCGAATAGCGCACCGCTTCTGCATCCATCACTTCATTATCGTGAAAGCGCACCCCTTCCCGCAGCGTGATGATCAGGCTGCGCGGGTCTTCCCAGCGATGGCCGGTTGCCAGTTGCGGCACGATTTCCAGCTTTTCGTTAATGTCAAAAAGCTTGTCGCACAAAGCGGCATAGACAATGCGCCCGACAAAGGTGCGCGACAGCGTCGGGTCCAGAATATCCGGGTCTTCCTTCAGCGCAATACGCAAATGCTGCGCGCTGGCAGGTGCGGCTGCGATAGCGAGCACACCAAAAGCGGCGAGCGCCGCGCGGATCATGGTTTTCATGCGTAATCTCCCATCCCGGTGGGTGAAGGGGCAGCGCCCCGGAAAAAGGACTGCAGCCGCGCCAGTCTTTCGCCGCCGCCGAGTGCCGCGATGCGCTCAGCGGGTGGCGGCAGGCTTTCGGCAAAATGGCAGGCGACGGCGTGGCCCATACCTTCAAGGCGCGGGGATTCAGCGCGGCAGCGTTCAGCCGCAAAGGCACAGCGCGTATGAAAGCGGCAGCCGGAAGGTGGCGCGATTGGGCTTGGCACATCGCCTTCCAAGGGCGGCGTTTTGGTCTGCGCGCCCGGCATGGCGGCGACAAGCGCGCGCGTATAGGGATGGCGCGGCGCGCCGAGCACATCCTCGGCCGGGCCTTCTTCCACGATGCGGCCCAGATACATCACCGCGACACGATCCGCGACATGGCGCACCACGCCAAGATCATGGCTGACCAGCACAAAGGTCAGGCGCAAATCGCGTATCAGATCGCGCAGCAAATTGATCACCTGCGCCTGCACGGAAACATCCAGCGCGCTGACGGGTTCATCACCAATGATCAGGCGCGGATTGCTGGCGAGTGCGCGGGCAATCGCGATGCGTTGGCGCTGCCCGCCCGAGAATTCATGCGGCCAGCGCCCGGCATTTTCCGGTCGCAGACCAACACGGCGGAGCAATTCAGCGACGCGCGCGGCTTCCTCTGCGCGCGGTACCAGGCGGTGCAGCCTTAAGGGTTCGGCAATCGCCTGCGCCACCGTCATGCGCGGATCAAGGCTACCAAACGGGTCCTGGAAAATGATCTGCATGTCGCGCCGACGCGCGCGCAAGGCGGATGGCGAAAGCCTGGCAAGGTCTTCACCTGCAAATCGCACCGAACCGCTATCCGGTTCGATCAGCCGCAGCATGACACGCCCGAGCGTGGATTTGCCGCAGCCGCTTTCGCCGACGATGGCGAGCACCTCACCTTCCGCAACCGCAAGCGACACGCCATCCACCGCATGCACCGCGCCAGCGCGCCGGCCCAGCGCATCACGCACCGGGAAATGCTTCACGACATCACGGAGTTCGAGCAACGCCGTCATGCCGCAGCCCCCAGCATGCCATCCAGCGGCGCGCGCAGGCAGGCGCTGAAATGGCCGGGCGCGACCTCAGTCAATGGCGGCGCGCCTTCAGCGCAGCGGGCGATGGCAAAGGGGCAACGCGGCGCAAAGCGGCAACCAGGCGGCGGGGCACGCAAATCCGGCACCGTGCCTTCAATGCTGGCAAGCCTTTCGCCGCGCCTGCCCGCTGCTGGTGCGGCGCCCAATAGGCCGATGGTATAGGGATGTTCAGGTCGCGCAAAAAGCTCGGCTGCACGCGCCTGTTCCGCCACGCGCCCGGCATACATGACAACAACATCATCGGCATGATCCGCCACCACCCCCAGATCATGCGTGATCAGGATTACTGCCGTGCCGGTCTCGCGCTTCAGATCATCCAGCAGCGCCAGGATTTGTGCCTGCACCGTCACATCAAGCGCGGTGGTTGGTTCATCGGCAATCAGCAGCTTGGGCCGACAAGCCAGCGCGATCGCGATCATCACGCGCTGGCGCATACCGCCCGAGAGCTGATGCGGGTATTGCCGCGCGCGCCGCGCCGCATCGGGGATGCGCACCTTCTCCAACATCGCGACTGCCGCCTTGAAGGCTGCGTCGCGGTCCAGCTTTTGGTGTAACCGCAACGCTTCCGCCACCTGTTCGCCAGCGGTGAAGGCCGGATTCAGGCTGGTCATGGGTTCCTGAAAAATCATCGCCATTTCAGCGCCGCGCAAGGCCCGGCGTTCTTCCGCGGGCAGCCCGATCAATTCCCGCCCCATCAGCCGCGCGCTGCCCGCAACCATCGCGTTTTCCGGCAGCAGCCCCATGATGGCGAGTGAGGCCACCGATTTGCCGCAACCGCTTTCCCCCACAATCGCGAGTGTCTTCCCCGCTTCGGCGCGGAAGGAAATGCCATCCAGAATGGAAAGCGCGCGGCCATCCTGGCGAAAGGCCAGGTTCAGGCCAGCAACCTCCAGCACCGGCGCGGTCATGGGCGGTACCGACAGGCGGGAAAGGGGGGCTTTGCTATCACCCGCCTAAAAAGCCCCCAAAGCGCTTCTTTCGCAAGCCCTGACCTGGTGCGGCGCGCCCCAACGGCGATGCGCCCTGCCCAAAAGCAAAGCGCCCCTGCCGCGAACCGCAGCAGAGGCGCCTTGTTTCGAGAGTGCGGCTGGCGTTACAGGCGCACGCGCAGCAGATTGGCGATTTCCCCCACAATGCCGCGCCGGAACGCAAGCACGCAGGCAATGAAGATCACGCCCTGGATCACGGTGACCCAGGCGCCCATCTCCGCCAGGTAATTCTGCATCGCCACGATCACCGCGGCGCCAATCATCGGGCCAAACACCGTGCCGAGCCCGCCCACCAGCGTCATCAGCAGCACCTCACCGGACATGGACCAATGCACGTCAGTCAGCGTGGCAATGCCGAAGACGAGCGACTTGGTGCCACCCGCCACACCGGCGAGGGTGGCGGAAAGGATGAAGGCGACCAGCTTATAGTCATCCGTCCGATAGCCAAGCGAAGTGGTGCGCGCTTCATTCTCACGAATGGCCTTCAGCACCTGTCCGAAGGGCGAATGTACAATGCGATGGATCAGCAGGAAGCAGGCGACAAAGATGACTGCAACAAACCAATACATCGTCATGTCGGAGGAAAGCGAAATAACGCCAAACAGATGCCCACGCGGCACTGCCTGAATACCGTCTTCACCGCCGGTGAAAGGCGCTTGCAGACAGAAGAAGTAGATCATCTGCGCCAGCGCGAGCGTAATCATGGCGAAGTAAATGCCCTGGCGGCGAATGGCGATCCAGCCGAAAATGGCCCCCTGCACCCCAGCCAGCAAGGCGCCGACCAGGATTGAAAGCTCCGGCGAAAGGCCCCAGACCTTGGCGCTATGCGCGGCAATATAGCTCCCCATGCCGAAATAGGCGGCATGGCCGAAGGAAGTCAGCCCCACATAACCGATCAGAAGGTTGAAGGCGCAAGCGAAGATCGCGAAGCAAAGCAGCTTCATCAGGAAGACGGGGTAGAGGAAGAAGGGGGCGATCACCAGCGCCGCAAACATGACCAAAAGGGCCACGAATTGCGCCTTGGTGAAGCCAAAGATTTCTTCCTGCGGTCCCGCAGGTGCTGAGCTGCTGCTCGTCATGGAATGACCGGCCATGGATCATGCCCTCCCAAAAAGGCCGGCAGGACGCGCCAGCAAGACAATGACCATGATGATGAAGATCACAGTGGCCGAGGCTTCAGGGTAGAAAACCTTGGTTAGACCTTCGACGATACCAAGACCAAAGCCCGTAAGCACGGACCCCAGGATGGACCCCATGCCGCCGATCACTACCACCGCAAACACCACGATGATCAGATTGGTCCCCATTTGCGGATTGACCGAATAGATTGGTGCGGCAAGCACGCCAGCCAGCGCGGCCAAAGCAACACCCGCACCATAGGTCAGCGTGATCATGCGCGGCACATTCACGCCAAAGGCCTGCACCAGCGGCGCGTTTTCCGTCGCCGCGCGCAGATAGGCGCCAAGCCGGGTCTTTTCGATCACGAGCCAAGTTGTGATGCAGGCAAAAAGCGCAAAGACCACAACCCAACCGCGATAGACCGGCATGAACATGAAGCCCAAATCCCAGGCGCCGGAAAGCTGCGAGGGAATGCGATAAGGCATACCCGAGGAGCCGTATTGATTTCGGAATATACCTTCGAGGATCAGTGATATCCCGAAGGTCAGCAGCATCCCGTACAAATGATCCATCTTATATAATCGACAGATCATTGTTCGTTCCAATATCACCCCCGTAAGCCCGACCAGCAGCGGCGAGAGGATCAGAGCCCACCAATAGCCGATGCCCAGGTAATGCAGCAGCATCCAGGCGACAAAGGCGCCCATCATGAACTGCGCGCCATGGGTGAAGTTGATGATGTTGAGCAGCCCGAAAATCACCGCGAGGCCAAGTGACAGCATCGCGTAAAAGGCGCCATTGATCAGTCCGAGCAAAAGCTGCCCAAAAAGCAGCGGCGTCGGTATGCCGAATATCTCATCCATACGGAGAATTCCCTCAGGGCGCCGCCGCCCTATGGCCGAAGCCACAGGCGGAGCGCGAAGTGGATAGGGTGTGCGTCATGTCAGGTACGAACGAGAGGGCAATTACCCTCATTCATTGGGCGGAAGGCTTCATTGGCCGGGGTCGTTTGCAAGAGCTTGTAGTAATCATAAGGTCCGCGGCTTTCGGAGGGTGCCTTCACCTCAAACAGATAGGAAGGGCAAAGCTTACGGCCATCGGGGCGAATGATGCCAGGGCCGAACGCGTCATCATCGCAGGGGATGGACTTCATGCGCGCGACCACTTCCGCACCGGAGGCTTTCGACGCCGCGACACCCATATCGGCAATCGCCTTCAGGTAATGCAGCGCGCCCGAGTAATTGGCGATGGACGCCATATTGGGCCGCACATCACGCAACCTTGGGCGGAGCCTTTCGGAAATGGCGCGGGTGCGATCGTTCAGATCCCAATAGAAGCTTTCCGTCAGGATCAGGCCCTGCGCGGTTTGCAGGCCAAGCGCATGCACATCGGGCAGGAACATGAGCAGCGCCGCAAGCTTCACGCCGCGGCGCGTAACGCCGAATTCAGCCGCCTGCTTCACCGTATTGATCGTATCCGCGCCGGCATTGGCCATGCCGATCACCTTGGCGCGGGAGGCCTGCGCCTGCACCAGGAAGGATGAGAAATCGGTCGTCGCCGGGAAGGGATAACGCACCTGCCCCACCACGCGCCCGCCGGCATTGCGCACGAAATTCGCTGTATCGCGTTCCAGCGCATGGCCAAAGGCGTAATCGGCGGTGATGAAGAACCAGCTATCACCACCGGCACGCACCATGGCCCCACCCGTGGATTTCGCCAGCATGTAGGTATCATACATCCAATGCACGGTATTGGGCGTGCAGGCCGGCCCCGTCAGGTCCGAAGTCGCAGAACCGGTATTGACGCAGACCTTGTTTTTTTCCCGCGCGATATTGGCAACCGCGAGGCCAACCGAAGATGTTGGCACATCAATGACCATATCCACGCCCTGGTCATACCATTGGCGGGCGATATTCACGCCAACATCAGGGCGGTTCTGATGGTCCGCGTTGATGATCTCAACATTAAAGCCGCGATTGCCGAATTCCTGGACGGCCTGGCGCGTACACTCAAGCCCATAGGGGCCGCTGATGTCGCGATACGGGCCGGACATGTCATTCAGCACACCGATGCGAATGGTATTCGCCGCCTGCGCGCGGGCGGAACGCCATGGCAAGCCACCAAGGGCAGCGCCGCCAGCGGCGGCACTCCCAAGAACATTACGCCTTGTTGTTGTCATGACGTTTCCTTCCCCAACAGATCAGATCACGAACGCACGAGCGCGCAGCCACCTTCACCGATCGGGCGGAAGGCTTCCTCGGCCGGGGTGGTTTGCAACAGCTTGTAGTAATCCCACGGCCTACGGCTTTCGGCGGGCGTCTTCACCTCAAACAGGTAGGAGGGGATCAAGCGCCGGCCATCCGGACGGATGACCGCCCTGCCGTAAAGATCATCCTCCGAAGGCTGCGCCTTCATCCGGTTCACCAGGTCAAGGCCAGAGGCCTTGGCGGCCGGCACGCCCATCGCCGCCACGGTCTTTAGGAAGTGCAGCGTGCCGGAATAGCAGCCGGCATGGATCATGTTCGGGTAATTGGTCGGCACGCGGCGCAGCATACGCTCGGTCCAGGCGCGGGTCTTGTCGTTCAGATCCCAATAGAAGCTTTCGGTGCAAACCAGCCCCTGCGCCGTTTGCAGCCCAAGGCCATGCACGTCATTCACAAAAAGCAGCAGCGAAGCAAGCTTGATGCCGCGCCGCGTGAGCCCGAATTCCGCCGCCTGCTTCACGCAATTCTGCGTATCCGCGCCAGCATTGGCGAGGCCAATCACCTTGGCGCGCGACGCCTGAGCCTGCACCAGGAAGGAGGAGAAATCCGTCGTGCCCGGGAAGGGAGTGCGCACCTGACCAAGGATACGCCCGCCAGCCGCACGCACAAAGTTAGTAGTATCGCGTTCCAGCGCGTGGCCAAAGGCGTAATCGGCGGTGATGAAGAACCAGGTATCGCCACCCGCGCGCACCGTCGCCCCGCCGGTGGAACGTGCCAGCATGAAGGTATCATAGGCCCAGTGAATGGTATTCGGGCTGCATTGCGCGCCCGTCAGGTCAGCGGTGGCTGAACCGACATTGATATAGGCCTTGTTCTTTTCACGCGCGACATTGGAAACGGCCAACCCCACGGAGGAGGTCGGCACATCAATGATCAGGTCCACGCCCTGATCATACCATTGCCGCGCCAGATTGACGCCAACATCCGGGCGGTTCTGGTGATCGGCTTCGATGATTTCCACACGGAAGCCGTGGCTCGCGCCGAATTCCGACGCGGCTTCACGCGCAGCGGCCACCGAAGTCGGGCCGGTATTGTCACGATACATGCCCGACATATCGGTCATGACACCGATACGAACGGTATTCGCCGCCTGCGCGCGCGCAAGGGAGAGCGGCAGGGCGCCGGTGGCGGCCGCTCCGGCTAAAACACTACGACGTGAAACCTGCATTTTTTATCTCCCTCAAGCGATGATGTTGTTGGATCAGCTACGCACGAGCGGGCAAGCGCCCTCAGCGAGTGGACGGAAAGCTTCCTCGCCAGGTGTGGTTTGCAGCAGCTTATAGTAATCCCAAGGCCCACGGCTTTCCGCCGGCGTCTTGACTTCAAACAAATAGGCGGGGTGAAGCTTCCGGCCATCGGCGCGGATAGTGCCCTTGCCGAAGCAATCATCTTCCGTCGGTATCGCCTTCATGCGCGCAACCGCCGCCGCGCCATCGGCCTTGGCCGCTGCCACGCCCATATCGGCCACCGTCTTCAGGTAATGCAGCGCACCGGCATAGGTGCCAGCATGGGTCATGGCCGGCATATTCGGCGCCATGGCGGAGCGCACCCGATTGGTGAAGCGCCGCGTTGCGTCATTCAAATCCCAGTAGAAGGTTTCGGTCAGCACCAGCCCCTGCGCCGTTTGCAGACCAAGCCCATGCACATCATTGATGAACATGAGCAAGGAAGCGATCTTGATGCCGCGGCGCGTAATGCCAAATTCGGCGGCCTGCTTGACGCAATTGGTGGTATCCGCGCCCGCATTGGCAAGCCCGATCACCTTGGCGCGAGAGGCTTGCGCCTGCACAAGGAAGGAAGAGAAATCGGTCGTGCCCGGAAAGGGCGTGCGCACTTGGCCCAGCACCCGTCCGCCAGCGGCACGGATGAAGTTGCTGGTGTCGCGTTCCAGCGCATGGCCGAAAGCGTAATCCGCCGTGATGAAGAACCAGCTATCGCCGCCGGCGCGCACCATCGCCCCACCGGTGGATTTGGCGCACATCCAGGTGTCATAAGTCCAATGCACGGTATTGGCATTGCAACGCGCGCCCGTCAGGTCGCTGGTCGCCGCACTGCAATTGATATGCACCTTGTTCTTTTCGCGGCAGATATCGGAAACCGCGAGCGCCACCGAGGATGTGGTCACATCCAGCAGCACATCCACCCCTTCGCGATCAATCCACTGGCGCGCGATATTCACGCCAACATCGGCGCGGTTCTGATGGTCCGCCGACAGCACTTCAACATTGAAGCCGCGGCCTGCAAATTCCTGCACCGCGGCGCGCGCGCACACCACCGAGCTCATGCCCGAAATGTCGCGATACATGCCCGACATGTCATTCAAGACGCCGATGCGGATGGTATTCGCAGCCTGGGCCTTGGCGCTGCGATAGGGCAGTGCGCCAAAGGCTGCGGCGCCGGCTGAACCGGCCAAAATGTCCCGACGTGAAAGGCTCATTTTTGGTTTCCCCTTTTTTGCTTAGCCGCCCCGGCTTGGAAAACGGCCCTGTTAAACGCCAAGATATTCATGCAACCGGTCGAGTGATGCATTCAGGTCTTCATTGGCGACCATATCCACCACACGGCCATGTTCCATGACATAGTGCCGATCCGCGACTGTTTGCGCGAAGCGGAAATTCTGCTCGACCAGCAAAACCGTAAAGCCGCGCTTCTTCAATTCGCGGATGGTGCGCCCGATCTGCTGCACAATCACCGGCGCCAGGCCTTCTGAAGGCTCATCCAGCAGCAGCAGCCGCGCCCCGGTGCGCAGGATCCGCGCAATGGCCAGCATTTGCTGTTCACCGCCCGAAAGCTTGGTGCCTTGGCTGCGCGCCCTTTCCTTCAAATTCGGGAATAGCGTGTAGATTTCATCCAAGGGCAGCCCACCGGGGCGCACCATGGGCGGCAGCATCAGGTTTTCGGTCACGTCGAGCGACGCGAAAATCCCCCGCTCCTCAGGGCAATAGGCAATGCCGGCGCGCGCAATCACATCCGAACGCGCATTGACGAATTCCTTGCCCTCATACTTGATGGAACCACTGCGGCGCGGCACCAGGCCCATCACGGACCGGAGCGTGGAGGTCTTGCCCGCGCCATTGCGGCCAAGCAGCGTCACAACTTCGCCTTCGCGAATATCAATATCCACGCCGTGCAGGACATGGCTTTCGCCATACCAGGCCTCAAGCCCGCGAATTTCCATCAGCGCACCGGTGCTGGGCTTGGTGCCAGCGGGGGCGGTCATCACATCAGCCATGGGCCGGCTCCGCTTCGGTTGATGCATCCGTGCCAAGATAAGCCGCAATCACATCCGGGTTGCGCGACACCGCCGCGTAATCGCCTTCCGCCAGCACGCTGCCGCGCGCGAGCACGGTGATGGTATCGCAAAGCCCTTGCACAACACGCAGGTTATGTTCCACCAGCAGAATGGTGCGACCAACGGAAACTCGCTTCACCAGCGCCACCACGCGGTCCACATCATCATGCGCCATGCCGGCTGTCGGTTCATCCAACAGCATCATCACCGGATCAAGCGCGAGTGTGGTTGCGATTTCAAGCGCGCGCTTGCGGCCATAGGGCAATTCACCGGCGGTCAGGTGCATCCATTCCGTCAGGCCCACATCGGCCAGCAATTCCTCAGCGCGCGCATCGAATTTGCGCAGCACCGAATCGGAACGCCAGAAATCGAAGGAACCGCCACGGGCGCGCTGCAAGGCCACGCGCACATTTTCAAGTACGGTCAGATGCGGAAACACGGCGGAGATCTGGAAGCTCCGCACCAGGCCAAGGCGGGCCACCTCGGCCGCCTTCATCCCCGTGATGTCGCGACCATCATAGCGGATGGCACCGCGGGTTGGCGGCAGGAATTTCGTCAGCATATTGAAGCAAGTGGTCTTGCCGGCGCCGTTCGGGCCGATCAAGCCATGGATGGTGCCGCGGCGGACATTCAGGTTCACGTCGCTGACTGCGACGAAGCCCCGGAATTCCTTCGTAAGCCCTTCCGTTTCAAGGATGGTGTCAGACACCCGAACCGCGCCCCCCTTCTTGTAGCGGCGAATACCGCCAAGCCTCTTTGGTCTCCTTCCTATGCGAGGCGTAGCCTTCCTGCAAGCCACCCCCTTCATTTCCCGACAAAAATCGGCGGCGCGCCATCTGAACAAAAAAAGGGCAGAGGTTCCCCCCTGCCCTCGTAAATCCTAACCGCTCGCCGGGTCAGGCTTCCGACAATTCCTCAGGCTTCACCTGACGCTCGGCCACCTTGGCGAGTTCCAGGATGAAATCGACAACCTTTTCCTCGAAAATTGGGGCGCGGAGGTTTTCCATCGCTTCCGGATTCTTGCGGAAGAAGTCGATCACCTGCTGTTCCTGGCCGCGGTAGCGTGACGCTTCCTGGCGAAGCGCACGGCTGAGTTCATCCGGTGTCACCTGGATGTTGTTGCTGCGGCCAATTTCGGACAGCAGCAGGCCAAGACGGATGCGGCGTTGAGCGATGCCGCGATATTCGTCGCGCAGCGTCGCCTCGTCCTTGCCCGCATCATCCGAATCGAGCCGCCCGGCCTTCAAATCCGCTTCCACGCGCTGCCAGATTTGGCCGAATTCGCCATCCACCATGCCTTCCGGCACGGGGAAGCTTGCCTGATCCGCAAGCTTGTCCAGAAGCGCGCGCTTCAAGCGCATGCGCGACATGCCATCATATTCGCGCTGCAAGCCTTCCTTCACCTGCGCTTGAAGCCCGGCCAGATCGGCCTGTCCGACAGTCTTCGCCAATTCATCATCAATGGCGCGCGGCACGCGCTGCTGCAGCTTTTTCGCCGTGATGGAAAACACCGCGCGCTTGCCCGCCAATTCGGCCGAACCGTAATCCAGCGGGAAGACCACCTGGATATCGCGGCTATCGCCAACCGACATCCCTTCCATCTGCTCGGTAAAGCCTGGAATGAAACCAGGGCCGCCCACTTCAATCGGCATATCGGTGGCAGACCCGCCCGCGAAGGGGGCAAGGGCCGGTTCTTCCGTCCCCGCGATCAGCCGTGACGGGCCGACGCGGAGCGTGAATTCCACCGCCGCCCCGGCCGGCATACCATGCAGATAGATGAAGGGCCGGCAGGCGCCGATTTCCGCTTGATTGGGGAAGGTAAAGGCAAGCGTGCTGCGCCCAGCCGTCACATCAAAGGCTTCGCGCTGCATATCCAGGAAATCAACGCCATCGGCGCGCAGGCTGTAGAAATTGAAGCCAAGCTTACCCTGGGTGCCTTCCGGCAGGCTGCCGCCAGCCAGTCTGGTGCTGACCATCAAGCTTTGCGTCGCACCCGGTGCTGCGGCGATCCCCTTTGGCCCTTCCAGGTATACCTGGACCCAGCCGGCTTCACTCGCCGTACCGCGCACGCGAAGATCGAAATAGGGCAGAGCCTCATCCGTGCCGATGGCAGCGATCTCGGACGTCAGCCCACCCGCAAGCCCAATTTCCCAACCGCGCGGCGCCTGACCTGGAATGCCGGGCACAGCACCAAGGGCCGGGCCATTGGTCAGCAAATCCGGCACGACGGAGCCCGCGAAATCGCACACCATCACCTCACCCTTTGTAGCCGGGCGGGCATCGGTCACATCGGTCAATTCACCATTGCGCGTCGCGAGCGTTTCCAGGATTTTCTGCACTTCCTCATCGGAAGGCTCAGCGCGCAGGCGTTCCAACTCAATGCCGGAAAATTCTGGCATCGGCACATCCGGCAGCACTTCCAATTCCATGCGGAATTCAAGATCAGTGCCTTCGGCGAAATTCGTCACCTCGATCTTCGGTTGCAGCGCGGGCTTCAGGCCACGATCCGTCACAACCTTGCGCGATGCATCGCCCACGGATTGTTCCAGCACCTCACCCATCACGGCGGTGCCATAGCGCTGGCGCACAATGGAAAGCGGCACCTTGCCCGGGCGGAAGCCCGGCAGCGAAACCGTCTTGGCGATTTCGGAAAGGCGCTTTTCGCGGCTGGAGGCGATATCGCCCGCCGGAAGCGTCACGGAATAGGCGCGCTTCAAACCTTCATGCGCGAGCTCATTAACCTGCATCGGAGGATCGTCCATCCCAAGCTAGAGAAACAAATAGTGCCGGCGGCGCTTTGGTGCGGGCGAAGGGACTCGAACCCCCAAGGCTTGCGCCACCGGAACCTAAATCCGGCGTGTCTACCGATTCCACCACGCCCGCGCCCAACGGCGCCGCGCCGCGGTCGGCGGCAGGGCTTTAGCCTATGCCTTGGCGCTTTCCAAGTGAGGATGCGCCAAAACCGTATCAGGAAACCAAAGCCTGGGCGCAGGCGTCCAGAATGGCGGCCTCATCCAGCCCGTATTCGCGGTAGAGGTCGGGAATATCGCCGGCCTGGCCGAAGCGGTCCACGCCAAGCGGTACCACCTTCTGCCCACGGACAGACCCGAGCCAGGCATGGGCCGCCGGGTGGCCATCCAACAACGTCACCAGGGCAGCGCCGGGGGCCAAAGGCGCCAGCAGGGTTTCGATCCAGCTTGGCGCACCAAAGCCCGCCCGTGCCTTGCGCCGCGCCGCCAGCCAATCCGTATGCAGCTTGTCGGGGCTAGTAATGGCGAGCAACCCGGCTTCGGGGATATCTTCGCGAATGGTGTTGAAGGCGGCCAGGGCCTCCGGTGCCAGGGCGCCTTGATAGGCGAGCGCAAAACTTGCCCCCGGTGCCGGCGGCACCACCCAATGGGCGCCGGCGATCACCGCCGCCGGGTCCAGGTTGCGTTCAGGCTGTTCAAGCCCGCGCGTCGACAGCCGGAGCCATACCGCGGAGCCATTCGGCTGCTGCATGTGAAAAAAGGCGTGTCGGAGCAGGATCGCCAGTTCATCCGCATGGGCCGGTTCGTAAGACACAAGCCTATCCTGCGCCATGCCGATCAGGGGCGTATTGACGCTTTGATGCTGGCCGCCTTCCGGCGCCAATGTCAGGCCCGAAGGCGTTGAAACCAAAAGAAACCGCGCATCCTGATAGCAGGCGTAAATCAGCGCATCCAGGCCGCGATTGACGAAGGGATCATAGACAGTGCCCACCGGCAAAAGCCGCGCACCATAAAGCCTGTCGGCCAAGCCAAGCCCCGCCAGCAGCAGAAACAAATTCTGTTCCGCAATACCCAATTCCACATGCTGGCCTTCGGGCGACATGCCCCAGCGCTGGGCAGAGGCCAGCTTGGCATCGCGGAACACGTCATTCTTCTTGTGGCGGTCAAAAATCCCGCGCCGATTCACCCAAGGCCCGAGATTGGTGGAAACCGTCACATCCGGGCTGGTGGTGACGATGCGCTTGGCGAGTTCAGCATTTTCCCCCTGCCCGCGTCCAATCTCGGCCAGGATTTCGCCAAAGGCCGCCTGGGTGGAGTGCTTGCGCCCCGCTGGCACGCGCGGTGTGGCGAAACGTTCCGGCACATGGATCACGGGGGATTGCAGGGAACGGCCCTGCGGCGACAGGGGCTTGGCGAAATCAATGCCGGCGAGGAATTCGCGCAATTCTTCTTCGGGCACATCAAGCCCTTCAAATTCATCCCATTCATGGCCAGGACGAATCCGCATGGCGGCGCGGAAGCCTTCCATCTGCTCCTTCGTCATCAGTCCGGCATGATTATCCTTATGCCCGGCGAAGGGCAGGCCCATGCCCTTGATGGTATAGGCGATGAAACAGGTGGGCTGATCGCCTGCCGCATCCTGGGCGCGGAAGGCCTCGGTCAGGGTTTCAATGTCATGCCCACCGAGATTGGTCATCAGCGCGGAAAGCTCATCATCCGAAAGCGGGTCAATAATGGCGCGAATGCCGGCAACGCGGCCAAGATCAGCCAGGATGGCGGCGCGCCAGGCGGCGCCGCCTTGGAAGGTCAAAGCGGCGTAGAGGCTGTTCGGGCAATCATCAATCCAGCGGCGCAATTGATCGCCATCGGGCCGCGCAAAGGCCGCTTCCAGCTTGCGGCCGTATTTGAGCGTAACGACATTCCAGCCCATATCGCGGAACAGGCCCTCGATCCGACCAAAAAGCCTGTCCGGCACAACGGAATCGAGGGATTGGCGGTTGTAATCCACCACCCACCAGACATTGCGGATATCGTGCTTCCAGCCTTCCAACAGGGCTTCGTAGATATTGCCCTCATCCAATTCGGCATCGCCGACCACGGCAACATGCCGGCCAGGAGGAATCCCCTCGGGCGCCATGCGGTGCAGATGCACATAATCCTGCACCAGCGAGCCGAAGGAGGCGAGTGCGACGCCAAGCCCAACCGAGCCGGTGGAGAAATCCACCTCCGCCCCGTCCTTGGTGCGGGAGGGATAGGGCTGGATGCCGCGGAATTGCCGCAGCGTTTCCAGTTTTTCCCGCTGCTGACGACCCAGCAGGTAATTGATGGCGTGAAACACCGGACCCGCATGGGGCTTCACCGCCACGCGATCGGCGGGTTTCAGGATATCGAAGTAAAGCGCCGTCAGGATGGAAATGCAGGAAGCGCAGGATGCCTGATGGCCGCCCACCTTCAACCCATCCCGATTGGGGCGAATGTGGTTGGCGTGATGGATCATCCAGGAAGACAGCCAGAGCAGCTTCTTCTCCAGCGCGTGGAGGACTTCAATCCGCCGCGCGCTGCCCGGCAGATGGCGCGCCTTGCCCTTGCCTTGCACTGTCATGATCCGATCCCCCCACAACCTGCTTGGAATATGGCGCTTTGCCCGCGCCGAAGGAAGGGGCAAATCAGGCGCGGATCAGCCGCTTCAGCCCGCCCGAGGCCGCGCGCTGCCCCTCCCCCACATAGGCTTCGTGATTTTCCTCGATGGAGGCCGGGTCATAGAGGTAATTCACCATCAGGCCGCAGGATTGGCGAAGACCATTCTCTGAGACATCGGCGCGCCAATTGAGCCTTTCGACGCGCGCGCCATTGGACAGGTGGAAATGCGCCACGGGATCGAGAGCGCGACCGGGTTTTCCCTTGGGGGCTTCCTTGATCAAATACCGCGCGCCAAGCCGGATCAGAATGGGTGCCATGGCGCGGGCGAGCGCTTCCTGCTTGAGCCAGGCGCGGTCCGTGATGAGCTTGGCGAAATCAAGCGCCATGCCATTGCCCATGGCGGCGGTCAGGGTTGCCTCTTCCTCGGCGGTCAGCAGTGCCACGCCATCCCGCGCGCTTTTCTCTAGCCAGGCGCGAAAGCCCGGCATGGGGGAAAGCGTGCAAAAGGTCTTGAGCTTCGGGAATTCCGCGGCGAGCAATTCCACCACGCGCTTGATCAGGAAATTGCCAAAGGAAATGCCATCCAAGCCGCGCTGGCAATTGTTAATGGAATAGAACACCGCCGTATCCGCCTGCCCGGCATCCTGCAACGGCGCCTTTTCATCGAGTAGCTTTTGCACACTGGCAGCCATGCCGCGTTCCAGCGCGACCTCGACGAAAATCAGCGGTTCATCCGGCATGCGCGGATGGAAGAAGGCGTAGCAGCGGCGGTCCGAATCAAGCCGATTGCGCAAATCGCGCCAGGTGCGGATGCGATGCACCGCTTCATATTGCACCAGCTTTTCAAGCAAAGCTGCGGGCGATTTCCAGTCAATCGCGCGCAATTCCAGAAAGCCGACATCGAACCAGGAAGCGAGCAAGCCCTTCAGGTCAGTCTCCAATGCCTGCAAGGGCGCTTCGTGATCCTTGAGGCGGAGCAATTCCGAGCGCATTTCCACGAGGAACTTCACCCCATCCGGAATGGCGGCGAAGGCCGTGAGCAGCTTGAGGCGCGGCGGTTCCAAGGCGCGGCGCAACCCGGCAAGGGCAATGGCGCGCAAGGCCGCATCTGGCGCGGCGCTCAGTTTTTCGATGGCGTGCGTCACCGCCGCCGCGTTGGAATCAAAACCGGCCAAGGCGCGCAGGAAGCCAAGGCGGCCAGCCTCATCCAAGCCGCGATAACGCTCAGCCAGGGATGCCGCGCGGTTGCGGGCGGAAACCTCACCACCGCGTGCCTGGAGGCATTCGCGGAATTCCTCGGCAAAATCATTGGAAGCGGCAGGGCTGCGTTGCACCACCCAGGCCAGATCGCGCCAGAGGGAAGCCACGCGCTGCATGGCACGGTTCATTAAGCCGGCTTCAATAGCGATATCGGACATGGTGTGTAGCGTTTCCCTTTTGGGGGAAAGCCTATCGAAACATTTCTTAAAAAACAAAGGATTTGTGGCGGGCTTGATTGGCTTCAGGAAGAAAGATCATGCCGCGCCTTGGCGATCAACGCCGGCAAATCCTCGGCGATCAAACCAGGTGGGCCTGAAGCTGCGCCGGCGCCATGCAGCCAGACGGCAGCGGCGGCCGCATCAAACGGGGCCATGCCTTGCGTCAACAAGGCGGCGATGGCGCCGGACAGGATATCGCCTGTGCCGGCGGTGGCCAATGATGGCGGCGCATTGTCGTTGATGATCACGCGACCATCCGGCGCGGCGATGATGCTATCCGGGCCTTTCAGCACGACAACCGCGCCAAGCCGTGCCGCGGCGGCGCGCGTAGCGCTGAGCCTATCCGCGCCAGGCGCACCGAAAAGCCGGGCGAATTCGCCGGCATGGGGCGTGATCACCGCCGCGCCACGCAATAATTCGGGAGCGTCAGCAGCCGCCATCAATGCGCCGGCATCGGCGATCAGGGTTTTGCCCGCATCAATCACGCTGCGGATAGCCGCACGTGTCGGCTCATGAGGCAAAAGCCCAGGCCCGGCGAGCCAGACCTTGCGCCGCGCATCCGCCAGCAGCGCTTCCAGCGTCGCATCGCTCACCAATTGGCCGGGCGCATCGGCGCGCAGCATCGCGGCCAGTTCCAGGTTTTCGGCATGCAGCGTGACCAAGCCGGCGCCGAGCCGCCGCGCCGCGGCCGCTGCCAGCCGCGCGGCACCGGGCATGGCCGCCCCCGCCAGAATGGTCAGATGGCCGCGCGTGTATTTATGGGCGCTGAGTTCAAGCGAAGGCAGCGCCCAAAGCGATGGGTGATTGCGCCAACACTGCGGTGCGATGCCTTCCAGCACTGCCTCGGGCAGGCCGATATCGGCGAGCAAGGTCTCGCCACAAAGCGCGCGGCCCGGCAGCAGCAAATGCCCAGGCTTGAGGCGAAAGAAGCTGATCGTGAGCGCCGCTTGCGGGGCATAACCCAGCACCCGCCCGGTTGCGCCATCCAAGCCGGAGGGCACATCCACCGCGACCAGGGGCGCCCGTACTCCGCGCAGAACATTCTCGACTTCCGGCGCCAAGGGGCGCGGCAGCCCCGCGCCGAACAGCGCATCCACTACAAGACCGGCGCGCGCGGCCTCGGCAGCGCTGAAGGCCACCCTGGGCCCGCGCCAGCGCGCCGCTGCGGCTGCCGCCGCCGTGCCTGGGTTGGGTGGCGTAAGCGCCGCGACTGCAACGGGCCAGCCTGCCTGTTCCAGATAGCGCGCGGCGACATAGCCATCCCCGCCATTATTGCCGGGGCCGGCCAGCACCAGGGTCCGGCAAGGGCGAAAACGGGCAAGGATGGCCCGCGCCACCGCCCTGCCCGCCGCTTCCATCAGGGTTTCGGTGGGGATACCCGCCGCCAGTGCCGCCGCATCGGCGCGCGCCATCTCCGCCGGGGTCAGCAATTCAGTGGGGTAAGGGCGCGCCATGGCGCATTTATAGCCGATCTGCGCGCCGTCCATATGGGCTGCATCAAGCTCTGCTATAGAAGACGCTTGAGTTTAGGAGTCGTGCATGGCTTTCGTGATCGCCATCGCCCAGCGCAAGGGCGGCGCCGGCAAATCCACCGTGGCGGCCAATCTGGCTACCGCGCTTGCGGAATCGGGCCATCGCGTTGGGCTTTTGGACATAGACCCGCAGCGCAGCCTGGCGCGCTGGGACCAGCAGCGCGGCGCGAGCAAAAAAGCCCATACCCTGCATTTTGAGGCACCGACCGGCTGGCGCCTGCCCGCCACCCTGGAACGCCTGAAGCGGGAACAGGATTTCGTGCTGCTGGACACGGCCCCGCATGACGACACGGATGCCAAGCTCGCCATTCGCGGAGCCGATCTGGTGCTGGTGCCCTTACAGCCCTCGGCGGCGGATCTTTGGTCCATGGATGCGACGCTTGATATCGCCAAGCAGGAAAGGCGCCCCTTCCGCCTGCTGCTGAACCGCGCCCCTGCTTCGGGCAAGCTGCGCGAGGATATTGAAGGCCAAATCCGCGACCGCAATCTGCCGATGCTGGAAACCACGCTTGGCAACCGCACCGCCTATGCCCAAGCCTTCATGTCGGGGCTTGGCGTGGTGGAAGCATCACCGCGCGGGCCGGCGGCAGCGGAAGCGCGCGCCCTTGCAGCGGCGCTGGAAGCCATCCGGAAGAAAGGTGTTTGATCATGGGTGATCTTTTACTGGCGCTGCATCTATTGGGCGCGGTGCTTTGGGTGGGCGGCATGGCCTTCGCGCTTTTGGTGCTGCGCCCCGCGGCGCATGAAGTGCTGGAGGCGCCGGAGCGCCTGGCACTCGCCCAAGCCGCCTTTAGGCGTTTTTTTCTGATTGTGTGGCACGCTATGCCAATCGTGCTGCTGACCGGCTGGGCCTTGTTCTTCCTGTGGCATGGCGGCTTCGGTGGCGCGCGATGGAGCCTGCATCTGATGCATCTGCTGGGGCTGATTATGGCATTGGTCTTTCTTGCGCTGTTCTTCGGGCCTTGGGGTGCCATGCGCCGCGCCATGGCGGCCGGCGATAAACCGGGCGCAGCGCGCGCGTTGGAGAGTATCAGGAAGCTCGTTTTGATGAATTTGATCATGGGGTTGATTGTGGTGGCATTCTCCGGCGTTGGGCGTATCGCGGGATGAGCATTGCGCTGAAGAACGGCATTCAAATTGTTGAAGATGCCGCGCCAGAATTTGAAGCTGTCGCCGCCATTCAGCGCGGCCTGCATAATTTCAACCAGGAAACCGGCGGTTCTTATGACCGGGAACCAGTGACGCTGCTGGTGCAGGATGCCGATGGCAAGACGCTGGGCGGGTTATTGGGCCTGACCTTCTGGGGCTGGCTGTTCATTGATTGGCTTTACCTGGAACGCGGCATGCGCCGGCGCGGCATTGGTGAGGAATTGCTGCGCCGCGCGGAAGCGATTGGCCGCGAGCGCGGCTGCACCAATGCCTATACGGATACATTCAGCTTCCAGGCGCCGGGCTTTTGGAAGCGCAATGGCTATGTGGAATTCGGCAAGCTGGAAGGCATGCCGGCTGGCCATGCGCGGGTGTGGCTGCGGAAGAAGTTGTAGCTTTATTCCACCTTGATCCCGGCCTTGGCCACCACATCCGCCCACATCGCAATTTCTCGCTTCAGCACCGCATCGAATTCAGCCGGGCTTTGCCCGCCGGGTTCCGTGCCAAGTTCCAAAATGCGTTGCGTGAGATCAGGTGCTGCAATCGCCGCAGCAAACGCCTCATGCAATTGCGCTTGAATGGCGGCAGGCGTGCGCGCGGGCAGTAAGGCCGCGACCCAGGTATCCGCTTCAAAGCCGGGCACGGTTTCCGCGACACTCGGCACCTCCGGAAAAGCGCGATTGCGCGTGGGGGACGTGACCGCGATGGGCCTGATCTGCCCTGCCCGCGCCAACCCCGCTGAGGCCGTCAGCGAGTCAAAACCAAGCTGCACATTGCCCGCGGCCAAATCCTGCAAGGCAGGGCCGGAGCCGCGATAGGGGATGTATTGAATATCCACCCCGGTCGTCAGGCGAAACAGCTCCGCCCCCAAATGCGGCCCACCGCCCGGTGAGCCCGCCGTATGATTCAGCTTGCCCGGATTGGCCCGCGCATAGGCCAGCAATTCGGCAATGGTTCGGATGGGCAGGCTGGGTGTTGCGGTCACCAGCATCGGCGTGCGCCCTATCATCGTGATGGGGAGGAAGGCGCTTGGAATGTCGAAGGGCGCCTTGTCCTTATGCGTGGTCGGCAGGATGGAATGGGCCGAGGCATTGATCAGCACTGTATAGCCATCGGGTGCCGCGCGGGCGACCTCACCCATGCCAATAATGCCCGAAGCGCCGGCGCGGTTTTCCACCACAATCTGCCAGCCTTTTTGCTCAGTGATCTTGCGCGCCACCAGCCGGCCCAGAATGTCACTCGGCCCGCCGGGCGGGAAGGCGATCACGAAGCGGATGGGCGCAGCTGGCCAGGCGCCCTGCGCCTTGACGATGGCGGGCGCCAAAAGCCCAGCGGCAAGCACCCCCCGACGAGACAAAAGCGGCATGGCCGAACCCTCCCCCGTTACGGCAAAAAAATAGCGTGACCCAGTTTCCCGGATCACGCCATAGCCTTGCTTTGGGGGTGGTTCGGCTTACGCCTTCAGTGACGCCAAAGCCTCATTCAAGGTCTTGCTCGGGCGCATCGCGGCCGAGGTCTTCGCATCATCAGGCCGGTAATAGCCGCCCAGCTCCTGCGGCTTACCCTGGGCTGCGATCAGCTCCTCATAGATCTTCTTCTCATTGGCCGAGAGCATATCAGCCAACGGCTTGAAGCGCGCCGCGAGGCCAGAGCTATTGTCGCGCGCCGCCAAAGCCTGCGCCCAATAAAGCGCGAGGTAGAAATGCGAACCGCGATTGTCGATCTCACCCACCTTGCGCGCGGGGGAGCGGTTATATTCCAGGATCTTGCCATTCGCTTCATCGAGCGTCTCAGCCAGCACCTTTACATCCTGGTTATTCGTGGTCTGCGCCAGATGCTCAAGCGAAGCGCCAAGGGCGAGAAACTCCCCAAGCGAATCCCAGCGCAAATAACCTTCGCCCTGGAATTGCTCGACATGCTTCGGCGCCGAACCGCCAGCCCCGGTTTCAAACAAGCCGCCACCATTCAGCAAGGGTACAATGGAGAGCATCTTGGCCGAGGTGCCGAGTTCCATGATCGGGAAAAGATCAGTCAGATAATCGCGCAACACATTGCCGGTGACCGAGATGGTATCGAGCCCCTTGCGGATGCGATCAAGCGAGAATTGCATCGCCTCAACCGACCCCAGGATGCGGATATCAAGCCCGGAAGTGTCGTGGTCCTTCAGGTATTTCTGGACCTTTTTGATGAGTTCAGCATCATGCGCGCGCTTCGCATCCAGCCAGAAGACCGCGGGCGTATTGGTCAGCCGCGCGCGGCGCACGGCAAGCTTCACCCAATCCTGAATCGGCGCATCCTTCACCTGGCACATGCGGAAGATATCGCCGGCTTCAACCGGGCGTGAGAGCAGCACGCTGCCATCATCAGCGACCACGCGCACTTCCCCATCGGCGGCCAATTCGAAGGTCTTGTCGTGGGAGCCATATTCCTCGGCCTGCTGCGCCATCAGCCCGACATTGGGGACCGTGCCCATGGTCTTCGGGTCAAAGGCGCCATTGGCCTTGCAGTCTTCAATCACGGTCTGGAACAAACGCGCGTAGCAACGATCCGGGATCAAGGCCAGGGTATCATGCAGCTTGCCATCCGGGCCCCACATCTTGCCCGATTCACGGATCATGGCCGGCATGGAAGCGTCGATAATGGTATCGCTCGAGACATGCAGATTGGTGATGCCGCGGTCGGAATTCACCATGGCGAGCGCCGGGCGCGCCTTATAAGTCGCGTCAATATCGGCCAGGATCGCGGCCTTTTCAGGCTCTGGCAGGGTTTCGATCTTGGCCAGCATATCGCCAACGCCGTTATTCGGGTTGACGCCAAGCCGCGTGAGCGTCGCGCCATGCTTCTGGAAGACATCGGCGAAAAACACCGAAACCGCATGGCCGAACAGGATGGGATCGGAGATCTTCATCATGGTGGCCTTGAGGTGCACGGAAAACAGTACCCCCTCGCGCTTCGCGGCATCAATTTGTTCCGCGAGGAAAGCGCGCAAGGCCTTCCGGCTCATCACCGAGGCATCAATGATTTCGCCCGCGATCAAAGGTGTCTTGGCTTTCAGCAACGTGACGCTGCCATCCTTCGCCACCAATTCAATGCGCGCATTGGTCGGCGTCGTGATGGTGGTTGCCACTTCCGAGCCATAGAAATCCCCGCCCGGCATATAGGCGACATGGGATTTGGAATCCTTCGACCAGGCGCCCATCTTATGCGGGTTATTGCGCGCATATTGCTTGACGGCACCTGCCGCACGGCGGTCTGAATTACCTTCACGCAGCACAGGGTTCACCGCGCTGCCCAGCACCTTGCCGTAACGGGCGCGGATTTCGCGCTCGGCATCATTGGTGGGGTTGTCCGGGTAATCGGGCACCTTGTAGCCCTTGCCCTGCAATTCCTTGATTGCGGCCTTGAGCTGCGGCACCGAGGCCGAGATATTCGGCAGCTTGATGATATTGGCCTCCGGCTTCAGGGCGAGCTTGCCAAGTTCCGCGAGTTCATCATTCACCCGCTGCTCAGGCGTCAGGTTTTCAGGGAAATTCGCCAGGATGCGGCCCGTCAACGAGATATCCTTGAGGCTCATCTTAACGCCGGCGACACCCACGAAGGATTCCACGATGGGCAGCAGGGAATAGGTCGCCAAGGCCGGCGCCTCATCCACCTTGGTCCAGACGATTTCGAGTTCTGACATGCTGTTACCTTCCATAGCCTGGGCCGTTGGGGCCACCTTGAATGTTTTGATATTTGCGCCCGTCTTGTCGCATCAGGGGGGGCGAAGGGCAAGTGGGCGAACCCTGGCCGAACTTGCCAAGTCATTTCCAAGAAAATCTTAATTTTTACGATTCATCAAGGGCTTAAGCGCTGTGGGATCAGCGGTCCCCATAGCCCTTGGGATGCGCCTCCCGCCAGGCCCAGGTGGTACGCACAATCTCCTCAATATCGCCAAAACGCGGCGCCCAGCCGGTTTCGCGCCTGAGCCTTTCACTTGCTGCCACCAGCACGGCAGGATCACCGGGGCGGCGGGGGCCGATGCTATGCGGCACGGCGCGGCCACTCACGCGTTCAATCGCGCCAAGCACCTGCTTCACGGAATGGCCTTCACCATTGCCGATATTGTAGCGGCAGGAACCATGGGTCTCCAACCGCGTGAGCACGCGCAGATGCGCATCCGCCAGATCAGTCACATGTACGTAATCGCGAATGCAGGTGCCATCGGGCGTTGGGTAATCATCGCCAAACACCGTTAGCGCCGGGCGCCGGCCAAGCGCTGCATCAATGGCGAGTGGCACCAGATGGGTTTCGGGGTTGTGATCTTCCCCCGCGCGCCCGGCAGGGTCCGATCCGGCGGCGTTGAAATAGCGCAGCGCGGCATAGCGCAGCCCGTGGATGCGTTCAGCCCAGGCAAGCGCGGTTTCCACCATGAGCTTGCTTTCGCCATAGGGATTGCCGGGGGCGACGGGGCAATCCTCATCAATCGGCACGCGTTCCGGCTTGCCGAAAAGTGCTGCGGTGGATGAGAGAACAAAGCGCAAGCACCCAGCTTCGACCGCCGCTTCAATCAGCCGCACGCTATTGCCGAGGTTTTCTGCCAGGTAATGCATGGGCGATTTCATGCTTTCGCCTACCAGGGAAAGGGCGGCGAAATGCAGCACCGCATCAAAGCGCCAATTGGCGAAAACGCGTGCCAGTTCCGCGCGATCCGCAAGCGGCGCCTGCACCAAGGTGGCAGCAGAGGGCACGGCAGCGCGGTGGCCCTGGCTGAGGTCATCCAGCACCACCACCTCATCACCGCGATCAAGCAGCGCCAGCACCGCATGGCTGCCGACGAAACCGGCCCCGCCTGTCACCAGATAACGCGCCATGTCCTAATTCCTGCCCAAAACCTCAGCGCCGGGGCGGTGCCTCTGCCAGCCTTTCGCTGCGCGGTGCGTCCAGAGCGCGGAGATAGGCGGCATCAAGGCCGTAAATGTCCCGGCGCATGACCACATTTCCGGATTCAACTATCACCGTGTCATAATGAAGGCGTACGGGCATGGGCCGGGCCAGGGAAATGCCCTGGGTCACCCCGCTATCCAAGACACGATCGAAGCGTTCCTGATTCCAGGCCGGCATGCCGCTAAAGGCTTCGGCCAGCAAATCCATCGGCCGTTCCAGGCGAATGCAGCCAGAGGAAAAGGCGCGTTCCGCCCGGCGGAACAAATGCCGATCCGGCGTGTCATGCATGAAGATATCGTCGCGGTTCGGCATGACGAATTTGATGCGCCCGAGTGCATTCACCTCACCGGGGTCCTGGCGGATGATGAAGGGGAAGCGGTCCTTGGAATAGGCGCTGAAATCCACTGTGGTCGCGTCAATTTCGGTGAGTTCGCCATCTATGCGCTGATACAGCCGATAGCCCAAGGCCTGCATGCGCCCGGGCTCTCGGCGGAAGCGCGGCAGCAAATCCTCCCGCGCATTGCGATCCGGCACACCCCAGGGCGGGTTGAATTGCACCGCGACCAGCCGGACATCGAGCATTGGGGTTTGCCGATCTGTCCTGCCCACCACCACGGCCATATCCTGCACCACGCGCCCGGCATCGGTCAGGCGCAGGCGGAAATGGGGGATATTCACCTCAATGCGCCGCTCAGGCGGGGCCGCCAGGCCGCGGCGCATATCAAGTGCCACGCGTAGCTGGGCAATCTTGGCCTCAACAGGCGTATTCAAGGCAGCCCAGGTGAGGCGCCCGATGCGGCCATCCGCTTCCAGCCCTTCTGTGGCCTGAAAGCGCCGGACGGCTTCTTCCAGCCGAGCATCGTAAACGGGGCTTTCCGCCGCCGCGCCGCGCAGGACTTCCGGATCAAGCAGCGCCAGCCTGGCACGAAGCTGCCCGACCCGCGCGGCATCATGGCTGCCGGGTTCGAGCGTGCTGGTAAGATTGCCTTCAATGCCCGGCCAACCACCACGCGCAGCGATGGCCAGAAAACGCGCCAGCGCTGCCTTAATCGGCGCCGCATCGGGATGAAGCATCGCCGCTTGGTCCAGGACGCTGGCCGGATCGGCGCTCGCGAAAAGCCGGTCGCGCCAGGCGGGAAAATCAGCCCGCGCGGCATCACGCCTGATATCCGCGCGCCCCGGCAGGGATGCAACCCGGCCCAGCACCAGATCACGCAAAGCCGCTTCGGCACGAGACATCGGCGCAACGCCCGGCAGATCATAATGGCGCGGGTCAAGTCCATCTTCGCCAAGCGCTTCCAGCCGGTGCGTCAAGTTCTCAAGCGCGGTGCGCGATGCGGCGCTCGCGCGGCGCGGCGCGGCCGCGGCAAGCCCCGCCACAGCCAAACCCAGCATCACATCGCGCCGCGCGAATCGCTTGGAATCAATCATGCAATTTTGTTAGCGCTTTAAATAGTTGGCGTGCAATCTTCTTTGTTTGCCTCAGGAAAGCCGATCCGCACCATGCGGCGCCCCGGCAAGTTCATTGACGGTGATCGGCTTATAGGGCGCGCGGGGGCGGAAATGCCCGACCTCCTGCACCGGCACGCTGCGCGTTTCTGCAATAACAGCCGCCACAGTCGGGCCGCAAAGCCGCCCCTGGCAAGGCCCCATGCCACAGCGCAAATAGGCCTTCGCCTGGTTGGGACCGGTTGCGCCAATCGCCGCCGCCCAACGGAGCGAACCTGCCGTCACTTCCTCACACCGGCAAATGATGGTGGATTCTTCAGGTGGCGCCAGGATTTCCTGCGATGGCGCGTAAAGCGCATCCAAAAAGGGGCGGAGCGCACGGGCCTGCAACAGCGCATCCGCACTCGCCTCCGCACGAAAATCCCGATCTGCGCGCGAAAGCCGACCAAGCCGGACCGCCGCATCCAATGCCGCCAATTGCCCGGCTGCCACCGCCGCTTCCCAACCGCCAATCACGGCGCCATCGCCTGCGACCGCAACGCGCGCATGGGAAGATGCGCCGAAAACATCAAGCTTGGGCCGCCAGCAAAGCTGGCGCGCATCCCAAACATGCTCAAGCCCAATCGCCATCGAAATATGCGTCGCAGGGATCACACCTTCATGCAGCAAAAGCGTATCGCAAGGCTCAACACCGCCTTCGAAGCGGAGCGCTTGCACGCGTGCGTTGCCTTCCGCGCGCAGATGCCGCGCACCCGAGATCACCCGCATCCCGGCCTGACGCGCCTTCAGGACCAGGCCAATGCCTTTGGCGAGTTGCGGAAAACCCGCAAAAATCCCGCCCTGTTCCAAGGCCGTGCGCAGGATCGGCTGCGTGCGTGTTTCCACCAGCACCGGCATCACGCCCGCGCGGATCAATTGATTGGCGAGCAGCCACATCAGCGGCCCCTGCCCTGCCAGCACCACCTTGCCCGATGGCACCATGCCTGCGGTCTTCAGCGCAATCTGCGCCGCGCCAGCACTCATCACCCCAGGCAGAGTCCAGCCCGGAATGGGCACTGGCCTTTCCTGGGCGCCGGTTGCAAGCAGGATGCGATCTGCCACGAATTCCAGCGTCTCATTCAGGCGCGAAAGCGAAAGCGTGCCCGTATCGGGATCAAGCATCCAAAGTGTAGCGCCGGGGCGGTAGGTAACATCAAGCGCGCGAAATCGTGCGATCAGATCAAGCCCGGGCGCCATATCGCGCGCCAAGGCGGGATCGGTGCCGGCCAATTCGGCGGCGCGAAAGACCTGCCCGCCAGGTGCCGCGTTTTCATCCACCACCAGCACGGAAAGCCCGCATTCGCGCGCCGTGATCGCGGCCGCCATGCCCGCCGGCCCAGCGCCCACAATGGCCAGGTCAAAGCTGCGCGGCGCCTGAGGCGTGATAACGGGCACAAGGCTCATCGCTGCGGCTCCCGCGCGCCATGCTGGCGGGCGATGCGCATGCCGGCCGCAACCGGCACCATGCAGGCTTGCCGGTTCGCGACCCCATCAATCTCGGCCAGGCAATCGAAGCAAACGCCCATCATGCACCAGGGCAAACGCGGGCTGCCGGACACCGCTGTTTCACGAATGGCAGGCAGGCCCGCAATCAGAATGGCGGCGGCGGCGCTGCTGCCTTCCGGCACCATCAAGGCGCGGCCTTCCACGTAAACCTGCACGGTTTCCGGCCGATGATCGGGGCGCGTATGAAACATCAAAAACGCTCAGCCGAAAACGGTGCCAGGAAAGGATCAAGCGCGCCGCGTGCAATCATGGGCGCCAACAGCTTGCCATGCGCGGCCGCCAGCGTGACGCCGGAATGGCAATTGGCAGTGAAGGCGCCGGGCAGGGTCTCGGACTGGTCATAGATGGGCAGCCCATCGGGCGACATGACGCGCAGCGCGGACCAGGCCCGCACCACATTCAGCTTGCCGATCCAGGGAAAACAAAGCGCCGCGCGATGGGCGATTTCGGCCATCACCGGTTGGGTTTGGCGTGTATCGAAGCCCACTTCTTCCACGCTATCGCCCAGCATGATGCTGCCTTCACCGGTTTGGCGAATGGTGGTGGTGGGCATGGGCAGGGCAGCGCGCGTGCGTTCCGTCACCAATACCTGGCCACGCTGCGGGCGCACCGGCGCCTTCAAGCCGAAATGGGAAGCGAGGGTGGCATTGCCGAGGCCAGCCGCCAGCACGGCGCGTTCTGCCTGGATGGTGCCAAGATTGGTTTCCAGCAGGAAATTGCGTGGCGCTGTCGCGATGCCGGTGATCTTCACATTGGGCAGATAAACCCCGCCAAGCGCCGTGAAACCGTGATGCAGGCTGCGCAGAAGTGCCAGCGGGCTGACATGCCCATCATAGGGCGTGAAGGAAGCGCCCACCACGGCGGGGCCAAGGCCGGGCAGCATTTCGCGTGCTTCCCGCGCATCCAGCATCCGGTACTCAAACCCGTAATTGCCCGCTTCGCGCTTCATCTGTTCCAGGCGCTCGGCACGTTCCTTCATTTCTTTATCGGAAAGGCATAGATGCAGCCCGCCCGGCTGCGACAGGCCAAGGGATTGTCCGGTTTGCTTGGCCAGATCATCCGCCAATTCCGCCCAGCTTTCCGCTGATTGGCGAGTCCAGCGCTGATACCAGGGCGCGCCGAGCCCCTTGGATTGCACCCAGACCAGGCCGAAATTACCGCGGCTGGCGCGATAGGCCGCGTCACCTTCATCCAGCAGCACAACCGAAAGCCCTTCGCGCCGGAGGCCCCAGGCAATGGCGGACCCCACAAGCCCGCCCCCAATCACCATTGCGTCAAAGCGTCTCGCGGTCATGACAAGGCCCGGTTTACGCGCTCTCGGTTAAGGAAAGATGGGATTAGCGCCCGCCGCCCACCTGCATGCAAGAAGCGGTTACATAGGAAGCCGCGTCGGACGCCAGGAACAGGATGCATTCCGCCACTTCCTCTGGCTTGCCAGGCCGGCCCATGGGCACCAGCGGCCCAAGCCGCGCCAGCCGATCCGGCGCGCCGCCGCGGGCATGGATTTCCGTTTCAATCAGGCCAGGATTGACCGCATTTACCCGCATGCCTTCCTGCGCCACTTCGCGCGCAAGCCCGATGGTCAGCGTATCCACCGCGGCCTTGCTCGCAGCGTAATGGACATATTCGCCCGCACTGCCGAGTTCCGAGGCGCGGGAGGAAACATTCACAATCGCACCCCCCTTGCCGCCATGCTTGGTGGACATGCGCTTCACCGCTTCGCGGCAGAACATAGCAAGGCCGGTGACATTGGCGCCCATGGTATTGGCCCAGCCGGCATGGGTAATATCCTCCAGCCGCCCGCGCGGCCCTGTCCCGCCGGCATTATTCACGACCACATCAATGCGCCCGAAATGCTTCATGATGGCATCAAAAGCGCCGACCGCATGCGCCTCATCCTCGACCGAGCCTTGCAGCAGCAAGACCTTCGCCCCGGCCGCTTCGCAATCGCGCTTCACGGCTTCGGCGCTGGCGCTATCCTGCTGATACGTTAGGCATAGGTCATAGCCGCGGGCGGCGGCCATGCGCGCGGTGGCCGCGCCAATGCCACGCCCGGCACCGGTGATCAGCATAACTTTTTTCGACATGGACAATCCCCTTTGTTTTCCCGGTCTTTATGGCATGGGATGGCAGGCTTGCCGATACCCGCGCGGCGGGTGAGCATCAGGGATTAGGAGGCCACGATGACCCCATATTCACCCACCAGCTTCAAGCCGCTGACCTTTGATGATGCCCTGCCGCGCTTTCCAACGCTGCACCACGCATCAGCACCGGCGCAAGACAGGAAAGGCTGAATCATGACACGCGATCTGGAAGGCAAGAGCGCGCTCGTGACTGGCGGCGCTTCTGGCATAGGGCGGGCTACGGCGCTGGCTTTTGCGCGCGAGGGAGCGCGGGTGGCGGTGGCGGATATCCTGGAGGAGGCCGCGCAAAACACTGTCTCAGAGATCAAGGCGATGGGAGGCCAGGCGCTCGCCATCGCCTGTGATGTCACGGATGATGACGCGGTAAAGGCCATGATCGCCGCGACGGCGGATGCCTTTGGCGGCCTTGACTGCGCCTTCAACAATGCTGGCATCGCCCCTTATCAGGTAAATGCCGGGGGGCAGAAAATCGCGGATGTCGCACCCGAAGCGTGGCGTCGCCTGATTGATGTGAATCTGACTGGCGTTTGGCTATGCCTGAGGCATGAAGTAGCACAAATGCGCGCGCAGGGTTCGGGCGGCGTCATCATCAATACGGCTTCGATCCTTGGGTTGATCGGATCGGCTACCTCCTCAGCCTATGTTGCGGCAAAGCATGGTGTGGTGGGTCTGACGAAGACAGCGGCAGCTGACCATGCCGAGGATAACATCCGCGTCAATGCGGTTTGCCCGGGTTATATCGAGACACCCATGACCGAGGAGACGATGCGCCGGCGCGGTGAGCGCATCCTGGCGCGAGTGCCAATGGCGCGCATGGGCCAGGCAAGTGAGATCGCCGAAGCGGTAGTATGGCTTTGTAGCCCGAAAGCGAGCTTTGTGACGGGAGTCTCCTGGGCGGTGGATGGCGGCTATACGGCGATTTGACGCACTTCCTGAAGCGGGCATGATTGCACCTTGGATTGCCGCTGCCATCCCGCCCATTTTTGTTTGAGGAACGCCAATGCCTGAAATTGATATCACCGATGATGCTGGGCTGCGCATCATTCGCCTGAACCGCCCCGAGAAGAAAAACGCCCTGACGCGCGCGATGTATAGCGCGATGGCGGCGGGACTGCGGGAGGCTGCGGCCACACCGGCCATTCGCGCCGTAATGATCACTGGCAGCGATGCCTGTTTTACCTCTGGCAATGATGTTGCGGATTTTCGGGCGCGCGGGGAACAGCAGGCGGAGGTTCCCTCACCCGCGCGGGAAATGCTGGCGGCTCTTGGCGAATGCCCGAAGCCCGTGGTGGCGGCGGTGGCGGGTTATGCGATTGGCATTGGCACGACGCTGCTTTTGCATTGTGACCTGGTCTATGCCGGGGATAACGCCATCTTCCGCATGCCTTTTGTGGATTTGGGGTTGTGCCCGGAAGGCGGTTCTTCCCTGCTGGTGCCGATGCGCGGCGGGCAATTGCTTGCCAATGAATTGCTGATGCTGGGGGATGCCTTTGCGCCGGAAGTCGCATTGCGCGCTGGCATCATCAATGCCGTGATGCCCGCCGCCGAATTGCTGGCCCATGCGGAAGCCAAGGCTCGCGCTTTGGCCGCCAAGCCACCGGCGGCCATGGCGCAAACCAAGGCGCTGTTGCGCCGTGCCGATGCTGCGCGCATCGCAGAACATATGCAGGTGGAATTCGCAGCCTTCGGCGCGCTATTGCGCGGACCGGAAGCGGCGGAAGCTGTCGCGGCGTTTCAGGAAAAGCGCAAGCCGGATTTTTCGCGCTTTTTCGCTGGCGGAAAGGGTTGAGGCCATGCTGCACCAATGGCCGGCCCAGGCGCGGGTTTATCATGATGTGAGTGTGGCCGAGGCGCTGCCGGGTGAGGTTGCTGACGCGCAACGCATTGCGCTTTTGACCACAAGATCACTCGCAGGTAGCCGCATCGCGGCGGAAGTACGGGAAGCCTTGGGCGCGCGACTGGTTGCGGAAAGCGCTGCCATGCGCGCCCATAGCCCGGTTGAGGATGTCTTGGCGCTGGCCGCGTTGCTGCGTGAAAGCCGCGCCGAATTGGTGGTGGCGCTTGGTGGCGGTTCGGTGATTGATGGCGCCAAGGTTGCCTGCCTTGCCGTCTGGCGTGGCATTACGGAACGTGCAGCGCTGATTGAAGCAGCGGTTTCGCGTGGTGCCTCGCCCGGTGCCTGGGACGGCGCCGCGCCCTCGCCGCGTTTGGTCGCGGTGCCAACCACGCTTTCAGCCGCTGAATTCGCACCCCATGCCGGCTATACGGATTTGGCCGAGGGGCGGAAGTATCGCGCGCTTGACCCCTGGATGGTACCGCGCGCCGTTTTGCTTGACCCTGCCGCCACTTTGGAAACGCCGGCGGAACTTTTCCTTTCATCCGGTATTCGCGCCCTGGATCATGCGGCCGAGCGTTGGTGCGCTTTGGAACCCGCGCCCTTTTCCGATGCGGTATCACGACAGGCCATGCTGATGCTGGCGGAGGGCCTGCCGCGCGTGGCAGAGGCCGCGGGGGATTTGCGCGCCCGCGCGCTTTGCCAGCAAGCGGCCTGGCTTTCCGTCCAGGGCGGATGGGCGGGCGTAACAGTCGGTGCCAGCCATGGGCTCGGCTATATTCTCGGTGCGGCGCGCGGCGTGCCGCATGGCATCACTTCCTGCCTCATGCTGCATGCGGTGATGCGCTGGAATGCGCCGGCGAATGCGGCGCGGCAGGCGGATATCGCGGCGATTTTTCGCGGTGCGGAAGCGGGGCCGGCCATTGAAGAATTTGTCGCAGGGCTTGGATTGCCGACGCGCTTGCATCAGCAGGGCATCACGGAGGCAGAAATCCCGGGCCTTGCCGCGCGCTGGACCGGCGATGCGCCTATTGCGACCAACCCGCGCCCGGTACGCGGGGCGGCGGATTTGGAAGAGATTCTGAGGCTGGCAAGTTAAAGATTCCGCCGTTCTGCCCTGAGTGTGGGCAGGCCGATGCCGGTGGCGTCAAACCCGCCATCCACAGCAATCACCTGGCCGGTCAGATAGCTCGCGCGGTCGCTGCACAAGAAAAATACAGCTTCCGCCAATTCCACTTCCAGCCCATAGCGATTAAGCGGTAAATGGTCGTGATAATCGGCGCGAATTTCTGGCGTGTGCACCGCCTTCGCCATGGCCGTATCCACCGGGCCGGGGGCGACCGCATTCACACGAATGCCAAGGCTCGCGAATTCCACCGCCTGCTGTTTGGTCAGATGCGCAAGCCCGGCCTTGCTGGTGCCATAGGCGACGCGGAGCGTCGAAGCGCGCAGGCCAGAGATGGAGGTGATATTCACCATCACCCCGCCGCCCGCCTCAGCCATAATCGGTGCCGCTGCCTGCGCCGCGAGGAAGGGGCCGGTCAGGTTCACCGCCAGCACACGCGCCCAATCTTCCGCCGTGGTTTGCAGGATCGGTTTGAAAATGGCGATGCCAGCATTATTCACCAGCGCATCCAGCCGCCCGAAATGCGCCGCTGCCTGACGCACCGCAGCCGCAATCGCGGGCGGGTCTGAAACATCGCAGATGATCTCGAGGGTTTTTGCGGGTTCGGCCAGCGCCGCCATGGTCTCACGCAGTTCGGCTGCGTTGATATCGAGCAGCGCAACATTCCACCCCTCAGCGAGGAAGCGCTTCACAACAGCAAGGCCGATGCCGCGCGCGGCACCGGTCACAAGGGCGGTTTTCATGGCGAGATCCTTTCCATCACCGCGGCATCGTGCCGGCGCGCCCGGCAGTTGACCCGCCGTCAATCACCAATTCACTGCCTGTCATATGCCGCGATGCGTCGGATGCCAGGAACACAACACCAGCCGCGATATCGGCCGCCGTGCCGGCTTCACCCAGGGGCACGATATTCGCCGCCAATTGGCGCGGATCAATCGGCGCATTGCGCCCACCAGGACTACCCTGCGGCATCTTCTGCCAGATATCGGTTTCGATCACGCCGGGATGGACCGAATTGCAGCGAATGCCATCCCGCGCGCCGGCGCATTCCAGCGCCACGGATTTTGAGAATAGCCGCACCGCCCCCTTGCTCGCGGAATAACCAGCCAAACCGGCAGAACCGCGAATGCCGGCGATGGAGGACATCATGATGATGGAACCACCCCCCGCACGGCGCATGGCGGGGATGGCGTATTTCACGGACAAAAACACGCCATCAATATTGACCGCATTCTGCCGCCGCCATTCGGCCAGCGACATATCAAGCAAAGGCTTCATGATGGCGATGCCAGCATTGGAAACCAGCACATCCAGACGGCCAAATTGCGCTTCAATGGCGGCAATCACCTCCGCCCAACGCGCCTCATCCACCACATCCTGATGGAGGTAAAGCGCCTGATGCCCGGCGGCGCGGAGTTTTGCCGCCAAAGCCTCACCACGCGCATCATCAACATCAGTCAGCACCACGCGCGCCCCTTCGGCGGCGAGTGCTTCCGCGCAAGCGGCACCAATACCCGCCGCGGCGCCAGTGATCAGCGCGACCTTGCCTTGAACCTGTCCCATCGCTTTCTCCCCTTATGTTTACGCAAAACGTTCCGCCGCGAAGGGCGCGAAATCAAAATTGGGCTTTTCGCCCGCAACCAAAGCGCCCATCAGCGCGCCGGTGGGTGCTGAGCCCGTCAGGCCCAAATGCCCATGACCAAAGGCGCAATAAAGCCCCTGCCAGGCGCTGACCGGCCCCATCACCGGCACGCTATCGGGCAGGCAGGGGCGATGGCCCATCCAAATCTTGCCGCCTTCCGTGCGCGCCTTCGGAAATACCTTTTTCAGATCGCCCAACAACAACATCGCGCGCGCTTCCGTGGGCGGCGCATCAAGCCCGGCAATTTCGACTGAACCCGCCACGCGCAAACCTTCTTCCATCGGGCTGATGAAGACCTTGCGATCAGCGGGCGACAGCACGCGCCCAACCCGCACCCCCGCATCCGGCAGCATCACATGATAGCCGCGCTGGGTTTCCAAAGGCACCTTTAGCCCAAGGGGTGCCAGCAAACGCGCAGACCAGGCACCGGCGGCGAGCACAATCTGATCGGCGGGGATATCTTCGCCGGCGCAGCGCACACCGACAACGCGCTTGCCCTCGGTCAGAATGGCCTGCACCTCAGCTACGCGAATTTCGCCACCCATACGGCGCACGCCATTGGCCACCACGGCAGCGAGCCGCGCTGGATTCACGCAGGAACCGTGATCGGGCAGATAAAGGCCAATCTGGTAATCTTCCGAGATTTCCGGTTCCAATTCACGCAAGGCTGGACCGACCAGCTTTTGCACCTTCAGCCCATGCTTTTGGCGCAGCGTGAGGGAGGCATTATCCTTCGCAAGCTGTTCCTCATTCCGATAGAGATACATCTGGCCTTCTTCGCGAATCAGGTCACTCGCCCCTTCCGCGGCCAGGATTTCGCGATGCCGATCCGGTGCGGAAAACAGCAGGGCGGAAAGCGCCACTGCCGCGCCTTCAACCTTCTCTCGGCGCGCAGAGGCAACAAAGCGCAGCAGCCAGGGCATGGCGCGCAACCAGTAGCGCGCGGGGATATGCAGCGCGCCGGCCGGGTCCATCAGCATTTTTGGCACCTGCGCCAGCACGCCCGGCATGGCGAGCGGTGCCACCGATCCATGGCTGATGGCGCCCGCATTGCCGGTATAGGCGGCACCTTCCTTGCCGGCTTCCAGCACCAACGGCTTCAGCCCGCGCCGTGCCAAATGCCAGGCGATGCAAAGGCCAACAATACCACCGCCAATAATGACAGGGGCGGGTTTGGATGATTGCGTTTCCATGGTGCCATCCTGACGCAACAAACGCCCCCGGGGAAGCGCCCGGTTGACGCCCAGGGGCCAGCGCCTCACTTTGGCCCTTCCGGAGGATGCCAGCATGAAAATCACCCCCAATAATGCCGGGCTCGGCGCCCGGGTTGAAGGCATTGACCTGCGTGAGGCCGCCTCGCCCGAGGATTTCCGCACGCTTTTGCGCGCCCTTGGCGAATATGGCGTGCTGTGTTTTCCAAAGCAGGATCTGGAAGCGCCGCATGTGGCCGCTTTCGGCAAGCGCTTTGGCGATCTTGAAGTGAATGTCGCCAATCTATTTCACGCGCCTGGCCAACCAGAGGTGATGATCCTATCCAATATGAAGGATGCGGCGGGCAAGCCCTTGGGGCTGAATGATGCCGGCCAGGGCTGGCATACGGATATGTCCTATTCCAAGGAAATCGCGCTGGCCAATATGCTGCACGCCAAGCGTGTGCCGCGGCGCGATGGCAAGGTGCTGGGGGCGACGCAATTCCGCAATATGCATGCCGCCTATGCCGATCTGCCAGCCGAGGTGAAGGCGCGTATTGAAGGCCGTGTTGCCATCCATGATTTCAGCAAATTCTGGGATATGATGCGCCAGCGCCCCGGCAGCATTCGCGGCCCGCTCACGCCCGAACAGCGCGCGAAAAAGCCGCCGGTGGAACAGCCGATTGTGCGCATTCATCCGATCACGGGGCGGCCCGTTCTCTACTGCAATTGCGGCTATGCCATGTATGTGAAGGATATGGACCGCGCGGAATCTGATGCGCTGCTGGATTATCTGTTCCGCCACCAGGCACAGGAAAAATACCTCTATACGCATGAATGGTCGGAAGGTGATGTGCTGATCTGGGACAATATCGGCACCATGCATAATGCGGTCGCGGATTACCTGCCCGGTGAGGATCGCTATATTCTACGCGTTCAAGTCATGGCGACCCTCGATTACGCGGCGCTGGCAGCATGAAGCTGGTGACTTTTCAGGGCGCGCAAGGCCCCACACTTGGTGGTGTGGTTGATGATAGCTTGGTCGCGCTGCGCCCTGCCCTTTCCGCTGCAATGCACGCCGCTGGTGAGGTTGATCGCGGTGCGGAGACCATCCCGGCCGATATGGTCGCACTACTCGGCAATGAACCGGCCATGACGGCGGCCGGCCGCGCGCTTGCCTTTGCCGCGCGCGCCGAGAACGCCGCGCTGCGCCAACCGCTGGCGGGTGCGAAAATGTTGGCGCCGCTGAAGCCAGGGAAGATCCTCGGCGTTGGGCGCAATTACAGTGATCACGCCAGGGAAGTGGGCGGCCCAAAGCTGGAAATGCCGCGCATTTTCATGAAGCCCACAAGCTCGGTCGTAGGCCCCGGGGCGGTGGTGAAAATCCCGCGCGATGTGAAAAAGCCCGATTGGGAAGTGGAACTTGGCGTCGTGATCGGCAAGGCAGCGCGGGATGTCCCCGAAGGCATCGCGCTGGATTATGTCGCAGGCTACACCGTGCTGAATGATGTCAGCGCGCGGGAATTTCAATTCGATGTGCCGCTTGCCATGACATCCTTCGCCAAGGGCATGGATGGCTTCTGTCCGATCGGCCCCTGGATTGTGACACCGGAGGAAGTGGGCGAGCCCTGGATGCTTGACGTGAAATGCTGGCTGAATGGCGAAGAAGTACAGCATGGCAATACGCGCGATCTGATTTTTTCGGTCTCGGCGCTGATTGCGTTTCTGTCGCGTTACATGACTTTGGAGCCGGGCGATGTGATTGCGACCGGTACGCCAGCCGGGGTTGGGCATTTCCGCGATCCGCCACGCTATTTGAGACCGGGTGACAAGCTTAAGCTGGAAGTCGAACGCGTTGGCGTGCTGCAACATTCGATTGGTTGAAATATAAGGGAGGCAAGAATGAGAAGATCATTTCTGACGGCGGCTTTGGCCGCATTGCTGGCGCTACCGGCTTGGGCGCAACCCAAGGCGCCGGGCTCGGATTATCCGAATAAGCCGGTGCGCGTGATTGTGGCCTTCGCCGCCGGTGGCAATGCCGATATCAATGCCAGGCTGATTTCAACGGCGCTGTCGCAGCAATTAGGCCAGCAATTTGTTGTGGAAAATCGGCCCTCCGGCGGTGGCACAGTTGCCTTTGAAACCATCTCGCAAACACCGCCGGATGGCTATACGCTTCTGGTTGGCGCGCTTGGGTCGCATACGCTCAATGTGGGGCTTTATGGCGACCGCTTGCGCATCCATCCGCTGACCGGTGTGGATCACATCACCATTTCCAGCCATTCGCCAATTGTGCTGGCGACCCACCCTTCCATGAATGTCCGCACACTCGCGGAGTTTCGTGCGGCGGTCGCAGCCGGTGGCGGCAATGTGCTGTATGGGTCTTCCGGTAATGGTTCGACAGGGCATATTTCTTCGGCCTTGCTGCTGCATCTGCTCGGCGTGCCTGCGACCCATGTGCCTTATCGCGGATCAGCCGCGGCCTTTCAGGATTTGATGGCAGGGCGCATCAGCTTCCAATCGGATACGATTTCATTCCTGGCAGAACATATCAAAAACGGCACGGTGAATGGCATTGTGATTGGCACACCCGAACGTTCGCCCATGGCGCCCGATGTGCCAACGGCGGCGGAAGCGGGCCTGCCTGCCTTCCAGGCCACAACCTGGACACCGTGGTCCGCGACACTCGGCACGCCTTTGCCGATCCGGCAATTTCTTTATGAGCAGATCGCCATTGCGCTGCGTAAGCCCGATGTACGGGATCGGCTGATTCAGCTTGGCAATACCATCCCGGATGGCATGACGCCGGAGGCAACGCGCGCCTTTATCGCGGCTGAGCTTGATAAATGGGTGCCAATTGTGCGTGCCACCGGCGCGCGGGTTGATTGAGGAAGAAGGCAAATGAATATCGACAGACGCACGCTTTTCGGCGCCCTGGTAGCAAGCGCGCTGCCAAGTATGGCAGAAGCACAAGATATCGTCTGGCCCACCAAACCTGTGCGCGTGGTGGTGCCTTATGCCGCCAGCGGCGGGACGGATATTCTGGTGCGCGCGATTGGTGAGGCGCTGCGCAGCACCCTCCCCCAACCCTTCATCGTGGAAAACCGCGCGGGCGCGGCAGGCGTGATTGGTTCCGAAGTGGTGGCGCGCGCGGAACCCGATGGGCATACGCTGCTGGTTGTGGTTTCAACCCATATCATGAATAAATATCACCTACCCAGCATGCCTTATGACGCCATCCGCGATTTCACACCGATTGCGATGCTGACACGGAATACCATGGTGCTGGTCGCGGGCGCCAATCAGCCTTTTGATTCGCTCACCTCCATGCTTGCCTATGCCAAGGCCAATCCGGGCAAGGTGGGTACGGGTTCAACCGAGGCGCTGTCCTCCTTCATTGGCCAGGAAATGGCGCGGCGCGCAGGGGTGGAAATGCCCGATATCGCCTATCGCAGCGGCGGGCCACTGATGAACGACATCGTCGCCGGGCATCTGCCGAGTGGTTGGACCAGCACGGTCAGTGCCATGCCGCATATGCAAACCGGGCGCGTGCGTGTGCTGGCGGCCTCTACCGGCACGCGTTCGCCCTTCTTCCCGGATGCGCCAACGCCCGCCGAACAAGGCGTGCGCGATTTTGATCTTTCCGGCTGGGTCGCCATGCTAGGGCCGCCTCGCATGGCGCCCGCTCTGGTGGATCGCATCTACCGCACCGTCAGTGCAGTTTTCGCCGATGAGACCTTCAAGCAACGGCTGATGGCGCTTGGTGTGGAAGCCGATATGCGCCCAGGCGCAGCGCTGCTGGAAGCCATGCAGCGCGATGACCGTATTTGGGCCGCGGCCAGCGCTGCCGGCCATATCCGTCCTCAATAAGCAACAAAGGAAATCTTATGGCCAACCCATCGCTCCGCAAGGCGCTTGCTGAAAAGCGCTTCATCCTCGCCCCCGGTGTCTTCGACATGATCTCGGCCAAGATCGCCGATGGCATGGGGTTTGACTGCATTTATGGCACGGGCTTTGGCGCTGTTGCCTCGGCGCTTGGTGTCGCGGATGCGGGCATTGCCACCTATGCGGATATGGTCGCGCGCATGGGCACCATGGCACGCGGGTGCAAAACGCCTTTAGTCGCGGATGCCGATACTGGCTATGGTGGTCTTTTGAATGTGCGCCACACCACGCTTGGCTATGAAGCCGCAGGCATGACAGGCATTCAGCTTGAAGATCAGGAAATGCCGAAGAAATGCGGCCACACCCCGGGCCGGCGCGTGATCCCGGCCGAGGAAATGGTGCTGAAGATCAAGGTGGCCGCCGAAGCGCGGCGCGATCCAAATTTCCTGATTGTGGCGCGCACCGATTCACGCACCACACTCGGCCTGGAAGAAGCCATTCGGCGCGGGCGCATGTATGGCGATGCGGGCGCTGATATCGTTTTCATCGAAAGCCCGGAAAGCGAAGATGAAATGCGCGCCATCGGCAAGGCGATTTCCAAGCCTTTGCTTGCGAATATGGTCGAAGGCGGGCGCACGCCCATTCTGCCCGCCGCGCGCTTGCAGGAAATTGGCTATGCCATGGCGATCTATCCCGCCATTGGCTTCCTTGCCGCCGCCGCCGCCCTTGAACGCGCCTATGCGCATTTGAAGACAACCGGCGACAGCCTGGCGCTTGGCGAATCCTATGGCTTCAAGAAAATGACGGAACTCATGGGCTTCCCGGATGTTTGGGATTTTGAAAAGAAATGGGCCGTTCCAGAAAAGGACACTGCAGCATGAGCGCGCTTCCCGAAGTGAAGGCTTTGGTTTTCGATGTTTTCGGCACGGTGGTGGATTGGCGCAATGGCATCGCGCGCGATGCACGGACCTTCCTGGCCCGTCATGGACGCACTGATATTGACCCGCATCGCTTCGCCGATGCCTGGCGCAAGCGCTACCAGCCCGCCATGGAAGAAGTACGCAGCGGCCGCCGCCCCTTCACGCGGCTTGATGTGCTCCATCGTGAGAACCTCGATGGCGTCTTGCAGGATTTCGGTGTCAGCACTTCTGGCGTCAGCGCGGAGGAGCTTGAGTGGCTCAACCGCGCCTGGCATCGGCTGGACCCCTGGCCCGATACCATTCCGGGCCTGATCCGCCTGAAGGCCAAGCACTTCATCGCGCCATTATCCAACGGGAATATCCTGCTGCTGGCGAATATGGCTAAGCGCGCGGGCATGCCTTGGGATGCGATCCTAGGGGCTGAAGCCGCAAAAGCCTATAAGCCGCAGCCAGAAGCTTATTTGCGCACCTGCGAGATCCTCGGCCTGAAGCCCGCCCAGGTTGCGCTTGTTGCCGCGCATAACGGCGATTTGGCGGCCGCGCGTAAATGCGGGCTGGCGACAGCCTTCGTGCTCCGCCCCAATGAACATGGGGCGGATCAAGGAACGGATTTGAAGGCTGAGCAGGATTGGGGCGCGATTGCGACCAGCTTTGAGGATTTGGCTGATCAGCTTGGGTGTTGAGGCGGCGCTGCCGCAGCGTCGGGAGAGCCGCCCCTTAGCAGGGTCCTGCAGGGGGGGATCCTGCCTTAAGCGCGCCGCGCCGGTGCCAGCCCCCAGGAGAAGCCCGCGCTACCAATCCTTGATGACCCGCGCCGCGAGTGCGACCTGGAACAGAGCCGTGATGAATTCCTGACCGATAATGAAGAATTTCGGATCAAGATAGGGCAAGGCAATCAATTCATCCCCCGGCTGCGGCGTTTGCTGCGGGTTAAGCAACACCTGGCCGCTCGGACGGCGCAGCATGAGGGTGGAACGCGCCCCGCGCGCGGTGAGCCCCCCTGCCTCATTCAAATATTGCTCGATAGTCATGCCTTGCCGCCACAATACGGCACGCGGCATGGAAACCTCGCCTTGCACCATCACCGTTTGCGATCTTTCAGGAATGACGATGGTATCGCCATCCTCAAGCCGCACGGGGGCGCAGGTCCCGTCTTCATTCACCACCACCAACCGTCCCTCCGGCTGGCTGCGCCGCGCGCGGCTGATGTAGGACAGCACCATATTGGCCTCAGCCGAACGCGCGGTTGCCGTCCCCGGCGTCATGGCGGGGGAGAGAAAAAGCTGCCTCTCAAGCCGATCAAGCGCGTCATCAATGGAACGCCGCTGCTGTAACGCAAGGCGCGGCCGCAACAGAAAAACCGCTGAAGTATTGGCGAGTGAGGGATCAACCGCGACATGATCAAGTATCTGGCAGAGCGAGAAGTCGCGATCGGCCACCAGTACCGAAGGATACAGCCGGCTGCCTTCGATAGTAATCCGCACTGTACGCAGGGCGACATCCGCGACAAAGGTCACCGTGTCCTGATCCTGCAAGTTCTGTCGTGCAAGTTCCGCTATGGTCACGTAGCGGGAAAAAGGCTGCGCATTGCGCACGCCGCGCACCACGGCATTGGTGGCCGCCGGCAAGGGCCGCGCATAATTGATCAGGTCCTGGCCACGCATGGGGCCAAGCTGCGCACTTTCGAACAGGAAGTTATTGCGCACTGCCCCGTCAGCGCCGATCAGCGGGCGCTGGCGATCCACCACAATGGTATCGCCTTCCTGCAGGCTCATATCCGGCATGCGCCCTTCCAGCAGGAAGCGATAGAGATCGAAGCGTGCAACGGTAGTATTACCGCGCTGAACCCGCACATCACGGAAGGAACCACGCGCGGAATCAATCCCCCCTGCGCGCAACAGAAAATCGAGAACGCTATCGGAAGCAACGCCCGCATAGCGCCCTGGATTGCGCACAAACCCCGTGACAAAGATGCCAACCCTCTGGGTGGATAGCACGGTGGCATAGACCTGCACCTGCTGCGTATAAACGCGGCGGATTTCGCCTTCCACTACGCGCTGCAAATCACCGACCCTGGTACCCGCCACACGGATCGGCCCAACATTTGGCAAAAACAGATTTCCTGCCGGATCAATCTGGGAAACCTGCTCAGCATCTACCGCGCCCCAGGCGCGAATGCTGACCCTATCACCCGGTGCGAGCACATAATTCGGATTGGGCGCGTCAGAGGAAGATTGCGCCATGCCGGTGAATAGCGATGCACCAAAGACTGCCGTGGCAGGACCGGAATTACGCGTTAAATCGCCAAGCGGCGTCACTAAAGTGGGCCCACCTTCTGCCTGGGTGGGGCTGCCGGGGCGTTCTGTACCGCGCGCCTGGCCGGGCAGGTCAGCCAGGCTCCGTTGATCGAATACGGATGGTGGGCGCAGTTGATCGCCGCCCGGCGCCATACCGGGCAAGGTTGGAAAACCCGGAATCATCCCGCCTGACGTAAATGGCACACCCGGCACCATGCTTGGCTGCGTCATGGGCGCTTGCTGTGCGCCTGGCGCCCGGCCGGGCGTTTGCCCCTGCATCGGCATGCCCTGCTGCGTCTGAAATTGCTGGGGCTGAAATTGCTGGGACTGAAATTGCGGCGAGGTTGGCATCCCCGTTTGACTATACGCGCCCGTTTGCACGCCAAATGCCAACAAAACCACAGGGAAGAAAAAACGCAGGAGGCTTGCGCGTCGTTCAGGCCGCATGTTCTCGCATCCCAACAATCAAAAGCCAGCCAATGCCATAGGCAATGGTAAGCCCGACAACAATGCTCGCCACGTTCACGAGTTTCCTTGGATAAAGCGGATAGACCGCAAGATTAGGCTCGACAATGCGTGAGAGGAAAAGCTGCTGCCGCTGCGCCTCGAGTCGTGCCGTCTCAAGGCTGGCCGTCGCCGAAGCAAGCTGCCTGTCGGCAAACTCCCGCTCAAGCATTAGCCGTTCGAAGGTGGCCAATTGCCGTGCCAATACCGCACCGTCGCCACCCGCTGTGGTTTCCGTATGCCGCGCCCGTTCGGAAGTGATTTGGCGTTCCAGCGCCTCAATCCTGTTGCGCGTGGCCTGCAATGCCGGATTGTCGGGGCGCATGAATTTCAATCGTTCGGTCAATTCAGCACGGGCCTGCGCCAGCGCCACTTCCAATTGCCCGCGAAGCGCAACGGCCGCCTGCACAGCCCCGGCGCTGTCCAATTCACGTTCCTGTTCGCGAAAGCGCACCAGGGCAGCCCGGCTTTCCTGCACACGCTGTTCGGATATTTCCATCTCATGGCGTGCGACCCGCAGGGTTTCGTTCCGGGTCCGCTCAGAAAGCCTGTTGACCAAGGTTTCCGCCGAGGCAAGCAGGGTTTCCGCCAAAGCCTTTGAATCCTCCGGCCGGAAACTCCGCACCCGAAGCGTGGTCACATTGGTTGAGGGATCGAGCGATACCGTCACCATCTTGTTGTAGAAACGCGCAAGAAGTTCCGGTTCCGTCCGCCACAATTCAGAAAGCCAATCGGCTTCTGGTCGTTGCCACATGGCGATCAGGTCGAGCTTGCCATGCGCATCCATCACCGCATCAAGCGAGGTAAGGAAATCGCGCACGCTATTCGTCTCGTTCGACGCACCGCCACCGCCAAACCCACCAAAGGCTCCGCCTGCCATGCCACGCATGGAAGCCGCAACGCCACCTTCACTCCCGCGCGAGCTCACAACAAACCGCGCTTCCGAGACGAATTGGGATGCGGCAATGCCGTAAAAGTAGGTTGCGGCGATAAGGCTTGGCAGGATCACCAACAAAAAGAAGGGTCGCCGCCAAAACCGCGCATACCAGGGCCGGGGCGCCGGCTCCGGCTCCTGCGACAGGCTAAGCGGCCTCCCGCTCGCTTCAGAGAGCGTGATAGGTGGCGAGAGCTTCATCGATATCGTCATAGAAGGTTATCTGCCCTTGGTCCAGCACAGCCGCACGGGTGCAAAGTTTGCGCACAAGCGCTGGTGAATGGGAAACAAGAATAAGGCCCGATCGCTCGATTCGTTCGGCGAAGGCGCGCCCAAAGCGCGTATCGCCCACGGCCAGCGCCTCATCCACCAGGTAGCAATCGAAATCAATCGCCAGCGAAACGGCCAAGGCGAGTCGCGAGCGCATGCCAGACGAATAGGTCATCATGGGCATGCGCATATACTCGCCAAGTTCGGCGAAATCCTCGACAAAATCGACTGTTTCCTGAATCGGGCGGCCATAGATGCGGGCGATGAAGCGGGCATTATCCGCCCCCGACAGCGTATGCTGAAACCCGGCCGCCATGCCGATCGGCCAGGAAATCGTCATATTGCGCTTTATTAGGCCCTTTGTGGGCGCCTCTATACCACCAAGCAAGCGTACCAGCGTGGATTTGCCGGAACCATTGCGGCCAAGGATTCCTACCCTTTCACCACGCGCGAAAAACGCGCTCGCGCCGCGCAGAATGTCCTTGCGCAGGCCACGGGTCACATAGGTCTTATGGACATTCACCATCTCAAGGCCCATTGCGGCACCTATTCCAAGCCGATTCGCGCACGCGTAATGCGCAGGGCAGCAAGCCCGATCAGATGAGTAATCATGATCCAGCCCCAAATATAGCCAAGGTCGTATTCCGCACGAAAGCGGGAGCCGAATTGCCCATCACGCAGCAATTCGAACAAATGCACGGTCGGCACCCAAAGCGCCATTTGCGCCAACCAATCCGGCAACCATTCGACCAGAAAGAACAGCCCGCTCACGGGCAACAGAAGATAAGTCACTGCGTGCACCACACGCTCAGACCCCTCAACCGCCGCAGTGACCGCTGATGCCAGAAAGGCGAGGCCCTGGCTGAACAGTGCCATCATGATCATGGCAAGCGCCATTTTGAGCGGGCTTTCCGGCAGGCTGCCATTCGCGGCAAATAAACCGAAAAGCATCGCCAGCATGACACCGGTACAGGACAGGAATTCAATGATGTGCCTGGCGTAAAAAACATCGGGCAAGGTGACGCTGCGATGATAGAGCAGCGGCTTGTTCATGTTGATCGCCATGGTGGCGCGATTGAGAATGCCACGAAAGACAAAGAAAAGGATGTATCCTACGGCATGGAATTCAAACGCCCCAAAGGCCGCGGGCCGATCCCGCCAAGCATGGATAAGCCCAATGCAAATCCCAAGCAGCAAAGGCTCAAAGTAAAGCCAGACATAGCCCATATAATGGCGGCCGAAGCGCGAATGCATTTCGCGAATGATCAGCGCGCCGATCACGCGCGATTGCATCCGCGCGCCACGCAGGATCAGGGCGGCTTCGCCCTGCAGGCTCATTGCTGTACCGCGGCCTGCGTCAGCAAGGGCCGTGCCTCTATCCAGCCGGTACCAGCGCGGCAAAAAAGCCGATTTTGATCACCACCACGGCGGCTGATACGCACTTCACGGCATTCGCGACCACTGGCGGCGGCGTATTGGCGGATCAGGCGAACCCGCGCCATTTCACCCGTATCTGCAAGGCGCACCTGCGCTTCACCGCCGGCGGGCGGTTCTGCCGCAAAGGCTGCTATCGGGTCCAGAATACGGGTTACTTGCGGCGTGGCGGGCCTTTGATCTTCAGTCATCACGCCGCAGCCGGCCAGCAGCAGACCAGGCAGCACAAAAACCATCGGCAGGAAGCGGCGCTGGAAATTTCCGCTTATGGGCATCAAAACCTTCCTCCTCACACCGATTCGCATGCATAGCACGAAATTATGTGCTTCGGTTGAATAGTATCACCCGAATGTCTAAGGCAAATTGAATACGCCCATCATGTTTTCCCCGGAGCCCCCAAATACAAGATGAACGGCAAAAAACGCGCTTTTGTTACTGAACCGAATGGGATCCAGGCGCCGCGTGCCAGCGCCCGGGCGCCTACAGCGCCGGTGGAGCGGGTTTAGGTGCGTTGGCCCTCGCCAAGGCCCAGCGGATGGACGCAAGTCATGACCGTCCCCCCTGCCCTGGCCCTACCATCGGGCCTTTTGGCGGCAGCGCCTCATTTGCCTGCTTTCTGGCCCGAATGCCGTGCAAACCCCTGGCCTGGCGGCCCGCCGCCCGGCCTGATTGCCTTGCCCGTGGGGGTGGCAGCACCGCCAGGGGCTGGGCGCATTATCCGCTTCACCCCAGGCCCTTGGGGCAATATCCGTCTGGGTGCGCAGGAACCCATCATTGCCCTGGTGCAAGCAGAAGCGCCGGACCCCATCGCAGCAGCGCTCGCTACCCCCGCATCAGATGCAGCGCGCACCGCCGCACCGGGCATCATCGCCCTTCTTGTCCGGGCGCGGCTGGGCGGACCGGCCGGCCTCGCTGATCCGGGCGGCTTAGCGCTTGGCATGGCGCCGCGCAGTACCGCGATTCTGCTCGATCCCTGTGATCCGTCTCAAAAGGCATCAGCCGAAGCTGCGCGTGAAGCCGCCCTGGCCTCTCGCCTTCCCATGCGCTGCTTTCGCGATCCCTTTGCGCCCATAGGCGCGCCTGCGATCTGGCCCGAAAGTGAAGGCCCCTATGATCCCTGGAGCCTGCTTGATGGCGCGGCAATACTCCACGGAGCCTCTCGCCCCATGGCGCTGCTGGCGCTCGCGGGCGCGATGCCCTTGGCGGATGGGGCCTTGGCCGGCACCGATGCCACGGACATCTATGCGAGGCTGATTACAGCAACGCGTGCCGCTGATCCTTTCAGGTGCATTGCGATCCCCCTTCCGGAAGCTATTGATTTTATGGCTCTTTGGCGGAGTCAGGCCAAGGAAAACCAGGATATCGCCGCCTGCCTTGGCGTGCAGGGTTGGAAGCAGGCAAGGGTAGGCGCGCTGCTGGCCTCGGCCCTCCCAGCGCCGGTTTTCGCCAAGGGGCCTGACAAAGCCATTACCATTGCCAATGCCCGCGGCGGCGCTGCCCTTGTTTGGGCGTCGCGCGCCTCACCTGACTTCCGTGCAAAGGCCGCCGCAGCCGGGGTGCCCGTGATATTCCTGGAGGATGGTTTTCTACGCTCCACCGGCATAGGCGCTGCCTTTCGCCCAGGTGGTTCCTTCGTGCTGGATCATAGGGGCCCGCATTACGATCCGGCTCAGCCTTCCGATCTTGAGGTAATGCTTAATGAGGCTGACTTCACTGCCCCACTCCGCGCCCGTGCGGCGGCGCTGCGCCAAGCCATCCTTGATCGCGGCCTGACCAAATACAACCTCACCGGTCCAGCCCCCAGGATCACTGCGCCGCAGGGGAAGCCGCGCCTTCTGGTGGCAGGCCAGGTTGAGGATGACGCCTCGGTCCTCCTGGGCGGCGGCGGTATGAGCAATCTTGATCTGCTGCGCGCCGTGCGCGCCGCTGCGCCGGATGCTTTCCTGATCTATAAACCCCATCCGGATGTAGAGGCTGGGTTTCGCCGCGGCCGGATTACCGCCAAGGACCTGATTGGCCTTGCCGATCACGTCGCGGTGGAAACCCCAATGGCCGGGCTTTTTGCCAAGGTGGATGGCGTGCATTGCCTCACCTCACTCTCAGGGTTTGAGGCGCTGCTGCGCGGGCTGCCGGTAACGCTTTGGGGACAGCCCTTCTATGCCGGCTGGGGCCTGACGGAGGATCGCGGGCCAAGTTTCCCCGCTGAGCGTCGGCGCCGGCGGCTTGATTTGGACGCCTTGGTCGCGGCCGCCCTGATCCTCTATCCACGCTATCTTGATCCAGTAACGCAATTGCCCTGTCCGGTGGAGGTCTTTCTGGAACGGCTGGCCGCGCCGGAGCATTGGCCGCTGGCGCGGGGGGGCGGCTGGCGTTCGGCTCAGGGCTGGGTCAGGCGGCAAGCCGCGCGCCTTCTGCGCTGGCGTTGATCGGGTAAAGGGCGCCACCGGGCGGAGCCTTTGCCTCACGCTGCGCCGCTTTCCGATAGCGCTTCGGGCATAGGAAGGTTGATGCAGCCCTGATCGAGCCGCGCCACCGCGCCCGCAACAGCTTCTTCCAGGCCAGAATCCTGGTGAAACGCGCCGCGCACCATATGGGCACCGCAGAGCAAGGCCAGAAAGGCCTGCAGCAATTCCGGATCAGGCGGCGACGCTTGAGTCCAGAACTCGTCAAGCCCGCCCTGAAAGCTGAGGCCCGGGACATCGTAGACCGCCTGGCCAAGCAGCTTTACCGGCTTACCCAGAACCATGGCGGTGGTGGCTGCGGTGCTGTTCACCGTCAGTAACCCGCGTGACGCCGCCAGCAACTCAGGCAATCGCCCGCGCGGCATGATGTGAACGCGCCCCGCTATGCCCGCTGCCTGTGCCAGGGCCGCAATGCGCCGAGGCCAGGGCTTCCAGCAGGGATCCAAAGGATGCAGCTTGATGACCAATGCGGTGCCCAATGGCGCATGGGCAGCGAAGGAGGCCATCACCTGACCAAGCGGACCATCCATATCGGCAAAGGGCGAATAGGCACGAATGGCAAAATCCGTTTCCAATTGCATGGCGAAGGCCCAGAACGGCTCACCGCGCGCCTTCAGGCCCTGAAACACCTGCGAGGATTGGCGATCTTCCAGCCAGCGCAGCGCCAGCCGCCGCGCGAGCCCCGCATAAACCACAAACGGATGCCGTAATTGATGGCGCCGATAATGGCGGAAAGGAAAGGGCCATTGCGCCAGCGCGTGATAATAGACATCGCGGAGCGCCATGGTCGCGAAATGATCGCTATGGCGCGGCGTGAGATCAGGCAGCTTCAGCCCCGCCGCGCGCCGACGAATCTCGGCAGGGTCACGTGGGAAAAGACTCTGCCCGCCCATGCCATCGCTTTCCAGCGTAATCCAATCCGGCCGCAAATAGCCGTAATCGGTGACGATCACCGCAATGCCGCGCGCCTTGGCGGCTGCAATGGCGATGCGGTGATAGGGGCGCTGTTCGCCAATCAGCAGTAGGTCGGTAATGGCGTGGCGCGTCAGGAAATCCGCAATCCAATCCGGCCAAGCCTCAAGACGGCCCGTGAAATCAACGCTGCCGGTGGCGCCCCAGAAAGCCCGATCGCCCAAATGCAGATTGACGCGATGCACCTGATGGCCAAGCGACCGCAGCCCATGGGCGACCCGGGCAAAAAACGGCGAAATCGGGCCTTGCAGAAAAAGGAAACGGCGCTTGCTGGGTGCGCTGTGCGGTGCAGGGATCACGCCCCGCCATGGCATCCTGGCTGGGCAGGGTCAACCAAAGCCGCCCTACCCAGCCAATCGGCAAGCCATCAGACTATTAGTCTGGTCGCTGCTGGCCGTTTTCGAAACCAGCGTGAATCGGCCCACCAGATATTAAGGTAGTGGTGCGCGGGGGCAGTTTTGAAACGGGAAAACGTAGCATGAACCGCGCCATTAGCGCTGCGACCAGGGCGTCACCTGCCACAGCCGCCGATACTCCCCTTCCTGCCGGCGCAGCCGCTCAAACCAAGCATCGCCCGGCTCATAAGCCGGTTCAGTAAAGCGGCCTTCCAGGATTTTAACGAATTCCGGATCGCGCGCGATATCGGCAGTAGCCTCACGCAGGCGCTGCACAATGGCTGGCGGCGTACCCGCCGCCAGCACCAAGCCCCGTTCAGAGGCCATTTGCACCGGGAAGCCAAGCTCGATCAGGGTCGGCACATCCTGGCGGAAGCGGCTGCGCGTAGCCCCGCCCTGCGACAGCACGCGGAGCTTTTCGGTATTCGCCGTGACAGGGCCAAGGTTCAGCCCCATGCTGTCCACCTGCTTGCCAAGAACTGCGGTGCGAAGCTGGGGGTCACCCTGATAGACCACATGCACAAAACGCGTTCCGGTCGCCGCCTGCAGCAACACAAGCTGCAAATGATCATCCGTGCCCACACCGGGCGACGCATAGGTGATGGTCTCAGGCCGTGCCCGCGCGGCTGCCAGCAGATCAGCCAGCGTCCGGTAGGGGCTGTCTTCATGCACCGTAATGGCGGAAGGGTCGGTCACCAGATTGCCGATGCCGACAAAATCATCCAGCTTGAATTGCGCCGTTCGCTCGATCGGGATGGTCAGAAAGCCCGGCATATTGGTGGTGCCAATGGTATGGCCGTCAGGGCGAGCGCGCGCCACGGCGGCCAAGGCAACCTCGCCACCCGCACCGGGGCGATTCACCACCACCACCGAACCACCGATGCGCTTTTCAAGGGCAGCCGCATAGCCACGCGCATCAAGATCGGTCGCCCCGCCGGCGGTGAAGCCGACAATGATTTCAACTGGCCGATCCGGCCAGCGCGGCTGCGCCAGAGCAGGCGCGGCCAGCATGGCCCCAGCCGAAGCCAAAAGACTACGACGCTTCATGTTCATGACATTTCCCTTCCTTGCTTTCATTCCCGATATTCAGCCCACAAAGCCCCTCTGCCATGCCGATTTCTGGCTTCCAACCAATGGCACGGAAGGCCGCTTCTTAGGCTTCCTATGATGACTTCTTGACTGCGCCGGATCATGGCCTAGCCGGCGAGCCGGCGCCAGAGCCGGTTGAGGGCTTGGCTGGGATCGTCTCATTCCATCCCGATGAAACGCACCCTATAGTGTTTCAAACAACGCTTGAGGAACCAGCGCCATGACCAGCATCGCCCCTTCCGCCGACGAACAGGAACTGCTCGCCCTCGCCAAACGCGCGCTACCGGGCGGGCATTTCGGCAATTTCCCGGCCGAGATCATCCTGCGGGAAGGCCGTGGCGCCCATGTCTGGGATGTTTCGGGGCGCGAATATATTGATTTTCTGCTCGGCAGCGGTCCCATGTATGTCGGGCATAACCACCCGAAAGTGCTGGAAGCGGTGCTGGCGCAGGTGCCGAAAGGGACCACCTTCTTCGCCAACAATGAACATGGCATTCGCCTCGCCGCCGCCATTGCGGACGCCATGCCCTGTGTGGAGCAGGTGCGCTTTGTCTCCTCAGGCTCGGAAGCTGATCTTTACGCCATGCGGCTTGCGCGCGCCTATCGCCAGCGCCCGAAGATCGTGAAGTTCGAAGGCGGCTATCACGGCATGAGCGATTGGGGGTTGATGAGCCTGGCACCCAAGAAGCTCGCCAATTTCCCGGAAGCCGTGCCGGATACGCCCGGCATCCCGGAGAGTGTGCGTGCCGAAATGCTGGTCGCCCCCTTCAATGACACGGAAGCGGCGGTGCGGCTGATTGAAGCGCGGCATGATGAGATTGGCGGCGTGATCCTGGAGCCCTTCCAGCGCCTGATCCCGCCCAAGCCCGGCTTTCTGCAAGCGATCCGGGAAGTGACGGCGCGGCTTGGCATTCCGCTGATTTTTGATGAGGTCGTGACAGGTTTCCGCTTCGCCTATGGCGGCGCGCAGGAATATTACGGCGTGACGCCCGATATCTGCACCATGGGCAAGATTATCGGCGGTGGTTTTCCCTTGGCCGCCCTCGGCGGGCGCGCCGATATCATGGCGCAATTCGACAAGGCGGCGGTGGGCGAAGACCGCTTCCTCACGCAGATCGGCACGCTTTCGGGCAACCCTGTTGCCTCGGTCGCGGGGCTGGCCACCATGGAAGTGCTGCGCGAACCCGGCGCCTATGAGCAGATTTTCGCGACTGGCCGCAGCCTGATGGAGGGCCTCACCGGCCTGATCCATGAAGCTGGCATTCCCGCCCAGGTGGTGGGTGAGCCGCCCTTGTTCGATGTGGTCTATGCCACGGGTGATATTCGGGATTATCGCAGCGTGATCCGCCAGGACGCAGCGATGCAGAAGCATGTGAATGGCGTGCTGCGTGGGCGCGGTATTCTGAAAGGCGAGAGCAAATTCTACATGTCCCTGGCGCACACCGCCGCCGATGTGGCGCAGACCCTGGATGCCTTTCGCGCGGCGATGAAATCCCTACCCGCCAAGGCGGCCTAAGGGCGGCGGGCTGCCATTTTTTTGGGTGGACCTTGTTTTTGACACATCTCCGATCCAGTTAGCGCGCAATTGGGAGCCTCAGCAGCCGGGGCTGTCCCTTCCCAACCAGGAGGCTTCGCCTATCATGGATCGTCGTTCCCTATTGCTCGGCGCCAGCGGCCTGGCCGCAGGATTTGCCGCCCCCGCCATTGTCCAGGCGCAGGGCGCCTATCCGTCCCGCCCGGTGCGGCTCGTGATCCCCTGGCCGCCCGGCCAGGCGACCGACCTGATGGCGCGCGTGACCGCAACCAGGATTTCCGAAACCTGGGGCCAGCCCTTTGTGCCGGAAAACCGCGCGGGTGCCGGCGGCATGATCGGCACTGATCTCGTCGCCAAGGCAGAGCCGGATGGCTATACGGTGCTTGCGGCCTCTACCGGTCCCATCACCACCGCGCCGCTCGTGCAGCGCACGCCTTATGATGTGCAACGGGATTTGGCACCGGTCGCGCAAATCGGCATTTCCCCCTATGTACTCGTCGTACGGAAGGATTTCCCGGCGCAAACCGCAGCCGAATTCGTCGCCCGTGTCCGCGCGGAGCCCGGAAAATACAACTATGCCACCTCTGGCACCGGTGCCGCGGCGCATCTGATTACGCTCATGTTCCTCTCCCGCGCCAAGCTGGACGCCGTGCATGTGCCTTTCCAGGGCAGCGGCCCTGGCCTGACGGCCGTGACCGCCGGCCAGGTGGATTTCGCCATTGAAACCCTTGTCGCGACCTCGGCCCTATTCCGTCAGGGCGCGGTGCGCGCACTTGGCGTCAGCCTGAAGGACGGCACCGAATTGCAGCCGGACCTCATGCCGCTGGCCCGCCTGCCGGGCGTTGAGGGTTATGATGCCGGTGCTTTCGGCGGCTATATGGTCCCCGCCGCAACCCCGCGCCCGATCGTGGAGCGTCTGGCAGCGGAGATGGAAAAGGCGCTTGCGACGTCAGACGTGAAGGCTCGACTGGCGCAGATCGGCTTCCAGCCGCAATTCCGCAATACGGCCGATTTCACCACCTTCCTGGCCCGCCATCGCGAAGAATTCCGTGAGGTTATTCAGGCCAATAACATCAAGGTGGATGGCTGATCGGGCCTATCCATCGCGGCATTGGGGCGGCTTACGGGCCGCCCTTTTTTGTTTGCGAGGCGCCCCTTGCAATAGCGCCGCAGCCCGAAATCTGAGAAAACAGGCGCCGATGAGAGGGACCCCATGACCGAAGATACCCGCCTTGATCCGCCGAGCCTCGAAATCGCGGGCAATCGTGCGACCATCCGCCTGCATCGTTCCCGCCACCGCAATCGCGTGGAGCCTGGCGATATCATCCGCATCATGGAGCATCTGGATCAGGTGGATGCCAACCCGTCGCTCCGCGTGCTGGTGCTGGCCGCGAGCGGGCCGGCCTTCAGCGCGGGCTTCCATCTGGGCGGCTTTGCCGAGGATAAGGAAGCCGCCGCCCGCGCGCCGAGTTTTGAGGCCATGGTTGATCGGTTTGAAGCTGTCCGCGTGCCGACCATTTGCCGGCTGCAAGGTGGCGTTTATGGCGGTTCCACGGATTTGGCGCTGACGGCGGATTTCCGCGTTGGTGTGACGGGGATGGAAATGTTCATGCCGGCCGCGCGGCTTGGCGTCCATTACTACCCAACCGGGCTATCGCGTTATGTCTCCCGCCTTGGGCTGAACAATGCGAAACGCCTGTTCATGACCGCAGAAAAGCTGGGGGCCGAGGAATTGCTCCGCATCGGCTACCTCACGCATTTGGTGGCGCCTGCGGAATTGGATGCCGCGGTGGACACCCTGGCGACCACGCTTGCCAATGGTGCGCCGCTTGCCATTCAGGGCATGAAGCAGGCGCTGAATGAGATCGGCCATGGCCGGCTGGATGCCGAGGCCTGTGCCGAACGCGCGCGGCTCTGCAAGGAAAGTGAGGATATCCAAGAAGGCCTTGCCGCCTTCCGCGAAAAAAGAGCGCCTGTCTTTCGCGGGCGGTGATCGAAGCGGGCCGGAGCATTTTCAAGCCAAGTGGAATCACTTGGCGACTCGGAAAATGCGACCGGATAAGTGAGCATTTTCAAGCCAAGTGGAATCACTTGGCGACTCGGAAAATGCGACCAAACAAAAAGGGCGCTGCCAGATCAGGCAGCGCCCTTTTTGATTCACGCTTCCCCGTAATGAATACGGCGATAAGGGCGGGACACCACCGTATCATCAGTGTGCACATCCCAAAGGCTGGCGCTATTGCCGCTTTGGTGGGCCTCGAACATCGCACCCATTTGGCCAAGTGCACTCACGGTCTGGCCGCGCACGCCAAAGCCATTGGCCACACCCGCTAGATCGCCACGGCCATGAATGACAATGCCGGCATCAATATTGCCGGCACGGAATTTATGAATTTCCGCGCCATAGCCACCATCATTGATGATCGCCATCAGGAATTTGGTGCCATGGCGGCGCGCGGTTTCCAATTCCTGGATATGCATCAGCAAGCTGCCATCGCCTTCAATCAGCAGCACCTTGCCATCCTTGCGCGCGGCGGCGACGCCAATCGCCGCCGGCAGGCCATTGCCGATGGCGCCGAAATCGCTCACCACATGATAGCGTTCGGCGGCGCGACCTTTCAGATAGGTCATGGCAAAGCCAAGGTAATGGCCGCCGCCAATCACCACATCCCAATCCTTGGGCACCACCGCATCCAATTCCATGATCGCCTTACGCGGATCAACCGTGCCGGGCGCAATCGTGAATTCCTTGCGGTCCGGTACATCGGCGGCAATCAGCGCCGCCATTTCTTCACTGCGGAAGCGCTTGCCGCCGGCACCATGGCGCTTGATGGCGGCGGTCACGGCTTCCGCCGCCGCCTTGGCATCGGCGCGGATATGCAAATCCGCCGTGCGCAGCCCCTGCCATAGCCCGCGCGGGCCGATATCAATCTGCACCGTCTGCGCGCCGGGATAGAGGTAACCGCTTTCCGTCGTATAGGCGCCAAGCCCAACGCCAAGCCCGATCACCAAATCAGCCTCCGCAAAGCGTTCGCGCGAGAAATCGCTGGCATAGGCGCCGGAGATATCCATGGCGAAGCGATTGCCAGTAAATAGCCCCTTGGCTTGCAAGGAAGTGGTGAGCAACGCGCCCATGGCTTCCGCCATTTCTTCAATCGCTTCACGCGCCTGGGACAGCTTCGCCCCGCGACCTGCGATGATGATGGGCTTTTCGGAAGCCGCAATCATCTCGACCAGTTTTTCAACGAGTGTCGGGTCCGGCTGCGGGCGCTGCGCCGCGGGCAGATAATCAGCCGATGGGATGTAATCCACCATATGCGGATAGGCCTGCTTTTGCAGGTCCATCGGAATGCTGATCACCACCGGGCGGCGTTCCAGTGCCGCGAGGTGAAAGGCTTCGCGCACATTATCCAGCGCGCGATCCATGGTTTTCACCGAGATATGATGGGCGCCCGTTGCTTGCGTCAGCGGCGCCATATCAATCTGTTGGATGTAATAGGGTGCGGCGATGGGTGAATCGCCCGCGAACACCACCATCGGCGTATTGGCGCGCGCGGCAATGGCAAGCCCAGTCATGATTTGCGTAAAGCCCGGCCCGCAGGTGGTGGAAGCCACACCCACCTTGCCGGTGGCGCGCGCATAAGCATCGGCCATGGCAACGGCGCAATGTTCATGCCTTGCATGGATGATGTTCATCCCCGGCTGGCGCTGCATCGCCTCCGTCCAATACATATTCGCATCACCCATCAGGGTGAAAAGCGTATCGCAGCCTTCTTGCGCGAAAACGGTTGCCAGAACGTCTGAAAGCTTGGGCGCTGCCATGGTTAGTTTTTCCCTTTACCGAAAAGACTGCTGATCCAGGATAGAAAGGCCCGCCAGAGCAGGCCGAAAGCATTAAGCTCCGCCGCCGGCGCGGGGGGAGGTGGTGGCGGAGGCGCTGCTGCGACAGGGGCCGCTGCTGCGGGTGCCTCAGGCGCGGCCTGTTCCACAACCGGTGCCGCAGTGGGCGCAGCGGCCATGGCGCGGTTCGCCATGTTTTTCGCGAATTCCGCCAAAAGGGCGCGCGCCACATGCACGCCGCCGGCATTGGCGAAGGTTTCCAAAGGGCCGGTCACGGTGAAGCTGCCATTGACTGTGAGCCGCGTCGCATCCCCTTCCGCCGCCGCCAGCACATCTCCGTTCGCCAGCGCGCGTGATGCGCCGCGCTGGTCAATCCCGCGCCCTTCAATGCGGCAGCGATGCGCATCATGGTCATATTCAAGCTTCGCCTCACCGCGAAAGGCTGCTGTGGTGGGGCCGAATTTCACCTTGATGGAACCGCGCCACAGCCCATCCCCGGTAGAAGGTGCCAATTGCGCGCCGGGGATACAGGCAGCGACCTCGGCCGGGTCGCTCAATAATGGCCAAACCACGCCAAGCGGCGCGGGGATCAGGGTTTGTTCCGAGATATCGGGCATGGTGCTAGGTGGAATCCTGCGAGAGGATCGCAGCCTGCGCAAAGCTGGCCTTGGGCGCAAGCCCAGCCAGGTCCTGAAACTATAACCCCACCGGCCGGCCTGCCACCGTCACCGAAAGCGCCTCAGGCTTCAATAGTCGCCGTGCCATGCGCGCCGCATCATCGCGGCTGATGGCGCGCAGCCTTTCCGAACGCCCATCCAGCCAATCGAGCGGTCGGCCATTGCGCTGCATCGCCATCAGCGTATTCGCGATGCGTCGGCTATCGGTGAATTGCAGCGCGAGTGATCCGGTCAGAAACGCCACTGCTTCCGCCATCTCGGCATCCGTCGGACCATCAGCCGCCATGCGCGCCCATTCATCGCGCGTCACGGCCAGAGCCTCGGCGATCTTGCCATTATCGCTCGCGACACTGCCGACAAGCACACCGCCGCCAAACCCGGTATCGAGCCCAACCCCGATCCCATAGGTCAGCCCGCGCTTGACGCGCACGGATTCTGTAAGCCGCGAGGAAAACCCACCGCCACCAAAAATACGCATGACGATTTGCGCCGCTTCGAATTGCGGATCGCGCGCGCCAATCCCCTCATGCCCGAAAATCGCCTGGGATTGCGGGCTATCCATGCCAACCACGCGTTGGCCGAAGCTGGTAAAGGCCGGCAGCGTTGACGGTGTCTCCGGCGCGCCCGCCGGCAGCCCGGCGAAAAGCCGCCCAAGCAAGGCCGCCAGATCATCCGGGCGAATGGCCCCGGCTGCGGCAAGCGTCAGCCCGTCGCGCCGCAATTGCCGCCCCAAATGGCCGCGCAAATCATCGGGCGTGATGGCGGCAAGGCTTTCCGCCGTGCCACCCGAAGGCCGCCCCGCCGGATGCGACGGGAAGGAAGCCGCCCAAAAGGCGCGCCCCGCCTGGCCGCGCGGCGTTTCCAGCGATTGCCGCGCCCCGGCAATGGCGCGCGCCCGCAGCCTTTCAATCGCCGCCTGATCCAGCCTTGGCGCGGTCATCGCCAGCCGCGCCAAGCGCTCGGCCTCCGGCAGGGCATCAATCAGGCAGCGAAACCCGCCATCCACATCATCCCGCCCCGCAGCGAAGGAAAGCCCAATCCCCGCATCGCGCAACGCATCGGTAAACGCCGCCGCCGGCAAATCGCCCGCGCCCTCGGTCAGCAGCGCTGCCGCAAGGCTTGCCGTGCCCTCCCGCCCCGGCGCATCAAAGGCTGCCCCACCCGGCCAGGACCAGGACAGCGAGACCACCGGCACGGAATGATCCTCGACCAGCCAGGCGGTCAGCCCATGCGCCACCACGCGCTGAATGGGCAGGCGAAAGGGCGTGCTCATGCGCTGGGCAATAGCCAGGCGGCGGTATTGGGAGCACTGGGCAAAACCGCCCTTGCGGCGGCTTCCACCTGATCCCGCGTGACCGCGCTGATCCGCGCCGGCCAGAATTCCACCGCATCCAAGGGCAAGCCAATGGAAAGCGTCCCGCCCACCATGCGCGGCCCGGCACCAAAGCCATCCAAAGCCAGCATGGCGCCGGCGGTAAGCTGCCGGATTGCACGCGCCACTTCCGCTTCGGTCGGGCCTTGCTGAATCAGGGTGTCAATCACGCCATTGGCGGCTTCTTCCAGCCGTTCCGGCGCCACACCTGGGCGCGGCATGGCGGAGAGGAAAAACTCCGTCATCCCCGCCGCATCTCCATCATACCCCGTACCGGCTGATACCGCGAGGCCGGTTTCCACCAGCGCCTTATGAAGCCGGCTCCCTTGCCCGCCGCCCAGCAGATGCGAAAGCACTTCAAGCGGCAGCGCATGTGCACGCTCACCGGCCGTGAGTGACGGCGCCATCCAGGCCTTCAGGAATAGCGCATCGCGCGTCATCGGATCACGCCGGATCAGCCGGGGCTCCACGGCCTGCGACGGCTTCGGCGCACGATCCCGTCTTGCTGCTACCCGTGCAGGAATGCCGCCATAATGCTGATCCACCAGCCGGCGCACTTCTTCGTCCGGCACGGCGCCGCTGATCACCAGTGTCGCATTGGAAGGCGCATAAAAACGCGCATGGAACCCCGCAAGATCATCGCGAGAAATCGCGCGAATCTCATCTTCCCAGCCAATAATCGGCCGGCCGGCCCAATGCTGGCGGCCCCAAAGCGCGGCGGTAAACGCCTCCCGGAAGCGCGCCCTTGGGTTGGAATCCGTCCTTTGCTGGCGTTCTTCCAGCACCACGCCGCGCTCACTTTCCATGAATTCCTGAGGGATCAGGGGGGCGGCCATGCGGTCCGCCTCCATCTCCAGGATCATGCCAAGGCGTGAAGCCTCCACCGCCTGGTGGTATGCCGTCACATCGCGCGACGTGAAGGCATTGTCATTGCCGCCTTCCCGCGCGACCAGCCGCGAGAAATCGCCAACCCCGACCTTCGGGCTGCCCTTGAACATCATATGTTCCAGGAAATGCGCGACCCCCGAACGCCCCGCCGGGTCTTCCGCCCCACCCGCCGCATAGAAAAGATATTGCGTAACCACCGGCGCACGGCTGAAGGGAATGAAGGCAACCTCCAGCCCATTGGCCAGCCGCCAATGCTTCGCGCCAAACAGCGGCCTTTGCGGCGGCGGCGCGGCGTTTTGTGCTAGTGCGGGGCTTGCGGCGCAAAGCGCCGCGGCAGAGGCAAGGGTTTGGCGTCGGGTCAAGCGCATCATGCCCCCAGAAATGGTATCAGACTGGCCAGAAACCAAGCCAACCTTGGGTCAGAGGCCAAGCCTCCTCCAAATATTCTGCTCGCGCGGCTGCTGGATCGGCGTATCACCGGCCGTGCCCTCAATCCCAAGCGCGGCATTTTCACGAATGCGCTCACGCTCACGCCCCGGATCAACCGCGATCCCAGGCGGCGGCGGATCACGCCAGAAAATCAAGCGATCCGCCAAATCACGCGGCGGGCGATCAAGCCTTTGGCTTTCCTCATCCACCTGGCGGCGAATATCGCGCGACGGCGCCGGCCCGGCCGCCTGCAACAGCGCCATTTCCCCCACACTGCCCCCAGCCGCACGCGGCTGCTGGCGCGGGTCCCGGAGCGCCAAAGACGGCACCAAAACTGCCTCCGCCTCATCCCGCGCGCTGCGCTCCATCGGGCGCGGCGCGCCCGCCCTTGGCGAAGGCAAGCCACCCGCCATATCCGGCGGCATGGAAAGCGGCGCCCTGGTGGTCACGCGGAATTCATCCGGCGCATCACGAATAAAGCCAAGCGAGCGCGCCGTATTCTCCCCACAGCCGACCAGCAGCAGCAGCGAAAAAGCAGGCAAAAAGGTCTTGAGACGCCGAGTCATGAATTATCTTTAGGCGTTTGGCGTGGCGGCAACAAGGCATCCAGCAACAACGCCCCCACCCCGCAAACAATCGCGGCATCCGCCACATTGAACACATACCAATGCCAGCCCCAGGCATGGGTATCCACGAAGTCTACCACCGCCCCAAAACGCAAGCGATCCACGACATTGCCAAAGGCGCCGCCAATCACCGCCCCCAGCGCCAAAGCCACCATCCGCCCCTCGGCCCGCTTCAGCCAGCGCAGCAGAAAAATGGCAATCGCGACCCCAAGCCCGGCCAAAATCAAATGATTCCAAGGGCCATCGCCGGAAAACAGGCCGAAAGTGACACCCCGATTCCAGACCATGGTCAGATCAAGGCCAAAAGGGCCAGCCGAAAACAGGGGGATGTGCTGGCGCTCCGGTAACAGCACTACATCCAACACCCACCACTTCGACAATTGGTCGAATACAAAAATCACAGCCGCAAATATCAGACCTAGGCGGAAAAGGCCGGGGGCGCTGCCCCCAGACCCCCGCCGGGGAGACAGTGTCTCCCCGGACCCCGCCGACACTAAAGCGCCTCGACCACTGCGTCGCAGCGGCGGCACAGCGTGGGGTGAGACGAACATTCGCCGACTTCGGGCAGGACACGCCAGCAGCGGTCGCACTTTAAACCGGGGGCGGGGCGGAACACCGCGGCAGCATCGGCAACACCATCGGCCACAAAAGCACCCTCAGGCGCCACATCGGAGGAAAGCGCGAAGCCCGAAGTAATACAAAGCTCCGCCCACAACTCAGGCGTCAACAACGCGGCATCCTCAGGCGCCACATGCAACACCGGCGAAGCTTGCAGGGATGAACCAATCTCCTGCGCCACACGCGCACGTTCAAGCGCACCCGTCACGGCACGGCGCAATTCCCGCAAGCGCGCCCATTTCGCGGCCAGTACCTGATCCTTCCAGCCTTCGGGCACAAAGGGGAAATCGAGCAAATGCACACTCCCCCCCTGATCCGGGAAACGCGCGAGCCACGCTTCCTCAGCCGTGAAGACCAAGACCGGCGCGAACCAGGCACACAGGCAGCGATGCAGAATATCCAACACTGTGCGCGCGGCACGCCGGCGCAGCGCATCCGGGGCATCGCAATACAGGCTGTCCTTCCGGATATCAAAGTAAAATGCCGAAAGATCAGTGGCGCAAAACTGATGGATTTCCGGATAAACCCCGGTCCAGTCATGGGTTTCAACCGCGCGCCTGATCTTCGCATCCAATTCAGTCAAGCGATGCAGCAGCCAACGCTCCAGTTCCGGCAATTCGCCATAGGGAACGATCTCATCTTCCGAGAAACCATCCAGATTACCGAGCAGCCAGCGCAAGGTGTTGCGGATGCGCCGATACAATTCCGCCTGCTGCTTCAGGATTTCCGGGCCAATGCGCAGATCCAGCGCGGTATCGGAATTCATCACCCATAGGCGCAGAATATCCGCGCCATATTGCTTCATCACATCCTGCGGCGCGGTCACATTGCCCATGGATTTGGACATTTTCCGCCCCTGCTCATCCAGCACAAAACCATGCGTCAGCACGGCCTTGAAGGGCGCGACACCATTGGTGCCAACCGATTCCAACAGCGATGAATGGAACCAGCCGCGATGCTGGTCCGAGCCTTCCAGATAAAGATTAGCCGGGAAGGGCAAGCCGCGCGGCGGCAGCACAAAGGCGTGGGTGGAGCCCGATTCAAACCAGACATCCACAATATCCATCACCTGCTCATAGGCAGCCGGATCACGGTCTGGGCCGAGGAAGCGCGCCGCCGCACCTGGCTTATACCAGGCATCCGCGCCCTCAGCGCGGAAGGCTTCCATCACGCGTTCGATGATGGCCGGATCACGCAGCGGCTCGCCCGACTGCTTGCTCACAAATACTGGAATCGGCACGCCCCAGGCGCGCTGGCGGCTGATGCACCAATCGGGCCGCGCCGCGACCATGGAACCAATGCGATTCCGCCCCGCCTCCGGCACGAAATGCGTCTTGGCGATGGCATCCAAAGATTTGGCGCGGATCGCATTGGCATCATCCATCGCGATGAACCATTGCGGCGTCGCGCGGAAAATCACCGGCTTCTTGGACCGCCAGCTATGCGGATAGCTATGGCTCAGCTTGCCCGTGGCAGCGAGCGTCCCCGCTGCCTCCATCGCAGTATAAACCGCTGTATGCGCCTTGAAGACATGCAAGCCCTCAAAGCCTGGCGCGTGATGGGTGAAGGTGCCGTCATCATTGACGGTTTCCGGGATCGGCAGATTATGTGCGCGGCCCAGATTGAAGTCATCCTCGCCATGGCCAGGCGCGATATGCACAAAGCCCGTGCCGGCTTCGGTGGTGACAAAGTCACCGGGCAGCAAAGGCACATCGAAAACATAATCAAGGCAAGAAGCGAGAATTTCCATACCCTCGGGCGGGGGATTAACGTGCGAAAACTGATCGCGCGAGAGGGGATGCGCGGCAATCGTCCCTACAAGCTCAGTGCCCTTAAACGCAGCCCCTACTTGTTTATACTCGACGATTTGAGCATCCTTCAAAAAATTCGGCAAAAGTTGCAAGGCCACAACAAGAAACTCGCCGCGCTCAGGGTTCAGATGTGACCCTTCATTTACCTTCTCGACTTCAATTACAGCGTAGTCAATTTCTGGGCCATAGGCGATTGCCCGGTTGCCTGGGATGGTCCAAGGCGTGGTAGTCCAAATGACAATGCAGGTCCCGTTCGGCACATCGAGTTTTGTATCTCGAATGCGGAACTTCGCATGCAGCGTCGGGCTGACATGATCGTGATATTCAATCTCCGCTTCCGCCAGCGCGGTTTTCTCAACCGGGCTCCACATCACCGGGCGCAGCCCGCGATAGAGTGACCCATTCATCAGAAACTTGCCGATCTCCCCCGCAATCGCGGCTTCCGAGGCGAAATCCATCGTCGCGTAACGATCTGCCCAATCACCGGCGACGCCAAGGCGGATGAATTCTTCGCGTTGCACTTCCAGCCAATGTTCGGCATAGGCGCGGCATTCGGCGCGGAAATCCAAAACGGGCACCGCATCCTTGTCGCGGCCCTTATTGCGGTATTCTTCTTCAACCTTCCATTCAATCGGCAGGCCGTGGCAATCCCAGCCGGGGACGTAATTCGCATCATAGCCGGCCATTTGCGCGGCGCGGTTGATCACATCCTTGAGAATTTTGTTGAGCGCATGGCCGATATGCAGATTGCCATTGGCATAGGGCGGGCCGTCATGGAGTACGAATGCCTCCCGCCCTTTGGATTGCGCGCGGAGCCTCTCCCACAGCTTCAGTCGGTCCCAGCGCGCGAGCGTATCGGGCTCACGCTTCGGCAAATCGCCGCGCATGGGAAAGCCGGTCTGCGGTAGGAAGACGGTGCCGCGATAATCGCGGGCCTCTTTGGGGCTATCATTCATGTTTTCGAGCCTTGCGGGCTAATCTCGGGCCGCCGAGGGAGCGGCTAGGGTGACGAAGAAGAACGCTCAGTCCCGGCCTTCAGCAGAAGGCCGGGCGGGTAATTCGCGCCGGTATCATCACGATTTTCATGGTGAGCATATGGGCGCGGGCCATACGGGTGGTCAAGCCAGCGCCGCGCGGGCATTCGCCACATCCGCTTCAATGGCGGCCTTCAGCGTTTCCAACCCATCAAACTTCGCATCTGGGCGCAGGAACTGCACCAGCCGCACCCCGATTTCCTGGCCGTAAATATCGCCCGCGAAATCGAAGATATAAACCTCCAACCGCGTCACCTTATCGCCGCCGAGTGTCGGCCGGCGCCCGACATTAGCAACGCCCTTTGCCGCCCCGCCCCCCGGCAGCGCCACCGTCACGGCATAAACCCCCCGCGCCGGTTCCAAATGCCGATCGAGCCAGATATTCGCCGTCGGCCAGCCGAGCACCCGCCCCAGCTTATCCCCATGCACCACCGTGCCACGGATTTCCCATGGCCGGCCAAGCTTTTCCGCCGCCCGATCCGGATAGCCATCCTGCAACAGCCGGCGGATGCGGGTGGACGAAATCGCCTCTCCCCCTTGTTCCAAAGGCGGTACGATGGAAAGCCCCATGCCGCGCGCAGCGGCCTCACGCGCCAGAAAACGCACATCGCCGCCGCGCCGATTGCCGAAGGCGAAATCAGGCCCGCTCGCCAAATGCTTCGCCCCCAGCGCCTTATGCAGCACCTGATCCACAAAGGCTTCCGCCGAAAGTGCGGCGAATTCATCATCAAAACGCAGCGCATAGACAAAGCGCGCCCCAGCATCGGCAAGACAAGCCGCCTTGGCTGGAAGCAGAGTCAGCCGAAAGGCCGGATCATCCGGGCGGAAGTGTTCGCGCGGATGCGGCTCAAAGGTCAGCACCGCCAGAGGCAGTTCGGGCCGCGCCGCTTGTGCGGCCTTCAGCACCGCGACATGGCCTAGATGCACGCCATCAAAATTGCCGAGCGCCACGGTCGCACCACGCGCTTCCTTGGGGATGGAACGCCAATCGGAGAAGATTTGCGCTGCCATCAGGTTTCTCCGGGGTTCAGCCAGCGCGGCACATCGGGCGGCATGAAGCGTGCGAGTGCATCAATCGCGGCGGCACCATCCGCCGCCAGCATGGCCGCGGCGCGCATTTCCGCCCGCACAAAGCCTTCAGCCACCATGTGATCCAGCGCACCCATCAGCTTCTGCCAATAGCCGAGCGTATCCACGAAAACGATGCCCTTGCGCTGAATGCCAAGCTGCAACCATGTCAGGGTTTCCACCGCTTCCTCCAGGCTGCCATAGCCGCCGGGCAGCACGATGAAGCCATCGGAAAGCTCGGCCATCAGCGCCTTGCGTTCATGCATGGAAGCGACCACGCGCATATCCTTGAGCTGCTTCGCCCCCGCTTCGCGTGCCACCAGCCCATGGGGGATGATGCCAATCACCTCAGCTCCTGCGGCCTGCGCGGCGGCGGAAACCGCGCCCATCAGCCCAACCCCGCCCCCGCCATAAACCAGGCCAAGCCCGCGCGCGGCGATCTCTCGGCCCAGCGCGGCGGCGGCGGCGGCATATTCCGGGCGGGCGCCGGCGGCGGAACCGGCAAAAACGCAAACGCGGCGCATGGGCTTACTCCGCTGCCTTGCTGGTGGAAGCTGCGGCGCGGGAGGGGACGGAGACATAAGCCTCCCCCTCCAGCACCGGTTCACCCTTGACGAGACACACGGTTTTCAGCGTCGCGCGGTGCTTTTCGGGATGGAGTGCGGCGACTTCGACAATGGCAGTGACGGTTTCGCCGATTTTCACCGGGGCGCGGAATTTCAGCGTTTGCGACATATAGATCGTGCCCGGCCCGGGGAGTTGCGTGCCGAGCACCTTGGTGATCAGCCCGGCGGCCAACATCCCATGGGCGATGCGTTCCTTGAAAATGGAGGTGGCGGCATATTCCGCATCCAGATGCATGGGGTTCGTATCGCCGGTGACGGCGGCAAACAGCACGATATCGGCTTCCGTGATGGTTTTGGAAAATTTGGCGGTCAGCCCCACCGTCAGGTCTTCAAAGAAATAGATTTCCGCCATGGCCTAGGCCCCCGCTTTGCCGTGCTGCATCGCGAAGGGTGTTAGAGCATTTTCAAGCCAAGTGGAAACTCTTCACGACTCGGAAAATGCGATCAAACAAAGGTTTGGGGGGCAACTTGAGAAAGAAGCTGCACTTGAACCGCGCTTACCCAGATTGGCACTGGGTGGAATAACCGCGGCGCCTGGTTTCGGGGTTTTCGTGCGCGGCGAGGCAGAGAGCAATCTAAAGCCCGCAGAAGGCGTGGCCCATCAGAGATTTTGTGCACGAGGTTATATGGGTGGAAGGGAAGACCCCATCGATAGGGCAGCCGACTTTATACCTTTCCCTCGGATGGGCCGGATACTCCGTTACAAAGCCCGCCCCTTGGTCTCAAATGATTTGACGACGGGCACTGCACAGCTGGTTTTTTGATGGGAAAAGGCACCAATGGCGTGGGAAATCCTCCTCTCAGGGCTGCTCAAATTCTCGCACTACCGAAACCCGCCGCACCCTTTCGCGCACTGAGATGTAAATCGCGCAGGTAATCAGGATCGCGACCCCCACAAAGGTCCATCCATCGGGCATTTCGCCAAAGAACCACCAGCCGGCGAGTGTTGCCATGATCATCTCGGTATAGGCTAGCGGGGCCAGAAGCGATGCCTCGGCCATGGTATAGGCGCGCGCAATCAGGAAATGCCCGGCCACCGCAATCGCCGCCAGCATTAGCAACAAGCCCCATTCCTCGGCATCGGGTGCCTGCCACAAAAAGGGCAGCGTTAGGCTCATCATTGCCGCCCCCATCAGGCTGGTGTGGAAGGTTGTCATCAACGGGTCTTCATCCCGCGCCAGCCGCCGCGTGATCAGCATATAAAGCGCCATGCAGGTGCCGGATGCAAAAGCCAGCGCCATGCCTGGGTTGAATTCCTGCAAACCGGGCCGGATGATGATCAGCGTGCCGCAAAAGCCAATCGCGACGGCCGCCCAGCGCCGCGGGCCTACCTTCTCCTTCAGCAAAAGCGGCGAAAGCGCTGTAATCAGCAAAGGCTGCACGAAGAAAATCGCCAGGCTATCGGCAATCGGCATGAAGTTGATGGCGCCGAAGAAACACGCGGTGGACCCCACCAGAAACGCCGCACGCGCCGCGTGAAAGCCGGGCCTATCGGGCCACAGGGCTCGGGCGCCGGCCACCTGCCAGGCAAAGGGCAGGGTAAAGACCGCGCCGAAGAACATGCGCGCCCAGACAATTTGCAGAATGGGTATGCCGCCTTGGCCCAGGAATTTGGCGCAAACATCCAAGAGCGGCAGCATCCCCATGGCCACCACCATCAGCGCCACACCGCGTAGCGTTGAATTATCCCCCAAAGTGACTGTCTTTCCCGAATCCCAGCAGCGCGCAGCTTAGGCCAAGTCGGGGGCCAAGTCGTCGCTAGAGGTGGCTCGGTTTGTTTGAACAGTTCCTGGGCGTCTCCTAAGTGTATTCCTACCTTGGTTAGGCCGCCATCGGAATTGATGGCAGCGCGGTAAAATAGGCCTCGTCCGGTGTCTGCCCGTC
>JADCFN010000027.1 GCA_020249505.1 Roseomonas sp. | reverse complement strand
TACAACACCCGTCGGCCCCATTCGAGCCTTGACGGGCGGACGCCGGACGATGCCTATTTTACCGCGCTGCCATCAATTCCGATGGCGGCCTAACCGAGGCAGAGACCCACTTAGGAAACGCCCAGGAATTGTTCAAACAAACCGAGCCACCTCTTGGTACTGGAACGCTTCGCGGTTGAAACGCCCAGTGCCTTCAGCAAGCCCCCCAACACCTGCGGGCGCGAAGCGGGTGCGTTATCAATCGCGAATAGCGTTTCGCCATTCATTACCGCCGCCATGGAAGGCGCGGTGCCGCGATAGGGCACATGCGTCACCTCAATCCCCATGCGCATGCCAAATAGCAGCCCAGAAAGATGCGAAGACGTGCCCGACCCGGCCGAGGAAAAATTCCCCCGCGCCGGATTGGCCTTGCAGAAGGCGACCAATTCCGCGACGGATTTGATCGGGCTATCGCCCTTGATGATCAGCACATTGGGCATGGCAGCAATGCGCGCCACCCCCGGCAAATCCCTGAGCGGATCAAAGGAAAGGCGCCGATAAAGTGTCGGCCCAATCCCGTGTGAGGCGATGTGATTGACGTAGTAGGTATAGCCATCGGGCGCCGCGCGGGCGGTGACTTCCGCCCCCACCATGCCGCCCGCGCCAGGGCGCGGGTCTATGATCATGGGCTGGCCGAGCCTTTCGCGCAGACGGTTTTCCATCATCCGCAGGAAGATATCGGAAACCCCGCCCGCGGCGCCGCCGATCACAAAGCGCAAGGGCTTGTCAGGCCAGGTACCTTGCGCCCGTACTGCGGGTGCGGCCAGCGTTACTGCCCCAGCCGCCATTATGCTTCTGCGCGTGATCATGCCTTGACCCTCCCGTCATTGCTTTCTTGTCGGGAAGCCTAACATAAAAGCCTGGTCTGGGAAGCGGAATCAGCCGGCTGGCAGCAGCACCATGAAGCGTGCGCCGGTCACCGCACCGCTGGCGTCCCGGATATTCTCCGCCGATATGCGCCCGCGCAGGCCTTCCACAATCTGCCGACTGATGGAAAGCCCAAGGCCGGAATGCTGGCCGAAGCGCTCTCCGCTCGGGCGTTCGGAATAGAAACGCTCAAAAATGCTTTCAAGCTTCTGTTCGGGAATGCCGGGGCCTTGGTCTTCCACCACAACTTCCACCATCGCGCCGGCATGGCGCGCGCTGACCTTCACCGTGCCATGCGGTGGGCTGAAGGAAAGCGCATTGCCGAGCAGATTGCGGAACACCTGCACAATGCGCCCTTCCACACCGCGCACCACCAGCGGCCCATCTTCGGCTTCCAGCAGCACCACCGGGTCATCTTCAGCCCGCGTTGCGCCGTGCAGATCGGAAAGCGCTGACAGGATGGGCGCGATATCCACCGGCGTTGAGATGGTGCGCGACAATTCCGCATCCACCCGCGATGAATCGCTGATATCGCCAATCAGCCGATCCATGCGCACGGCATCATCGGCAATGATCGCGAGCAAGCGGTTGCGGCTGGCCGGGTCTTCCACGCGGCGCAGCGTTTCAATGGCGCTCCGCACACTCGTCAGCGGATTGCGCAATTCATGCGCGACATCAGCGGCGAAGCGTTCATTGGCGTCAATGCGCGACCAAAGCGCGCGGGCGGAATTTTGCAAATCCCGCGCTAGCACGCCGATCTCATCATTGCGCTTTAGCAGCGTATCCGGCACGGATTGCGCGCGGCCTTCACCTTCGCGGATGCGTTGCGTCGCACGCGCCAGATCGAGCATGGGCGTGGCGATGGTGCGCGACAAATAAAGCGAAAGCGCCACTGTCAGAATCAGCGCGGTCGCGAAAAGCAGCAGCACGGAAGCGCGAATTTCAAACAGCCGCCGATCCACTTCGCGTGCTTCACGCGTCAGCAGCACAATGCCGACACTTTGCGTGCCTCGGCGCGCGGGTTCCGCGACGCTTACCAGCAAGCGGCCATCCGCGCTGCGGCGGATATAGGGGGTGACGCCGCCTTCCAGCGCCATGCGCAATTCTTCCCGCCGATCGGGGCCAAGATCGGGCTGCCAATCGAAATCTGGCGCATCAGGCGCGCTATCCACCACCATCCCCGGGCCGCCGCGCCCGCGCAGCAGGGCCGGGAAAAGGCCGACCATCCTTTCGTAAATGCCGGCCACGGTGGAAGTCAGCGCGCCGCGCGGCTCGGGCGGCGGCAAGGGTTCGGCAATCACCGCGCCGCCAACACCATCGCGGATGCGGCTATCGGCGACCAGCAGGCCGGCCGTGTCCAATAACCGCGCCTGGGTATTGGGGGAGGGGTCCACCAAGCGCCTGAGCAAGGGCCGCGCCGCTTCCAATTGCAGCACATAGCGTTCGCCTTCCGGCCGCACCGCGGCTTCGGCGATCGCGCCGGCATAGATGCGCGCCTGGGTGCGCATGGCCTCAACCTCCGCGCCCAAAAGCGCGTTCTGATATTGGTCGAGGTAAAGCAGGGAAGCCGCGAGCAAGGCCGGCGGCAGCGCATTCAGCAGCAGAATGCGCCGGAGCAGTGGGGAGAAGCCGCGCTTTGCCTGTTCCGGCGGAGCCTCAGCTTCGGAAAGGCGATCGGGCGGCGGGGAGGTATCGGGCACGCGGTTTCCTTAACGCGGAAAGCGCGCCAGGGAAATCGCGCTTTGCGGTTCAGCCCCGGCGAATGGGCGGCACGCTGCCCCCGCCCTGGGGTGGCGGCGGTGGCGGCGCGCCCCAACCCCCGGAAGGCGGCGGTGGAGGTCCTTGCGGCTGCCAACCCCCCGGTGCCTGCTGCGGATAGGGCGGCTGATAGCCGCCGCCGTAGCCTCCGGGGGGAAGCTCCGGCGCCAGCGGGTCAGGACCAAAGCGATTATAGCCAGGCGTGCCGCGCAGAAAGCCCGCAACGATGAAGGCCCAAAGCCAGCCGATCAGGGGGATGAAGGAGACCAAAACCCACCAGCCGGATTTATCGCGGTCATGCCAGCGCTTGGCCTGCCCGGCCAGGGCGACCCAAAGTCCACCCAGACCAGCGATCATGGAGAAAGGCCCCATGCCGACATCGCCCATGCCTGATTTATCCGGCAAGGCATTCTTCGGGCCAGAGATCATCCCATCCAAACCGCTGGCGGCGATATTGATGCCAATCGGAATCAGGAAATAGAAAATCCATCAGGTCTTGCGGCTGATACGGCCATTGAAGCTGAACCATTGCGCCAGTGTCATCAGCTTTTGCTCCTCAAACTTTGTCGTCAGGCTACTGAGGCGGCGGAGGAAGCGCAATATTTGCGGCGTCAGGCCGCGCCAGTGGATCAGGGCCGAAGCGATTGGGGCCGGAAACGCCTCGCATAAAGCCGCCGACAAAAATCATTAGGCTGCCCCCCAGTAAGAAAAGGAAAGCCAGTGGGGCCAACATCACAATTACCAACAAGAATTTTATCGGCTCATACAAGATGGCAATCTCGGTATCCCGGATTGCGGCCATGACTAGAAAGAAAAATAGAAAGACCGACATAAATGGTACACATGAAATCAATAAAATGAACCAGAACTCTTCGGGAACGCGATTAGCATACAAAAGGGGTGAGGCCATCAATACGCTTGGGATCATTGTAAACAAAACGGCCCAGCCAGTTTTGCCTCTATCATGCCAGCGCTTAGTTTGGCCGGCCATTGTCACCCAGAGGCTAATGGCTATGGCGGTCAAGGGCATCACGGATGAATGAACAAAACGCTCCCCAAAAAAAATTTTCTGTCGGACAAAATCATCCAATATGGCGACGCCAACATTGATGCCTAACGGCACCAAAAAATAGTAAACCCACCAAGTCTTGCGGCTGATGCGCCCCTTGAAGCTGAACCAAGCGCGCAGGGTCATGGCTGCTTCTTCCGCAAGACCGGATCAGCCTTCCCCCAACAACAACCCCGGCAAAGCCGCCATATCCGCAAAAGGCTCCGCCCCATGCGCGGCCAGCATCGCAGCGGGGCTTTCATGACAAAAACCCAGCACGCGGCAGCCCGCCGCACGCCCCGCGCGCACGCCGGGCACGCTATCTTCAATCACCACGCAATCCTGCGGCGCAGCGCCACAGGCCGCTGCCGCCGCCAGATAGATATCCGGCCAAGGCTTCGGGCGCGGCACATCCTCATAGGAAAACACCCGCCCGGCGAAAACCTGCGCCAAGCCCAGGCTCCGCATCTTCGCCGCCAATTCAAACCGGGAGGAATTGGAAGCCACCGCCACCGGCACACCCGCCGCAGTCAAGGCACGCACCGCTTCCACCGCGCCCGGAATAGCGAGCGTTTCTTCCGCCATGCGCCGCGCGATGAGCGTCGAGATTTCCTGCGCCCAATCAGGCGGCAGCACCCCGACGCGCGCTTCAATCCGCGGCAGCATATCGGGCAGCGCGAGCCCCAGAAATGTCTCCCGCGCTTCGGCAGCGGTCATGGGCCAGCCGCGCAGAGTCATTTCCTCGGCGACAATCTTATTCACCACCCATTCGGTATCGGCGAGCACACCATCGCAATCAAACAGGATGGCGGCGGGGCGCTTCATGCCTCGGCTTTGGCGCGCGAGTGGGTCTCAACGCGCAGCTTTTCATGCGGGCAATCGCGATGCTGCTTCGGGCATTGCCGCCCGCCCGCAAAGGAACAAAGGCTGCGCCCGGATTGCAAGGCTCCCCGCACCAGATGCGCGAGGGATGCGATGAAAGCCGGGTCACTATTCTGCGCCGGTACGCGGAAATAGCCGGGAATGCCGAGATGCTCGGCCTCCTCCCGATATTCCACATCCAATTCCACCAGGGTTTCGGAATGTTCTGAGACAAAGGCGATGGGGCAGATCAGGATCGCGACCTTTTCTTCCGCCGCGCGTTCAATCTCGCCTTCCGTGGAAGGCCCGATCCAGACCTGCGGCGTCACGCGGGACTGGTAGCAGACAATGTGGTCAAGCTCCGGCATCGCCAATTCAGCGACCACGGCGGCGACGGTCTGCTCGACCTGCCATTGATAAGGATCGCCCGCTTTCACAATGGATTCCGGCAGACCATGGGCGGAAAACAACACGCGGAGCGGTACTTCTGACGGCAATTCCGCGCGCGCCTTGGCATAGGCTTCCCGCACCAGCCGCGCGGTGGCCGCCGCAAAACCCTGATCCGAATGCCAGCAACACAGCGCCGTGGTCGGCACATCCAGCCCAATCTTGCGCGTGGCATCCTGCCACGCCACCAGGCTTGAACCCGTGGTGGTGGTGGAGAATTGCGGATAGAGCGGCACCAGCAAAATGCGATCCGGCGCCCAATCCTTCACGGCGCGGGCGCATTCATCGCTCATCGGGTGCCAATAGCGCATGGCGACAAAGCAGCGGGTTTCCGTGCCCGGTTCATCGGCCAAGGCGGCTTCCAGACTGCTCGCCTGTTCTTCCGTCAGTTCCCGGAGCGGCGAACGCCCACCCAGCACGGCATAGTTTTCCTGCGCCGGCTTGGTGCGGCGCCAGGCGATCAGCCGGCCAAGCCAGGGGCGGATGAAGCCCGGCACGCGCAAAATGGCCGGGTCGGTGAACAGGTTCACCAGGAATGGCCGCACGCTTTCCGGCGCATCGGGTCCGCCGAGGTTAAACAGCACAATAGCCAGGCGCTGGCGGCGCGGCGTTGCGGGCATCATCTGATCCATGCGCCCGCACATGACATGCGCGGGCTGGTGGTCAAGGGTTCAAAGCAGCCTGGGGAGCGTTTTTTCGCCCCAGGCGCCGGATTCAGGCATTTCCTTGGGCAGGGGCGGCGGCCACCTGCTGCTGCGCGCGGCGATTCTGCCAAAGGGCGACGAAATCAATCGGCGCCAGCAGCACGGGCGGGAAGCCACCATCACGCGTCACATCGGCCAGGATATTGCGCGCGAAGGGGAACAGCAGGCGCGGGCATTCAACCAGCAGCACGGGTTCCAGCATCTCGGGCGCGATGCCATTCAGGGTGAAAATGCCGCAATAGACCAGCTCGGCGATGAAGGCCGGGGTTTCGGTGCCGATCTTGGCTTCGCAGCGGATTTGAAGCGTGACCTCAAAATTCTCCTGGCCTTCCTGCAGGCGGCGGGCCTGGACATCCAGCGCAATGTCAACCTTGGGCGCTTCGCGCAGATTGATGAAGATTTGCGGCGCGCCCGGCACTTCGAAGGACAGATCCTTGGTGTATTGCAAGTTGAGCGTGATGGGGCTGGGCGCCATCTGCGCGGGGCCATTGGCGGGCTGGTCGGCGGATTGTTCGGACATGACAAAACCTTTCGAAGCGGGGGCGGGCAGAGCCGCCTGTTTGCGCCGGGCGGTAGCACGCGGGGGGCGGGGCGGCAAACCCGCCCTGATTACCTGCCCCCCGCCCCGCCCGGCTCAAAAAACTGCGGATGGTTGAACTGGAACATGCGCGCATTTAGCGGCATCCCGGTTTCAACCTGCGTCAGAGTCACCCGCGTTTCGCGCCCCTGGGCGTCCAGTACCGCCCATTGGCGCAATTCCAACGGTTCCGGCTGGAACACCAGGGTCAAGGAGCCCTCTCGCGGGTCGCTGGTGCGGAACAGGGTGATGCGCAGAAACCCGCCATCGCGCTGGACGCGGCTGATAGTCACATCGCCGGAAAGCCGGATTTCTGGGCGCAGCAGCATCCCAAGCGGTGTGGCGCTGGTGGGCAGCGTGGTCGGCGCCTTCAATTCCCGGTCATAGAGCAGGAATTGGTTGCCATCCGCCACCAGCAGCAGGGGTTCCGGCGGGTCATAATCAAAGCGCATCCGCCCCGGGCGGGAGATATAGGCCCAGCCCTGCGCGGAAGCGCCATTCTGCGCGATTTGCAGAAACCGGGCGCGGAGTGTGGTCAGCCGGTTCAAATAGGCCTCGACAGCCGCGATATCGCGTCTGTCACGGTCGGAAAGCGCAGCCGCCCTGGGCTGCGCCAGGGCGGGGAGCGGCAGCAAAAGCGGGGCGGCAAGCAGGGCGCGGCGGAACATGGCCCTCATGTGGACCGCCTGGGCGCGAAGGGGAAGGCCCCCGGCGCTTGCCTGATTCATGGGGGGCGTTAGCTTGCCCCCGCGCCAGAAGGGGTAGGCCATGACACAACGCGATGATTTGAACCGCAGCGGCAGGGCTGAGCGCGCTGAGATTTTCGGCGCGGGCGAAGCCGCGCTGGCCAATGGCGCCTTTGGCTTTGGCGATCTGATGGCCGAACTTGTCTATGGCAATATCTGGAACCGACCCGGCCTGTCCCGCCAGGAACGCATGGCGGTGACGCTGGCGGTGCTCTGTTCCGTGCAAAACCAGGCGCAATTGCGCCGCCACGTTGCCGCCGCGCTGAAGCTTGGCCTGACGCCGCGCGCCATTGTGGAAATCCTGATCCAGATCGGCATTTATCGGGGCTTCGCAGCATCCGAAACCGCACTGGAAACGGCCTTAGCGGTCTTTGCGGAGGAAGGCATCACGCTTGAACCCGACGCACCGCGCGCTGATTCGCTGGAAGTGCTGATGGAACGCGGCCGAGACCTGCAAGGCGCGCTGCATGCTGAACGTCGGCATGAAGGCCATGCCGCGCCGGATAATCCCGCCACGGGCAGCATTTATCCGCTGGTGGTGCAGTATTGCTATGGCGAGATCTGGGACCGGCCGGGGCTTGATCGGCGGTTGCGCGCGCTTTGTGCCGTAGCGTCCTTCGCGGCCTTGGATCATGATATTTTGCTGCGCAAATTCATCTTATCCGCGCTCAATATCGGGGCCAGCAGGGGTGACATCATTGAAGCGCTGATCCAGGGCGGGCCTTACAACGGGTTCGCCTTCATGCTGAAGGCGCTGAATATCGCGCAGGAAGCCTTCGCCACGCTGGATAAGGTGTGAAGGCAAGCATGCTCAAGGCTCGGCTTTATCTGGCATTATTGCTGACCGTGCTGCTCGCGGCCTGCGCCGTCGCGCCGCCGGCGCCACGGGAAGCGCCACTTTCCTATCCGCCGCTGGCGCGCGAAAGAATGCTCCGCATCGCCATCGCGGAATGGGAAGAATGGGGGCGGCAAGTGTCAGACCGGCAGCCGGGCCCAGCGCAGGAATCGGACCCCACCGGCTTCCCGCGCCTGCAAGCCTATTGGCGGGCGGTGCCGGAAGGGCGCGATATCATCACGCGCAATCGCGCGCTATTTCGTGCGGGGTATGAAGGGCAATGGCAGCAGGATGCCTGGTCCGCCGCCTTCATTTCTTTTGTGATGCAGACAGCCGGGATTGATGCACGGGAATTCCGGCCCTCTGCAGCGCATGGCACCAGCATTGATGGCATGGTCGCCGATGCGCGGGAATTTCCGCATCAGGCACCCTTCATTCCGCATCGGGTGCGGGACCGCGTTGCCGCGCCGGGTGATTTGCTCTGCGCTGATCGGTCGCGTGCGCCGCTGGCTCATTGGCAGGATCGCGCCGGGGATCAGGGACGATTCCGACCCATGCATTGCGATATTGTCATCCGCAACCATCACGGCATGGTTGAAGCCATTGGCGGCAATATTCAGGATGCGGTGACACTCGCGCGCTTCCCGACCGATCGGCGCGGCATTTTGCTGCCCGCCCCCCCTGGCGCGCCGCAATGGTTCGCCATATTCGAAAACCGATTGGGGCGGCTGCCGCCCTGGACCACTTCGCCCAACCCGGAGGCTTCCCGCCCGTGACCGATCTGTTTTCCCCCCTGACGCTGCGCGGCGTTACTTTTTCCAATCGCATCGGCGTCGCACCCATGTGCCAGTATTCCTGCCATGATGATGGCATCCCAACCGAATGGCATCTGGTGCATCTGGGCGCGCGTGCCGCCGGGGGTGCTGGCATGGTGATGGTGGAAGCCACCGCCGTGGTGCCGGAAGGCCGCATCAGCCCCGGCGATGTCGGCATTTGGTCTGACGCTCATCTGGCAAGCCACACGCAATTGGCGTCCGCGCTTTCAGCGCTTGGCACCGTGCCCGCCATTCAATTGGCTCATGCCGGGCGTAAGGCATCACGCAAGCAGGCTTGGCTGCCAGGCCCGGCGGAGCCTTCCTGGGAAACCCTTGGCCCCTCGGCTGAGGCCTTTGGTGATTTCATGCCGCCGCGCGCCATGACGGAAGCGGAAATTGCGGCCACCATCGAAGCCTTCGTCGCCGCCACCAAGCGTTCCATCAAGGCCGGCTACCGTCTGATCGAATTGCATGCCGCGCATGGCTATTTGCTGCATCAATTCCTGAGCCCGCTGACCAATAAGCGCAATGACCGTTGGGGCGGAGATTTCGAAGGCCGCGCGCGGCTGCCGCTTGAAATCGCTGCCGCCATGCGCGCCGCCATGCCATCCGATGCTGTGCTGGGCGTGCGTGTTTCGCACACGGATTGGGTGGATGGCGGCTGGACCACGGAAGAAACCGTAGAGCTGTCGCGCCGCTTCAAGGCGCTTGGCGTGGATTTCATGGATGTGTCTTCCGGCGGCAATGACCCGCGCCAGCAAATCCCGCTTGGGCCTGGCTATCAGGTGCCAGGTGCGGCAGAGGTGAAGAAGGGCGCTGGCATCGTCACCGCCGCGGTTGGCCTGATTACGGAAGCGAAGCAGGCGCAGGCCATTCTGGATGAAGGCCATGCGGATTGGATTTATCTGGCGCGCGTGCTGCTGCGCGACCCCTATTGGCCCTTGCATGCAGCAGCCGAGCTTGGTCGCACGGAAGCGGTGCCCACGCCTCCGCAATATGATCGTGGTTGGAATGCGTTGGGTAAGACGAAAATGGCCATGCCCATCGCCAACCCTATGCCGCGTTTGGGATGAGCACGCGCTTTTCCTTCGACAATAGCTATGCCCGCCTGCCGGCGCGTTTTTATATCCGGCAGGCGCCCATTGCGGTCGCGGCACCCAGGCTTGTGTTTTTCAACGCACCGCTTGCCGAAGCGCTTGGCCTTGATGCGGCCGCGCTTTCGGGTGCTGAGGGTGCCGCGATTTTCGCCGGCAATCTTGTGCCGGATGGCGCGGAGCCACTCGCCATGGCTTATGCCGGCCATCAATTCGGCGGTTTCAGTCCGCGCCTTGGTGATGGTCGGGCGCTATTATTGGGCGAGGTGATTGGTCGTGACGGAGAGCGCCGCGATATCCATCTGAAGGGCAGCGGGCGCACGCTGTTTTCGCGCGGGGGAGATGGCCGCGCCGTGCTGGGGCCGATGCTGCGGGAAGCCATCATCAGCGAAGCCATGGCAGCGCTTGGCGTGCCGACCACGCGCGCGCTGGCGGTGGCGATGACGGGTGAGGCGGTGCTGCGCGAAAAATTGCAACCCGGCGCGGTGCTGACGCGCGTGGCGGCCAGCCATATTCGTGTCGGCAGCTTTCAATATTTTGCCGCGCAGGAAGATCAGGAAGCGCTGAAGCTACTCGCGGATTTCGCCATTGCGCGGCATGATCCGCCGGCAGCCGAAGCGGCAAACCCCTATGCTGCGCTACTTGCTGGCGTGATTGCGCGGCAGGCACGACTGGTCGCGCAATGGCTTCACATCGGCTTCATTCACGGCGTCATGAATACCGATAACATGACCATCAGTGGCGAGACGATTGATTACGGCCCCTGCGCCTTCATGGATGCCTATGATCCCGCGACGGTGTTGAGTTCCATTGATCATGGCGGGCGCTATGCCTATGCCAATCAGCCGCGCATGGCGCAGTGGAATCTGGCGCGGCTGGCGGAGGCACTGCTGCCGCTGCTGGCGGAGCAGGAAGAAGCCGCGCTGCAGCTTGCGCAAGCCGCCCTTAGCGCCTTTGCCCCGGCTTTTGAGGCCGCCTATTTCGATGGCTTTGCACGCAAGATCGGCATTGCGGCGCGCATGCCGGAAGATACCGCGCTGATCGAGGATTTGCTCCGCCGCATGGCGGAACAGGGCGCTGATTTCACCCTGACCTTTCGCGCCTTGGCGGATGCGGCGGCAGGCGATGCGGCGGCAGCCCGCGCGCAATTCACCGACCCGGCAGCGTTTGATTCCTGGGCCGAGGGTTGGCGGGCAAGGTTGGCACAAGAAGCAGCCCCCGCGCGCCTGATGCGCGCCACCAACCCGGCCTTCATCCCGCGCAATCATTTGGTGGAAGCCGCCATCCGCGCCGCCGAGGACCGCGATGATTTCCGCCCCTTTGAAGCGCTGATGGCCGTATTGGCGCGGCCCTTTGAGGATCAGCCGGAAAACACCGCTTATGCCAACCCGCCCAAGCCGGAAGAGCGCGTGCTGGCCACCTTCTGCGGGACCTGAGCCTGTTGCCTTTCGGGAGAAAAAGGACCAGATAGGTCCGGAAACCGCCTCCTATCCAAAGGGCCTAGCCATGTTCATCGAAACCGAAGCCACCCCCAACCCCGCCACGCTGAAATTCCTGCCGGGCCGGGATGTTTTGGGTGATCGCGGCACGGCAGATTTCACCAGCGCCGAGGAAGCCGCCGGCCGCTCCCCCCTTGCCGAGCGGCTTTTCGGCCTGGGTGATGTCGCGCGGGTCTTTTTCGGTTCGGATTTCGTGACCGTGACCAAGACGCTGGATGCCGATTGGCAGATGCTCCGCCCGCAGGTGCTGGGCGCCATCATGGAACATTATCTGGCCGGCATGCCCATTCTGGAAGGTGCCGCGGCCGAAGAACATGCCGAGGATTTTGAGCCGGCCGATCAGGAAATTGTTCTGCAAATCAAGGAATTGCTGGACACCCGCGTGCGCCCGGCGGTGGCGAGCGATGGCGGCGATATCGTGTTCCGCGGCTTCCGGGACGGCATTGTGCGGCTGCGCATGCAGGGCGCCTGTTCCGGCTGCCCCTCTTCCCGCGCCACGCTGAAGCATGGCGTGGAAAACATGCTGCGCCATTACGTGCCGGAAGTGGTGGCGGTGGAGCAGGTGGAAGCCTGACGCTATAGCGCCCCTGTTTTCACTGCCCTGACGGAGCCAAACCATGTCCGAAACTGCCGCGCCCCTTGATGATCAGGCGCTTGATCAGCTTTTTCGCGCCGCGCGTACCCAGAACAAATGGCAGGACCGGCCGGTGCCGGATGCCAAGCTGCAGGAACTTTATGAGCTGCTGAAATGGGGCCCGACTTCGGCCAATTCCTCACCCGCGCGCTTTGTCTTTGTGCGTACGGCGGAAGGCAAGGCAAAGCTCAAGGAAGCGCTATCCGCCGGCAATCTGGAAAAGACCATGGCGGCGCCGGTTACGGTGATTGTCTGCTACGATAGCTATTTCTACGATAAGCTCGGCCAGCTTTTCCCGCATGCGGATGCCAAGCCCTGGTTCACTTCCAGCCCGGAATTCGCGGAAAAGACCGCGTTTCGCAATGGGTCCTTGCAGGGCGCTTATCTGATGCTGGCGGCGCGCGCCATTGGGCTTGATGTCGGCGCCATGAGCGGCTTCGACAATGCCAAGGTGGATGAGCTGTTCCTTTTCGGCACCGGCTGGAAGTCCAATTTCCTGGTCAATCTGGGCTATGGCGACCCCGCCGGCCTGTTCCCGCGCAGCCCTCGGCTTTCCTTTGATGAGGCCGCGCGGCTGGAATAGGCGCGCCGCACCCGCCGGGTTTGACCCTGGCGGGTTCTAGACTAAACAGGCAGCAACACACGCAAATTGAGAGACTGCCTTGAACAAGCCGCTGCCCAATTCCTTCCGCCAGGGGCCTGATGCCCGTGGACGCTTCGGCCCTTATGGTGGGCGTTTCGTTGCTGAAACGCTGATGCCGCTGATCCTTGAGGTTGAAAAAGCCTATGAGGAAGCGAAGCGCGATCCTGCCTTCATGAATGAATGGCGGCGCTTGCTGACCCATTATGTGGGCCGGCCGAGTCCGCTTTGGTTGGCTGAACGCCTGACGCAAAAGCTCGGCGGGGCGAAAATCTATTTCAAGCGTGATGAGCTGAACCATACCGGCGCGCATAAGATCAATGCGGTGCTCGGCCAGATCATGCTGGCCAAGCGCATGGGCAAGACGCGCATCATTGCGGAAACCGGCGCCGGGCAGCATGGTGTTGCGACCGCGACGGCCTGCGCTTTGTTCGATTTGCCCTGCACCGTCTTCATGGGCGCCACCGATGTGGAACGCCAGCAGCCAAACGTCTTTCGCATGAAGCTATTGGGGGCAGAGGTTGTGCCCGTGACCTCCGGCGCTGCGACGCTGAAGGATGCGATGAATGAAGGGCTGCGTGATTGGGTCGCCAATGTGCGCGATACCTATTACTGCATCGGCACGGTCGCCGGCCCGCATCCCTTCCCGATGATGGTGCGGGATTTCCAATCCGTCATTGGCACGGAAGCACGTGAACAAATGCTGGCCGCTGAAGGGCGCTTGCCAGATTTGCTGGTGGCGGCGATTGGCGGCGGTTCCAATGCCATGGGGCTGTTTTATCCCTTCCTGGATGACGCGAGCGTTGCCATGCATGGCGTGGAAGCCGCCGGCAAGGGCGTGGATACGGAAGAACACGCGGCGTCGCTGACGAAGGGCCGCCCCGGCGTGCTGCATGGCAATCGCACCTATTTGTTGCAGGATGAATTCGGCCAAATCCTGGAAGCGCATTCCATCAGCGCCGGCCTGGATTATCCTGGTGTTGGCCCCGAACATGCCTGGCTGCATGACATCAAGCGCGTTGATTACATGAGTGCCACGGATGATGAGGCGCTATCGGCTTTCCAATTATGCTCCAAGATGGAAGGCATCATCCCGGCTTTGGAACCTGCGCATGCGCTGGCGCATGTGATCAAGATAGCGCCCAGCATGCCGAAGGATAAGCTGATCATCATGAATATGTGCGGGCGCGGGGATAAGGATATCTTCACCGTGGCGCGCGCCCTTGGCGTTTCGATGTGAGTGTCATGAGCCAGTCTTCCCGCATCGCCGCGCGCTTCGCTTCCCTTCGTGCCGAAGGGCGCGGCGCGCTTATCCCCTTTCTGGAAGCCTTCGATCCGGACCGCGCGACGGCCATGGAAATCCTGCGCGGCTTTCCGGGTGCTGGCGCTGATTTGATTGAAATCGGCTGCCCCTTCACCGACCCGATGGCCGATGGCCCAACCGTTCAGCGCGCCGGCCAGCGTGGGCTGAAGGCGGGTGCGACACTGGCCGGTACGCTGCAAATGGTGCGCGACTTTCGTACTGGAGATACCGAAACGCCGATCATTCTGATGGGCTATTACAATCCCATCCTGTCCTATGGCGCCAATTTCTGCGCCGATGCGGCAGCAGCCGGTGTGGATGGCCTGATCATTGTGGATGTGCCGCCCGAAGAAGCGGATGAGATTGAACCCCAGGCGCGTGCCGCCGGGCTTGATATGATCCGCCTGATCGCGCCAACCACAGATGATGCACGCATGATCAAGGTTTTGGCCGCGACATCCGGCTTCATCTATTACGTCGCCATCACCGGCATTACCGGTACACGCAGCGCGACCGGCGCCGAGTTGGCCGAGGCTATTCCGCGCATCCGCAAACATACCAAGCTGCCGATCGCGATTGGCTTTGGCGTGCGCACACCAGAACAGGCAGCGGAAGCCGCGCGGATTGCCGATGGTGCGGTGGTGGCTTCAGCGTTGATTGATGTTCTGGCGAATGATCTTGATGCCGAAGGCCGCGCCAAGCCTGGCACGGCGCAGAAGGTACTGGATCAGGTTGCGGCGCTGGCCGCGGCGGTGCGGAGCGTGAAGAAGGGCGCCTGAAGGCGCATCCTAAGTTACTGAGAGGAAGAGTGTCATGACCTCCCCCATTGGTCCCCTTTCCGGTTTGCGTGTGCTTGACCTCACGCGCGTTTTGGCCGGCCCCACCTGCACGCAAATGCTGGGTGATTTGGGCGCCGAAGTGATCAAGATTGAACGCCCGGAAGCGGGCGATGATACGCGCGGCTTCGCGCCGCCCTTCGTGCCGAACACGAAGGAAAGCGCTTACTTCGTCGGCGTCAATCGCAACAAGAAATCTGTCACGCTCGATATCGCAAAGCCCGAAGGCCAGGCGATCATTCATAAGCTGCTTGAGCATTGCGATATCCTGGTTGAGAACTTCAAGGTCGGCGCCTTGGCAAAATACGGCCTGGGCTATGAGCAATTGGCCAAGACCCATCCGCGGCTGATCTATTGTTCCATCACGGGCTTCGGGCAGACCGGCCCTTACGCGCCGCGCCCCGGTTATGATGCGCTGATCCAGGCCATGGGTGGTGTCATGTCGCTCACGGGTGAACCCAATGGTTCACCGCAAAAAGTGGGCGTGCCGGTCGCGGATCTTTTCGCGGGGCTTTATGGCTGCATCGGTATTCTGGCGGCGGTAAATCATCGCAACAGCACGGGCCAAGGCCAGCAGATTGATATTGGTATGTTGGACACGCATGTGGCCTGGCTTGCCAATCAGGGCATGAACTATCTGGCGACGGGCGAAAACCCGGCTCGGCTTGGCAATCAGCACCCCAATATCGCGCCCTATCAGGAATTCCCGACCAAGGATGGCTACCTCATCCTCGCGGTTGGCAATGACCCGACTTTTGAACGCTTCTGCAAGGCTTTCGGCCAGGAAGCGCTACTGGCCGATCCGCGCTTCGCCACCAATCCGATCCGCGTACAAAATCGCCAGTTGGTGACGGATACACTGACACCCGTCATGAAATCCAAAACCACGGCGGAGTGGATTGATGCGCTGGAAGCGCTCAAAATCGGGTGCGGCCCCATCAATACGCTGGAACAGGTTTTCGCCGATCCGCATGTGCAGGCGCGCGAAATGGTCGTGGAAATGGCCCATGGCAGTGGTGAGACGGTGAAGGTCATCGCCAATCCCGTGAAGCTTTCCGCGACACCGCCCAGCTATCGCAGCCCGCCGCCCGTGCTTGGCGAACACACGGAAGAAGTGCTGGCTTCCGTGCTGAAAATGAGCGCGTCTGACATTGCCGCACTTAGGGAAAAGGGCATCCTGTGACGCCGATCCCCGCTGAGGCACGACCTGGCGCGCTGCGCTGGCTTTCGCCCGCGGGGTTTTTCACGCTGCGTTGGCTGGAATGGGGGCCGGCGTCCGGCGCCCCGGTGGTCTGTGTACATGGGCTGACGCGGTCCGGGCGGGATTTTGATGCTCTGGCGCAAGCACTTGCCGCTGCGGGGCGTCGGGTTTTCTGCCCTGATTTGCCGGGGCGTGGTGCTTCGGATTGGTTGCCTGATCCCGCGCTGTATCAGCCGCCGATCTATTCCCAGGCGCTGGCGCATTTGCTGGCGCGGATGGATGGGCCGGTGGATTGGGTGGGCACGTCACTGGGCGGCATTTGCGGCATGGGCATTGCCGCCACACCTGGCAATGCACTCCGCCGCATGGTGCTGAATGATATCGGCGCCATCATCCCCGCCGCCGCCGTTCAGCGCATTCGCGACTACATCAATCGCCCCGCCCCGGCCTTTGCCGATATTGCTGCGCTTGAAGCCTATTTGCGCGATGTGCATGCGCCTTTTGGCAAGCTGAGCGATGCTGAATGGCGCCATTTGGCCGAAACCTCTGCCAGGCGCGATGCGCATGGCGCGCTCAAGCTGCATTATGATCCTGCCATCACCCAAGCCTTCAGCGCGGGCGATATCGCCGATATTGATCTTTCGCCATTTTGGGCAGCCATTGCCATTCCGGTACTGATTTTGCGCGGTGTCACCAGCGATATCCTGCCCGCTGACGTCGCGGCCGAAATGGCGCGCAAGCCAAATGCGCGGCTGCATGAAATTGCCGATGCCGGCCATGCACCGGCGCTGATGGCGCAGGACCAGATCACCGCCATCATGGAATTCCTGAACAGGCCATGAGCGAAGAAGCCTTGCCCCCACGCAAGGAAGGGCTGATCGGCTTTGTGGTGGCGCTGTGGGATGGGCTTTACAGCTTTGTCTTCCGCGTGGTGCCGCTGTTATTGGCTGCCGCCTTTGTGCTGTTGCTACTGCGCGAAATGCGGCGCGAGGATATCGAAATCGCGCCCATCCAGGTCCCGGTCCGGCTGGCGGAAGCAGGACTTTCGCCGGATGTGGTGGCGCTCCGCCTGCTTGATCAGGTGGTGCTGGTGCAAAACACCGTCACGGCTGAAAGGCTTGGTCAGCAGCGTCTGGAATTGGCCGGCGATCAGCCGGATTTCAATGTGCCGATTGCGGGGCTTTCGCTGCGTGCGCTGGCGACATTGCTGCGCAGCGTTTTCGGCACGCCCAGCCGGCGTATCACCGGTGAGATTGTGCTTGAGAAGGAACAGCTGAAGCTCCGTCTTCGGCTTGCGGGGCATGGGCTGATTGCCGATATTGATGGCTTACCGGCTGATGCCGTTGATCAGTTGCTGGCGCGCGCGGCGCCCGAGATTTGGCGCGTGATCCAGCCAAGGCTTTACGCTTGGCATGTGGCGCAGCATGAACCGGATCAGGCCATTGTGCGCGACAAGCTGCGTGCCCTGCTCCGTAGTGCGGGCGGCGATATCGCCACCGAAACCACTGCGCGCGGCCTGATGGGGCGAAGCTATTTGCGCGAAGGCCGTGCGCGTGATGCCTTCGATGTTGCTGAAATCATGATCAACGCTAATCCCGAACAGGGCGCTGCCTGGTATCTACGCGGCGTCGCGCAATTCCGCCTGGGGCGCGTGGAAGCGGCGCTTGAGGATTATCGCCGCGCGCAACAACTCGATTCCCGCGCCGTCTGGGTGCATGTCGCCCTGGCGGAGGTCTACACACAGGCTGGGCGATTGGATGATGCGCTGAGTGAAATCCGCAAGGCGCTCCTGATGCAGCCGCGCGATCCTTGGGCACTTTTGCATGAAGGCAATGTGCTGTTGGCGATGAACCGGACGCGCGAAGCGATGCTCGCCACACGCCGAGGTCTGGATCAGGATCCGAACAGTGCTGACCTGCGCCATTTGCTTGGGCGCGTTTGGCTGAAGCTCGGCAATCAGGCGGAAGCCGCCAATGCCTTTCAACAGGCCATGCGGCTTGCACCCGCCATGGCCGAACCGGCGCTTGATCTTGCTGAGTTGCAGATCAGTACAGGAAAAGCCGCTGAGGTGCGCGATGCCTTGACCGCGCTGCTGGCGCGTCAGGATCTGCCAGCAGCGCAGCGTGCGCGAGCCGAGGCGCTGATGGCGCGCTAAACAATGAAGTCAGGATTTTTCAGCCATGTATGATGTGATCGTGGTCGGCGCAGGTTCATCAGGGGCCACCTTGGCCGCGCGGCTATCTGAGGATTCGCATCGGCGCGTTCTGCTCCTGGAAGCGGGGCGTGATTGGCGCGCAGCGGAAGCGCCGGCGGCCTTGCGCAGCCCTAATATCGTGCCCTTCATGCATGACCCCGCGCATCAGGCCGCCTGGCAATGGCCTGGGCTGATGACGCGGCGCACCCGCGCGCAGGCACCGAAATTCTATTGGCGCGGCAAGGCGCTTGGCGGTTCTTCCGCGGTCAATGCGCAAATCGCCATTCGCGGCGTGCCAGCCGCTTTCGATGCCTGGGCTGAGGCAGGGTGTGAGGGTTGGTCAGCCGCCGATGTCATGCCGATTTTCGATGCTATCGAAGATGATGCGAATTACGGCGTACCCGGCAAGCGCCAGGGCGGCCCCATACCTGTCTGGCGCATGCCGGAAGAAAACTGGGGTGCGGTTGATTGCGCGCTCCGCGATGCCGCACGCCTGGCGGGCTATGCCGTGAAGCCTGATTTGAATGCGCCGGAAGGCGAAGGGCTTTCCTGCAACCCGATCAATCTGCGCCACGGCCAGCGCGTGACGACCAATGATGGCTATCTGGAACCGGCGCGCGGGCGCGCGAACCTGACCATTCGCGGCAATGCCCTGGTGGACCGTGTGATCTTCGAAGGGCGACGCGCCGCTGGTGTACGCGTACGCTTCGGCGCTGGCACCTTTGAGGATATTGCCGCGCGAGAAGTGGTGCTTTGCGCCGGCGCGATCCATAGCCCCTGCATTTTGATGCGAAGCGGCATCGGCCCCGCCACTGCCTTGCGCGGCTTGGGTATTGAAGTTTTGCATGATGCACCTGCCGTTGGGCAGCATTTCATGGATCACCCGATCCTGCGCGCGAGCCTGGCACTCAAGCCCGGCTTTCGCGCGCAAGGTGCCGATGCGCGGCACACCAATTGCTGCCTGACCTATAGCAGCAAGCTTGGCGGTGGTGGTGAGCGTGACATGATCATCATCGCCTATAATCACCGTGGCCTGGCGGAAGGCGGCGTGGCACCCAATGGCGGCATTGGCGTGGCACTTTATGATGCGCTGTCACGCGGTGAAGTACGTTTGACCTCGGCCGATCCGGATGCGCAGCCGGTGGTGGAGGAAAACATGCTTGATCATCCCGTTGATCGGCTGCGCATGCGCGATGGTGTGCGGCGCCTTGCGAAGCTTTGCGCGCTGCCGCCGGTGGCTGATATTGCGGACGCCATCACCTTTGGCGAAACCGCGCTTACCATGGCGGAAGCCGCCGCGCTTTCGGATGAAGCGCTAGATGCGCTGATGCTTGATCAGGCGGGCGATATCCAGCACGCCGCCGGCACTTGCCGCATGACCGCGCATGAAGACCCGCGCGGCGTAGTGGACCCGGATTTGAAGCTGCGCGGTGTGGAAGGGTTGCGCGTGGCGGATGCTTCCATCATGCCTTCCGATTGCCGCGCCAATCTGCATTTCACTTGTGTGATGATCGGCGAAGCGGCGGCGCGGCGGATGCGTGCAGCCGGGTGAAGGCAGTCTATTCCTTATTTTGTTATTGTGGTGCAGTGGCAAACAGTGAAGGAAAGGAATTATCAGCATGCAGATAGCGCGCCTCAAGATCACGCTGGATGATGTGGAGCCCCGGGTCATGCGCCGGGTTGAGGTACCTTTCGATATTCGGCTGGACCGGCTGCATCTGGTGATCCAGGCAGCCATGGGCTGGACCAATAGTCACCTTTTTGAATTTCGGCTTGGTGAGGAGGGTTGGGGTATTCCGAACCGAGATTTTCCGGATGAAGCGCAGGATGCGCGCAAGGCACGCCTTTCGTTATTTCTGACAGAATATAGCAGAAAGAAATTCGACTATATCTATGATTTCGGTGATTGCTGGGAACACACCATCTCTATCGAAAAAGTTCTGGAAGCTGCGCCTGGCCAGGAATATCCCTGCCTGATCGAAGCCGACGGAAATTGCCCCCCGGAAGATGTTGGCGGCTATCCCGGCTATGAGGAATTGCTTGCTGCCAAGGCAGACCCGTCACATGAACGACGCGAAGAATTCGAAGACTGGATGGATCTTGACGCGTTTGATCCCAGAACGCCCGATATTGCTTTCATCACACTCGCATTAAAGGCTTTGGCGAAGAAATGGGCACCAAAGCCAAGAGCCAAGGCAGCGAAGCCGAGAGCATAAGCCCAATCGCGGACACTTACCCCCGCTTCAGCAACGCCGCCGCATCCACCGCGAAATAGGTCAAAACCCCCGCCGCGCCCGCACGCTTGAAGGCCAGCAGGCTTTCCATCATGGCACGTTCGCGATCAATCCAGCCATTTTGCGCCGCCCCTGCGATCATCGCGTATTCGCCACTCACCTGATACGCGAAGGTGGGCACGCCAAAGCGTTCATGCACACGCCGCACGATATCCAAATAAGGCATGCCCGGCTTGACCATGACCATATCGGCACCTTCGGCAAGGTCCATCGCCACTTCGCGCATCGCCTCATCCGAATTGGCGGGATCCATCTGATAGGTTTTCTTGTCGCCCTTCAGCGATGAACCAGACCCCACCGCATCCCGGAACGGCCCATAAAAAGCCGAGGCGTATTTCGCCGCATAGGACATGATGCGCGTATGGATAAAACCCCGCGCATCCAGCGCGGCGCGAATGGCGGCGACCCGCCCATCCATCATGTCGGATGGCGCAATCACATCAATGCCCGCTTCCGCCTGATTGACCGCCTGCGCCATCAGCACGGCCAGCGTGTCATCATTCGCGACATAGCCATCGCGGATCACGCCATCATGCCCATGATCGGTATAGGGATCGAGTGCCACATCCCCCACCAACCCAAGCTCCGGAAACTTCGCCTTCAGCAGGCGTGAAGCGCGGCACATCAGATTATTCGGATTGGTGGATTCCGTGCCTTCCGCATCCTTGATCTCGGATGGCGTCATCGGGAAAAGAGCGACCGCCGGCACACCAAGCTTCACGGCGGGGGCGACATGTTCTTCCAGCTTGTCAATCGTCACGCGCACCACGCCGGGCATGGAAGCCACCGGCATGATGGTATTGGTGCCCTCCATGATGAAGATCGGCCAGATCAGGTCACCAACACTCAGCACATTTTCCGCAACCAGCTTGCGCGTCCAGGCATCATAGCGGTTGCGGCGCATGCGAATGGCGGGGAAGGCGCCAAGCGCAGGGGTGGGCTCGGTCAGTCCAAGCCCTTCGGCCATACGGCGACGATCCGCGTTCATGCCTGGGCTGCCTTCAGCGCCTGATCGAGGTCCGCCAAAATATCATCAATATGCTCGATACCGATGGATAGCCGGACATAACCAGGTGTTACACCCGATGCCGCCTGTTCGCTTTCATCCAATTGGCTATGCGTTGTGGTGGCGGGATGGATCGCAAGGCTGCGTGCATCGCCGATATTGGCCACGTGGTAGAACATCTTCAGCGCCTCAATAAAGCGTTGCCCCGCTTCCTTGCCGCCCTTGAGTTCAATCCCCATCAGGCTGCCATGCCCACCGCGCAAATAGGCGTCCGCACGGCGGCGGCTTTCGCCTTCCATGAGCGATGGATGGATCACCCGCGTCACCGAAGGGTGCTGCGCCAGGAAGGCGGCCGCGCGCGTGGCATTGGCGCAATGGCGTTCAATGCGCAGCGGCAGGGTTTCCATCCCTTGCAGGAACAGGAAGGCATTCATCGGCGACATGGGCGCGCCCAGATCGCGCAGCAGGCAGGTGCGCATGCGAATGATATACGCAATCGGGCCGAGCGCCTTTACCGCCTGGGTCCAGACCGCGCCGTGATAGGAAGGATCAGGCTTGTTCAGCGTGGGGAAGCGATCCCCATGCGCTTCCCAATCGAAATTGCCGCCATCCACCACCACACCGCCAATGCTGTTGCCATGCCCGCCAATCCATTTGGTGGTGGAATGCATGACAATCGCGGCACCATGTTCCAACGGGCGGCAGATGATCGGCGCTGCCGTATTGTCCATGATCAAGGGAATGCCGAGCTTCCGGCCAATGGCCGCCACTTCCGCAATCGGGAAGACTTGCAGCTTCGGGTTCGGCAGGGTTTCCGCGTAATAGGCGCGGGTGCGCGCATCGGTCGCCCGCGCAAAGCCTTCCGGATCGGCGGGGTCCACAAAGCGCACTTCAATGCCAAATTGCTTCAGCGTATTGGCGAAGAGATTCCAAGTGCCGCCGTAAAGATCGGTGGAGGAGACAATATTGTCCCCCGCTTCGCACAAATTCATCACTGCGAAGGTGGTCGCGGCCTGGCCTGAACCCACTGCCAGCCCCGCGACACCGCCCTCCAAAGCCGCGACGCGCTTTTCCAGCACATCCACGGTTGGGTTCATGATGCGGGTATAGATATTGCCAAGCTCAGCCAGCCCAAACAGCCGCGCCGCATGGCCGGTATCCTGAAATTGGAAGGATGTCGTCTGATGGATCGGCACCGCGACCGAACCGGTGGTTGGGTCCGCACGCCAGCCGGCATGCAGCACCAGGGTTTCAGGATTGGTCCAGTTCGGTGCCGACATGGTATTCTCCCATCCCCGCCGGACAAAAACCGCGCGGGAAGAAATGTTCAGGTCGCATTTCGACCGCGACGGGTAGAAACCTGCCACGCTACCGCCGATTGCGAAAGGGTTTTCCTTAAAAGGCAAGTGCTTTGCTCGGCGGAGGGGCAGCACTTGGCGCCTGTTTCGCGTGCGGCCCCTTGCAGAGCAATATTTCGTCCGCAGCGCCGCTCCGTTGCAAGCTTCCCGCTGGCAGCACTTCGGCTTAGCTTCAAAACCATCAGGAGGAGGCCACCCCACATGTCCACCATCACACGCCGCTCTAGCCTTGGCCTTTTCGCCACTGGGCTTACCGCCCCTGCGCTGGCCCAAGCGCCCGCCTTTCCCAGCCGCCCGATCCGGATTTTCGTGCCCTTCGCCGCCGGCGGCACAACCGACATCCTGGCCCGTGCGCTGGGCGAAAGGCTCTTCGCCGCGCTTGGCCAGCCGGTGGTGATTGACAATCGCGGCGGCGCCGGCGGCACTGTGGCGGGTGAGGCCTTTGCGAGGTCCGAACCCGATGGCCACGCCCTTTTGGTCGCCACTGCTTCGCTGATTTGCATCAACAAGGCGCTCTATCAGCGCCTCGCCTTTGATCCGGATACGGATTTCCTGCCGATGGCCATGCTGGCGCAGCAGCCCAATGTGCTGGTGGTCAATCCGCGCGCCTTGCCCATGACCGACCTGCCTGCGCTGATCGCCCATATCCGCGCCCGGCCTGGCCAGGTGGCTTTTGGGTCTTCCGGCACGGGGTCACAACTCCATCTGACCGGCGAGATGTTTCGCGCCGCCATTGGCGCTGAGATGACTCATGTCCCCTATCGCGGCAGCGCGCCGGCCATGACGGATCTGGTCGCGGGCAATGTGCCGATGATGTTTGATGGCCTCGGCACGGCGCTCCCGCAAATTCGTGGCGGCGCCATCCGCGCGCTTGGCGTGGCCTCCGCCGCGCCCAATGCCGCGCTGCCGGATGTACCCCCCATTGCCAGCGTATTGCCGGGCTTTCTTTCGGTGAATTGGACCGGGCTTTTTGCGCTGCGCGGCACGCCCGAGGCTGTCTTGGCGCGGATCGAAGCCGAAACCACCAAGGCGCTGGCCAGCCCCGAAATGGCGCGGCTTTTCACGGAGCGCGCCTTTGATCCCATGCCGATCCCACGCGCCGCATTGCCTGGCTTTGTCGCGGGCGAAAGCCAACGCTGGCGGGACGCGGTGCGCCAATCCGGCGCCAAGGCGGAATAGGCCAAAACCCTCTTGATGGCCCGGCTTTCCCCTGGTGTGGCGCTGGTCTTGGCGCTCGCGTTACTCACCGGGCTCAGCCAGTTCCATCGCAGCGCCCTTGGCGTGATTGCGCCGGAATTGAGCGTCGATCTGGCGCTCACACCCGCCATGCTCGGTGCCGCCAATGGGATGTTCTTCGCCTCCCTGCTCGTGATGCAGCTACCGGTCGGCATTGCGCTCGATCGGCTGGGGCCGCGGCTGGTGGTGGCGGGGCTGAGTGGGATTGCCGTGCTGGGCCTCATGCTGCAAGCCTTTGCGACGGATGGCACCACGCTGCTTATCGCGCGCGCACTGATCGGCATTGGTTGTGCGGCGTCCTTCATGTCGGCTGTGGTGCTTTGTGCGCGCTGGTATGGCGGCAGTGAGATGACGCTTGCGCTTTCGCGAGTATTTGCCTTTTCGCAGCTGGGGATTTTGCTGGCGGGCGCGCCGCTGGCGTGGCTCGCGGGCTGGCTTGGCTGGCGCGCGGCCTTTTTGGTCTCGGCGTTCCTGACGGGGCTTGCCGCACTCGCCTGGTGGCGGCTGGTGCAGAATGACCCGCCGGAGAAGCCCGCCCCAACGCGCAAGCCAGAAAGCCTGATGGAAGCCCTGCGCGGCCAGTTTTCCATCTGGCGGCTGCCGGGTCTTTCGCGGGTGCTGGCGTTGCATCTGGTGGCCTATGCCGCCGCCGCCACGGTCATCGGGCTTTGGGCCGGGCCCTATTTCGCCGATGTGCATGGGCTGAACGCCAATGAACGCGGCCTGGCGCTCGCCGCGATGGGGCTTGCAATGCCGATTGGGCTTTTGCTGGTGGGGCCTTTGGAGCGGCGCTTTTTCCGCCGCAGCGCCATGATCAGCGCGGGCGCGGCGCTTTCCGCTGCCATGCTGATAATTCTTGCGGTTTGGCCAGCGCCACCCCTACCTGTGGCGCTCAGTCTACTGGTCGGGCTGGTGCTGTTTTCCAGCTATCCGGTGCTGCTGGTGACGGAAGCGCGCATGTTGTTTCCCGATCACCTGGTCGGGCGCGGCGCGAGCACGGTGAATATGGCGCAGGTGCTGGGCTCTTCCCTGCTGCCCTTGCTGATGGGCCTCGTGATCGGTTTCTTCCCCATGGATGAATTCACGCGGCCGGAGGCCGCCTATCGCGCCGGCTTCGCGGTGCTGGCGGGCAGCTTGGTGCTGGGTCTGGCCGGCTGGCTTTTGCTGCCGCGCGCCAAAACATGATGACGCGCCCCGATTTCAGCCTGGAATTGGCGCTTGGTGGCCGCGTGGCAGGGGTGGATGAGGCGGGGCGTGGTCCTTTGGCTGGCCCCGTTTTGGCCGCTGCCCTGGTGTTCCTGGTTCCGCCACCCGAAAGCCTCGCGGCGCTGTTGCAAGATTCCAAGAAGCTCAAGGAAGCGGCGAGGGATGCCGCCTTTGCCGCGCTCCGCGAAGCCGAGGCGCAGGGGCTGGTTGAAATCGGCGTCGGCGCCGCCTCAGCGACTGAGATCGGGCGGGTCAATATCCTCCGCGCCACGCATCTTGCCATGCGCCGCGCGGTCGCGAAGCTGCTGCTACCCCCGGATCACGCTTTGGTGGATGGCAATCAGCCGCCGCCGCTCACCTGCCCGGTGCGCTGCATCGTCGGCGGCGATGGGCTCTGCTTTTCCATCGCTGGCGCTTCGATCATCGCCAAGGTGCTGCGGGATCGGGCCATGCGCCGGCTTGATCCGCGCTGGCCGGCTTACGGCTTTGCGCGCCATGCTGGCTATCCAACCGCCGCGCATCGGGAAGCGCTTGCAAGGCTTGGCCCATCCCCGCACCACCGGCGCGGCTTTGGCCCAGTGGACCAGGCCGTTTTGAAACTGACTTGACCGGGCTGCTCGGGCGCGCGATTCTTGCGTGATCAACAAGGGATTTTACGGTGGGAACGCAGCTTGAGCTGCTCTTGGACCAGGTTCTGGTCGGGGATTCGATTGCCATGCTGCGCCGCCTGCCGCCGGCGAGTGTGCATGCGATCTTTGCTGACCCGCCCTATAATCTTCAGCTCAAGGGTGAATTGCGCCGCCCGGATGAGAGCATTGTGGATGGCGTGGATGATGCATGGGACCGCTTCCCTGATCTCGCCGCCTATGACGCCTTTACCCGCGCCTGGCTGACCGAATGCCGCCGCGTCTTGCGCAAGGATGGCACGATTTGGGTAATGGGCGCCTATCACAATGTGTTCCGCTTGGGTGTGGCGCTACAGGATCTTGGCTTTTGGATTTTGAACGACGTGATCTGGCGCAAGGCCAATCCCATGCCGAATTTCCGCGGCCGGCGCTTCACCAATGCGCATGAAACCCTGATCTGGGCGGCGCATGGGCAGGAATCCAAATACCGCTTCAACTACGCCGCCATGAAGACGCTGAATGATGATGTCCAGATGCGGAGCGACTGGTTCATCCCGCTTTGCACGGGTGGTGAGCGGCTGCGCGACGAAAATGGCGACAAGCTGCACCCAACGCAAAAGCCCGAAGCGCTGCTGCATCGCGTGATCCTGTCCTGCACCCAGCCGGGAGAAGTGGTGCTTGACCCCTTCCTTGGTTCCGGCACCACGGCCGCGGTCGCCAAGCGCCTCGGTCGGCGCTTCATCGGCATTGAACGCGAAGAACGCTACGCCAAAGGGGCACGCGCCCGGCTGGCGGCGGTGGAGCCCATGCCGGAATCAGCCGCGCTTGCCCTGCCATCGCGGCGCGAACAGCCGCGCATTCCCTTTGGTGTGTTGGTGGAACGCGGCCTGGTGCCGGCGGGCAGTGTGCTGACCGATGCGCGCCGGCGTTGGCGGGCAGAGGTTGGGGCCGATGGCACGCTCCGCTGCGGAAAGGCTACAGGATCCATCCATCAGGTAGGCGCAGCGGTGCAGGAAGTACCTTCCTGCAATGGTTGGCTGTTTTGGCATGTGGAAAACAAGGCCGGCGGCCTGCGCGTATTGGATGAATTGCGCGCGGAAATCACCGGGGGTTGAGGCATTCAGCCGCCCGCATCATCAAACCGTCGCCGCCACGCCACGCTTAGCTTCTCCGGGCCAGCAATATCATAGGCGATGTCGCGCCAGCGCATCCGTCGCGCCGCGACCGAAGATAGAATGACCAGAAAAAGGATCAGCACCGTAACCGGCGGCAGAAGCGCCATCACGGCCTGACGCCAAATCTCGGCGCCAGTCATTGGGGAAGAAATTTTCTCCGCGACCGCGATATGGCAGCGCAGCGCAGCGATACGCAGCAACAGGATCATCAAAAGACCAAGCTGCGCCAAGCCATCACCGATGAAACTTGCCGCCAGCAAAAGTATAATACCCAGTGCATGCAGCGTGGTCACGCCCAGGCCGATGGCGGGTGCAGCCGGCTGATAATGCCAGCCATATTGAAATTGCCGCCGGTAAAATCCAAAACCTCGTGAAGCGCTTGGCAGCGGCACCAGCAGGGCGCGGCGCGTCAATACGCGCAAGCCAAGCGCACGCGCCTTGAGGCCGGCCGAAAGATCATCCACCAATTGCCGCGCATAAAGCCGCGGCAGATCAAGCGGGCGCAGCGCGGCGGCACTATAGGCAGTGGACCCGCCCCACAATACGGTAATGCCCTTTAACCTCGGCAAAAGCGCGACGGCATGATCCAGCCAGGCAATTGCCTGCACCATCCACCCGGCGCGGCCCGGTTGCAGCCAGCGGTAGCCAGTGACGATGTCATAGCGGCCATCCAAAATAGGCCCGACCAAACAGCCAAGCCAATAAGCCTGCGGCCTGATATCGCCATCCAACACCACAACCGCATCATCATGCTCATCAATCAGCGCCATGGCCGCGGCAAGATTGGCGCATTTCTGTGCTGTCGCCTGAGCCTCACCGGCAATCACCCATTCCAGCGGAAAGGGCAGCCGATCAGCCAGCGCGCGGGCCTGCGCCAAGGCAGGATCATTTGCGCTTTCCAGTGCAATGATCAGCCGCCGCGCGGAAAATTCCTGCGCCGCGAGTGCCGCGAAAAGCGCCGCTAACCCCGGCTGATTGCCCCGTAACGCCAGAATAAGTGAAACCCGCCCCGCCCGATCCGCGCCTGCGCGCCGCAGGCTCCGCAAATGCCAGATGGATAGCAGCAAAAAGCCAAGCGCGATCAGCAACGAAACGCTGCCGAGGCTCCAGAACAACCAGATCATGCACGCATGCCGCGCCGCGCCATCAGCATCGGCAGGCCGCCATCGGGCCGCAGGGTCAGCCGAAGCTTCGGCATCACGCGATGTTGAGGCGCGATGGTGAAATCCAGCCGCCGCAGTAAGACCGGTAGAAACACCAGCATCTCCGCCATGCCAAAGGCAGCGCCGGCACAAACCCGCGGACCAAGTCCAAAGGGGATATGCGCAAAACGGGGTGGTTTCTCTGGCGCATTCGGCAGGAAGCGCGCCGGGCGGAATTCATGCGGCGCATCCCAAATCAGCCCATTGCGCTGCAATAGCCAGGGCAGGCAGGCAACCGTCCCGCCCTTGCGGATATCCCAACGCCTGATGCGATCAGCGCGCATGGCCTGACGCGAGAGAATGGCAACCGGCGGGTAAAGCCGGAGCGTTTCCTGCACCACCGCGCGGGTAAACACCAAGGCCGGCAGATCAGCCGCTTCCGGCGCGCGCCCATCCGCCAAAACTCCCTGCCATTCGGCGCGCAACCTTTCGAGTGTGGGCGCATGGCTTGCCGCCAGATAGAGCGCCCAAGCCAAGCCATTAGCCGAGGTCTCGCTGCCTGCCAGTAGCATCATCGCAATCTCATCCACCAGCGCCGCGTGATGCAGCACAGCGCTACCATCATCGCGTCGCGTGGCGGCAAAACGGGCAAAGGGCGCGGTCAGCGCATGGCGCTGCAACAGGGCTTCAATCAAGGCGCGAATATCGCGTGCGGCCTGACGTGCGCGGCGGCTTTGCGGCGTTGGCACCCAGCTTGGCAGGCCAAGCAGATGGGCCAGATCTATGTTTTCCGCCGCCTCCTGATAACTCGCGAAGGCGGCGGCCAATGCGTGCGCCGCTGCTGGTGCCACTTCGGGTCCAAAAACTGCCAGCATGACAATACGTGCGGTCGCAATCGCAAGATCAGGCGCGATATCACGCGGCGGCCCGCCGGCTGCCGCTTCCCATTGCGCGGCCAATTCGTCGGCTACTTGGATGAAGAGCGGATGGAATTGCCGAAGCCCCGCCGGGTGCAGGGCCGGTGCAAGCGCTTCACGCCTTTCGCGCCAAGCTTCACCATGATTGATGAAAAGACTCTCACCAATCACTGGCGCCAAGGCGCCTTCCATATCATGCGATTTGCGGCCGTACACATCGTCACGCAGGACGAAAACCTCTCGCACCAGATCGGGCGTATTGACGATCAGCATGCGCCGACCCAGCAAATGCAAGGGGATGCATTCCGCCTGATAGCTGCGGGCCAGCAAGCCGCTCAGAACATTGCCGCGCAGCAGCCGGATCATTTCGAAAGGCCCAGCCAGGCTTTCGCGCGGTTCCGGAAAGGGGGGGGTAAAGGGTGCTGCGGTCACAATAGCTCCCACTATAGGCGGGCCGCGCGGCTGTTACGAAACCTCATGCAGCCAGGCCCGCCAGCACGAGCAATTTCCGCATGACACTCGGCAGGGCCTGCGCCGCTTCCCCGGGCGTCAGCCATTCGCCCTCAGGCCGTTTGACCCGCGCTGGCAGCCGCGCGCGATAAAGCTGCATCGTCAGCGCGAAATGGGTGAAGACATGCCGCGCCTCACCGGCCACTGGCTGCCAGGCAAGCGCGATGGGTGCTTGGGCCAGCGCCTCGGCCTCCGTCCAAACCGCCTCCCGCCAGGAAGTGCCGGGGATTTCCAACATGCCGCCCAAAAGCCCACGAGGCGGGCGGCGCCTTAGCCAAACCTGGCCCTCCGCATCCGTCAGCAGAAAATGCACGCCATGGCGCATGGGGCGCTCGGGCTTCGGCGCCTTGCGCGGCAGGGCTTCCGCCAGGCCGAGCTTTTGCGCCTTGCACGCCTTCTGCCAGGGGCAAAGCGCACAGGCGGGCTTGCGCGGCGCGCAAATCCCCGCCCCAAGATCAAACAAAGCCTGGGTGAAATCGCCAGGCCGGGTACGGGCGGCCTTATCGGCCAGAAAACCCTGCGCCAGCGCATCAAGCCGGGGTTTGGCGCCGGGCAGCGCTTCCTCCACCGCGAAAATCCGCGCGGTGACGCGTTCCACATTGCCATCAAGGGGCACCACAGGCGCATTGAAGGCAATGGCGGCGATGGCCGCAGCGGTATAGGGGCCAATGCCGGGCAGGGCGGAAAGGCCCTCTCGCGTTTCTGGAAAGCCGCCCAAGGCCAGGATTTGCCGCGCTGCCGCATGCAGGTTGCGCGCCCGCGCATAATATCCAAGCCCAGCCCATTCGGCCGCCACATCCTCCCACGGCGCCTCAGCCAAGGCCGGCAAATCAGGGAAGCGCGCCAGAAAACGTGAAAAGCGCGGCCCTACCGTTGCCACGGTTGTTTGTTGCAACATGATTTCCGAAAGCCAGACGTGATAGGGTTCTGCCCGCTGTCCCGGCGGGGCGCGCCATGGCAGGATGCGGCGGTGCCTGTCATACCAATGCAGCAGATCAGTAGCGGAAGGCGGTTTCACAGCATGTCCCGGAATGAGGAGGAAAGGCGGTTCTTTGGGGGGCCTAGACCCCTCGGCGCCCTGATTCCAGCCCTGACGCGCCCGGCCTTCAAACGCAAGAGCCCCGCCGCCGCGCAGATCATGGCGGATTGGCCGGCGCTGGTCGGCCCAGCCCTGGCGGCGGTGACCCAGCCGCTGCGCTTGACCTCTGGCAGCCTGACCATCGCCTGCTCGGGGCCGATTGCCATGGAACTCAGCCATTTGGCGCCGGAACTCATGGCGCGGATCAATGGCGGGCTGGGGCGCGTGGCGGTGGAGCGGCTGCGTTTCGTGCAGACCAATCAGCCGGCCCGGGCCGGGGCCAAACCCGCCCTGCCGCCCCGCCCCGTAGCGCTGCCGAAGAGCGTCACCAGCGCCCTGGAAGGGTTACCCACAGGGGATTTGCGCGAGGCGCTGGAAAGATTGGCGCGCGGCGTCTATCGAAAACAAGGCTGAGGGGGCCGAGTCGCCCCCTGCCAGCCAAATCGGCCCGGCCGCTTCCCCCCGAAAAGGCGCGCCGGTTCCGGAGGAGAGAAATTGATGCCTGATCGTCGCTTACTGCTGGGCGGATTGGCTGTTGTGGTTTTGGGTGGCGGATTTACTGGCTGGCGTTGGCTGGCAGCGCCGCCTGCCCCGGTCGTGACTGCGCCCGCACCCCCGCCAAGCCCCGCACCGGTGCAGCCCCCCGCTCAGCCCCGCCCGGCTACTGTCGGCGGCTTGGACGAACGTAGCCTTGGCCGTGCCGACGCACCGGTGACGGCGATTGAGTATTTCTCCCTGACTTGCAGCCATTGCGGCGCCTTTCACCGGGATACCTGGCCGCGCGTGCGGCGCGAATTAGTGGAAACTGGGCGCGTGCGCATGGTGTTCCGTGATTTCCCGCTGGATGAAATCTCGCTCCGCGCCCATGCCGTGGCACGCAGCTTCCCAGCTGATCGCTATGAACCTTTCATCTCCGCGCTTTTCGCGACACAGGATCGCTGGGCCTATGCGCGCGGCGTGGATCACAAGGCGGAAATCGGCAAGATCGCGGCGCTTGCCGGCATGGGCGCTGATGCCTTCAACGCCGCCTGGGCGGATGACGCTTTGGCCCGCGCCATTCTGGAAGCCCGCCAGAAGGGGGAGGCGGAACATCAGGTCAGTGCCACGCCAACCTTCATCATTGGTGCGCAAAAACTACCCGGCGCAATTTCTTTTGAGCGCTTCGAAGCCGCGGTACGGGAAGCGACCCCCCGGTGATGGACGAAGCAATACCCCCTGCCCCGGCAGAAGCCGAAGTGGCCGTCAGCGCGCCCGAAGCCGAGACCACTGAGGCAGCACGCAGCGAAGAACAGGCGCGCGCCGCGCATAACGCCAAGCTATCGCGCATCCGGATCGCCGGCTTCAAATCCTTTGCCGAAGCCACAACGGTGGAAGTGCTGCCGGGCCTGACTGGCATTGTCGGCCCCAATGGCTGCGGCAAATCCAATGTTGTCGAAGCGCTGCGCTGGGCGATGGGCGAAACCTCGCCCAAGGCGATGCGCGGTGGCGAAATGGATGATGTGATTTTCGCCGGCACCGCCACGCGCGCCGGGCGCAATGTCGCGGAAGTGATGCTGTTTTTGGAAGATGCCGCAGGCTTGGCGCCGGCGCCCAATCACGACATCGCCGAATTGGAAGTGACGCGCCGGATTTCTCGCGGAGAAGGCAGCAATTTCCGTGTCAATGGCAAGGAATTGCGCGCACGAGATGTGCAGACCATGTTCGCCGATATCGGTTCCGGTGCGCGGTCTTCCGCGCTGGTCAGCCAGGGCCGTGTTGCCGCGCTGATCCAAGCCAAACCCGATGACCGGCGCGGCGTTTTGGAAGAAGCCGCCGGCATTGCGGGGCTGCGTGCGCGCCGCCATGAAGCGGAATTGAAGCTGCGGCAGGCGGAAACCAATCTGTCCCGCGCGGAAGATTTGCTTGGCCAATTGGATGCGCAGCGCCAGGGGCTGCAACGCCAGGCGCGTCAGGCCAATCGCTATCGCAATATCTCTGGCCTGGTGCGCCAAGCGGAAGGCGAATGGCTGGCGTTGCTCGCCGCGCGCGCCAATACGGCGCTGACTGCCGCTGCTACCGCGCTGGAAGCGGCGCGGGCTGCCACCAGCGCTGCCGAACAAGAAGCCGAAGCGGCGGCGATTGCGTTGCATGAAGCCGAACAGGGCCTTGCTGCGCCGCGTGCGGAGGAAGCCGCAGCACGCACCGCGCTTGAGCGTCGCCGCGTTGAAGCGGAAGGCATGGAAGCGGAAGAAAGCCGCGCCCGCGCAGCACTTGAAGCGGCCGAAGCGCGCTTGGCTGAACTCCGCCAGGATTTGTCGCATGCCGAGGCGCTGGCGCAGGATGCCGAAGCCGCGCGCGCGCGGATTGCGGAAGAAGATGCAGGGCTGGTTGAACGCGAAGCGGCGCTGCCCGCGCAGCGTGATGCCGCCGCCGCAGCGTTAGTGGAGGCCAGCGAAGCGGTGCGCGATGCCGAACGCGCTGCCAATCAAGCCACCGAAGCTGCCGCCGCAGGTGCGGCGCAATTGCAGGCTGCTGAAGCCGAATTGGCGGCAGCGGAAACGCGGCTCCGCCGTGCGCGCGAAGCCCATGCGGCACTGAGCGCGGATCACGAAGCCGCCCTTGCGCGCGCAGTTTCGGATACGGAAAAGCAAGCCGCTGCGCAACAGGTGACCGAGGCGGAAGCAGCCTTCACCGCCGCGCGTGAGGCTTTGGAACAGGCAGAAGCGCGCCGTACTGAAGCTGTTGCCACGCATGCCGAAGCGCGTCGCAGTGCCGAGGAAGCCAGCGCCGAAGCCGCGCGCCGTGAAGCCGCGCTGCAAGCCGCTGATGAACGCCATCGGCGGATTGTCGCGCAATATGCCGCAGTTTCTGCCGAACGTGATGCCGCGCTTGCGGAACGTATTCCGGAAACTGCACGCGATGCCGCCATGTCTTCCGCGCGGCTTGCGGAAGCAACCCTGATCGGCAGCGCGGCGCGGCTCCGTGAAGCGGAAGCAGCTCGCGCCACAGCATCCGAAGCGCTGGTGCAAGCGCGCCGTAAGGCCGCCGAAGCGGGTGCTGCACGGGCACGTATCGCCGCTGAAGTCGCAGCGTTGACGGAAGTCTTGGAAGCGCGTGGCACAGCCTCTGCCCAGCCGATTCTCGATCAGGTGCGCGTGCCACCCGGCCTGGAAGCCGCCCTTGGCGCGGCCCTGGGTGAGGCTTTGGAAAGCCCCGCTGATGCCTCTGCCGCGCGGCATTGGCGCAACCTGCCGCCTTTGGCGGTCGCGCAACCCTTGCCCGATGGTGCGGTGCCGCTTTCGCGCTTGGTGGAAGCACCGGCAGCCTTGGCGCGTGCACTATCGCAGGTTGGCCTGCTCGCGCGCGGCATGGATGGCGCAGCGCTGCAAGCGGGGCTGCGGCCTGGTCAGGCTTTGGTGACGGAAGAAGGCGCGGTTTGGCGCTGGGATGGCCATACGCATCACGCCGGCGCCCCCACGCCGGGCGCCGTGCGGCTTGCGCAACGCAATGCGCTGCGTGCGGCTGAAGCGCGGCTGGATCAGGCGGAAGTTACCGCAGCGGAAGCGGAAGCTGCGCGGATCGCCGCCGAAGCCGCCGAAGCGGAAGCCGCCAGCGCCGAAGCTGCCGCGCGCAATGCTCGTAGCGCCGCGGAAGTTGCAGCATCCGCCGCGCGCCGGGCAGAGGGTGAATTGGCCGCACGCGATGCGCGCGCCGAAAGCCGCATTGCAGCGCTCGAGCCGCAGCTGGCACGGCTTGCCGAAGACCGCGCCGAAGCTGATGCCGCGCGGCTGGAAGCCGAGGCGCAGTTCACCGCCCGCCCTGATGTCGCTTTGCTGCGTCATGCAGAACAAGCCGCCACCAGCGCCGAAACTGAGGCGCGCAACGCCGAGGCCAATGCGCGGGAGGCGCGTCGGCGTGCTGAGATGGCGCTTGCGGAATCGCGCCAGCGTCAGGCAGTTTTGCTGAACCGCGCGTCAGAGGTGGAAAATCGCCTCGCCGCGCTTGCCCCGCAATTGGAACGCATCGGCGCTGAAGTGACTGAGGCGGAAGCAACGCGTGCGAGCGCGGTGCAGGCGCGCGAAGCCGCACCTGATCTGGCAGAGCTTCGCGAAACCGTTGAAGCAGTGCGCGCGAAGCTTGCGGAAGAACGTGCGGCTGAAGCGGCGGCGCGTGATGCGCAAGGCGCCCTGGCGGCCGAAGCTGGTTCCATCGCCGCGCGCCGTGCAAGCCTTGCCAATGAAGCAAGCCTTTGGGCCGCGCGTGCCGAAGATGCTGCCACGCGGGTTGCTGATCTCTGCCGCCGTGATGCGGAAGCCGAAGCCGAGCGTGATGCGCTGGCCGCAGCCCCGGAAGCCGCCGCACTCCGCCGCGCGGAAGCCGCGCGGTTGCTTGAACAGGCTAGCGAAACCCATGCAACCGCCGCCGCCTCACTTGCGGCCGCTGAACGGCGCGTGAGTGAAGGCAGCCAATCCCGCCGCGGCGCCGACACGGCCTTTGCGCTGGCGCGTGAAGAACAGGTGCGCGCCCAGGCCGCGACAGAAGCGGCGGAAACCGCCTCAGCCGCTGTGGCCGCGCGCATCGCTGAACGCCTGGGTGAAGGCGCGGAATTGCCGCCGGCGCCCGAAGAACTCTCCGACGTTGCTGAAGACAAGGCGCGGCGCAAGGTAGAACGCCTGATCCGTGAACGCGACGAAATGGGCCCGGTCAATTTGCGCGCTGAGATCGAGATTACCGAAATCGAAGAACGCATCGGCCAGATCACGCATGACCGTGATGAGGTGATGAACGCCATCGCCAAGCTGCGCGGTTCCATCGGCCATTTGAACCGCGAAGGTCGTGAGCGTCTGCGAGAGGTCTTTGACCGTGTGGACAATGAATTCCGCAGCCTGTTCACGCGGCTTTTCGGCGGTGGCCGCGCGCATCTGGCTTTGGTCGGTTCCGATGACCCCCTGGAAGCCGGGCTTGAGATTTACGCCGAACCGCCGGGCAAGAAGCTTTCCACCCTGTCGCTGCTGTCAGGTGGCGAACAGGCGCTGACGGCGCTGTCGCTGATCTTCGCGGTCTTCCGCTGCCATCCCGCGCCAGTCTGCGTGCTGGACGAAGTGGACGCGCCCTTGGATGATGCAAATGTGGAACGTCTATGCGATTTGCTGGACGCCATGGCGGCCGAAAGCGGCACGCGATTCCTGATCGTGACGCACCATCCGCTGACCATGGGCCGGATGCACCGGCTTTATGGCGTGACCATGCAGGAACGCGGCGTATCGCGCTTGCTCAGCGTCGATCTTGGCCGCGCGATTGAATTGGCGGAGACGTCGCTGTTGTAACCTCCTACCCCGCGCTCGGGCTGCTCACGCCGCCTTGCGCAGCGCAACCCCCAGCCCCTCCAGCCCGGCGCGGATGGCAGCCTGGCGCGCCGCATCCGGCATTGGCATGGGCGCGCGTGACAGGCCGGAAGCGACCCCCTGGCAGGCGAGCGCATATTTCACGTTGGCTGGCAAATTCTCTGCCGAAAGCGCATTCCACAGCACCAAAAGCCGTTCATGCAACCGCTTCGCCGTGACATGATCACCCCGTTGCACGGCATCCCATAAGGCGACATTGGCATGGGGCGAGGCTGCCGGCAGGGCCGAAATGGTCCCGCGCGCCCCAAGCGCATAACTCGGGTAAAGCAGCGCATCGATCGCCGTGAAAATCAAATCCTGCGGCCGCGCCTGCAACACCAGATCGGCCAGTAGCTTGAGATCGCCTGAGCTTTGTTTCACGCCCACCACACCCGGCACTTCGCGCATGATGCGGAGCAGCAGCGCGGGCGAGAGGTAATTCCAGGGGATGACATTATAGATCAGGATGGGGAGACCCGTGCCTTCAGCAACGGCGCGAAAATGCGCAATGGTTGCTTCCTCATCCGGCTTGAACAGGTAATGCACGGGCGTGACCTGCAGGCCCTCCGCGCCAAGGTCGCGTGAGATGCGGCCGCGAATGATTGCTTCCTGCGTCGAATTGACAATCAGGCCGGCCAGAAGGGGCAGTCGCCCATGATTGGTCTTGGCCACAGTTTCGAACATGCGCGCGAAATCGTCGCGTTCGAAGGTGTGGCCTTCGCCGGTGCTCCCGCCGGGGATCAGCCCATGCACGCCGGCGGCAATCTGGAATTCGACAATTTCGGCCAAGGCAGAATGAATGACATTGCCCTGCGCGTCGAAGGGGGTGGAAATTGGCGGGATGACGCCGCGAAGATCACCAAGCATGGTCGTTCCTTTTTCTTTCCCGCACCAGCCCGCCGATCGGGCGATGGGGTCTTCCTGACGGATTATTGGGAACAAGCTCAGGGAGATTTCGCTGGGTTTTGCCAGTATTTCCTTTGGGCCTTCGTCCGGTCACGGCAAAGTCAGGCCGCGATCAGCCTGAAGGCAGGTTTTCCAAAGATCGCAGGGCTGGCGGCAAGGAATGCCTCAGACACCCTCAAGCGCCATAGGCGCCGCTTCAAGCCGGCCGGCTTAGCCCTCGGCCTTCGCCACCACTACCATGGCGGGCTTCAGCAGTCGGCCATTCAGCATCCAGGCCGAAGTCCAGCCATGGATCACCGTACCCGGCGCCACACCCTCCGGCGCGGGCTGTTCCGCCATAGCCTGGTGCTTTTCCGGGTCAAAGGGCTGGCCCTTGGGATCGTGGCGCTGCACGCCATTGCGTTCAAGAATACCCAGGAAGGACCGCTCCACCCCCTCAAACCCGGCGCGGAGCTTGGTCAGCAGATCGGGTTCATCCTCGGCCGCCGGCGGCAGGGCTTCGATCCCGCGGCGCAGGTTTTCCGCCGCTTCCACCACATCGCTTGCGAATTTCTGCGTGGCATAGGCGCGCGCATCCGCCACTTCGCGCTGGGTGCGGGCGCGCAGATTCTGCATTTCGGCTTCGGAGCGGAGCCATTTGTCGCGTAGCGCCTCCATCTCCTGCGCCAGCATGACAAGGCGTTCCTCGGCGCTCAGGACCGGGGCTTCGGGGGCGGGTTCTTGCGCCGCTGCTTGGGGGGCGTTGGGGTCGTTCGTATCGTTCATCATGGTATTGCGTGGTTACTCACGGAAAGATTCGGCACGCTGGCCGGGAAGACCCTATCACCTAGGCGCGCTCGGGTCCGAGAACAAGCGCCCTTCCGCTTCGCCGCGGCCCCGCCTACACCACCGCCATGCTGCGATCCGTGCTGACCGTTGGAAGCTGGACCATGGCAAGCCGAATTCTAGGCTTCGCCCGGGACATGCTGATTGCCTCCCGCCTTGGGGCGGGGCCGGTCGCGGATGCGTTTTTTGTCGCGCTGAAACTGCCCAATCTGTTCCGCCGCCTGTTTGGCGAAGGCGCCTTTAACGCAGCCTTTGTGCCCGCCTTTGCCGGCATCCTGGCCGCCGAAGGCCGTGCAGCGGCGCGCGACATGGCGGAACGCATGGGCGCGCTGATGATGCTCTGGCTTTCGCTGCTGACGCTGATTGCGCTGATCTTCATGCCGCAGGTGATTGGCGTGCTGGCGCCGGGCTTTGCGGCCAATCCGGGCAAGTTTGCGCTTGCCGTTGAATTGACCCGCATCACGTTTTTCTACATGCCGCTGATCTGCCTGACGGCGCTGATCTCCGGCGTGTTGAACAGCCTGGATCGCTTCGCTGCTGCCGCTGCCGCGCCGGTATTCTTCAATTTGCTGTTGATGGCCGCGCTAGTTGGCCTCACGCCCTATTTGCCCACACCTGGCCATGCCTTGGCCTGGGGGGTCTTTGCCGCCGGTGTCGTGCAGCTTGCCATGGTCTGGGTCGCGGCGCGGCAGACAGGGATGACGCTGCGCCTTTATCGGCGCCCGGCGCTCACACCCCCCATTCGGCAAGTGCTGCGCCGCATGGTGCCGGGGGTGCTCGGCGCTGGAGTCACACAGATCAATCTGGCGGTGGATGTGATCATCGCCTCCTTCCTGGTGAGTGGCTCCGTCTCCTACCTCTATTACGCGGATCGCGTGGCGCAGTTACCGCTTGGGGTGATTGGCGCGGCACTCGGCACGGCGTTGTTGCCCTTGCTCGCGCGGCATTTGCGCCTGGGGGAAAAACTTGCTGCGCATCGCGCGCTCAATCGCGGCATTGAATTGGGGGTATTGCTGACGCTACCTTGCGCGGCGGGGCTGGCGGTAGCGGCGGGGCCAATTGTGGCGGCGCTGTTCCAGCGCGGCGCCTTTGATGCGGCGGCGAGTGCGGCTTCGGCGGCGGCTCTGGTGGCCTATGCCACCGGGCTGCCGGCCTTTGTGCTGGTGAAGGTTTTTGCGCCGGCGTTTTTTGCGCGCGGCGATACCTCGGCCCCGGTGCGGATCGGGATTTTGTCGGTGGCGATCAATTTGGCGCTTAATCTGGCCCTGATGGATGTGCTGGGGCATGTAGGCGTCGCACTTGCCACCAGCATCGCGGCCTGGGTGAATGGCGGCTTGCTTGCCTGGCTTCTGGTGCGGCGCGGGCATTTGGTGCTGGACCGGCGCTGCCGGCGCGTCCTGCCGCGGCTGGTGCTGGCGAGTGCCATGATGGCGGCTGCGGTTTTCGCCATCGGCTTGGTTCTGCCTGGGCTTGGTAACTTGCTGCGAGCGGGCCTCATGATCCTGGTCGGCATGGCGGGTTTTACCCTTGCCGGCATGGCGCTTGGCGCCTTCCATCCGCGCGATGTGCTCCGCCAATTACGCCGCCGCGCCCCCCGTGGCGTAAGCCCCGCCGATACTGCATGATGCCGACAGTTCTTGGGGGATAGGTGCATGGATGCGGCCAGACGGCAGGTGGTTCTGATCAATGCCGCGCATAGTTTCACCCATTACAGCCTGTTGATCCTGGCGACCGCCGTGCTTGCCATGGTGCAGCAGGATGCGGGGATTTTTGGTCCGGATTACGGGCCGATCCTCGCACTCGGCACCACCATGTTCGTGATTTACGGGCTTTGCGCGCTGCCCATGGGCTGGCTTGCGGATCGCTTCGGGCGGCGCTTTTTGATGGTGGCCTTTTTCATGGGCTCCGGCGCCTTCATGGTGGCGGCGGGTTTTGCGCCATCACCCATGACGCTCGCCATTACGCTTGGCGCCATGGGGGCTTTTGTCGCGATTTATCACCCAATCGGCACCGCGATTCTGGTGGAAGCCGCCGGCGAGAAAGTGGGCCGCGCCATGGGGATCAATGGTGTTTTCGGCAATTTGGGCGTGGCAACCGCCCCCGTGCTGACCGCCTTCATCGCCGCCGATGCCGGCTGGCGCTGGGCCTTCATTATCCCAGGAATCGCTTGCATCATTGCCGGGTTCTTCTACTGGCGCGAACCGCCCTTTGATTCGGCGCGCATCCAGGCCGGCGGCAAGCCCTTTCCTGAGATCCCGCCCGCCTTGGTGCGCCGCGCGGTGATTATTCTGCTGGCCATCGCAACCGTCTCTGGCCTCGTGTTCAATGCCTATACGCTGCTGATCCCGAAGCTGATGCAAGAACGCCTGGCCGGCAGCCCGGAATTGCTGCCGATTGTGGGCCTGCTGTCCTTCCTGGCGACTATTTGCGGCGGTGTCGCGCAATTCAGCGTGGGGCGGATGATTGACCGGCACACGCTCAAAACCGTGTTCATGCCGCTCGCCATTCTAGTGGTGCCGGGGCTATTCGCGCTGGCTTTCCTGGATGGCTGGGTGGTGCTGCCGGTGGCAGGGCTGGTCGCAGCCTGCATCTTCGGCCAGGTGACAGTGAATGAGACAATGACCGCGCGTTATGTTGCCCCCGCCTTGCGCGCGAAGCTTTATTCGATTCGATTTACGGTTGGCTTTCTGGGCGCGGCGATTGCCTCACCACTCATTGGCTTTTTGCATGAAGCGACGGGATCACTCTCGCTATCCATGCTGGTGCTGGGCGGGGTTGCTTGCGTGACACTCGCCTGCGCCATGCTGTTTCCGAACCGCAAGGAAGAATTGCAGCCGGAGTTATGGAGTAAAGCCGGATAAGGTCACGCCGGCTTCAGCAAAACATGGCGCTTCTTGCCGATGGAAAGCCTGATCACGCCATCCTGTAAATCTGCTTCGGCCAGTACGCGGTCAATCGCGGCAACGGGCTCATTATTGGCATAAATTCCGCCATTGGCGATCAGGCGCCGCGCTTCCCCTTTGCTTGGCACCAACTTGTGTTCCACTAGTATGTCAATAATCGACGCGGGCAGCACGGAAACCACCGTCGGCAAGCTTGCCGCATTCAGCCCTTCTTCAAAGGCTTTGCGCGCGGTCTCGGCCGCCGCTTCCGCAGCCTGGCGGCCATGCAGCAAAGCGCAGGCTTCGGTCGCCAGGGCCTTCTTCGCCTCATTCACCTCAGCGCCTTGCAGCGCGGCGTAGCGGGTGATTTCAGTCATGGGCAATTCGGTGAACAATCCCATGAAGCGCGCCACATCGGCATCTTCCGTATTGCGCCAGAATTGCCAGTAATCATAAGGCGAAACGCGATCAGCATTGAGCCAGACAGCACCCTTCGCTGTCTTGCCCATCTTCGCCCCTGATGCGGTGGTGATCAAAGGCGTTGTAAGGCCAAAGGCTTCCGCCTGATCCATGCGCCGGATCAGATCCGTCCCCATGACGATATTGCCCCATTGATCAGACCCGCCCATTTGCAGCACCACTCCATGCCGCCGGCGCAATTCCAAAAAATCATAGGCCTGCAGCAACATGTAGTTGAATTCAAGGAAGGTCAGCGGCTGATCGCGTTCCAGGCGCTGCTTCACGCTTTCCATCGTCAGCATGCGATTGACGCTGAAATGCTTGCCCACATCGCGCAAAAAGGGAATGTAGAGCAGCCTGTCCAGCCATTCCGCGTTATCGAGCATGATGGCATCGGTCGGGCCATCACCGAAGGTCAGAAAGGCATCGAATACCTTGCGAATGCCGGCCTTGTTGGTTTCGATCTGCGCATCCGAAAGCAAGGGCCGCGCCTCATCCCGGAAGGATGGATCGCCCACTTTCGTCGTGCCACCGCCCATCAGCACCACGGGGCGATTGCCGGTCTGCTGCATCAAGCGCAGCAGCATGATCTGCACCAAGGACCCGACATGCAGGCTGTCCGCGGTCGCATCAAAGCCGATATAGCCCGCCAGCGGCCCGGCCTGTAGCCGCGCCAGAAAGGCGCCTTCTTCGGTGGTTTGGTGAATATAGCCGCGTTCCCGCGCCACATGCAGGAAATCGCTTCGCGCGCTGTTCATGATGCTATCCGGTTTGTCGAAACTCGTTTCCTGCCGGGGGCTTCCACCGACAGGCGGGCGGGGGTAGCACGTCCCCATCATGCTGAGAACCATCGGCCTTATGAGTGGCACGTCACTGGATGGCGTGGATGCAGCCTATCTGGAAACAGATGGGGAGGCGATTGCGCGCTTCGGCCCGCGCCAGACCCTGCCCTATGACCCTGCCTTACGCCGTGCGCTGCGTGCCCTTTTGGACCGCGCCGAGAGCCTGACCCCCGATGACCCCGCCCTGCTGGATGCAACGCGCCGCTTGACCGAACGCCATGCCGAAGCGGTGGAAGCCATTGGCCTGCCGGCAGACCTTATCGGCTTTCACGGCCAGACCATCCTGCACCGCCCGGCAGCGCCAGGGCGCACCGGCACCCCCTTCACCTGGCAGATCGGCGACGCGGCGCTGCTTGCCCGCCGCACGGGCATGAGTGTCGCTTATGATTTCCGCAGCGCTGATGTCGCCGCCGGCGGCCAGGGCGCGCCTTTGGTCCCGGTATTCCACCGCGCGCTCGCGGCACCTTTGCCGAAGCCGCTCGCCATCCTGAACCTTGGCGGCGTTGGCAATGTCACTTGGCTGGGACCGGAGGGTGAGATGCTCGCCTTTGATACCGGCCCGGCCAATGGGCCGCTTGATGATTGGGCGCGGCAGCATACCGGCAAGGATTATGATGCCGCGGGCAAGCTCGCTTTGGCAGGCCAGGCTGACGGCGCGGTGCTGGGGCGGTTGATGGCGCATCCTTATTTGGCCGCTCCGCCACCGAAATCGCTCGATCGGCTGGAATTTGACCGTGCCTTGCGTGATGCCGGGGCGGGCAGCCTTTCCGCCGCCGATGGTGCCGCGACCTTGGTAGCGTTCTGCGCCGTATGTGTGGCCGCCGCCGGGCGGCATTTCCCGGAACCGCCGCTGCAATGGCTGGTGGCGGGTGGCGGGCGGCGCAATCCGGCGCTGATGAAGGCCCTTGGCGGCGCCTTGGAAGAACCCGTACGCCCCGTAGAGGTCGCGGGTTGGGATGGCGATGCGCTGGAAGCCCAGGCTTTCGGGGTTTTGGCTGCCCGAGTCGCGCGCGGCCTGCCGCTGAGTTTCCCCGGCACCACCGGCGCGCCGCGCCCGCTGACGGGCGGGCGGATTATCGGCGCGCTATTGTAGTTACTCCCGCCAGGGGTGCTGGTTCCACAGCGCCTGATAGCGTGTGCGCAGCCCAACCAGCTCCGCCCGATAGGCATCGGGGGCGAGGAAGCGCAGCGGCAGGAATTGCTGATCGGCCAGCTTTTGGAATTCGGGATTATCCACCGTCTTTTTAACGGACTCCGCAAGCCGCGCGATGATCTCAGCAGGCATGCCCGCTGGCGCCGCCATGCCGCGCATGGACCCTTCCACCACATCAAACCCCAATTCGCGCAAGGTGGGAATGGTCGGCGCACGGTCCCAGCGGGTTTCGCCCATTTGTGCCAGGGGATGCAGCGTGCCCTGGCGCCAATCATTCAGGCCCTCCGCCACATTCATCACCGCCAGCGGAATAGTGCGCGAGAACACATTCTGCTTCACCAGAGACGATCCCGCGAAGGGAATATGCAGAAATTTCGTGCCGGAAGCGCGTTCCAGCGCCAGCATCGCCAAATGATCATCCGAACCGATGCCCGTGGTGCCATATCCGATTGTGCCCGGATTGGCGCGCGCCGCCGCCAGCAGATCAGCCAGCGTCTTATAAGGGCTGTCAGGCAGCACCCACATGCCGCCCGGATCATCCACGATATTCCCGATCAGCGAAAAATCATCGAGCGAGAAACGCGCGCGCCTTTCGATCGGGATGGTGACGATGGTCGGCGTATTGATGAAGCCAATCGTATAGCCATCAGGCCTGGCGCGCGCCAATTCGGTGAAGCCGATTTCCCCACCCGCGCCGGGGCGGTTCAGCACCACAACAGGCTGGCCGAGATCCTGTTCCATGAAGCGCGCAATGGTGCGCGCCGCGACATCCGTGCCGCCACCGGCCGCGAAAGCAACAATCATGGTGATCTGCCGATCAGGCCGCCAACCGCCTTGCGCGCGCGCAATGGCAGGGGTGGCAAGAGCGCTGGCAAGTAGCGTGCGACGCGATAATTTCATGGTGACCTCCCGGTTCTTTGCATCATGAAAGCACAAGCGGTGCGCATGAAAAAGGCCGCCCGGAATGATCCGCGCGGCCTTTTCATGGCGCATGGTGCCAGCCCTAGTCAGCCGCCAGCGCCATGCGATTGCGGTTCAGAATGCCCATCACGTGATCTTCTGCCGCATCCACAACCTTTTCGGTCTGTTCCGGCGTGAAGACATGGCCGGCGCCGGCCATGACGCGATAGTCAATGGAAACGCCTTTCTGCGTATTCAGCTTTTCAACCAGCTTCTTCACAGAAATTTCCGGCACCAATTCATCATCGGCGCCGTGCAGGATCAACCCGCCACAGGGGCAAGGGGCCAGGAAGCCGAAATCATAATGCGAAGCGGGCGCGCTGATGGAAACAAAGCCACCCATTTCCGGCCGGCGCATCAGCACCTGCATGCCGACATAGGCGCCGAAGGAATAGCCCAGCACCCATTGGGAAGACGCATTGGGATTGACGGTTTGCAGGAAATCCAAGCCCGCGCAGGCGTCAGAGATTTCGCCAATGCCGCCATCATAACGGCCCTGGCTGCGGCCGACGCCACGCATATTGAAGCGCAGCACCGAAAAGCCGAGCGCCTGCATACGCTGATACAGCGCATGAATGACGCGGTTATTCATGGTGCCGCCATGGAGCGGGTGCGGGTGCAACAAAAGCGCCGTGGGGGCATTCGGGCGCTTGGAATGGTGATAGCGTCCTTCAAGCCGTCCATCAGGCCCGGCGAACATTACTTCTGGCATGTTCTTCTCGTGTCCATTCCATTTTTGGCCGATGCGGGATTCGCAACCCACCGCCCATGGGGGATGGGCGATGCAGAACCCAGCGGCACCGGCGCCGCATTTCAGGGAAACCAAAGCCCACGACCAGGATACGCATTGACCGCTCACTCACCGACCGCGGAAATCTTGACCGCCAAGATCGGCAAACCTAGCTTTCATTGCCACGGGAGCGCCGCGGTATCCTATCGCCGAGGAGCCGCCGAAGCCGCCACCCCGATGCCTCAGAGGGGTTTCCCGTCCCTCAGAGGAAGCAGCAATATAGTGATCAAGACTGGAAATTCCTAATGTTTTCATGCCGGGAGTCGCGATTTTTTTGCCCCCCCTTTCGGGTGTCAGGTTGGGCTGACACATGAGGCTCTCAACCCGTGGTCGATATGCGGTGATGGCGCTCGCCGAAATGGCCCGGCGGGAGGCCGGGCAGCGGGAGCCCTTGGAGGCGCGGCCGGCTTCCATCGCCGATATCGCCGCCGCCCAGCACCTATCCGCGGCCTATCTTGAGCAGCTTTTTGGCCGGCTGCGCCGCGCCGGGCTGGTGGAATCGGCCCGTGGGCCTGGGGGGGGCTATCGGCTGCTGCCCGCGCCCGATCGCATCACCATCGCCGCCATCATCGATGCGGTGGAAGAACCGATTTCGGCCACCAGGTGCGAGGAAGGCAACCCTGGCTGCCTGGCCGGGCAACGCTGCGAAACCCATGATCTTTGGGCGGAATTGGGCGGGCAGATCCGGCTTTTCCTGGCTGGCGTGACGCTGGCCGACGTGCTGGCCGGGCGGGTTTTGGGCCGCGCCGCCGCCCCCCTGCCCCCCGGCTGAAGCGCCATGGCCCGGCTTTACCTGGATGCCAATGCAACCGAGCCCATGCGCCCGGAAGCCATCGCCGCCATGGCCGAGGCGATGGCGCTGCCGGGCAATCCATCCTCGGTCCATGCCGAAGGCCGGGCGGCGCGGCGCATTCTGGAAGAAGCGCGGGAGGCGATTGCGGCCCGCTTCGGGGCGCGCGGGCGGGATGTGGTTTTCACCTCAGGCGGGACTGAGGCCAATGCCATGGCCATTCGCGGCCTTGCTGGCGGGCGGCGCGTGCTAGTGGGCGCGACCGAGCACCCCGCCGTGCTGGTCGCAGCGGGACCGGACGCCGAAGTGATCCCCGTATTGGCCGACGGCACCCTGGATCTGGCGGCGCTGGAAGCCGCGTTGCGGGCGGGAAGCCCGGCCTTGGTTGCGGTCATGGCCGCCAATAATGAAACCGGCGTGCTGCATCCCGTGGACGCCATCGCCGCGCTTTGCCAGGCACATGGCGCGCTGTTGCATCTGGACGCGGTACAAATGCCCGGCCGCCTGCCCTTCACGCTTGGTCCTGCCGATTCCATGGGGCTTTCCGCCCATAAGCTCGGTGGCCCCAAGGGCGTGGGCGCCTTGCTGCTGCGCCCTGGCTTGGACCCCGCACCAATTTTGACCGGCGGCGGACAGGAATCCGGCCGACGCGGCGGGACCGAGGCGCTGCCCGCCATCGCTGGCTTCGCCGCCGCCATCGCCTGCCCACGGCCCGAAGGCCTGGCCGCGCTGCGCGATGCGATTGAAGTCGGCGTGAAGGCTTTGGCGCCAGAGGCGATGATCGCGGGCGCAAGCGCGCCGCGCCTGCCCAATACCACCAGCCTAATCCTACCCGGCGTGGCGGCGGAAACCCAGGTCATTGCGCTTGATCTGGCAGGGGTGGCGGTTTCTGCGGGTGCCGCCTGTTCATCGGGCAAGGTGCGGCAATCCCATGTGCTGGCGGCCATGGGATTTGGCGTGGATGCGGCATGTGCCATCCGTGTTTCGTTGCCCTGGAATGCGGGGGCGGAGACAGTGGGGCGGTTTCTGGACGCTTGGGGCGAGATGCGCGGGAGGCTTGCTGCGCGCAAGCGCTAAAGCCTTTGGTGGGAGTTTCGACCGAAACCAGGCCCATCGGTAATTTTCGGTGATTTTGTGCGTGTGATCAAAGGTTCCCTTAACCCATGCAACTTACGCCGCGCGATATTTCCGGAGCGACCCTGCATGCATGATCCGCCCCGCGAGTGGGCGGCCAATGATGCGTTCCGCAAGCCGCGCGGCTTCAATCAGCCGGTCAAGATCAATGCCGGTTTCAATGCCCATCTCGTGGCAAAGAAACACCATATCTTCCGTGCAGATATTGCCGGCACCGCGTGCATCGCCATGTCCGGCGAAGGGGCAACCGCCCAGGCCCGCCACGGAACTGTCAAATAGCGAAACGCCCATCTCAAGCGCGGCCAGCACATTGGCCGTCCCAAGACCGCGCGTATCATGCAAATGCAGCCCCACTTCCACATCGGGCAGGTTTTCGCGCAGCATCCCAACCAGGCGGCGCACCGCCTGCGGATTGGCCCAGCCCATGGTATCGGCGAAATAAAGCTTCTTGAGATCAATGCCGCGTTCCGCGCATAGCCGATGCGCCCAGAGTAATTCCTGCACTGGTCTTTCGGGTGGAATTTCGCCTTCGTAATTGCAGCCAAAGGCCGTCATCACCAAGGCGCGTTCCACCGTGACGCCGGCTTCAGCGTAAAGATCAAGCCAGCGCACCACGCGGTCCCGCATTTCAGCCGCCGTGCAATTATTGTTGCGCTTGGCGAAGGCATCCGATGTGTAAAGGCTGATCTTGCCAACCAGATCAATACCCTTGGCGGCGCGGGCGCGAGCAAATCCCTGTTCATTCAGCCAAAGCGCTTCATAACGCACGCCAGGGCGCTTTTTGATGGCAGCGAAAAACGCGTCTGAATCCACCATTTGCGGCACGGCCTTGGGGGAGACGAAGGATGCCACTTGAATGGCGGTGAGCCCGGTCTCAGCCAATGCTTCCACCAGCGCCACGCGATCCGCCAAAGGATAGATCACGGGTTCAATCTGAAACCCCTCACGCGGGCCTTCTTCATGGAAATGGACATGCTTTGGCAGATCAGACATGGCGGTTCCCCCTTGGTGCGTTGCCGGTTCACCTGCGTTCACCGGCAACGCACCATAACTTTGTTTGGTCGCATTTTCCGAGTCGCCAAGTGAAGCCACTTGGCTTGAAAATGCTCCGCGCCGGCGTTGACAGCGCGGCCCGGCGCGATGACGCTTGGCGGTGACTATGGCGCTGCCTGCGACGCCGCGCCAGAGCCGAGGGAAACGCCATGAAACACACCATCATGCCGCGCCGCGCGGCGCTTTTGGGGGCTTTGGGCCTGGCTGGCGCGCAAGGCGCCGCCGCGCAGCAAGCTGGGCGCTGGCCGGATCGGCCCATTCGCTTCATTGTTGCCTTCCCCGCCGGCAGCGGCACGGATGTCACCACGCGCAATTTCACCGATGCGCTGAGCGCGGAGCTTGGCCAACCCGTGGTGGTGGATAATCGCGGTGGCGCGAATGGCTTCATCGCATCCGAAGCGGTCGCGCGGGCGCGGCCTGATGGCTATACGTTTCTGTCCACCGCCAATACCACGCATGGATCAAACCCAGCTTTGTTTCATCGCCTGCCCTATGATCCGGTGGCGGATTTCGCCCCTGTCGCGCTGATTGGCGTGGGTGTGCTGCTGGTGGTGGTGAATAATGATCTGCCGGTGCGTTCCATGCAGGATCTTGTTGCTTATGGTCGCGCCAATCCGGGCAAGCTCAATTTTGCCTCCGGCAGTGCCTCATCTCGCGTGGCGGGGGAGATGTTCAAAGCCATGGCGGGGGTGGATATGGTGAATGTTACCTATCGTTCAAACCCGCTTGGCATCACGGATGTGATCGGCGGCGTGGCGCAAGTCATGTTTGTGGATGCCACAACTTCCATGCCGCAGGCGCGTGAAGGGCGCGTACGCGCGATTGGTGTGACCAGCCGCCAGCGCGTTCCTATGATGCCGGATATAGCAACCGTGGAAGAACAGGGTTTCCCCGGTTATGAAATGCTGTCCTGGAATGCGATGTATGCGCCAGCCGGCACGCCGCCCGAAATCGTCACGCGCGTGAATGGCCTGGTGAATGACATCATGGCCCGCCCCGCGGTGCGCGAGCGCCTGACCGCCAGCGGCATGGTTTTGCGCCCGGGCTCGCCTGATGATCTCGCGCGTTTCCAAGCCGCCGAGATCGAGAAATGGAAGCGCTTGGTGCGCGAAGCCGGGATTGAATTGCAATGACGGGCGTATTGTCTGGCGTGCGCGTGGTGGAGCTTGGCCAGGTGCTGGCCGGGCCCTTCGCGGGCGCGATTTTCGCTGATCTCGGCGCTGATGTGATCAAGGTGGAAAAGCCCGATGGCGGCGATGATGCGCGCCGCATGGGCCCCGATTTCCGGCATGGTGATGCGCTCAATTTCCATGAATTCAATCGCGGCAAGAAATCCGTCACGCTCGATCTGAAATCGCCGGAGGGAGTGGAAGCTTTGCATGGCCTGCTCGCCCAGGCCGATATCATGCTGCATAATCTCCGCCCCGGTGCGGCAGAGGCTCTGGGGATTGGCGCGCAAACAGTGACCGCGCGGCATCCGCATTTGATCTATTGCGAAATGTCGGCCTTTGGCCATGTCGGGCCGGAAAAGCTGCGGCCTGGTTATGAACCGCTATTGCAGGCTTTCGGTGGGCTTTCTTCCATCACTGGGGAACCGGATGGGCCGCCAGTGCGCATGGGGGCATCCGTGGTTGATCAGGGGACGGGGCTTTGGACCGTGCTCGGCGCGCTTGCCATGCTGGAACGGCGCCACCGCACGGGGCAGGGTGGTGTGGTGAATACATCGCTGTTCGAAACAGCGCTGTTGTGGGCGGGGCAGAAGATCAGCGCCTATGTGAATATGGGCAAGCTGCCGGAACGCCATGCCTCTGGCCATCCCAACCTGACACCTTATGAGGCGTTTGATGCCGCCGATGGGCCAGTGCTGGTCTGCTGCGGCAATGACCGCTTGTTTGCGAAATTCGCTGCTGAATTGGGCCATGCGGAATGGGCGAGTGACGAACGGTTTTCGACCAATCGCGCCAGGCTGAAGCATAAGGCGCTGCTGCTGCCGATGATCGCCGCACTGATGCGTATCACGCCGCGCGCGGAATGGTTGGAACGGCTGGCGCGTATTGGTGTGCCTTGCGCGCCGGTGAACAGCATTCCGGAAGTGCTGGCCGAACCGCAAACCCAGGCGCTCGGCATGGTACAACCCGTACCGAATGAGGATTTTTCCCTGGTGGCGATGCCGCTTTCCTTCAATGGCGAAAGGCCACGCATGGCCGGCCCGGCGCCGCGGCTTGGCGCGCATAATGGGGAAATTTTGAAGGGCTGATTGGCAAACCACACCACGATTTATGCTGCCAGGATAGCCTCGACAATCTCCTGTACCTCCAAGGCTTCGCGCAAAGTGGCCAGCCGATGCGCTGCCCCGCGCGTCATGGCGGCTACCTCGGCCAATTGCCCTTTCAGCACCAGGGGGCGCATCTTCTCATTGGGCAGCGCATCCGGCGCCTGCGCCCAAGTGCCATCCGCGCCGAGCCTTTCGGCAAAGGACCAATCGCGTAGCCGGATGGCGCCATTCAGTGTCCAGGTATTGTGATCTTCCTTGGTGGTGGTGCCGACTGAGCCTTGCAACGAGACCGGCACGCCCCCCGCCATCAGCCGCGCGGTGATCGCAGTTTCAGCGCCATCGCCCTGTGGGTAAGTCACCTGCGCTTCCAGCAATTTGAGCGGCCCCAATTGCCGGCGCGTGAGGAACAGGAAGTGGGAGACAACTTCGCGCGTAAACCCGCCCTCGGCCCGTTTCGCGAGCCAGCTTGCCGCCGCCTGCTGCCAGCCGCGCGGCCAGGTCGGGAAGGCGACTTCAATGGCAAGGCTTTCAGGCGTGATTGCCGCGCGCCAGGCGGAAAGCTGCGCCACGGCGGGCGATGACGCCATGGGGAAATTCACCGCCGCGCGGGCGCTGGCTGCCTCTGCCCGCGCAACAAAAGCGCGCGCCTCCGCAAGCGATGTCGCGAGCGGTTTTTCGATGAAAACGCTGCGGCCGGCGGCAATGGCTGCATCGGCCAGCGGGATATGCGCCGCTGGCGGGGCTGCGATGTAAAGGCAATCGCAAGCGCCGATTACCGCATCCGGGGTGGCCAGCATGCGCGGCGCGCCGGTGATGCCGGCCAGCCGCGTCGCTGCTGCCGGTGCCGGATCCCAGACCGCGATGGGCGTGACGCTTTCCGCGGCATGGTCCAAGGCCGCGCGGAGCAAACGCTCACCCATGATGCCAAGGCCGATGATACCAAGCGTTACGGGGGAGGGCATGTTGATGTCCTTGAAGGGGCTTGTTCCTAAGCCTCACTGCCACCACCATGGGCGAACCGCAACCCAAGGCCGGAAGATCGCGCATGGTCCAGAAAATCCCCGAAGCGGGCTATCGCTTCATTCCTGGCGTCTATCAATATAGCGCGGGCGTCGCGGCAGAGCCTGGCTTTCGCCTGGAACGCGTGCGCTTTGCCGAACCTGTGCCGCTGATGGCGGGCTTTGCGCGCATTGCCGCCCATCTGAAAGCGCTCGGGCGGCCGAAGATTGCTTTTGCAGCCTGTGAATTACGCTCCCCCGCGCCTTTCACGGAAGAGGGTTTTGCGGCTTTCAATCGGGTTTATGGCGGTGTGCTGCAGGAATGGGGCTTGTTTCGCGATGGGCTGAACCCTGTGGCGCGCAGCAATGTCTGCCCGGAAATCGCCCCACCGACCGAGCCCTGCTTTCACGCCTTTGTCTATACCGTGCCGGATGCCGGCGCCGCGCCATCATTCGCGGTGGCGGGCAGTGGTGAAGCGGCAGAAGGCAAGGGCGATTATCGGAGCAATACGGTGGCGCTTGGTGATACCTCAGCGGCCGGCATGCTCGCCAAGGCGCGTTGGGTGCTTGGCGAAATGGAGCGCCGCATGGGGTTACTGGGCGCCGATTGGCGCAGCACCACAGGCGTGCAGGCCTATACGGTGCACGATATGGGGCCGTTTTTTGCCGAGGAAATCGTCCGTCGCGGCGCCGCGCGCCATGGCCTGACGTGGCAACATTGCCGCCCGCCCGTGGTTGATCTGGAGTTTGAGATGGATTGTCGCGGCATTGCGCGAGAGCAGGTGATTGGCTGATGGAAAAACCGCATGAAGGTGGCAAGCATGGGGAGAGCGAGCATGTCTGAAGCGCCAACCTCCGACATGGCCCCTGCATTCGACTTCACTGAGGATTGGTTTTCGCGCCATATCCCCGCATGGAATCGTATTCTGGCCGCTTTGAAACCCACGCGAATTCTGGAAATCGGATCCTTCGAAGGACGCTCAGCCTGCTATCTGATCGAACAATGCCCGAAGCTGGTCGATGGTCCTGTCTCAATTACTTGTATTGACAATTGGCAGGGCGGCATAGAACACAAAGCCGGAGGTTTTGTTGAGGCTGTCATGTCCGAGGTAGAGCGCCGCTTTGATTACAATACGCAACTTGCGTTGGGGCGAAGCTCAAGACCTGTTTCCCTGCGGAAGGAAAAGCAGGATTCGCGTGACGCGCTGGCGGGCCTTATCGTTTCGAACCAAATGGAAAGCTTCGACCTCATTTACATCGACGGGTCGCATGAGGCGACTGATGTCTTGACAGATGCCGTCATGGCCTTTCCATTACTACGCGTGGGAGGCACGCTGATTTTTGACGATTATGTCTGGTCTGACCAAGCCCCTCAAAGACGCGAGCCGTCACGGATGCCGAAGCCCGCGATTGATGCTTTCGTGAATATCTTTCATCGTAAGCTGGCGCTCTATCAATGGCTGCCGCTTTGGCAGTTCTATGTGCAAAAAGTCGCCCGCTGAGGTGAACTCCAAATCTATCCCAACCGGAAAAAGCACCGTGCCCAATCCCCTTATCCAAGACCCTGGCCGCATTCGCGATCTTTCCGCCGCCATGGCGAAAGGCGAGATTACTGCCGAAACCCTGGTCCGCCGCTATCTGGACCGCATCGCCGCCGTTGATGGCCAGGTGAAGGCCTGGATTCATGTGCTGGCCGATGCTGCCCTTACCGAAGCGCGCGCGCTGGATGCGGAACGTAAGTCAGGCAAGCTACGTGGCCCGCTGCATGGTATTCCTGTTGGTATCAAGGATGTTATTGATGTGCGCGGCCTGCCAACCCGCGCCAATAGTCCCTCCCGGGCTGATATCGCGCCTGCCAGTGCCGATGCCACGGTGGTGGCGCATTTGCGTGCGGCTGGCGCGATTATTCTCGGCAAGCTGCACACCACGGAATACGCCTTCTTCCAAAGCCTGCCGCCCACGCGCAACCCTTGGGATTTGGCGAGCACGCCGGGTGGGTCTTCGGCGGGTTCTGGTGCCGCCATTGCAGCCGGCATGGTGCCCTTGGCGCTTGGCACGCAAACCGCAGGCAGCGTCAATCGGCCCGCGGCCTATACGGGTGTTTGTGCTTTCAAACCCTCAACACTCGCGATTGGTGGGGTGGGGGTGGTGCCGCTCGCGCCCTCCTTCGATACTGTCGGCGCTTTTGGCACCAGCGCACAGGATGCGGCGTATCTGGCCGCAGGTTACGCGGCGGATCATCTGAGGCTTGCAAGCCGCCCTGCCACCACGCCGCGCATTGTGCTGCTGCAAGACCCGCTGATTGAAAAGCTGCAAAAGCCATCAACAGCGGCGCGTGTCGCGGCCCTTGCGGAACAGCTTGGCGCCGCGGGCCTGACGCTGCATCGCACCAGCGCCGGCGCGGGGTTTGAGGAAATGATCGCGCGCCATCGCCGCGTCATGCTGGCGGAACTTGGCCGCACCCATGCCGGGTTGCCGCGCGATCGGATCGCGACTGCCATCGCGGATGGCATTGCCGAGGGCCTCGCTATCCCGGATGAGGAATATCACGCCGCGCTGCGAGACCTGGCGGGTTTTCGCGCCCGCTTCTGGGCAGGCTTTGCGCCGGATGATTTCATCCTTGTGCCTGCCGCGCCGGATGTAGCGCCGGAGGCCGGCAGCACTGGCGATCCTTCCTTTGTCATTCCAACCACGGTGCTCGGCGGGCCGGTGGTGACACTGCGGGCTGGCTTGGCAGCCGATACGGGCATGCCAGTGGGCGCGCTGCTCTTTGCCCGGCCTGGGGCGGATGCGGCCATGGCGTCCTTCCTGTTCTCGGCCACCGCGACCGCGCTGGATCTTTAACGCCCAAAGCTTGCCGCGCCCGCCCATCCGGCACATCTACAGGCTGGCAAGGCTTTCGTGGTAACAGCCGCGCAGTAATGCCTAGCAGGAGGCGTTTTGGGTTTCTGGGGTAAGATGTTGGGCGGGGTGGCGGGCTTCGCCATGGGTGGCCCCTTGGGCGCCATGGTGGGGGCCGCGCTTGGCCATGCCGCGGATGCCGGGGCGCTTGGCGGCAAGGGTGGCGCCATTTCCGCTGCCACACCTGACCTGATGGCGTTTTTCGGCAGCAAGGAAAACCTGTTTTCTTTTTCCGTCGTTGTGCTCTCTGCCAAGCTCGCCAAGATTGATGGCCCGATCAAGCGGGAAGAAATCGCGGCCTTCCGCAACCTGTTCCACGTGCCGGAAGAAGCGCTGGGTGAGGTCGGGCGCCTATTTGATCAGGCGCGCGAAACCGCCGATGGGTGGGAACCTTTCGCGGAAAAGCTGGGCGAGGCTTTTGCCGACAATAAGGCCATGCTGGAAGATGTGCTGGTGGCTTTGGTGCAGATTGCGCGCGCTGATGGGCCGGTGGCGAAATCCGAGGGCGATATGCTGCGCGGCATTCATGCGCGCTTCGGCCTGGATGCCGCCGCTTGGGAGCGTGCGAAGGGCGGCACACGCCGCGCCGTGGCGCCGGAGGTGCAAGGCGAAGACCCCTATTCAATGCTGGGCCTGACACGGCAGGCGAGTGATGAGGAAGTGCGCCTCGCCTGGCGCAAGCTGATGCGGGAAAACCACCCGGATAGCCTGGCTTCCCGCGGTGTGCCGCAGGAATTCGTCAAGCGCGCCACGGAACAAGTGGCGCAGATCAATGCCGCCTGGGACAGGATCAAGCGCGAGCGGGGCTTGTAGCTTGCCTAGTATCCGAGACGTGCCCAGCCCCAATCACGAAGCGCGGCCCGATGGCGCGGTGATTGATACACTTGTGCTGCACTACACTGGCATGCGTTCGGGGCAGGAAGCGATGGCGCGGCTATGCGACGCTGGCGCCAAGGTTTCCGCGCATTATGTGGTGGAAGAAGATGGCGTGGTGTTTCGCCTGGTGGCGGAAACCCGTCGCGCAGCGCATGCCGGCATTTCGCATTGGCGCGGCCGCAGCGCGCTGAATGCGAACAGCATCGGGATCGAGATTGTGAACCGCGGCCATGAATGGGGCTATCGCCCCTTTCCCGCGCTGCAAATGGCGGCGGTGTGCGATTTGTGCCTGGCGATCATGGCGCGCCACCCGATTGATCAACGCAATGTGGTGGCGCATTCGGATATCGCGCCCGATCGCAAGCAGGACCCAGGGGAGTTGTTTGATTGGCAGGGAATGGCGGCGAATGGCGTTGGGCTTTGGCCGGGCGCGGATGCGGCGCCTGTGGAGGAGGCTGCGTTGCTGCCCGTGCTTGGTGCCATTGGCTATCGCACCGATTTGCCGCTTTCCGTTTTGCTGACGGCATTTCAGCGCCATTGGCTGCCCGGGCGCGCAGATGGGATTGCGGATGCGGCGACGCGGGCGAGGGTGGCGGCGGTGGCGCGGGTGTTTGGATAGATGGATGCGTCGCTAGGCATTCGTGACATTATGGTCCCGGGCCTTCCCATTCGGCCGAACCAAGGGTTAACGGCGTTTGGTTGTTGTCCCTGGGCCTGGCTCATGGACCTTTGCCAACTCGACCTTAAATTTCTGAATTTCGCAAGCTAGCTCGTGCGTAGCTTTTCCATTCAGTGTGAGGTCCTTTGTCCCTCTCTGCGCCCGCCCGAAGGCCCGCGCCGCGTACCAAATGACCTTGAGCTGCGGGTCTTTACACTTGCCGCTGAGATAAAGCAGCATGTTTGCGCGCTCCTCAGGCCCCAATTCGCGCCCGTACATTGCAAATTGCCCGACTGCAAAAGAAAAATCCTGCGGTGGGCCCCCCGCAGATTTGTTGTGATTCACGTCATAGTCCAGCGGGTCGGACAGCACAAATAGCGGCATCTTGATATTGCTACGTCCAACGCGGACGCCGTCAACAACGAGTTCTAGCGTGGTTGACAAATCATCCTCGATCGAAAGAGATGCTTGTATCAGCCTTGGCTCAGACCAGTCTATCATCCGATCACTGTCAACACGCAGCCACGATCCCTGTAGGCTAGACACGAAAAAACTGGGCATCAATCTAGAGTCGAGCCAAATACTGTAACGCATGGTGCTACCCTCGTAGAGACTATCAAAAAGGTAGTTTATCTCGCCAAGAGAATCGCGACTCAGAGCTGGCTCGGGGAATCTGAACAACTGGGATAAGTGGATTTTCTGCCTGACTGCGGCATGAAGCCGTGAACAGGAGACACCATGACGAGACGACCCCGCCGGAACCACAGCCCTGCCTGCAAGGCGAAGGTGGCGCTTGCCGCTGTGAAGGGCGAGAAGACGCTGGCAGAGCTTGCCGCGCAATTTGATGTCCACGCGAATGTCATCAAGACTTGGCGGGATCAGGTCCTTGAAGGG
>JADCFN010000026.1 GCA_020249505.1 Roseomonas sp. | reverse complement strand
TTCGCGCTGTGATGGGGGCTGAGCCAAGCGAAATAGAGCGTTATTTCATTGCTATGTTCAGCAGGGTTTGATCATGATGTGAGGGCCAAATGGCAGCACCATTCGGCCCTCGCTTTGCCCTAGCGGCTGCGCTTTTTGCTGCGCTTTGCGGCGGCTTGGCCGGCTGCGTAGGCTTCCGCGAGAGAGTTTCGGATCGACCAAACCGCGACATCGTGAAAATCGAGCGCGTCGCGGTTTCTGGTTTCCAGCGTTTCAACCGAGGGCATGTGCCGCTTGGCGATTTCCAGGAAAAGCTGATCGGTTGAAAGGGTATCGTTCATCTTGGTCTCCTTGCTGTGGCGTCGGGGCAATTCCCTACGCCTGAGGGACCATTCGTGCTGTAGCGGGGGGCGAGCCAAGCAAGAATGAGCGTTAGTTCATTGCTATGATTCAGTTTGATTGGTTGTAATCAAACGGGTGCCGAGGTCGCCAATAAAAACTTGCCAAAATTTGCCATACCCGCCATACTTGCTCCATGAGCACCATGAACATTTCCCTTCCCGAAACGCTCAAAGCCTTCGTTGACGATCAGGTCACTGAGGGCGGCTACAGTACGAGCAGCGAATATGTCCGCGAGTTGATCCGCCGGGATCAGGACCGCCAGCAACTCAAGGGGCTATTGCTGCAGGGGGCCAAATCAAAGCAAGGCGCTGTGGCAGACGCCACCTACTTTGACGGGCTCCGTCAAAAGCTGAAGCAACGCAAAAAAGCGTGACCATCAAGCCGGTCATCCTGCGTATCCTTGCTGAGCAGGATATTGAGCGGGCAAGCTTCCACTACCGATCTGAGGGCGGCGAAGCGCTGGCCCTTGATTTCATCGAGGAGGCTGAGCAGGCCTTTCGCCGCATCGGCCGCAGTCCCGCGATCGGCTCACCGCGGTATGCCTACGAGCTTAGCCTTGAGGGGCTAAGGGTTTGGCCTCTTCGGCGCTTTCCCTATCTGATCTTCTATATTGAACAGCCCAATGCACTTGATGTGTGGCGCGTGTTGCATGGCCAGCGCGACATCCCGTCCTGGATGCAGTCTTCGGAATAATCACGCAGCTTGGCGCAGTTCCGAGACATCGGCAAAGGTTCGATCCCCGCCATCCAGCACCGCCGCTTGCCCTGTTTCTTCCTGCCAGCGCTGTACAATCACATCGCAATAGGCGGGATCAATCTCCAGCAGTACCGCACGTCGCCCTGTGCGCTCGGCTGCGATCATCGTCGTGCCCGATCCACCAAAGCAATCCAGCACCGTATCGCGCGGCTTGCTACTGTTGCGGATAGCGCGCTCGACCAGCGCTACCGGCTTCATGGTCGGGTGCAGATCGTTCCTGGCCGGCTTGTCGAAATGCCAGACATTTCCCTGGTCGCGTGCGCCGCACCAGTAATGCTGCGCGCCGGCCTTCCAGCCATAGAGCATCGCTTCGAATTGCTGATGGTAATCCCGTCACGGTTGACGCAGTTAGCTAGTGGTCCGATCGCAGCTGTCGGTTCCCGACGGCGGCGTGAATCGGCCCACCAAATATACGGCTAGTGGTGCGTGGGGGCTTTTTGGGCAAGGGATAGGTCAGCATAAATCGCACCACTAGGGTTGCAGCAACCGCCAAGCATAGCGGTGCATTGTCTTCCATCAAGCTTTGTCAGAAGCGCCATCATCTCCAATATCGTCAATGCACAGGCAGAGACCAGAATAGTTTCTGCGAAGGCTAGCGTGAGTGCTTAGTTAAGAGCTGCGCGCATTGCCACGCCCACTCATTGGATACCAATCGTCGCCGCTTTCCCCGCCTCAAGCGTCGTATCACGCGCAATCGCGCCATGATTTGCAAGCATATAGGCGACAATTGCCCATTTCTGCTCATCTGTGAGACGCGACGGATCATCAAAGGGCATCATCATCTGATTGTATTCAAACAGACCAAGAGCGTTACCGAATTTCTGGATTTGTGTCCGCTCGCCCCAGATAGGCGTCTGGAAGCCGGCACCGCGCCGGCCATCATCTCCATGGCATGCTGCGCAGTTTTCGGCATACAGGCGCTGCCCCTCAGAAATTTGCGGCGAGGGCGCAGGCTGCCCGGTGGCAGCAGAAACAAGCAGCGCAAGTCCAGCCAAGGCCGGTAGCGGCAATATCAAGAAACGCATGGCTTTGCTTCTTTATGTTCAAGAACCTCTGATAAGGGTACCGCGGGCGATGCACAGAACACCGCCCGCAGCCAGGCCTTCAGGCCACTTCGACACGGAATTTTGGAATGGCCCAATTCGCCATGCCGAGTGAATTCATTGGAACACTCTCCGGTTGCGTTGTGCCGGCATTATCCGTGGTGCGGGTTTCGATCACATGCCGCCCCGCCGGCGCATCCCACGGCGTGGAGAAGCGGACCCAAGTGTATTTGCCAAGATTTGGCTGCCGGATCTCTGCGCGCTGCCAGGCGCCGCCATTGATCCTGACCTCAACCTGCCGTACCCCGTGCTGTGGCGCCCAGGCATAGCCGGTCAATTCCTGACGCCCGGCTGAGAGCCGCGGTAGCTGTCCGCGCTGCAAGGGATAATTCGCCGGTACGGAGGGGGATTTTTCCAGAACCAGTGGAATAGTCAGGAAGGATTTCGGCGGCATCCAGGTGACCATCGGGCCCTGTATATCATCAGGGCCGACGCCAATGAATTCATCCTCGGTCGCGCTGAATTCCGGGCGCTGATAGCTCGGGCCGATGAATACCTCGCCGCGTGTATTGAGGCGGGACCAGATGCGCTTATCGGAGACGCGGATTTCAGTCAGCCATTTGATGGAAGCCGTGCCGCCCCAACCGGGGACCACCATGCGGACCGGCGCGCCATGATCCGGCACCAAAGGATTTCCATTCATCGCAAAGCACACGCCCATATCATGCTGTAGCGCGACCACATCGCTATAGGGCATGGGCCGGCCCATATCATTGCCATCCACGCCGGACCAGAAAAGCACGGTGCGCGCGCCCGGCTTTATGCCGACGCGGGCGAAGATTTCACTCATGGGCACATATTGCCATTCGGCCTGACCAATCGCGCCCAGCACCCAATTGCCACCTGCAACCTGCTGGCCCGTCAGCCCATCCTGTTCCCAGAATAAGGTACGGCCATTTCCGTGGCATTCCATGGTCGCGATGATGGTGCGGCTGCGCATACCGATCAGGTCATTGTAGCTGAGCTCCACCGGGCGCTCCACGGAAGCGCCGTGGATGCGGAGTTTCCAGTTCTCACGCAATAAAACCGGGCGGGCTTCCACGGTCGGCGTCGGGTAGTGATTGCGGACATAGAATTCCTCAATCGGCGTCATGAAAGTCTTGAAATTCCAGAAATTTCCGGACCGCACCGTGGCGCCGATATTCAGCACGCGGCTGTCATCCTTAAGGATGGCCCGGCGCGCAGGCGCGGCGGGGGCGGCAGGTGCTGCGGGCGCGGTCTGGGCCGACGCCGGTGTAGTGCTTGGTAGGGTCATGGCGGCCGCACCGAAGGCGGCCGCCGAGACGAAAAGTGACCGCCGCTGCGTGTTGGTTCCGTGGCGCAGCACTTCGGTCGCCATAGCATCCACCTCGGCGCGCTGCCTGGCTTCGCGCTTGACATCAGACATTGTGTTATCCTCCATCTCGCAGCCGGACTTCCGGCTTTGCTGGGAGATGCTGAGCAATGTTGGTGCCATGCCGCACGCAGGACGCGGCGCTCCAAGCCATTGATCCTAAAGGACGGTCTCATTTGCTTGTCCGGAGTTTCGGACTCTACCCCCGCACCCGTCCGATATTTCGGACTGGATCACACGCTGTCGCTGCGCAGGCCAAGCCGACGCAGCTTTTCGAACAGGGTTGATCGCGACACCTGAAGCCATTCCGCCGCCCGGGTGACATCGCCTTGGCTTGCCGCGAGAGCCGCCGTGATGGCACGGCGCTCAGCGGCATCACGCACATCGGAGAGCCTTGGTACCGGCGCATCAGACCCGATGCGCAAGGCGCGCTCAGGAAAAAGATCGCCCGCCGTGATCAATTCCCCATCGGTCAATGCGGCTGCGCGTTCAATCCGGTTACGAAGTTCGCGCAGATTGCCCGGAAAATCATGATTGATCAGCGCGTCCTCGGCCAATGTGGTGAAGCCGCGCAAGGGTCGGGCAAAGCCTGACGCAAATTCGCCAAGAAACCGACGCGCAAGGGGTAGAATATCTTCGCGCCGCTCGCGCAGCGCCGGCATGGTGATACGGATCACGGCAAGGCGGAAAAACAAATCCTCGCGAAAGCGCCCCTCGGCAATACGCGCCTCCAGATCGGCATTGGTCGCCGCAACGATCCGCGCACGGAAAGGCAAATCACGTTCGCCGCCCAAGCGGCGGAAAACGCGCTCCTGCACCAGGCGCAGCAGCTTTGCCTGCAGCGGCATGGGGAGTTCTGCGACCTCATCCAGGAACAAGGTGCCGGCGCCGGCCTGCTCCGCCAACCCCTCATGCCGCGCTGTGGCTCCTGTGAAAGCGCCGCGTTCATGGCCGAATATTTCACTTTCCAGCAAATCCATGGGCAGGGCAGCGCAATTGGTCGCAACGAAAGGTAGTCGCACGCGTGGTCCTTCAGCATGCAAAAGCCGCGCAGCAACTTCCTTGCCTGACCCGCTTGGCCCGGTCAGCAGAACAGTCGAGTCAATCGGCGCCACGCGGCGGATCGCACGCTCCACGGCCAGGATGGCAGGCGCCTCGCCCAGAATGTAGCCTTGGCCACGCTGCCAGCGGGGCGCCAGTAGGGCCTCAAGCCGGCGCAGCAGCGCTTCGATATCGAATGGTTTGGTAAGGTAATCAGCCGCGCCAGCCTGCATCAGCCGCACGGCCTGGGCGATATCGCCGTGGCCGGTAATGAAGATAATGGGCGCCAATCCACAAGATAGCGCAAGCGCGCGATAGACTTCCTCCCCATTCATATCGGGCAGGCGTATGTCGCAAATCACGGCATCGGGCGCTGAACGCGACAAAGCGTTGACGGCCTCGCTGCCCGAGCGGAACCAACTGGCGCGATAGCCTTCCACCGCCAGCCAATCCGCCACCGATTGACCCATGACAGGATCATCTTCGATCAGTGCCACATGGGGCGCCGGATCAGGCAGCGGCGAGGAGGAGCGTGCGGCGTTTGGCATCTGGAATCCGGATGGTGATATGGGTACCGGGCGGATCGGCAAGCTGCAATTCGGCATGGAGTTCGCGCATCAGGCGCACCACCGTCCAAAGGCCAAGGCCGCCCGCCTGAGGCACTTGTTCGGCACGCCCATCCAGCAACAGTCTGCGCGCTTCCGCGGGCAGACCAGGCCCCTCATCGGCCACAACCAAAGTCAGTAGCCCATCGGCAGCGTCAGCGCGCACCGTAATGCGGCCACCAGGCGGTGAGGCGGCGCAAGCATTGAGCAGCAGGTTCAGCGCAATCTGGCGGACTGCCTGGGCTGGCGCCGGAAAGCTGCCTTCAATCGCCTGCTGCCAATCAAGCACCAGATCGCGGCGCCGTGCCTCGCTCTCTATCAGCAGGCGAAGATCATCAATATCAGCGGCGGAGACCGGCCGCGCATCCGCCTCTCCACGCCATAAGATAAGGGAGGCACGAACGATGTTATGTATGCCCGTCAGGCCGCGTTCCAACAAAGAAGCCGCGCGCATGCGCCGTTCCGGATCATCACCATGGCGCTGGATCATGCGCACCGCATTGAACAGACCGCCCAGCGGGTTATTCACCTCATGCGCCATGGCCGAGGCGTACCGACCCACCAATGCGCGGCGTTCCTCCTCCGCGAGCCGGGTGAGCAGCGCTTCGCGTTCGGCAATAGCCGTGGCGGCGGCATTGTAGTGGCGAAAGGCACGGCCGGCTTCGGTATCTGCGGGTGGTAACTCCACCTCAGGGATCGGGTCCAGCCTGCCATCTGCGGCGCGGCCAAGCCGTTCAGACAATCTCAGCACCGGGCGCAGCATGCGCCTGACCAAAAGCCAGCCAAGGATCGCGAAAAACAGCGTGAGCGCAGCATTCACGCCGACAAGTGTGAGCAATGTTGTCCGCCTTTCACTGGCAAGCGCCGTCACATCCACTTCCGCCGCGATGCGCCCGACCGGCACGCCCCCCTCGCTCACCGCGCGATGGATCCAGCTTGTCGTGGCACCAACCTGCAGCTGCAGCGGTGCCGCAGCCGCTTCTGCCGGCGATGCGGCACCAAGCGGATGACGGATGGGATCGGAGGCTGCCAACACCATGTCATCCGGCAGCATTACAAGTACACGAAGCGCCCCGACGCCGCGATAACGCGTGCGCGACCTGTCCAGGGCATCGAAGGCTTCCCACGGGTCGCGGCGAATCATCGCCGGCAGCAGCGCGGTTGAAAGCCCATCGAGATAAGCGCCACTCAGTTCTTCAAAATGTGCGGCCTGGGTTGCTTCAAGCCGAAGCAGGACAAGTTTGGATATGGCGGCGGCCACACCCATCATGAGCAGCGTGATCAATAGCGGTACGCGCAGCGCCAGTGGCCAGCGGCGCGGCGTGAGGGGACGCATCACCCGGCCGCCCGTGCGCGTCGGCTGAGTATCGCAATGCTGTCGAACAAATCGGACGATCCGATCACAAAGCCATCGAGACGCAAAGTGGCAAGGATGGCACGCCCATCGGGCGTTTCGGGCATGGTGAGCAACGCATCACGGATGGCGCGGGCCAGCCCAGGATCACCCTGGCGCGATGATGCAAAGGGCGGGAAGCCCATGGGCGCGGAAGCCTGCACGATACGCGTTGCGCCAACCAGCGCGGGCTCAATTTCAGACATCACATCCCAGACATAGCCATCCACCGAACCCGACTGGGCGAGCCCTGCGGCGACGGCGCGGATCACATTGCGATGGCCATAGGTGAAGAAGCTGCGTGCGAAAAAGGCGCTGGGCGCCGTGCCAATATCGGCCAGCATGGCGCCCGTGACCAGGAAGCCCGAATTACTATCCGGGTCGGAGAAGGCATGAATATCGCCGCGCAGATCCGACAAGCCTACGGCACCGCGATCCTGCCGCGCAATAACGTAAGCTTGGTAGAATGGCGCCCTGCGATACAGTGGCACCGCCAGGATATCCAGCGCTTCGCGATGTTGCACAAAAGGATAGCCGCAAATCCAGGCGGCATCGAGTTGGCCTGCCACCAGCAGCGAGGTGACCTCACGATAGGTCCGGCGCTTGACCACTTGCACGGGCCTGCCGAGGCGGGAAGAGATATGGGCTTCAATTTGCCGCACTAGGACGATGTCCGAATCAAGAAAGACTGGCGTCAGGCCGAGCGTGACGGCGCGATTGGCCAGCAGCGGTGGCGCCGCGAGTGCCCCCACCGCGGCAAGCAGCATGCGGCCTAAAACATGGCGTCGTCCCAACGGCGCGATACGGCGCATGGTGCCCGAGACCTTCCCAAGGTTTCTTGAGTTCGTGGGGGCAAGGCTAATGAGGAACCGGCGTGCCCGTCAATGAACGCCGTCGCACCGGTCTTTGCTGGTTCCCAAAAGGGCTAGCCTCGGGATATGCCCAGGCTCATCTTATGAGGGCACAGCTCCCGATAGGACGGCCACTCATTTTAGAGGTGGCTCGGTTTGTTTGAACAGTTCTGGTGCGTTTCCTAAGTGGGTCTCTGCCTCGGTTAGGCCACCATCGGGATTGATGGCAGCGCGGTAAAATAGGCCTCGTCCGGCGTCCGCCCGTCAAGGCTCGAATGGGGCCGACGGG
>JADCFN010000025.1 GCA_020249505.1 Roseomonas sp. | reverse complement strand
TGAGGCGCCACGCCGGCCACGCGTGGCGTTGTAGCCGGTTGGGAAGGCAAGATAGCGCCCACCTTTGGCAGTGATCGGCAGGCCCTTGTCGAAGGCCTCCACCAGCTTTGGCGCATTGGAATAGACAAGCGCGGCCGGGCGAAAGCTGCGCGGTGCGGCGCCGGGCGGCGGGTAGAGTTTCAGGCGCCAGCTATTGGCGAGCGCGCGGCCCTTATCGGAGAAACCCGCGCCACGCGCCTGGGCGCGGAGTTCGGCCTGCACTTCCCGCCCGGCGCGTTCCACGCCACGGCGCATAGCGCGCGCGACGAAGCGGATCTCGGCCTCCATGGCAGCACGGAGGTCGCCGCGGATTGTGGCGAGGAGGAGGGGCATGGGGGAACACCGAATTTTCGCTATCAGCGAAATTTCACTTGCCTTAGTTTTCGCTATCAGCGAAAACTCTGCCCATGGTGCTGTTGCTCTCCCCCGCCGCATTGAAGGCCCTGATGGGCATGCCAAAACGGGAGCGAGCACAACTCAAGGCGCGGCTAGACGCGATTGCCGCCGCACCAGGCGAACAGCACGCCAGCGTCACGGCGCTCCAGGGAGAACCGCGAGGGCGGTTCAGGGTTCGCCAGGGCGATTACCGTGCCGTGTTTCGTATTGATGGAGAAAATGTGGTCGTGGACCGCATCGGCCACCGTCGGGAGGTTTATGAGCGATGAATCATTTCAGGCCTTTGGCCGAAACCCCTGAGACCGTGACGCTTTCGCGTCGCGATTACGAGGCGCTGATTGCTGCTGCGGAAGATCGTATTGATCATCATGCGATCGATGAGCAGGAAGCACGGGAAGCAGCACTCGGCAAAGATGCAGCGCGCGCTGATTATCTGCCGGGCCCGCTGGTGGATCGGCTGCTCGCCGGTGAGAGCGCGATACGCATTTGGCGCGAGCATCGCGGGCTGACACTGACTGCGCTGGCAGAGATGGCGAGCGTATCGGTGAGCTATCTCTCGGAGATTGAGAGTGGCCGAAAGCCGGGCAGCGCTGCGGCGATACGCGCTGTTGCCAATGCGCTGCGCCTACCGATGGAGGATCTCACCTAACCGGCCCCCAACTTTCGCCGTTCCCCCTCCATCTGGGCCTCCGTACCGGCCAGCACCGCAAACCCATCCACCACCCAGGCCGCTTGGTCATTCACGCCCCCCGCATCCGGCCAATGCGCAATGCCGCCCATGCCGCCGCGACACGCGGCCCACAGCCGCACAAAGGCTTGCCAGGGCTCGGCAATCACCAAGCGCGGGTTCTCCGCCCAGGTATCGCCGCCCACCAACCAATCGCCACCCTCGGCGGATCTCAATCCACCGTCATAGGCGCTGGGCTCGCGGGCGATGGCGAGGGCGCCGCGGAGTTTTTTTCCGCATCTCGACCGGGCTGCATCAGCGCACTCGCGCGCCAGCCGATCGGCTCGATATCCTCCTGCGGCAAGGCATCCATCAAAGCTTCGGAGACCAGGCCGCGATCACGCTTGAAGGGTGGCAGATCGGCACCCTCCCAGCCGCGCAAAGCATGCCGTGCTGCCACCCAGGGTAGCATGCCGATGTAGCGCTGGCGCGCCGCCAGCAGACCGGCATAACTTGGAATGGCTGCACAGGCGGCTTCGATCATCGCAAGCGGTGCCTGCGCTTCAGGATCATCCGGCTCAGCCTCAGCGCGCGCAATGGCGGCCGCGAGTTCCTCGGCATTGCCGGGTGCGGCTTCGGTGATGGCAAGGCGCAACGCTTCCAGCATCTGCGCCTGCGGCGGATAGATCCCACCATCACGCGCAAGATCGGCGCGAAAGGCCTGACGCTCACGAAAGGTCAGTGGCGCGATCAGGTACCGCCGCTCGGGCGCATGGGGTGGCGAGAACCATTCCGCATCGCGGCGGGAAAAGACAACGTTCATGGGGTTGCTCCATTGCGGGAATGTTTGTTGGGAGCCCAATTTCACTTGACGAAAGGGGGTCTGTAACCTATAAGTTACGTATGAGAGAGGTTCGTCAGACCGACATATTCGCAAGCTGGATGGAATCTCTCTCCGATCGGCGCACGGTTGAACGCATCGCTCAGCGGATTGTGCGCCTGCAATCAGGGCTTCTGGGCGACGTTAAACCGGTGGGCGACGGCGTTTCGGAATTGCGCGTCGACCATGGTCCTGGCTACCGGGTCTATTTCGTACAGCGTGGCCAAGTGTTGATCATTTTGTTGTGCGGTGGCGACAAGGGCAGTCAGCGACGCGATATCCAGCGCGCCAAGGCGATTGCCGCTGAATTGGAAGATTGAGACATGGCGATAAAGACACTGCCTTTTGATCCGGCGCGTCATCTCACCTCGCCGGAGGCACAGGCGGAATTACTCTCGGATGCGATGCAAACCGGCGATGCCGGCTATATCGCAAATGCGCTTGGTGTCATTGCTCGCGCGCGCGGCATGACAGAAGTTGCGCGCGGTGCGGGCATTACGCGCGAAGCACTCTATCGCGCGCTAAGTGAGGATGGTGACCCGCGCCTCACGACATTGCTTGGTGTGATGCGTTCCCTTGGCCTTCGCCTTTCGGTCCAGGCCGCGGAATAGGCGGCCTGCTTCAAAACTGCGCCAGAAACAACGGGCAATCCGCGCCATCCAGCTGAAAGCCGATGTCAAATTGCCCAAGCCCATCGCGCTGCCCGGGCCGCATGGCGGTGGCCTTGGCCGCCGGCGCGATGACGCAAAAGCGATTGCCCGGATTGGCGCCCAGGATCGCCATCAAGGGCATCGCCGATCCGAGGCGAAAGGCGTTGAACAGCACAACGGCGGTGGTGGTGCTCATCAAGGGATCAATCGCCCCGCGCGCATCACGCTCGGTTGGCACGGCCGGATCATACCCCTCAGCCGCTTCGGGATTATCAGGCAGGATGACATTGACGCCGGCATCCAGCGTCAGGCGCCGCGCACGGGCCAATTGCTGGTTCAATTGGCAGCGGCCATTAACAAATCGCGGCGGCGTCGGGCGAATGACGGTGTTCCAACCCGTCGGCAGTGCTGCAGCAGATTTGTCCAGCAATTGCGCGCGCAGATCGAACACCAGAAAGCCAATGCCG